>CAZCAC010000008.1:0-112469 GCA_964496575.1 uncultured Planctomycetaceae bacterium | reverse complement strand
CACCTGATGGTCGTGGTGGGGGGGGAGATCGCCTATCGCGGGCGGGCGGACTCGGCGCCCGCGGGTACGCGCCGCGCCGCCCCTGCCGGGCGGCGCGGACCGGCTCCGATCCCCGTGCCCCGCAGCGGGGGCGGCGGAGGCGGCGGCGGGCCGTCCTCGCCGGGACCGTCGGGGCCGGCCGCGCCCGGTCCCTCGGGACCGTCCACCCCGGGCCCGGCCGCGCCAGGGGCACCGGCGCCGACCACTCGAGGTGGGGTCGCCCACCGGCCGGCTCCCCCCGATCCCGAGATGATCATCGACCGGCTGCTCGAGGCGGGCGTGCTCCCCGAGGACGCCTCGCTCGAAGAGCTACACACCCTCGCCGGCGACATCGCCCGGGAGATGCAGTCCTCGGAGGCTTCGCTACGAGGCCTCGGCCGCGAGGAGAGCGGCAAGACCGCGGTCGACGACAGCGCCTACCTCGCGCGCCTGATCGGGCAGAGCGAAAGGGCCGGCGGTGGCTCCGACGACTTCTTCCTGGGGCACGGGCAGCGGCAGTCGAGCCAGCAGCGGCTGCTCTCCTACTTCACCAAGAAGGTGGGCGACAAGATCTTCCGGCTGCGGAAGGGGGTCTGGATCGATCGCGCCTACGACGAGAAGAAGATGGCCGGTCGGAAGCAGACGATCGAGGCCTTCTCGGATGAGTACTTCCTGCTCTTGAGAGCTCATGACGAGCTCAAGACCTACCTCGCCTTCAGCGACCGGCTGCTGGTGGTCCTGGGCGAGGAGGTCTTCGAGATCACCCCGCCGCGCGAGAAGGAGGCGGAGAAGGAGAAGAAGGAGCCGGAGAAGGCTGAAAAGGCCGAAGAGCAGGGCTGACCATCCCGCTCACGGGCTCCCGCTCCCCGGTTCGCCGCCCTTGCACTCCGGCGGTGAATCGGGGAGCATCCGTGCTTCCCCCCCGAAAAACGCCGCCTGGCCTCCCGCAGGGGCCCCGCGGACACCGTAGAAGCGGAAATGAGCCAATCGAAAGTCGCGATCGTCAAGACCACCCCGGCGACGGTGCTGGCGGACTACCACCGCCTGATGAACCTCGCGGGCTACCAGGAGGCCCTGCCGAAGGACACCGAGACCGGGCTGAAGGTCAACATCAGCTGGCACTTCTTCTACCCCGGCTCGTCGACCACGCCGTGGCAACTGGAAGGGGTGATCCGGGCCATGAAGAAGGACGGGTACTCTCCCGACCTGATCCACGCCTGCCACAACCGCACGGTGGTGATCGACGCGCACTTCGGCGAGCGGGAGAACAAGCAGGTCAACGTCACCGACCTGCACGGGCTGAAGAACGTCCACCTCTACGAGGGGGAGGAGTGGATCAACGTCCGCGACGCGGTCGGTGACCTGACCGACAAGTTCCTCTGCCTGAACGAGGTCTACCCCAAGGGCTTCTCGATCCCCAAGCGCTTCATCGGCGAGAACATCCTGCACCTGCCGACGGTCAAGACGCACATCTTCACCACCACCACCGGGGCGATGAAGAACGCGTTCGGGGGGCTCCTGAACGAGAAGCGCCACTGGACGCACCCGGTGATCCACGAAACGCTGGTCGATCTGTTGATGATCCAGCAGAAGATCCACAAGGGGATCTTCGCGGTGATGGACGGCACCTTCGCGGGCGACGGCCCGGGCCCGCGCTGCATGATCCCGCACGTCAAGAACGTGCTGCTCGCCTCTTCCGATCAGGTGGCGATCGACGCGATGGCGGCCAAGCTGATGGGCTTCGACCCGCTGAAGGACATCAAGTTCGTCCGCCTGGCGCACGAGCTGGGCCTCGGCTGCGGCGACCCGCGCGAGATCGAGATCGTCGGCGACACCGAGGCCCTGGACGAGAAGTGGGACTTCGTCGGCCCCTTCAAGAAGATGACTTCTGCGAGCAAGATGCAGCACAAGGTCTACTGGGGCCCGCTGAAGAAACCGCTCGAGTGGTCGCTGAAAACGGTGCTCGTGCCGTGGTCCTACATGGCCAGCGTGCTCTACCACGACTCCTTCTGGTACCCGACGCACAAGCGCATCGTCGAGGAGAGCCTTGGTAGCGACTGGGGGCGGCTCTTCAACAACTGGGAGAGCCTCGAGATCCCGCCGGACGACCTGGAGACGCCCGGGTGGAGCGAGGTCGGCGAGGCCCCGCTGAAGCTCTCCCGCAGCACCACCAAGCACCTCTTGAAATCGATCAGCCTGCTCGGCGGCTGCATCAAGGAGGCGCCGGAGTTCGGGGCACGGCTGATGAAGAAGTAGTACCGGTACCGGCCAGTATCGAGACCGAGCACTATCCGCCGATCACCCGGAAGCGCCGACGGAACGGACCATACGGAGCCAGGTTTGCCTTCACACACTTCGGGTGCTCTGGGCACAACGCCCAGATCGCCCGAAGTGTGTGAAAACAAACCTGGTTCCGTATTCGGTACCCCCCGCCCCATTCCGTCGAACCCCTGGCCAAGATGGGGACCTACGGTTCCAATGGACCGGTCGCCGTGCGCGACGCACCTCATCCCACTCCAGCGGAGCTGCTCTCATGATCCGAAGGCTATTCCTCCCCGGCCTCGCGCTGTTCGCCCCCGCGGCCGGCCTCCACGCCCAGTACTGCGAGGACTTCGTGGCCCCGCCCAGCCCCGAGGCCAATGCGTGGTTCGGCGAATCGGTGTCCGTCGATGGTGACACTCTCGCCGTCGGGGCGCCCCGCGAGGACGCCGGCACACCGGATGGAGGAGCCGTCCACTTGTTCGAACACTCGCCCGGCGGCTGGACACACACCACGTCGATCCCGTATCCGGGTCCGACGGCGTCGGGAGCGAATTTCGGCTCTTCCGTGGCTCTGAGCGGCAACACGCTGGCGATCGGCTGTGGAGGCGAGCAGGTGTACCCGGAGCAGGGAGCGCTTTACGTCTACGAGAGGTCCGGGGGGACCTGGAACCAGATCCTGCACTACCGGCACCCGCAGCTCGCGAGCTGCACCAATAGCAGCTCCGGCGTGGGGTGGCATGTCGCGCTCGATGGTGACGTCCTGGTCGCGGGCGCGCCGTCCGACTGCGAGCACGCGATTAACGGGGGAAAGGCCCTGCTATTCGAGAGAACTGGCGGGGCGTGGTCCGGGCCGGTGGAGCTCGTCTCGCCCACTTTGGGTTGGGCGGACTACGGCAATATGGGCTGGCACATGGCCGTATCAGGGCCTACCGTCCTCGCAGCTTCGTATGGCTCCGACTACAGTGGATGGATCCACGTATTCGAGAAGGTGGGTGGTGCGTGGACCGAGGTCGACATCCTCACCGCTCCCAGCCCAACCGTCGCCTTGTTCGGCCCTTTCTGTGCCATCGATGGCGATTCCCTGATCGTCCGTTCTGGTTCTTATCCAAGCGTGGCCTTCCATGTGTTCAACGAGGTCGGAGGCGGATGGCAGTTCGAGCACTCGATCGGCAACTTGGGTTACTGCGTTTCGAAATCAGGGTGGACGCTGTTCTCGCAGTCAGGTTCGTCTCCCCTCCGGCTCTTCCAGCGAGAGGCCCCTGCCTGGATCGAGGCGGCCCAGCTGCACACGGCCGGGTATGACCCGGTCCCCGGTTTGTCGCCTCCGTGGCTCGTCGCGGGTTCCCCACACACGGACCTCGGAGCGAACGATACTGGTGCCGTGTACGTTCGCGACATGCAGGAGTGTGTGACCATCCGCCGCTACTGTGTTTGCCCGAACGGTCCCTGCGGAAACGACGAGGTTGCCACAGGCTGTCGGAACTCGACGGGTCAGGGCGCTCTTCTCGAAGGTCATGGCAGCTCGAGCGTCTCCGCGAACAGCCTCTGGCTCTGGGTCGAGCAGCTCCCCCCGGATCAGTTCGGGATGTTCTACATGGGAGGCTCCAGGCTCTCGTTGCCGTTCGGCGACGGGCTTCGATGCGTCGGGAGCGGCGGCCAGGGGATCAGCCGCTTTCCCGTCGACCACACGGGGTCGGCCGGGGGCATGGACCTCAATGGCGTCGTCGGGGTGTCCCTAGCCTCCCCCGCGATCACGGACATCCAGGCCGGGGACACGTGGCACTTCCAGACCTGGCATCGCGATCCGGCCGGGCCGTGCTCGTCGGGGTTCAACTTCTCCAGCGCCCTTGAGGTGCACTTCGTTCCCTAGACGATCGCTGCACTCCTCCGGAGAGCTGGCCGAGACGGGGATACGGTGTCGCACACCTTGCCGCTGTTTCGCGACAGGATGGTGCCGCACACGAGTCTGCCTCAAAAGCGCGGCAGGGTGTGCGCCACCGTATCAATCCCCGCGAGATCGAGATCGTCGGCGACACCGAGGCCCTGGACGAGAAGTGGGACTTCGTCGGCCCCTTCAAGAAGATGACTTCTGCGAGCAAGATGCAGCACAAGGTCTACTGGGGCCCGCTGAAGAAACCGCTCGAGTGGTCGCTGAAAACGGTGCTCGTGCCGTGGTCCTACATGGCCAGCGTGCTCTACCACGACTCCTTCTGGTACCCGACGCACAAGCGCATCGTCGAGGAGAGCCTTGGTAGCGACTGGGGGCGGCTCTTCAACAACTGGGAGAGCCTCGAGATCCCGCCGGACGACCTGGAGACGCCCGGGTGGAGCGAGGTCGGCGAGGCCCCGCTGAAGCTCTCCCGCAGCACCACCAAGCACCTCCTGAAGTCGATCAGCCTGCTCGGCGGCTGCATCAAGGAGGCGCCGGAGTTCGGGGCGCGGGCGATGCGGAAGTAGCCGCAGCGAAGAAACGATCGGATCTCGCAACGGTAGGGCCTGGGCCGGCATTCTCCCGGTGGATGGTGAGCCGTGAGCGGACCGAGCGAACTCCACGTCGAAAAACTGCTGGCCGAGAGCGCGAAGCTGCGCGCTCTGGCGCGCGGGCTGCTGGGTGACCCCGGCCGAGCCGACGACGCGGTCCAGGAGGCCTGGATCGCGGCCAACCGGCGAAGCTGGCCCGGAGGCGCGCCGCCGCGCGCGTGGCTGTCCGAGGTCGTCCGGAGGCTGAGCCACACGTGGCGGCGCGGAGAGCGGCGGCGGCGGCGGCACGAGACCGATGGCGCGCGCGAGGAGCGGCTACCCGGGCCGGACGAGACCCTGCTGCGCGTCGAGGGTCAGCGCCTGCTCGCCGAAGCCGTGCTACGACTCGACGAGCCGCACCGGCAGGCGATTGCGCTCCGCTACTTCGAGGGGCTCGAGCCGACCGTCATCGCCCGTCGCCTGGACGTGCCGGCGGGAACGGTGCGCAGCCGGCTCAAGCGCGCGCTCGACCAGCTGCGGCGCGACCTCGACCGGCGTACCGAAGGAGGCCGCGAGCTCTGGGCGATGATCCTGCTGCCACTCGCCGGCTGGAGGCCGCGCGGGCTCACCACGCTGGCGAGGACGACTGCCTGGGGAATAGGAGGGCTCGGTATGGGCAAGGCACTGGTGATCATCGGAGCATCCACGGCCGCGCTGGCGGCGATCCTCGCGCTCGGCTGGGCGCGCCTCGACCCGAGCCCGAGCCGGACGCCGCTGGAGGGAGATGCCGCCGTGAGCCTCGACGCGGCCGACCGGCCCGCGCCCGACGGCCCTTCCGTGACCGGTGAGAACCGCGCGCCCGCGGCGCCGGTCGAGGAATCGGCGGCGACTCCGACGCCCGGCCGCTGGTGGCTGTGCGGAGAGGTGCACGGGCCGCGACCGGAAACGGAAGAGGTCGTCATCGAGCTGCGCACCCGGAGGTACGAGGCGGCGGTCGCGGACCGCTGGTCGACACCGGCCGGCGCGCCCGTCGCGCACGATCTCGTCGCGCTGTTCGAGAGTGGGAGCGCGCGCCCCGAGATCCTGCGGCTCTGGATCGACCACCCCGACTTCATGCCCGTGGAGCAGGAGATCGAGGTCGACCGGGACCGGCTACGGGCCACGCTGCTCACCGGCGCGCGGACGGAGTTCTGCTTCGAGGTCACGCTGGTGCCCGCGCGCGGCGTCGTGCGCGGACGAGTCGAACCGTCCCCCGGCTTCGCCCCGGACGAGATCGCGGTCGGCCTCGTTCCCTTCGAGGACCATGGCTTCGGGGACGATGGCCCCGCGGCCGGGCCGGAGGACGTGGTGCATTGTGGAACGACCGGAGAGTTCCGCCTGCGGAGCTCGCGGCTCGGCCCGCACGCCGTCGTCGCGTACGTCCCGCGGGAGTCCTGGGGCACGCGCGGCGACCTGCCCGAGCCGTGGACGGAGCACGTGGAGCTCGACGGGAGGGAGGAGCTGGAGCTGGAGACCTTCACCCTTGATACCGGGGCCGTTATCGAGGGCCGCGCGGTGCTCCACGGCGGCCAGCCGGCGGCGTGGACCCGGGTGAGCGTGTGGTCGGGCGAGGGGGATACGTGGCTGTGGTCCGAGGGGCCGGCGTTCTTCCACGATACGGCGAGCTACGGAATCTCGGCTCACGAGGTCGCCGTGGCCGAGGATGGCACCTTCACCATCTCGGGCCTGGCGGCGCAGGACTTCGAGCTGCGCCTCGAGCCCTACTGCACGACCTATCAGCTCCCCGGGGAGCTCGAGCCACCGATGGTTCCCGTCGTCGCGCCGGCCCGCGGCGTCGAGCTGCGCCTCGGCTTCGCCCTGGCGAGCTTTCGGGTCGGCTCGCGGGGACGCCTGCTCGACGAGGCGAGAGTGCGCGTGGATGATCGGGGAAGCGTGGAGCCGGGGCCGGAGGGGGTCTTCACCTACGCCGTCGCACCGGGTCGCGACTACGAGCTGACCTTCACCTGTGATGGATACGTCGACGAGACCATCACGGTGCGCGCGGCGGAGCTGTCCGGGAACGATCCCCGGTGGATCGAGCTCGAGCCGGGTCCTCATCGGCCGCGGCTAGTCATTGAGCTCCTCGGCGATCCCGAGCGTCAGCTGGAGTACGCCCAGCTCGAGCTCGAACGCGTCGGCCCCGGCGACGGGTACCGGCGGATCGACCATTGGACCATTCGCACGGGCGACACCTTGTGCTTCGACGAGCTACGCCCCGGACGGTACCGCGGGAGCCTCCGCCCCACCGCGCGGGAGTCCTCGCAGCTTCAACGGACGTTCTTCCTGCGCACGCCGCTGGAGCTGGAGCTCGAGGAAGGGGTCGAGACGCGGATCGAGTGGACCCTTTGTGAAGGCGGGCGCCTGGCCGTCCCGGGCGCGCTGCTCTCCGAGGAAGGACCGAGTCGCTTCGCGCTGCACGGGCCGGGCGGACCGGTACCGCTCCTGATGGCCACCGACGTCCTTCACTGCGGCTACGTTCTGTGCTTCCGGAAGACGCAGATGGAGGCGGGCCGGGACTGGGAGTCCGACCGGGCTCTACCGGCCGGCGCCTACACCCTGGACATCGAAGGACCGAGCGGGCTCGTTCGATCCTTCCCGGTCGTGATCGAGGTCGGTCGGACCACGGTGCTCGAGGTCCTGTGAGTCAGTCCGGGTTTCGAGCCCGGCCAGCCACGAGGACCTGACCATGAGCGGCCATTGAACCGACACGCCTGGCGCCCGGCAAGACGGCGGACGACGGAGGCGTCAGGGCACGCGTTCGCAGTGCTCGCATACGATGACCACCTTCGAGAAGACCCACTGTTTCGTGTCCCCGCTCGTGCTCCATAGGGAGAGCTCCCGGGGCCAGGCATTCTCGAAATTCCATCGAGCGACTTCTGTCCCGCCCCGGCCGACCGCGACCAACGAGCAGTTCGTCCGGGCGTCCGCGATCTTCCCATCGATGACCTGCTGACGCCACTCCTGGAGCGTGCTGGAGGAGGCCTGTCCCTGCTCGAGGGTGAAGTCCAGCCACTCGAGCGCGCCGGGAGTCTTGCTGGTGTACTTTTCGCCGGTGTCGGGGTTGACGGAGGTCTCCACGATGACCTCGCTCCGTGAGCCGAGGTTGCCGAACGACTGGAAGGTCGCCACCATCTTGCCTTCGACCTCGAGGAGATACGTGATGTTCATGGCCGAGCCATCGGCCCGTGGGCTCCTGGCCGCGACCATTACCAGGGCGACCAGGAGAACGGAAACGAACACGACGGCAGGGCGGATGAGACGGTGCATGGGGAGTCTCCGTTTGGCTAGAGCGTCGAGAGGGCCCGAGGGGGTGATGGTCTGGATCGTCCAGACCGGGTCTACTCTACAACAAGTGCGCCTCGACTTGTTGGGGGGCGAGCGGGTACCGAGACCGAACACTTACCGCCGGTCACCCGGAACCGCCGACGGAGCGCGGCGGCAGGTGAAGGTCGGCGAGGCAGCGGGCCCCCGATCACGGCAACCACGTGACCGAGTACCCGTTGGACGAGTTGAAGTCGTTCACCCCCGCCCCGCACGGTGGATTGGCCGTGGTCCGGTACCAGCACTGGTAGTACTTGGTGCCACCAGCGATGATGTTCCCCACCTTCGCGGAAATGCCGACCGTCGTGAAGGAAGCACCGGCGGCATCGGCGAACCGAACCTGCAGGCGCTTCAGGTTGCCTCCCGCGCAACGAAGGCCGTCGCCCCAGAGGACTCCGGGGGAAAGATCGTTGTCCGCCTGGAAGTAGAGGCCGGTGTTGTTCGGCTCTAGGTGGGTCGCCACGAGCACGAGGGAGTCGTGCCCTAGACTCGCCACACCTTCACCGGCGACTCGCGCGCCCGAGGCGAAGACGCCATTTGCACAGCCTGAGCCCGGGACGCTGCCGTCGTTGTCGTTGCCGCACGGGCAAGGCGAGCCGGAGCCCAGATCGCCGGAGCAGTAGGGGTGCCCGGGTGAGAGCGCGTCGAAGACGTACGCGGATCCCGAGTGATTGGCCAGCACGTCGTCCCACTTCGCGCCCACGAGAGCCAGCATGCCGTCCAGGGAAGCGCTCGTGCCGAACCAGTCCGCGTCCCCGCCGTCGCCGGGGTACAGCTCGTAGAGCTCCTGGCCAGTGACCGCGTCAAAGACGTAAGCGGAGCCAGAAGCACTACCGTTCGCGATATCCTGAACCGCCCCCACGAGGGCCATGCCCGCGCTGAGCGATACGCTGAGGCCGAAGAGGTCCCACTCGGAACCGTCTAGGGGCTTGAGCTTGTGAAGCTGCTGACCACTGCCTGCGTCGAATACGTAGCCAGCTCCCGATTCGAAACCGTTGTCGTCGTCACCGGTCGCACCCACCAGCGCCAGGCCACCATCCAGGGATACGCTGAAGCCGAATGAGTCGCTCTTCGCGCCGTCGCCGGGCGTGAGCTTGTGCAGCTCCTGGCCGCTGGTCGCGTCGAGGAGGTAGGCGGAACCCGAGCTCGAACCGTGGTCGTCGTCCCCGGAGGCGCCCACCAGCGCCAGGCCGCCATCGAGTGAGACGCCGACCCCGAAGTAGTCACGCGCCGCCCCGTCGCCCGGGGTCAGCTTCAGGAGTTGCGCACCGCTGCTCACGTCGAACACGTAGGCGGCGCCGGAGTCCTCGCCGTGGTCGTCGTCCCGGTATGCCCCCACCAGCGCCAGGCCACCGTTCAGGGAGACGCTGAATCCAAACCCATCGCCGGCTGCCCCGCCGGCGGAAGTCAGCTTGTGCAGCTCGACCCCGGTGGTGGCGTCGAAGAGGTAGGCGGAGCCCGAGTCCGCCCCACCGTCGTTGTCCCCGGGCGCCCCAACCAGCGCCAGACCGCCATGCAGGGCGACGGCGTGGCCGAAGTGATCCCCGGTGGCGCCGTCGGCCGGAGTGAGCTTGTACCGCTGCAGACCAGTCTTCGCATCGAACAGGTAGACCGCTCCAGACTCTGCCCCATGGTCGTCGTCGAATCGCATCCCGACCAATGCGAGGCCGCCGGCGAGCGAGACGCTGCCCCCGAACTCGTCGTCGGCTGCTCCGTCGCCGGGGGCGAGCTTGCTGATCTCGTCGTGTGCTACAGCGGGCGAGCCGGTGGCAAGAACACCGACTGCCGTGAGTAGAAGCGCTGTTCTGCTCGTCATGCGACTGTCCCCGTGGCGGCTTCGTCTGCGCGGGAAGAGGATGACCAGGTCCTGGCGCAACACGCCACGTCTTCAGATCTGGTCATTGTAGCAGGATAGGCGAAAATGGGGTCCGCACGCGATCTCGCGGGGTTCGTTGTCGGATCAACCCTCGAACGTCCCGCGAATCTCCTGCGACCCACCGCGCACGTGCCACCTCCCGCGGGCCATCACGTCGCGAATCGCGGCGTCTCCGTCGAGCACCACGAGGTCCGCGTCGGCACCCGGCTCCAGGCGTCCCTTGCGTTCCAGGCCGAGCAGTGCCGCCGCGTTGCTGGTCAGCGCCGGCAAGAAATCGGCAGGGGCCCGCCCGCTGGCGAAGAGCGCGGCCAGCGTCGCAGCCATCGACGCGGAGCCGCCCACGCCCATCTCGATCAGTCGTCCACTCTCATCGAAGGTCGGCAACGAACCGCCGGCGTCGGAGCTGATCGTCACCCCGTCGGCCGGCAGACCCGCATCGAGGTAGCCGAGCAGCGCCTCGACGGCGGGCACTTCGCCCTCGACCGCTTCGAGCGGGAAGCAGGAGAGATCGATCACCCCACCGCGCTCGGCCAGCTCGAACGCCTCGTCCAGCGTCGCCCGCCGGCAGTTGACGTGCGTCGGATGAAAGAGGCGCACGGGGAGCTCGCTCTTCGCCAGCGCCTTGCGCACCTGCTTCAGGCCACGCTCGCCGGCCCCGACGTGCAGGTGCAGCACCCCCGCGCGACCCGCGAGCATCCCGCCGACCTGCGCCTCCGAGGCGACGCGCAAGAGCTCCTTCGTGCTCGGCTGGCTGGAACGAAAGTCACTGATCGCCAGCTCCCCCACCCCGATCACCGGCTCGAGGTGTACGAGGTCACCGCGCAGGCTACCGGTCAGCGTCCGCGGCGGCAGGTGATAGCCACCGGTGAAGCACCAGGCGGAGAGCCCCTCCGCGCGCAGCCCGTGGACGCGCGACAAGAGCGCCTCCATCCCCCGCGTCTCCGGGTCGGTACCGAGCATCCCGACGATCGAGGTGACCCCCGCCGAGGTGTAGCTGGAAAGCCCCGGCTCGGGCACGCGAGTCGTCGGGCCCGCCTCGCCCCCCGCTCCGGTCGGGTGCACGTGGCCGTCGATCATCCCGGGGATCACCCGTGCGCCGGCGAGATCGATCTCCTCGAGCAGGAGCTCGGCGGGAACGACGGGCGCCGACGCGCCCATCCACAGGATCCGTTCGCCGCCGATCACGAGGTCGCGGCTCCCCAGTTCCCCGGGGGCGAAGACGTGCGCGTTGCGGAGGACGGTGATCATCGTCGCTCGCTCAGACTCCACGTGACTGGTTCCGGTCGATCCACCGCCGCATCTCGCGGCGGCTGAAACGCAGGATCGCCTCGAAGACGTCCTCGACCGCTTTCGGGTCGAGGTCCTGGCCGAGAGCGAACTCCTTCCGGCGCTCGAGCAGCTGCTTCTCCCGCCCGGGGTCCTGGACGGCGTGCCCACCCTCCGCCTTGACCCGCGCGACCCGGTGCGCCAGCCGCGCCCGGCGCGCCAGGAGCTCGACGATCTCGCGATCGAGCAGGTCGATCCGCGCCCGCTCCAGCCCCAGCTCCGGCCCGGTCTTCTTCGCCGGGGGGATCGCCATCGCCTTCGCCGAGCCCTCGGGAGTCGCGCCGGGGACCTCCTCCGCCAGCTGTCGGTGGATCCGCCCCAGCGCGTCGAGCAGGTGCTCCCGCGCGTCGGCGGCGTGGGGGTTGTCGTGCTGGATCGGAAAGAAGAGGTGACCGGCGTCGCTCCGCACCGACTCGATCGTGGCTGCCATCGCCCGGAAGGACGGTGGAACCGCCGCCGACGCCCCGTCGGCGTCGACCTCGAGCAGGCCCTTGGCCACGAAGAAGGCGAGCACGTGGGTGTTCGCCATCACCCGGTCGTGCTCGTCACTCGCCTGCTCGACCACCTCGCAACCGAGGATCTCGTAGAAGCGTCGGGCGATCCCCGGCGCCTCGCCGTGTGGGGTATCGGGGCAGACGACCGCCCGCAGCGGGCGCTCGCCGGAGCTGATGCTGGTCGGCCCGAAGAGGGGGTGCGTCGCGACCCAGGGCACCGCCTCGCCGAGGCACTCCCCCATCGCCTCCACCGCGCCGCGCTTGACGCTGGTGACGTCGAGGACGGTGTGGGCCGGAGTGCAGTGCTCCCGGAGCTCGGCCACCACGGACCGAAAGCTGCGCATCGGGACCGCCGGCACCACCACGGAAGCCTCGCCGAGTAGCTCGGAGAGGTCGGCGACACGCAAGCGCTCGGGCACCTCCGCGAAAGGATCGAGGATCCGGACGGGAAGCCCGGCGGCCAGGGCCAGCTCGGTCAGGGCCCGGCCGAAGCGACCGTAACCGAGCAGGGCCAGAGGATCGGTGGAAGACATGGGCCGAGTATACGGTATGGGGAGTATACGGCCCCGGAGGCTCCCGGCCGTATACTCCCGCGCCGGAGACCCCCAGAGGCAGTCGAATCAAATGAAGAACGTTCTCGTCCTCGGAGCCGGAAAGAGCTCCCCCTATCTGATCTCACACCTGCTCCGGCTCGCCGACGAGCACGATTGGTTCGTGACCGTCGGAGACATGGACATGGAGATGGCGTACGACCGCATCGGGGGGCACGCCCGGGGCAGCGCGATCCGTTTCGATGTCAACGACTCCGATCTGCGCACGAGGCAGATCCGGAACTCCGATCTGGTCGTCAACATGCTCTCGCCGGCTTTCCAGGAGCTGGTGGCCTGGGATTGCCTCGCCAACGGCAAGCACATGTTGTCGGTCTCCTACCGCGGCCAGGGAGTCCGCAACCTCGAGCGAGACGCTCAGCGCAAGGGCGTCGTGCTGCTGTGCGAGCTGGGGCTCGATCCCGGCATCGACCACATGTCGGCGATCGCGCTGATCCGCCGCCTCCGCTCCGAGGGCGCGAGGATCACCAGCTTCTGCTCCTACGGCAGCGGGATCCCCTCGAACGATCAGCCGCACAATCCGCTGCGCTACGCGGTCACCTGGAACCCGCGCAACGTGGTGATGGCCGCGGAAGCGGGCGCGCAGTACCTCGAGAACGGGAAGATCAAGATCGTCCCCCACCACCACGTGTTCCACCACACCTGGCCGATCGAGGTGCAGGGGGTCGGGATGCTGGAGGCCTACCCGAACCGCGACTCCCTCTCCTACATGAAGTCGTTCAGCCTGAAGGACGTGACGACGATGATCCGGGGCACGCTGCGCTATCCCGGCTGGAGCGAGACGTGGTCGCGAGTGGTCCAGCTCGGCTTGCCGAACGAAACGCTGCGCATCCCGAACCTGGCCGAGCGCACCTACGCCGAGGTGGTGGAGATGTTCCTGCCGCAGAGCGCCGGCGGAGACAACCTCCACTCGCGCGTCGCCAACTACCTCGGGATCAGCCCGACCGGCAAGATCATGGAGAACTTCTCCTGGCTGGGTCTCTTCTCCGACGAGCCCACCGGTTGCCAGGGGGAGACCGCCGCGGAGATGATGATCGACCTCCTGAGCGAGAAGCTTCCGCTCGGCCCCGGCCAGCGAGATATGGTGGTCCTGCTCCACAAGCTGAAGGTGGACTATCCCGATTCCGACCGCCCGGCGGAGCGGATCACCTCGACGATGGTCGCCCGGGGCGAGCCGGGGGGCTTCACCGCGATGTCCAAGACGGTCGGTCTCCCGACGGCGCTCGCCGCCAAGCTGATCCTGACCGATCAGATTTCCATGGCCGGGACGCTGATCCCGACGCACCCCTCGATCTACGCGCCGATCCTGGAGGAGCTCGCCGAGGCGGGCATCGCCTTCACCGAGGAGGTCGAGATCCTCGGCTGAACCGATGCACGAGATCCGGATGAGCCACCCGGGCCTGAACGCCCTGAGCCCCGGGCTCCTCTCGTGGCTCGAGGGAGAGCTCTCCGCCGCCGGAACCGAACCGATCCTCCTGACCAGCGCGGAGAGGGCCTTCTCCACCGGGCTCGACCTGAAGCTCCTGACCACGAGCGATGCGGCGACCGTGGAGGCCTACCTGCGTCGCGCCGATGCGCTGTGCGCCCGGCTCTTCCACCACCCCGCGCCGGTTGTCGCGGCGATCGAAGGGCACGCGATCGCGGGGGGAACCGTGCTCGCCTGTTGCTGTGATCACCGCGTCGCCCTGGACGACCCCGAGCTCCTCCTCGGCCTGACCGAGGTCGCGCTCGGCGCGTGCTTCCCGCCGCGCCTCCTCGGGATCCTCCTGCACCGACTCCCGGCGCGACATCGCGAGCGAGTGCTGCTGGGAGGAGAGCTGCACTCCCCTCGCGAGGCGCTGCGGCTCGGTCTGGTCGACGAGGTGTGCGCCGGGGCGACCGAAACGGCCCGAGCGCGGCTGAAGTCACTGGCCGCGCATCCGCCCGAGATCTACGCGAGAACCAAGGCTCTCCTGCGCGCGGGTGTCGGCGAGCTCGACCCGGATGCGGAGCGGCGCTTCATCGAGGAAGAGCTGCCGATCTGGAACTCGGAGCCGATGCGGGAGCGACTGCGGAAGGCGCTGGGGCGGTAGTCACCGAGCGGTCACCACGCCATCTTGCGCTTGCACCACCAGCGCAGGAACAGGAACAGCGCCACGGCGATCGCCCCGATCCACAGCAGCACCTGGTAGTTCCCTTCCTCTGCTTCGGGAACCACCGGCGCCTTCGCCGGGACCCTCGAACCGAGGACCGACGCCGATCGCACGGCCCTGGTGATCGGGAGAGGTTCCGTGAAGCTCCGCCGGTCGGAGTACATGGTCAGCCGGCGGCGGTAGTTCTCGTCGAAGTCGACCATCGCCACCGCGCGATCACTCTGCTCGAGGATCGGAGTGCGATGCCGGAAGCCGTTGTCTCCCTCTTCGAGCCCGACGAGGTCGAGCGGATCTCCGTTGTGCAGGATCTCGCGCCCGCGCATCCACAGCGTCTGCTCCACCTCGGGTGAGACCACCTCGACCGGTTTCGGCTCCACCTCCTGCTCCTGTGCGAGCAGGCCGGCTCCGGCGGTCGGAACGAGGCAGCAGACCGCGATCCAGACGGCGCGGATGAGGAATGATCGGGTGAGGGTCAAGGCTGAACTCCCAGGTACCAGTTGGGGTCACGGTCGAGCTTCTGCCAGCGCAGGATCGACGGAGATTGCATCACCTGAGGCAACAGCTCCCCGGCCATCCCCGTGCTGCCGCCGAGCAACCGGCTGTCGTGGTTGATCTCGATCGTCGGCGTGCCGTAGATGATGTTCTCGTTTCGGCTGACCAGCGCGCCGTTGATCCTCGCCGACTGCCTGCCCAGCACCAGGTAGCAGAAGGAGTGGTTGGTGTAGAACACCGCATCGAGGTTGTTGGCGTACAGCGTGGCGATGTCTCGGTACCTCCTGATCCCGCGGGCGGGCATGTTGCCGCCCCAGTTCGAGGTGTTGAGCGGCACGCTGAAGTCGATGTCCGACAGGTCCGTGGTGTCGTCGTAGGCACCGTCCCCGTCGATGTCCTCCCCGGTCCCGGGGATGATGTCTCCGATCGATTTGTTCGGCGGGATCAGGCCGAGGGCCTCGTCCTCCGCGGTGTAGTACTCGACACTGAAGACACCGTCGTCCTCCAGCACGTCATCGTCGGCGGTGCCGCTGATCCCATCCCGACCTTCGCTGGTGTTGGGAATGCCGTCCTCGCCCGCGTCCTCTTCGGACTTGTTCAGCCCGGAGCTCATCCAGCTATTGACGTAGTACCGCCAGGTGCCGTGCGTGTGATCGCCGACGACGATGATTGTTCTGTGAATGACCGTCGGTGGTGATGGTGACCTCCCACATGTCACCGACCTTGACCGCGGAGAACCCGGGCGGGGATTCCAATCCGGTCCGCAGCCCCCTCATGACCACCTCCTCGTCCTGGACGACGCTCTCCTCGTCCAGGATTTGCCGTACCAGCCGCCGGTCGAACCCGCCGCCATCGAGGGGGACGTTCCTCACCGTGTACCGGATCTGCCAGTCCGGCTTGTTCTGCTCCTCGGGGATCGTGCCGAAGGACTCGTCGAAGACACCCCACCCCAGGCCGGCTCCGACCACTATCCGCTGCATGAACGTCATCTCGTGGTTACCATCGCCCAGCGTGGTGACGGTGACGGTGGAGTCTCCACCCGTCTTCAGCTCCTCGATCAAGGCCGTGTGGGCCTCCCGGACGTCCTCGCTCGTGGAGGCCACCTGATAGACCGTCTGCCGCGAGTTGTTCCCCATCTGCACCGCACCGATCAGTGCGTATCCGACCACCACGAATACGGAGGTCGCGATCACGATCTCCAGGACCGTCAGTCCGGCGCGCGAGCCCCGACCGTCTCTACCTCGCCCCCTCATCGACGACTCATCAGCGACGTGAGCCGACCCACCGGATCGTTGCTCCGCAGGTCGGTGACCACCGCCTGGATCTGGATCAGGTTGAGCTCGGGAACGAAGACGGTCAGGTTGATCGCATACCGCGAGTCCAAGGCGCTGGTCTGGTCGAAGATCGTGTTGCCGTTCAGCGCCAGCAGGTTGTCGAACGACTGAGCGGAGATGTTCTCCATCGTCGTCTCGAGGAAGATCGCCGCGCCGGTCGTCCGCTTGGCGCGATCGGTCGCGATCAGGGTCTGTGAGAACGCGGCCGCCGACGCCATCAGGATGGTGGCGATCACGGCCATGCTGACGACGACCTCGATCAGGGTCATCCCGGCCCGGTCTCGACGGTGTCTCCCGGCCCGTCGATTCGACGGTCCCTGCATGTGGCTGCCTCGTGGTTGTGGGACAACCCCGCGAGTGCGCCGGTGAGCCAGTCACCCAGGGGCGGGGTCGGTAGTCTTGTTTCGAACCCGGGAGACAGGAGGGTGAATCCTAAATTGGGGTTTCCTAGCCCGAGACCGAGCTCCCCGCCCCGACACCGGGCGAAACCGCCGTTCTCGGGGTCTTGAGCGGGGCTCATCCCTCCCTCGCCCGCCCGCCGCCGGAGTGGATCTGGTACCTTCTCGGCCCCCCTCCACCGCCTCGCCAGCGGTGCCCGACGTCCCACGATCCAGAGCGACCGAGCCCGAGACAATGAACATGAAAGCGACCATCCTCGTCCCCGCCCTCCTCGCTTGCGTCGGGACGATCGTCCCCCCCGATGAGAACGAGCCCCAGAAGGACCCGAGAGCAGCGGCGGTCGAACAGGCGGCCCGCGACTACGTCGAGGGGTTCTTCGCCCGGGACGTGGACCGGGTCGAGCGCGGGGTGCACCCCAGCCTGCACAAGCTCACGGTGGAGAAGACCTCCTGGGGTGCCAAGATGCTGATGGAGATGGATGGCCAGGCGCTGCTGGAGATGACCCGGTTCGGTGGCGGACGAGGGATGGTGGAGAATTCCGAGGTCGAGGTCGAGGTGCTGAGCATCGACGGCAACATCGCCTCGGCCAGGGTCGACTGCGCCGAGTTCCTCGACTACGCGCACCTCGCGAGTATCAACGGGAAATGGCGGATCATCAACCTGCTCGGCGTCGCGCACGGCAAGAAGAAGAGGAGGGAAGCCAAGCCCGAGGTCCGAGCCGAGATCGAGAAAGTGGTCTTCGCGTACGTCGATGGATACTACGAGGGAGATGCGGAACGTCTCGCCGGGGCACTGAACCCTCGTCTGCGCAAGGTCATGGTGGATAGCCTGCCCAATGGTCGGGAGTTCCCACGCTACTCCACGCCGGAGTTCCACATCGCTTCTGCCCGAAGGAAGGAGTTTCCGCTGCCGATCAAGCGCCGGGCTATCGAGATCACCATTCACCACGCCTCCGTGAACATCGCCACGGCCACAGCCAGGTCGGGGATGCTGGTCGAGCACCTCCACCTGGCGAAGACCGACGGCAAGTGGACGATCGTCAACGAGGTGTGGCTGTCACACACGCTCGGCAAGCCCCCCAAGTAACGCACCTCGCGCACCCTCGAGGACCTCCACGCACACACCCCAGCACATTCCCCTCATGCACAAGGTCAAGATCGTCGCCACCATCGGCCCGGCGAGCTCGAATCCCGAGACGATCGGGCGAATGATCGAGGCCGGGCTGGATGTCGTCCGCCTGAACTTCTCACACGGGGAGCACGACGAACACCGGCGCGTCTTCGACATGGTCCGCGAGGCCGCAGAGCGCTCGGGAGAGCAGATCGCCATCCTGGCCGACCTCTGCGGCCCCAAGATCCGGGTGGGCACCATCGCCGGCGGGGCGGCGACGATCTCGGCGGGAGACGAACTGACCATCACCACCGAGGAGGTCGAAGGTGACGCCTCTCGCGTCTCGACTTCCTACCAGGCCCTGCCCGGTGATGTCGGTCCGGGGGATCGGATCCTGATCGACGACGGCCTGATCGAGCTCTCCGTCTCATCGGTCGAGGGGAGCGAGGTCCACTGTCGCGTGATCGAAGGCGGAGTGCTGAAGGACAGGAAGGGGCTCAACATCCCTGGCACGCCACTCTCCACCCCGGCACTGACCGTCAAGGACCGCGAGGACCTCGCCTTCGCGCGGGAGCTCGGCGTCGACTATTTCGCCCTCTCCTTCGTGCGCGATCCGAAGGACGTGCTCGAGGCCAAGGAGCTCGCCGGGGAGACTCCGGTGATCGCCAAGATCGAGAAGCCGGAGGCGGTCTCCCGACTGGATGAGATCATCGCCGTCTCCGATGGGCTGATGGTCGCCCGCGGCGATCTCGCCGTCGAGGCCGGGGCCGAGAAGGTGCCGCTGATCCAGAAGCGGCTGATCCGCGACGCGGGCATCCGCGGGATCCCGGTGATCGTGGCCACGCAGATGCTCGAGTCGATGATCCACAACCCCCGACCGACCCGGGCGGAGGTCTCCGACGTCGCGAACGCAGTGCTCGACGGCACCGATGCGGTGATGCTCTCGGGAGAGTCCGCCGTCGGCCGGGATCCAGTGGCGGCGGTGCGGGAGATGGCGGCGATCATCGACGAGGTGGAGAAGAGCGAGATCTACCGGCAGCGCCCCCGGCCGGTACGAGTGGAGGAGTACAGCTTCTCCAACGCCATCGCCCGAGCGGCCTTGACGGTCTCCTCCGAGCTGAAGCTGAAGACGATGGTGGTCTACACGGAGACGGGGCACTCCGCCGATCTGACCAGCTCCTGTCGCCCCCGCGCGCGGCTCGTCGCCATCTCTCGCCACCGTGAGGTGCTCCGCCGTCTGGCGCTGCGCTGGGGCGTGATTCCCCTGCTCGGTGAGACGGTGGTGGAGGTCTCCGAGGCCGTGAACCAGGCGGAGTCGATGTTGCTGAACCACGAGCTGGCCGAGCCGGGTCAGGACATCGCCGTGACCTTCGGCATGCAGGACATGAACGGCCCGGGACGCACCGACGTGCTCAAGCTATGGCGCTTGCGCGACGGCGGATCGTGACTCCAGCGAGGCTCTCTTCCCCCTCGAAACGATGGGCATCCTGATCAAGAACGGCACGATCGTGACCGACCTCGACGAGGGGACCGCGGACGTCCGCTGCTGCGAGGGGAGGATCGAAGCGATCGGGACGGAGCTCTCACCCGAGCCGGGCGACGAGGTGCTCGACGCCTCGGGCCAGTACGTCTTCCCCGGGGGGATCGACCCCCACGTGCACATGGAGCTCCCGCTGATGGGCACGGTCAGCGCCGACGACTTCGAGTCCGGTACGGCGGCGGGGGTCGCCGGGGGAACCACCTCGATCATCGATTTCGTCATCCCCGACCGCGGCGAGGACATGATCGAGAGCCTCTGGGCACGCCGGGAGATCGCGGAGAAGTCCGTGGTCGACTACGGGCTCCACATGGCGGTGACCTGGTGGGGTGATCGGACCGCGGAGTGGATGCGGCGCTGCGTGCAGGAGGAGGGGATCCCCTCCTTCAAGACCTTCATGGCCTACCTCGAGACGGTCGGCATCGGCGACGACGAGCTGGTCGAGGTGATGAAGCGCGCCCACGAGCTCGAGGCGCTGGTGACCGTGCACGCCGAGCATGGGGAGATGGTGAAGGAGCTCCAGCGACGGCTGATCGAGGCGGGCCGGACCGAACCGAAGCATCACGCCCTCTCTCGTCCTCCGGAGGTGGAGGGAGAGGCGGCCTCCCGTGCGATGATGCTGGCCGGGCTCCTGGATCAGCCGCTCTACATCGTGCACGTCAGCTGCGCTCAGACGGTCGAGGCGCTGCGGCGGGCGCGAGGGCAGGGACAGCAGGTGATCGGGGAGACCTGCGCGCAGTACCTCCTGCTCGACGACTCGGTGTACGAGCAGCCCGACTTCGCGGGAGCCGCGGCGGTGATGTCCCCGCCGATCCGGCCTCGCGGGCACCAGGAGGTGCTCTGGGAGGCGCTGGGCTCCGGCGCCCTCGACCTGGTCGCGACCGATCATTGTCCTTTCGACCTGAAGGGGCAGAAGGAGATGGGCCGCGAGGACTTCACCGCGATCCCCAACGGGGCGGCGGGGATCGAGCATCGCCTGGCGCTACTCTACACCTACGGCGTGCTCCAGGGTCGTCTGAGCCTGCGCCGCTTCGTCGAGGTGACCTCGGCGTGGGCGGCGCGCATCTTCGGGCTGTATCCGCGCAAGGGATCGATCTCGGTCGGAGCCGACGCGGACCTGGTCGTCTGGGACCCCGAAGCGAGCGGGACGATCTCCGCGGCCACCCATCACCACCGCTGCGACAGCAACATCTTCGAGGGGTTCGAGACGAAGGGTGGACCTTCGACCGTGCTGGTCGGGGGAAAGGTCGCGTTCCAGGAAGGCGATCTGCGCGTGGAGCGCGGCGCCGGGCGCTTCCTCAGTCGGGAACTCTGATCCGGCCCTCGAGGTAGAGCACCGCGCGGCCGGCGATGCCGACGCGATCGCCGCGAACCTCGCAGAAGAGCTCGCCGACGCGAGTCGAGACCTGGAGGGCGCGCAGCGGGTTGCGCCCCAGTCGCTCCGCCCAGAAAGGCGCGAGCATGCAATGTGCCGACCCGGTGACCGGATCCTCGCCCACGCCCAGCTTCGGGGCGAAGAAGCGCGAGACGAAATCGGCCTCCGCGCCGGCGGCGGTGACGATGAAGGCATTGTGGTCCAGGCCGGCAAGGGCGCCGATGTCGGGAGCGAGTCCACGCACCGCGGCCTCGTCGTTCAGCACCACCATGGTGTAGTGCTCGCCGTGGAACATCTCCAGGGGCTCACAGCCGAGCGCCTCCGCAACCGCCGGATCCAGCTCGAGTGGAGTGGCTGGATTGGCGGGAAAGTCGAGCTCGAGTCGTTCCCCCTCGCGCGTGACGCCGACCTGACCACTACGAGTCTCGAAGCGCACCTCGCTCAGCTCCGGCCGGAGGAACTGGAAGACCACGAACGCGGAAGCCAGCGTGGCGTGGCCGCAGAGGTCGATCTCGAGCGTCGGGGTGAACCAGCGCAGCTCGTTCTTCGCCTCACCGAGCACGAAGAACGCGGTCTCGGAGAGGTTGTTCTCGGCGGCGATCGCCTGCATCGTCTCCTCGGGGAGCCAGCTCTCGAGAGGGCAGACCGCGGCGGGGTTACCGCCGAAGAGGTGGCCGGTGAAGGCGTCGACCTGGTAGATGGGTGTGTGCTGCATGGCGATGTCGGTGCGGTTGGTCAGATGTACAGGATGCCGTCTCCGAGCCAGTGCGGCCCGGGCCAGGCGCCGGTGGAGTCGGGAGGACTCTCGATCACCACGCGGCAGAGGAAGGCGAGGCAGCCCGGGCGGTGAAGGCGGAGCGTGAGCTCGATGGGCTCGTCACCGCCGTCGAGCTCCACGGGCAGCTGTGCACAGTAGCCGGCGGACTCGCCGTCGCGCACGTGGGGATACGCCGCCGCGACGTCGGGGCGGGCGACCTTCTGGGCCAGGGCGACGGTCCCGTCCGCGGCGACGAGCTCGATCACCTCGGCGGTCTCTTCCTGCAGGATCGCCCAGCCGGCGATCGCCAGCCCGTCCCCCTGGCGACGCAGCTCCTCGATGTACCCGGTGGTGATCATGGCGCGCGGACCGGGGGCGGGCTCCGCGCTGCCCGACTCGAGCTGGCGCCGGCCGGAGTGTACGGCCTCCGCCACGACCTCCAGCGCCCCTTCGAGGCTCTCCACCGTCCGCTCGACGGCCGCGTCGTCGTGCGCGAAGCCAGGCAGGATGTTGCCGTTGGTGAAGACCCCTCGCTTGAGGCACTCCTGGACGAAGAGGGACTGCACCTCCGCCCAGGAGAGTCCGCCGTCCGGGTTGAAGACGAAGGTCATCCGCGCGGGCGGACCACCGAGCCCGATGTTCAGGTCGAAGCGCCGTCGCGCCTTCTCGAAGCCCTCTCGCACCCGGGTTCCGATCCGCGCCACGTGCTCGGCGACCGGTTCCGCCCGCAGGATCTTCAGCACCGCGCGCGCCGCGGCGAGGGTCAGCGTCTCTCCGCGGAAGGTCATGCCGAAGGCGACGCCGGGGAGCTCTTCCATCACCTCCCGCTTGCCGACGATCGCCGAGATCGGCATCCCGTTGGCCATCGCCTTGCCCAGGCAGGCGATGTCCGGCTGAACGCCGAGGAGCTCCTGCGCGCCGCCGTTGCCCAGCCGGAAGGCGGTGACCACTTCGTCCCAGACGAGCAGCGCGCCGTGCCGATGGGTCAGCTCCTTCACTCCTTCGAGGTACCCGGGGTCGGGGAGGATCTCGCGCACTGGCTCCATCATCACGGCGGCGACCTGACCCTCGAAGCGGTTCAGGAGCTCCTCCAGGCCCTCGAGGTCGTTGTACTCGAACGTTTGGATCAGCGGCTTCAGAGCCTGCGGCGCCCCCCGAACCACCGGGTTGTGCACGACGTACCAGTCGTGGAAGCCGTGCATACCGTACTGGACGATGATCTCGCGACCGGTGAGGGCGCGGGCCAGGCGAGCCGCTGCGGTCAAGCAATCCGAACCGTTCTTTCCGAACGCCACCATGTCGGCGTTGGGGATCATCTCGGTGAGGGTCTCGGCGACCTCGAGCTCGAGCGGGTGCGACAGGGAGAGCATCGGGCCGGCGTGCATCTGCTCGACGATGGCCTGCTCGACCTCCGGCCGCCGGTGCCCCAGGAGCACCGGCCCCCCGCCGTTCACCCAGTCGATGAAGGTCTGGCCGGTGGTATCGGTGAACTCGCAGCCGTTCGCGCTCTCGATGAACTGCGGAAAGACGCCGCTTTCACCGTGGTAGAGCGGCTTCTGCAGGATGCTGTCGAATCCTCCGTAGGCCAACGTCTCGCGCACCCGACGCATCAGCCGTCCGGTCGCTTCGATCTTCTGGGAGTCGGGACGAAACAAGGTCATGACGGGCTCCGAGGCGAGCTGGTTCGTCGAGCAGTGGAGCAAGGATAATACACCTCCTGCGGACGATGACGCACTGAGGGAGCGATGGTATCCTCCGCCGCTTGGACGTGCCCGACGACAAGAGCGCGCGCTGTCTGATCATCGTGGCCAAGACGCCCGTGCTGGGCTACGTGAAGACGCGCCTCGAGGCGACCCTGGGGGAAGTGCGGACCTGTGAGCTGTACGAAGCCTTCTTGATGGACACGGTCCACACCGCACAGCGGGTCCGCGACTGCGCCCTGTGCCTGTCCTTCACCCCGGCCAGCGGTCTGGAGTACTTCGAGCGGCTCGCCCCCGAGGCTCTCCTGCTCCCGCAGCCGGAGGCGCCCTTCGGCGAGCGATTGCGGTCCGCCTTCGAGAGCGCCTTCGCTCGCGGCTTCGGGCGGGTCATCCTGATCGGCGCCGACACTCCCCACTTCGGCCCTGACGAGATCTCCGCGGCCTTCGACGTGCTCGATGCCGAGTCGGGTGTGATCGGACCGTGTGACGACGGCGGCTACTACCTGCTCGGCCTTCGCGCTCCCGAGGCGGCGCTCTTCGAGGGGATCGACTGGAGCACCGACCGGGTCCTGCAACAAACCCTCGAACGCGGGCGAAGCGCGGGCCTCGAGCTCTCCCTGCTGCCCCGGCTGTTCGACATCGACGAGTTCGACGACCTGCAGCGGCTCCGCGTTCTGCTCGACAACGCCCCCCCGGATCTCTGTCCTCTCACCTCCCGCTTGATGAAGGAGCTCGGAGCACCCGGTCTCGATTCGCCGTTCGGTGAAGAGTAGCTGGCTACACCTCGCGACGAATCAACTCCAGCGCCTGGTCGACCTGCTCTCGGTGCGATCGGAAATGGAGGACGCACAGTCGCTGGATGAAGCGCCCTTTCACCCACGCACCGCTCATCCACACCCGACGGCTGGCGAGCATTCGCTCCAGGTATTCCTGATTGGCCACGTCGACATCCTCACCCGGGCGGGCGAGCCGCCGAAAGGTCACCAGGGAGAGATCCGGCTCGGCCAGCAGCTCCAGCCCCGGGATCTTCTCGATCTCCCGCGCTGCGTGGATCGCCAGGTCGAGCTTCTCGTCGAGCGCTTCGCGGAACGCCCGGGCACCGAAGATCTTCAGCGGGAGCCAGACGCGAAGGCCGCGGAAGTCCCGCGAGAGCTCGGGGGAGTACTCCGCGAAGTCCTGGGCCAGTGAATCGTCGTGCAGTGGCGGCAGGTACCCGGTCTCACTCTGGTGCGGCGCCTTCAGATGGCGGCCTTCGCGCACGAGCAGGCACCCCGTCCCGTAGGGCAGGAACAGCCCCTTGTGCGGATCGATGGTGATCGAGTCGGCCCGCTCGAGCCCTGCCATTCGTCTCTTCCCTCGATCGGTCAGGGCGAAGAAGCCCCCGTACGCCGCGTCGACGTGGAGCCACAGTCCTTCGCGCCGAGCCGCCTCGGCGAGACCCTCGAGGTCGTCGACCACCCCGGTGTTGGTGGTACCGGCGCTGGCCACCACGGCCGCGGGCCGTCTACCCGCTCGGCGATCCTCCTCGACCATTTCCAGAACCCGGGCCGGGTCGAGCCGGAGGTCGTCGCCGGTCCGGGCCACGCGGATCTGATCGGGGGCGAAGCCGATGAAGCGAGCTGCCTTCGAAACCGAGTGGTGCACCTGATCCGAGACGTAGACCACGCCGTCCTGGAAACGATCCCCGAGCTTCTCGTGCCGGGCACAGACCAGGCCCAGGAGGTTGGCGAAGGAGCCGCCGCTGGTCAGCACGCCGCGCGCCTCCGCCGGGTAGCCGACCATGTCGAGGAACCAGCGCAGGACGTTCGTTTCCAGCCGGGCCAGGAGCGGCGCGGCCGCGAACAGCCCGACGTAGCGATTCGTGACGTCCGCGACCAGGTCGGCGATCGCCGCGGGCAGCACGCCTCCTCCCGGGATATAGGCAAAATACCCGGGGCTGGCCGTGTTGAAGGAGCGCGGGACGTACTCCTCGATCACCTGCCGGAGCAACCCGGCCGCATCGGCTCCCTCCTCGGGAAGCGGCTCCACGGCCGCCCGTACCGTCTCGAGATCGACCTCGGCGTTCGCGGCGGGCTGGTCGGGGAGCGAGCGCAGGTGCTCGACCAGGAGGTCGGTTGTGATCTGGAGCCACGTTCGGATGGTCGCTTCATCCGGCTCGAGCGGCCAGGATCCGGAGAGAGTTTCGGTCGGGGCCATGGGCGGAGGGAACGTCATCGGGCCCGTTCCGTCAAGGTCCCGGAGGCGTTTGTGCCGCTCGCCGGGCGCCGGCGTCGACCGGGAGAAGGTGGTCACTCCACCGCGGTAGGGGCTGGGAACTCCGACCGGATTTGCCTCTACTTGTGTCACGGCCCCCTTCCAGTCTCGCCCGGGCCGCACCGCACCGCATGACCGCCGAAGACCTGCGACACTACCTCTGCCCGACCGAGGAGGATCCTGAGCGACGGAAGACCATCGTCCGCGATGGTGAAGTACTGATCGGCCCGATGAGCGGGCACGTGACCGAGCTGGATGCCGCGGTGGTGAATGAGCTCCGCAACGCGGATGTCCCCATCGGAGATGGAGTCCAGCACGATCCCGTTCGATTGCAGTGGAGAGCCCGGGTCCCTGGATTCGGGTACCTCGAGGTGGAGGAGGACGGCCGGCTGGTCGTCGTCCCCGCGGTGAAGATCAGCGAGGATCGCCTGCGAGCGACGATCGACCTGCGAGCCCCCACCGGCAGCGAACACCCGATCAGTCGCTACGAGTACGACGTGGCGATCGAGTCGTCGAGAATCCGGTTCGGGCTCGCGAAAGGACGGATCGAGACGACCTGGAAGATCTACGAATCTTCCGGCGCTCTGCCGGGCCCGATGCAGATCGCCGCGGGCACGCCTCCCCAGCCGGGAGTCGGTGCCAGGGTCAAGTACTTCCTCGACATCGAACGGGATGCCGGATCGGTCTACGATATGGAAGGGCAGATCGACTTCCGCGAGCAGCACCAGATCATCAACGTCCATCGCCTGCAGGAGCTCGGCCGCTGGAGGAGGAGGACCGAGCCGATTCCAGGACAAGGGGTCGACGGGAAGGAGATCCTGACCGCGAAGGCCGGCGCGGACATTCCCCTGCGGGTGGGCGAGAACATCATCAAGCGACAGGAGAAGGACGGCAGCGTTCTTCTCCTCTCGGAGATCGAGGGGATGCTGACCTTCACCGAGAGCGGCATACCCTCGGTCACCGACACGGTGCGCATCGAAGAAGACGTCGACCTCAGCACCGGCAACGTGATCGCCAACGGAACCGTGATCATCGACGGTTCGGTCCGGGCCGGCTTCCGCGTCGACGCCAGCAAGGACATCACCGTCCGCGGAATCGTCGAGGGAGCGGAGCTGCAGGCCGGAGGTTCCGTGAGGGTCGAGGAGGGGCTGATCGGGGAGCAGGACGTCAAGGTGATCGCGGGCGGGGACGTCACCGTGAAGTACTCGCAGAACACCTGGATCGAGGCGAAGGGCGACGTCGAGATCCAGGGCTCCGAGACCGCGAGCCGGATCGAATGCCGCGGCTCGATCACGGCGACGGAAGGCAAGGGCCGGCTGCAGGGGGGCCGCTATCGCGCCGGCGGGAGCATCGTCGTCCAGGAGCTGGGATCGGAGCTGGGTGTGCCGACCTTCGTTTTCGCCGGAGTGGATCCGCTGAACGAGCGGGAGGCGAAGAAGATCCTGAATCAGCTGAGGGAGCTGAACGCCGAGGAGCGGAAACAGCGGCGATCCGCGATGACGGTCGCGGCTTCCTCGGGCAAGGCACCGATCAATACCGCGGACATTGCCAGGCGCCGGAAGCACCTCAACGCTCAGCTCGCCAGGCTCCAGGATGGGGCGGGAGCCGGGGACGAGGCCACCATCACCGTGCTCGGCACCGCGTACTACGGAGTCGAGATCGCCATCGGGAGACACACCTTGCCCCTCGATGAATCGATGACCTCGCCTTGCTTCGCCATCAACCCGGAAACCGGGACCTTCGAGATCTGAGAATCCGCGTTCGTCGGGGCCCGCGTTGCCAGCTCGCCGCCTACTCGATCACCCCCAGCCGGCGGGACTCCCCGGGGCGCAGCTCGAACTCCACCAGGGCGGGGATCGCGCCCACGCGCTCGGGAGTAAGGCCCTTGGGAAGCGCGCGGAGGATCCGGCACCGGCCGACGGGGACCTCTTGCAGCTCGAAGCTCCCGAGCTCGTCGGTCGGGATCACGAACAGACAGATCTGGCCGCTTCCCCCGGACCAGTGATAGATGAGTGAGCTCTTCTCCTCAACGGTATCGAGGGAGTCGGTCCTGCCGCTGATCCCTCCGGTCTCGACATCGAGACTCCAGTCGGTCACCGCCGCATCGATCTGCACGTGGTCGACGATGGCACCGAGACCCTGTTCTCCCGGAGCCAGCAAGATGAGCTCGTACTCACCCGGCTGTTCGAGAACGAGCTCGAACGCTCCCCGACCATCGAGCGTGACCTGGGACCGCTCCGATCCGCCCTGCGTCGGTCTCACGCGCGCGGCCCAGCCGACGAGCTCCCGATTCCCCAGCCGCAGCCGACCGAGCAGACGGTAGTGCTGCACCCCGGTCAGATCGAGATCGGCGCGAGTGAGCTGCCCGTCGTGGATGGTGAAGTCGACGGGGAATGGCTGCACCCCATCGTCCTCTTCGCTGGATGAGCGGAAACTCCCCGGACGGATCTCCTCCTCGAGATGCCGCAGCTGATACCCCCCCGGCTCAAGACCGGTGAAGCGGAATCGTCCGTCGGAGTCGCTGCGAACCGACCTGGGAAAACCGATCCCCCGGGAGATGCCGACGATGAAGCCGGCTGGAGACCGCCCGCTCTCGGTGATCACGCGGCCCTCGAGCGTGCCGCCGGCGGTCAGCGAGACCACGAGCGGCTCGGGGACCGATCCGGGCCGGAAGGTGAGCGGGCCGTGGGTCGTCGGCGCGAGTCCGTCTTCCTCGACGCGCAGCCAGTACTCGCCCGCGCTCCGGGGGAAGAGCTGGAAGGAGCCGTCCTGCTTGCTGTTCGTCGTGACCCGCCGGTAGCGGGAGACACGACAGCGAAAGCCGTTCTCCATGACGTGGACGGTATCTCCGACTCCTTCGAAGAGGGAGACCAGTGCGCCGTAGACCGGCACGCCGTCGTGGAGGACCCGCCCACTCGAGCCGGCGAGCCGCCGGAGCTCGCAACTCACCGGGTCGGGCACGGAACCGGGCTCGAAGGGCCCGATCGTGAGCTCCTCGAATCCTTCCGCGCGCACGGTGACGTTGAAGGGCTGAGCGGGCAGGAACAAGCCGCTGCCACCTCCCGGCTCAACCTGCTGACCGATGGCGACGTAGCGCCCCTCCTCGTCGACGTGGGTGACGTGAAAGCCGAAGGTCTCGATGGCGTGGCCGCGCTCGTCCCGGACCTCCAGAACCACTGCCCGGAGCTCGACCAGGCGCAGGACGAGGCCCCGGTCGCCCACCTCGAGATCCTCGAGAAGGACCTCCCCCCAGCGCCCTTCCGGATCGCCGGCGGTGAGGGTGACCTCGCCGCCGCGCCGCGGCGCGAGTAGAAAGCGCCCCTCTTCGTCGGCCTGCGTGCTTCCCGTACTCCTGCCGGAGCTGCTTCGGGCAACGATCCGCAGCTCCGCGAACGGCACCGGCTCGCCCGCCGGCGAGAGTACGATCCCCTCGAGGTGCCGGGAGTAGTCCTTCGGCTCGAGCTCGATCAGGAGGCCGAAGCTTTCGGCCCCGCCCCGTATCTCGACCGGGCCGGTGAAGGCGGTCTCGGTCCCCTCCTTCTCCGCGCAGAGGCGCCGCACTCCGGCGGGGACACCGTCGATGGTGAAGGCGCCCTCGGTGTCGGTGATCGTCCTCGTCACGCTCGAGTAGGGGTCGGAGAGCTGACGGAGTCGCAGCTCGCCCCCCGAACCCCGGTGCACGGCTTCGACGTCTACCACCCAGACCCGCGCGCCGGGGATCCCCTCGCCATCGGGATCGACGACTCGGCCGCTCACCACTCCACCGGGAGAGAGCACTACGTCACCCAGGTCGATCGCGTCCCCCCGGCGGAGGTGAGGGAGCTTGATGAGGTGCGTGGCGCGGCCGGGAGCGGCGAGGCGGTTCTCGGTGAGAATCGGGTCCAGGGGCTCGTCGGGCTCATCGCCCACGCGGATCCCGGCGGTTCTGACGCGCCGCCCGGGAGGGATCTGCAGCTGGATAGCCCCGTCGATTCCACTCCTGGCAGCCAGACCACCGAACTCGCCCAGGGTCAGCGTCGCGCCGGAGACGGGTCGCCCGCCCTCGTCGAGTACGCGTAGCGCGAGGGTCGCGTCGGGGGCCGGAGTCGCGGCCTCGGCGGCTCCCGGCTCCGCGACTTCGACCTGGCTGCGCGCCGCGATCTCCTCACCACCCGAAGGGAAGGAGGCGGCGGGGGCCTCGGCGTCCTCGGCGATCGGTCGGAAGCTCACCGCTTCGGGCTCGTCGAGGGACCGCCCCCCGTCGAGCCACGAGGGGAGGTCGCTCCACAGGGCTAGGCAGAGGGTGGCGAAGAGGGCGAGGCCGGCGGCGGCGATCTTGATCGAGGTGTGCATGGAGAGGGCTCCCGGGAGGATTCCGAGAAGGCCCCCGGCCGCGGGTCGACCGCCGTCGGCGAGCAGGAGCAGCGCCGCGCACCACGCGCGACGATCCCCGCCGAAGTCCCGATCGAGCTCGACGCGCAGCGCGGCGAGGCCCCGCTGCAGGCGCCAGCGGATCGTCGCGGCGGGTATCCCCTGTCGTCGGGCGATCTCCGCGGAGGAGAGGCCTTCGAAGTAGCGCAGGAGCACCGCGGCGCGGTAGGGCTCGGGCAGCGCCATCACGGCGTCGACCACTCTTCGCTCGAGGCCGACCCGCTCGGCCAGCTCCTCGGGGGAGGGCAACGCCTCCCCGCGAGCCGACCGCTTCTCGTGCGTCGCCCGTCTCCCCTCCCCGCGCCGTCGCATCCGGACGACGTTCGCGAGGACTCGGGCCAGCCACGGCCGCAACGGCCGGTCCGCGCTCGGCGGGTGCTCGAGCGCGGCCAGGAGCGTGTCCTGGGTCACGTCGTCGGCGGTGAACGCGTCGGCGACCAGCCGGCGCGCCAGGCCGCGAATCCAGCCGGCGTGACTCAGGAGCTCCTCGGGAGAGGCGATGTTCGGGGAGGTTTCCACGGTGTCCAGGGTAGCCATGCCGGGACGGTGGGAAGTGATGGCCCGCTCGATTCCCCAGACCCGGTGGATCGTCACAAGGCCCTGAGGGATCACCAGTTGCGGCTGGGCCGGAAACGCCGCCACCTCCCCTCCCCCGGATCGCGGCGGGAAGGGGGGCGGCGGAGACGGTCGCTTCGCCGGCGATCAGGGCTGCCAGATCACCTCCAGGGCATTGGTCAGGTTGAACCCCGTCGCGCAGGCCGAACCGCTGGGGTCGGCGTACCAGACCTAGAGGTAGGTCGTGTCCCCCGCTGCCCAGCCCTGGGTGGCGGCGAAGTTCCCGGTCCAGCTCGCCGTCCCGCTCGTATCGGGAACCGCGATCCCGATCCGGCGTACTCCGTGGCCCACGCAGCGCAGGCCGTCGCCGAAGAGGAGGCCGCCGCCTCCACCCAGCGCGCTGCTGCCGGAGAAGAGCAGGGCCGTCTTTCCGGGGATGAGCTTGGTCCCGACCAGCGCGAGGTCTCCCGCACCGACGCTCGCCGTCCCACCGAAGCCGAGGTGCGCCCCCACCCCGGTGGAGTTCATGCAGCCCCCGGCTCCGTCGTCGTTGCCGCAGGGACAGGACTGACCGTAGCAGAGGGGCTGGATCGCGCCGGTGGCCACGGCGCCGCTGCCGCTGATCCGCATGGCGAAGTTGCGGGACGGGCTCCCCGCCGTGTAGTTGTCGGACCACCAGTTGGTGCCGGGGCAGTACTCGGAGAAGACGAAGCCGTCGATGCCCGCCCAGGTGTCGAGGTCGCCCTTCTCGACGCCCCAGGTCGACGGGCTTCCGGCGGTGTAATTGAAGATCTCGAGCCAGTAGGTCCCCGAGGCGAGCTGCGGCGGGTGGGCCAGGGCGAAGGTGTACTCGACCTCGGTGGTGGAGAAGACGCTCCCTCCGGTCGGGATGGCGGTGTGCGGGACGTCACCCTCGGAGTGCAGGAGGGCCGAGGGAAACCCGGCGACGTCGTCGTAGATGTTGATGGTGAAGAGGTCGGCGGCGGGCGGCGTGTCGTTGTGCCCACCCCACAGGACGATCTCCTCCAGCGTGAAGAAAGGGCTGCCGGGGTCGACGGTCACGGTGAAGTTCTCCGCGATCGACTGCTGCCCGGTGCCGAGGCCGCCGCAGGCGTCGCAGTCCTCGTCGCTGTAGGTGACGTTGACCTGGTTGGGCGGCTGGTCGAGCACCACGACGCTCTGCGCCTGCGCGGAGGTGGCGAGGAGCAGCGGACCGAGGAGGAGGTGAAGTCGAGTCATGGCGGCCGGAGGGTGGGAGGGTCGGTGGCGAGGGAGCCAGTCTAGCCCCCGATCCTTCCCCAGGGAACTACCCAGGGAAGAAAAATCGGTCCCCACCGCCTCCGAGGTGCCCTCGATGGGGTGAGAGGGTCGCCGCGCCCGGTCACTCCCACCAGCCGTAGAGCTCGAAGATGTGCGCGTCGCTCACGTCCTGGTGATAGCGCTCGATCGAGGCCGCCGTACCCGTCTGGACGTGCATCGTGCCGAGGTCCTCGCCACCTCCCTCGGCCTCGTGGAGGTTCAGGGTCCGCTGTAGGGCGGAACCCACCCTCCGCACGCCGAAGTGGTTCTCCGCGTCGGCACTCCGGTTCACCAGCCCCAGCTGGGCCACGGCGTGGGCCGGCACCCCGTAGATCGAGAGATCGAGCGTCTCCCAGGTGGAGTTCGCGAACGCATCGCCGAGATCCTCGCCGGCCTGGACGTACGTGCCGGGTGGGTCGGACCAGTAGCCGGTGAGGAAGAACCTGACGCTGGTGCTGCTGCTCGTCCACACCTCCACGGTGGCGTTGTTGTCGTTCCCGGCGGTCACGAACATCGTCACCGCATCGTGCTCTCCGTCCTCCGCCTCGTGGAGGTACGGGGCTCGCGTGTTGAGAGTAGAGCCGTCGGTCCGCAGGCTGGTGATCACGTAGGCGGTGGTCGAGGTGTTCGCGATCATGATCTCCGCCACCTGGCCGGCTCCGACGCCGTAGGTGGCCAGGGCGTGATCGCGCCACGACCAGCTCGCACTGGCCTGGAAGTAGGTCCAGTCCTCGACGAAGGTGCCCACCGCCCAGTAGCCCAGCAGGGTGAACTCGATCTGGGTCTTGTCCTCCACGTAGCACTCGATCGTGGAGGTGGCGTCGGCCTGGACGTGCATCACCAGCACGTCCGTGCCGCCCGACTCCGCCTCGTGGGCGCGGAGCTTCCGCTCGAGCGTCGAGCCGACCGCCCGGACGCCACCGTACCATTGAGCACCGGCGTCGGAGTTGGCGATGGCGATCTCCAGCACCGCGTCGGCGGGCACGTTGAAGGGTTCCCCGCTCAGGTCGACCGCGGTCCAGGCGGCGTCGTACTTGATGGACCACGACTCGAAAGCCTCGACGTACAGCTCGACGGAGACGGTCAGCTCGTCGTACCCGGTGAGCTCCCCGTCGTCCGCGGTCAGCCGGAGCACGTACTCCCCGCCGCGCGAGAACGAGGCCCGCGTATCCAGGGCCGAGGGATCCTGAAAGACCACGACTCCCGGGCCGCTGACCTTGCTCCAGGTCGTGGAGACCGAGGCGGGCGGATCGGGCAGTCCGTCGTCGCTGACCTCCCCCAGCAGGGGGGCGAGGGCGCTGGCCAGGATCGTCTGGTCGTTGCCGGCGTTCACCACGGGCGCGCTGTTCTTCGGCTCCCCGACCACGCGGGTCACCATCGCCTCGGCGAGGTCGAAGGAGAGGCTCTGATCCTTGTCGATCGGGGAGTCGACGAAGCTCGCTTCGGTGCCGTGGAAACTGCTGCCGGTCCAGTGGCTGTAGCGGAGCTCCTGGTCGTTGTTGCGAGTGACCAGGAGGAGGTCGTCGCTGCCCGAGACGGGGGAGAGTCTCATCAGCTTGACGTCCGTGAGGCAGTCCGGGGCGCTCTGGGGAACACAGTCGGCGAGGGCGGTCTCCGGCTGCCAGGTGATGTAGTGCGGGACCGTCTTGTCGGCATCCGGCCCCCAGGCAAGCATCGCCTGACCACCGGCGGCCTCCCAGGCCACGTCGAAGAGATGGCGATCGTTGTGGGTGACCTTCGACTCGATCAGGGCGGAGTCGGTCCAGGAATCTCCATCCCAGGCGGCGGCGTGAAGCTCGTTGTTGTTCAGGACCGCCGCCATGAGGATGTAGTCGCTCGCCGGGTCGGCGGCGACGCGGACCAGTCGGATGTCGTCGCTGCCGAAGCCCGGCGCCAGGCCGATGTCGAGCGTGGCGATCCCGGACAGCGCGGCGTAGACGACCGCCGGTCTCTTGAAATGGGTCCAGACGACCATCGCATCGCCCGACTGCTGCTCGTGGACGATGTCGAGGCACCCGTGGCCGTAGGTGTTCACGTCGTTGTCGAACTGGCCGAGATCCACGAACCCGGCTCCGGTCCAGTAGTGGAGATCCAGGTTGTAGTCCGAGCAGATGGAGCCGATGAGGATTCCGTCCGACTTCGGATTCGGATCCAGGACGACGTTCGCCAGCACCGCTCCGTCGTGATAGAAGGCCAGCTGGGAGGTCGTGTATTCCCAGTCGAGGCCGTCCCAGTAGTTGTATTGAGCCCGGCCGGAGGCGTCGTACCGCCCGACCACCAGCGCGCCGCCAGTCTGGCTCTCGTAGGCGAGGTCGAAGACCTTGTAGTTCCTGTTCGTCCCGGTGGAGAAGGCCCGCTCGCTCCCCCAGGAGCTGCCATCCCAGACCGCCAAGTGGATATCGCTGTTGTCGTCGAGCACCCCCATCACCGCCTCCCGGCCGATCGGCGAACCCTCCAGCTCCATCCACCAGACCGGCTCGGAGTAGATCTCCACCGTATTCCCCGAGTCGCTCCAGTTCGTGCCGAACATCCGGCGGTACTCCGGGCTGGTGTCGTTCTTGCGGCCGTAGGACAGGAGCAGGTCCTTGGGTCGGACGTAGGGAACGTAGGACTGACGCGCGACGTGATCGTCCACGACTCCGACGGTGGCGACGGCCGCGAACGTCGTCGGAGTGGGTCGACGCATCTTGTAGCCGTACCGCCCGCCGGCCAGGTCGTGCATGTAGTAGACGGTCTCGTCGGCGGGAAAGCCCGGCTCGTTCGCGAAGCGCCAGAGGGCGTGGTGGACTGCGGTCTCGGCGAGGTACTGGCTCTGCATCGCCTCGTTCCGACCCTCCGAGACGGCGGTGTGCGTCCCCACCATGGCGATGAAGGCCAGGCCGAGGATGGTCGCGATGAGGATCACCCCCAGCGTGGCAGCGTAGGCCATGCCGCACTGCGCTCGACGCGGGGGGGTGCCGTGGTGGATCCTCATCGGTCGCTGCTCAGCGGACGCGCTTGCCGGTCTTCTGCTCGACGTTTCGCAGGCAGACGTTCTCGACGAACTCCAGCTCGTCGTCCCCGCTCTGGAGGATCAGGGTGATGGTGATCAGCTGCGGACGCTGGTAGTCCACCTTGAAGCCCTTCACCTTCTCGGAGAGCACCACGGTATCGCCGGTGATGGTGTTCCACTCGGTGAGCGTCCCGGCATCGGCGTCGTACTGGAAGACGACGGGGTGGATCCCGATTTCGTCCAGAGTGCCGTCCTCGTCGTCGTCGTACATGCTCCCTTCGTCGACCAGCCCGTCACCGTCGTCGTCGACCCCCGCGATGCCGGGAGCTCCGTCGAGGTTCGTGTCCCCGTACAGGTCTTCGTCGATGTTCCCGTCGCCGTCGTCGTCGATTCCGTTGATGTGGTCCTCCCCAACCCGTCCATCCTCGTCGTCGTCTCTCCCGGAGAACTCGCCGCTGCGCTCGTCGATCGACCCGTCGCCGTCCTCGTCGATGCTCACGATGCCATTGAAGCCGTCCTCGTTCATGTCGAAGCCGAGGTCCTCGTCGATCCTCGGGAACAGCGGATCGTCGAAGTAGTAGTCGTCGTCGTCGTTGGTCAGCCCCGTGAGCGCCAGGACGGTACGAGGCGTACTGTGGGCATTCGGCACCAGGAGGAAGGTGCTGATCCGCGCGGCGTCGGTCATTCGCTCCATCGCCAGCAGGCCCTCGCGCTGGAGATCGAAACGCGCCTGACCCTGGTCGTAGGCCTGGAAGGAAGATGAGAGGAGGCCGACCGAGGCCACGGACAGGATGCCCATGATCGCGGTGACCATCAGGAGCTCGACCAGCGTCAGCCCGCGTTTCCGGTTCCTGGTCATGGGATCTTCACCACGGTCCTTCCGTGATCCACCACGATCGACGAGAGAGAGCGTCCAGGCACCGACACCGTGAGCAGCATCGCGCTCAGCTCCACGGCGCCGTCGCCGTCCAGATCGTGCAGGACGGCGGTCCAGTTGACTGTCGGGAAGTCCACGTCCATGCCGTCGAATGACACCCCCGACCCCTCGGTGAGCACATCGTTGAAAGGACGCGAGATCAGCTCCTCCATCTGGCTGCGCAGGTGGCTGTCGACCAGCATCAGGTCGTCGGTGCCGTCGATCGACTGCAGCCCGGACACGTAGAGCCCCGAGATCGCGGTCGCCGTCATGCCCAGCAGGACGATGCACAGCATCGCTTCCACCAGGGTCATGCCCCGGCGTCGACGACGCGGGAGGCGGTGACCCCGACCGGCTCGGTGATTCGGGCGAAGCAGCATGTCCGATCCTGGACGACTCATGAGATGTTCATCACGCTCCAGCGTTCCTCCTGGGTGGGCTACAGCAGCGTCTTCCCCTCATCCACTGGAGGAACATCCATGGGAGGAGGGGGCTCCCCGGCCTCTATCCCCTGGATCGTCATCTTGCCCGCCTGGGCGTCCACGACGAGCGTCAGCTCCCATCCGTCGTTCTCCAGGGTCACCGTGCCGCCGGAGGAAGGGGCCCCACGCTCGTCGAACTCCAGTCGGTCCGTCCCGTCAAAGTCAACGGCCGAAAGGACCACGGCTCCCGACCATCCTCGACTGGTCAGATCGATCACGTACTCCGTGCGCTTGTTCAGTGGGTGTTCGATCCGGTGGAACGCGATCGTCTCGACCGCCGTCTCGTCGAGCTCGACATCGCCGCCGTTCAGATTGGTCGCCGTGCCCTTGATCTGGACCTCCACTTCATTCTCGGTGACATCGAACAACACGCTGGTGTCGCATCCATTGGCCAGCGCCGTCGCCTGGGCGTACTCGACCGCGGCGATCACCTCGGTCGCGGCGGCCTCGAGCCGGAAGTGGATTAGCGCCTGGACCATCGACGGAATCCCCACGACGGCGAGGATGCTCGTGATCACGGCCACCAGGAGGAGGTCCAGCAGGGTCACTCCTCTCCGTCGCCGCCGTGGACGGCATCCCGACGCGAGGAGGTTCTGCCGGAGTCTCATCGGGGTGGGGTCAGGGGTGGTGGGAACGAATGGGAGCTCCCTCCTCACGCGGCTCCGGAGATGTTGCGTTCATCTTCGAGGAACGCGGTGATGGAGTCGGCGGGCACGGGCTTGCTGTACAGGTAGCCCTGATATTGGTCGCAGCCCAGCTCGCGGATGAACGCCAGCTGCTCCTCGGTCTCGACACCTTCGGCGACGATCTTCAGGTTCAGGCTCCGCGCCATGTGGGTGATCGTGGTGACGATCGTCGCCGCATCCGCGTCGCCCGGGAGGTCCATGATGAACGACCGATCGATCTTCAGGACGTCGATCGGAAAGCGCCGCAGGTAGGCCAGGGAAGAGTACCCGGTTCCGAAATCGTCGACCGAGAGCATGATCCCCTGGGACTTCAGCTCCTCCAGGATGGCGAGGTTCCCCTCGCTGTCATCCATCAACCCCGATTCCGTGAGCTCGATCTCGAGCCACCGTGCATCGAGGCCCGTCTCTTCCAGCACGTCGGCGACCACCTTGTTGATGTTCGCCCGGCGGAACTGGCCGACGGAGGCGTTCACGGCGATGGGGAACGGACGATAACCGGCGTCCTGCCACGCCTTGGCCTGACGGCAGGCGGTCCGGAGCATCCACTCGCCCATCGGTACGATGAGGCCGGTTTCCTCGGCCACGGAGATGAACTTCACCGGAGGGATCTGTCCATCCTCCGGGTGGTTCCAGCGAATCAGCGCTTCCAGGCCGGTGATCAGGCCGGTGGCGATCTCGACCTTCGGCTGGTAGTACGCTTCGAACTGCTCGAGCTCCAGCGCGTGCCGCAGGCTCGACTCCAGGGTAAGGCGCTCGGCGCCCTCCTGGGTCATCTGAGCCGTCGAGAACTGGGGCTCGGTCAGCCCCTTCGTCTGGGCGAGCTGCATTGCCGATTGCGCCCGTTGCACCAGGACCTCCGGCTCGACCCCGTCATCGGGGAAGATCGAGATCCCGACGTTGGTGCTCAGGAACAGCTCCTTGTCCTCCCAGACGATCGGCTCGGCGAAGGCCTCGTTGATGCGCGAGGCGAGCCGGGCCATGTCTTCGACGCGATCGATCGGCTGCAGGAGGATCGCGAAGTGGGCTCCGGCGAGGCGCGCGAGCCGCGGCAGGCGCTGCTCTTCGGAGATGTTGCAGATCCAGTCCGTCTTGCGTATCGCGCACTGCATCCTTTCGGCCACGTGCTTGAGCACCTGGTCTCCGAACCGGTGGCCCAGCGATTCGTGGATGCGCCCGAACCTGGCCACTCCCAGGTAGAACACCGCGAACCGGGAGCTGGAGCGTTGAGCCAGCCAGGAAGCCTCCTCGAGGCGCTGCAGGAAGCGATCGATGTTCTCGAGACCGGTCACCAGGTCGTGCTGCGACTGGTAGCGGTTCTCGACCTCCGCTCTTCGCCACTCGGTGATGTCCATGACCACCACCGAGATCTGCTCCGCCATTCCGGTCTTCTCCGAGACGATCGTGGCGTGCTGGCGAACGATGCGCTCTTCGCCGTCCTTGTCCGAGACGGTGTGCTCGATGGTCCCGCCGATCCCGCCCTTGGAAGCCTCTTCCAACCAGGCGCGCACTCGCGACCGATCCGCGGTGGGAACGCTGCGGAGCACCGAATCGACCGTGGCCACCTTGCGCCCCTTGGCGAGGCAGAGGATGCGGCGCGCCTCATCCGAGAACTCCAGGGTCCGCGTGGAGAGAGACCACTCCCACGTTCCCAGCCCCGCGAAGCTCTGAGCTTCGGTCATCCGCTCGACGTCGCCAGTCAGCCTCCGGCGCTGGTCACCCGCCTCGAGCAGGAACTGCAGTCGATGAGCGAAGAAGCGATCGGGAACGGGCTTGGCGATCACATCCGTCATCCCGGCCTCGTGACACTCCCGGACCAGGTTCAGATCTCCTTCGCCGGCGAGTATCACGATCGGCAGGGTCGCCGACGGGTCCTTCGTGCGAATCGCCTTGCAGAAGCGGAGCGGCTGGGTCGCCGATCCACCCGCGTCGAGGAGCACCAGATCGGGGTGGCTCTGACGGTAGACTTCGATCCCTTCCTTGGCACTCGCGGCTTCGACGACCTGGAACCTGGCCGGAGCGAGACTCTCCCGGATCGCCCGACAGGCGGACCCATCCTCGGTGATGAGGAGGATGGTGCTCTTCTTGGGCGGGCCCCAGGTGTTCATGAGTAGCTGTGCGAGTGAGGATCGGGTCTGGTCAGGAAGAGCCCTGTACCGGGTGCCGCCAGGACGTGCGAGGCGATCACCGGACAGGGACGGTTCCTCCTCGGTAGATCGACTTCCGAGCCTCGCGTCTTGATGGAAATCGACTGGCCGGGAAGAGGGCTTACGGAGGGCGGCTAGGCGGCGGGCAGGGTGATGGTCAGCAGGGTCCCTCCGTCGGGAGCGGGGCGGGCCTCGACCTTGCCGCCGCAGCGCCGAACCGCCTCCTCGACCAGGGCGAGGCGGATGCCCAGTTCCGCTTCCTCCACCGAGAGATCGTCACGGTCCCGATCCAGGGCGCGAATGAACTCCTGCTGGATCTCGGCGGGGAGACCGGCGCCCCGATCCTCGAGCTCCAGGGCGATCCACCCCGGCGAGAGGCGGCTGGAGGAAACCCGGATGCCGGGTTGCGAGTCACGGCTGTGCTCGATCGCGTAGTCGAGAAGGTTGTCGGTGATGATGTGGGCACACTCGCGCGAAATGCCCACCTGAGTCGCGGACGGGTCGAGCTGAACCTCCACGTTCGGCGAGCGATCAGCGTGGCTCGCGATCATCCTGGAGCTGGATTCGGCGACCACCTCTCCGAGGTCCGCGCGTCCAAATCCGGTCCAGGAGTCGTCGAGGACCTCCGTGTAACAGCGCAAGCGATCGGCGAGCTGCTCGAGCTCTTCGACGTGGGCGTTCATGCATCCCGAACACTGCTCTCCGGCTCCGGTCCCCTCCGCGGAGTTGCCGAGCGTCTCCCGCATCGTCTCGATCGGCAGCCGGAACGCCTTGGAGATCAGTGAAAGCACATCCTCCTTCATCCGTTCGTCACGCCGCTGCTCGGTGGCATCCTGCAGGTTGAGCACGATGCTGGCCAGCTCTCCGTCCGTCCCCCGAACCCGGCGGCCGACCATCGAGACGACTCGTTCCTTCGACCCCGGGCCTTCGGCGAGCTCGAGGGACAGCTCGGGGGGACCGTCCCCTCGCAGGCACTCGGGATCTCGACTGGACTTCCAGGCCGCCAGCTCCTCGATCAGCGAGAAGCCCTCGGCGCGGTCCTCCGCGAACCCGAGCAGCTCGCGGGCCACGGTGTTGGTCAGCATCGTCCGACCATCCGGCGCGAGCACGACGATTCCGCCACCGTTGTCCTCGATGATCGAGCGCAGCTTCTGTCGCTCGACCAGGATCTGCTCGAGGTGCTGTGCACCGCTCAAGGCGATCGCGGCCTGCGAGGTCACGGCGCTGACCAGCTTGAGGTCCTTGGTGGTGAAGCGTCGCTCGTCTTCGGCGGTGACCGCCACGATGCCCAGGCAGCGCTGTGCGGCGACCACCGGAGCCAGCAGCACGTTGCGGCAATCCGTACCCGATCGCAGGTAACGGATCGCATCGGATCCGTTGCAGAACAGAGCCCGGCCATCGAGGCTGGCGTCCTCGACGGCATCCTCTCGCAAGTGTTCGCGCGCGCCTTCGGAGTCGACGTAGAACTTCAGCTCACCTCCGCTCTCCAGGAAGATGGCCCCACTACCGACATCCAATGACTCGAGGATCCGCCGCAGCGTGAAGCTGGCGATCGAAGAGGTGTCGAACAGCTGCGCGAACCCGGCGGCGACATCGTACACCGTGCTGAGTGCGTCCAGGGTCTCCAGGTAGTTCTGGGTGACGTCCTCGACGGCCGCCTGGATAGCGTTGACCTCCAGCTCGACCGACCGGGCCGGCTCCTCGTTACTCGGCTGAGGGAGGGGATGTGAGCTCTGAGAGTTCATGCTCTGGGGTTTCTAGGCGTTCTGGGAGAGCTTGAATATGGGCAGCATGATCGACAAGGCTATGAACCCGACGACCCCGCCCATGAACACGACCAGCGCCGGTTCGATGAGCGTCGTGATGTCGCGAACCCGGCGCTGCAACTCCTGCGCATAGTGCGAGGAGATCCGGAGGAGGATCGCATCCAGCCGGGCGGCGGATTCTCCGGAGCCGACGAGTTGCTTGTAGGTGGGTGGGAGCAGGGGCGAGTGCTTGATCGCGTCGCTGATCGTGCCGCCGTTGGCCACCTGGTCGTGGACGTCGTTCCACAGCTTGGCGAAGGCGGGGCTTCCGGCCACGTCGCGAGTGTGCTCCAGAGCGGACAGGATCACCACACCCGCGTTGGTGAGCATTCCCAGCGTTCGTGAGGTCCGCGACAGGATCGCCGTGCTGTAGACATCCTTGAGAATGGGCACGCGCAGGAGCATGCTGTCGAGGTACGGCTTGCCCTGCTTGCTGCGCAGGAAGAAGATCACCCCGCCGACGATCACGATCACGCCGGGGAACAGCCAAAGGGCGTTGGTCGACAGGAACTCGCTGAGCCACATCAACACCTTGGTCGGCCCGGGAAGCGTGTGCTCCTTGCCCTTGAACAGCCCCGAGAACTTGGGGACGATCGTCGTGAGCAGGAAGATCACCACGGCGATGGCCAACGACATCATGACCGCGGGGTAGATGAGTGCCGAGCGCAGGCGACTTCGCAGCTCCTCCTCCGCTTCGATCATCTCGGTGACCCGCTGGATCATCTCGCCGATGCGTCCCGCTTTCTCCCCGGCGGAGAGCATCTGCGTGACCAGGTCGGGGAAGGCGCGCGGCAAGCCCGCTGCGGCGACGGAGAGCGACTGTCCACTCCGGACAGCATCCTCGAGGTGGCTCAGAACGGCCCCGATCTTCGGGCTCGCCGACTGTTCTCGCATCGACTGCAGCGCGGCGGGAATCTGAATCCCGCTCTCCAGCATCACGCTGAGCTGCCCGAGCAGGGCCAGCCGCTCCCGGGTCGAGAGGCGCACCGACTCCGCGTCACCCAGGAGCAGGGTCTCGTCGTCGGAGCTCTCCTGTCTGGAGGACCGGCCCGATGTCTCCCGATGCGGGTCTTCCAGGAGGTTTTTCCGCGTGGTCATCATGCCGTCACCACCCGTGCAACTTCGTCGAGCGAGGTGATGCCCTCACTCGCCTTCCGGATGCCGTCTTCGAGCAGGGTGTACAGCCCCTGTTCGATCGCCTTGCGGCGCAGCTCGGTCAAGCTCGGAGCCGAGCTGATCGTATCGGCCAGCTCTTCGGTGACGCGCATCAGCTCGAAGACCCCGATCCGACCGTTGAACCCCGAGTTGCGACACGCCTCGCACCCCCTTGAGACGTAGAACTCCCGGTCGGGTGCCAGCTGCTCGACGTTCCGCTCCAGTAGCTTGGGAACGCTCCCGTGCTTCCTGCAGCGCACGCAAAGTCGCCGTACCAGCCGCTGGGAGATGACTCCACGTAGGGCCGCGCCGATCAGGTACGGCTCGATTCCCATGTTGATCAGGCGAGTGATCGCGCTGACCGAGTCGTTGGTGTGCAGAGTGGCCAGTACGAGGTGGCCGGTGAGAGACGCCTGGATGGCGATCAGCGCGGTCTCGATGTCGCGAATCTCCCCGATCATGATCACGTCGGGGTCCTGCCGCAGCAGAGACCGCAGCGCATCGGCGAAACCGAGTCCGCCCTTCTCGTTGGCCTGGATCTGGTTGATTCCCTTGATTCCGAACTCGACCGGGTTCTCGACCGTGCAGAGGTTGAGCCCGTCCGAGTTGATCTCCTGGAGGACTCCGTAGAGCGTGGTCGTCTTGCCCGACCCAGTGGGACCGGTGACCAGGATGATTCCGTTGGGCGCGGTGATCATCTCCAGCAGACCGTCGATGTGCGAGGAGGGAATCCCGACGTTGCGAATGTCGATGCGCATCGACTTGCGATCGAGGAGTCTGAGCACCAGCTTCTCGCCGTGAATCGTCGGCAGCGTCGAGACCCTCACGTCGATCGGACGTCGGTCCAGGATCACGCGAAAGCGGCCGTCCTGAGGGTTGCGCCGCTCGCTGATGTCCAGGTCCGCCATCACCTTGATGCGGGAGACGATCGCCGGGTGCATGCGAGGCGGCGGCGTCATCACTTCGGTCAGGATTCCGTCGATTCGTTCGCGGATGCGTGAAGCGTCCTCTTCCGGTTCGATGTGGATGTCACTGGCGCCGTCCTTGACGCCACGGAAGAGCAGGTAGTTGACCAGCTTGACCACCGGCGACATCCCGGCGACCTTCTCCAGATCCGCGAGGTCCTCGACCTGCTGCTCGATGATCTGGACGTCGTTCTCATCGATATCCTCGACGATGTCGTCGATCTCGAACGCCGAGACATCCTCCTGCAACAGGTCCTGGAGCGCGCTCTCCAGATCGCTGGAGGTGGCCACCACCTGCAGCACCTCGTAACCCGTCTGCCGGGTGATGTCGTCGACCAGAGTGAGGTTCGTCGGGTCGCTCAGGGCGACCGTCAGCTGATCCTCGACCCGGAACATCGGGACGACGTTGTGCTTGCGCAGGAACGAGGAAGGTAGCACCTCGTGGATCGACCGGTCCACCAGGCGGCGTGTCAGGCGAGCGAAGGGGACACCGTACTGGAAGGCCAGCGCCTCGTGAATGTCCTCATCGGTGGCCAGCTGCAGACGGAGCAGGATCTCCCCGAAACGCTCGAGCGGGGAATTCTCCTTCTCACGCGCGGCCGATTCCAGCGCCTCCGGGGTGATCTTCCCCATCGCGACGAGAATCCCGCCGATGTTCTGGTACCGGGAAGCGGCGTTGGGCATTCAGTCGTCCTCCCGTACCCGCGCCAGGGCTTCCTCCCTCGAGGGGAAGATGGCGAGTCGTTGTTCCAGGCGAGTGACGCGCAGGATCTCCGCCAGGTTGTCGGTGGCACCGAAGAAGCCCAGTCGTCCGCCGTAGCGGAAGACCCGGCCGGCGATCGACACGAGCACTTCCAGGCCCACCGAGTCGGCCTCATTGCAGTGCGAGAGATCGATCACGAAGCGAGTGCGGTTGGTCTCCAGGGCATCGTCGACGATCGGCACCAGGTCGGGTGCACCTTCCTGATCCAGGGGGCCTTCCACCACCAGGACCAGCACATTGCCGACGTCTACCGACTGGAGAGGCATCTCAGGCTTCGAGAGTGTCGGTGAGCTCGGTGACCGTCTGCACCAGCTCCTTGGGACTGAACGGCTTCATCAGGAAGCGACTGACCCGGATCTTCTCGGCGACCTCGTCGGGAATGTCGGCGTCCTGCGCGGTGAGGATGATCACCGGCATGTCCTTGGTCCGGTCGTCGTTGTTGATGTGCTCGCAAAGCGTGTAGCCGTCCATCCCCGGCATGCCGACATCCAGGATCGCGAGATCCACCAGGTCGGTCTTCAGGAACTCGAGAGCTTCGAATCCGTCACTGGCCTCGAAGACCTGGAATCCCTGGCTCTTGAACTTCAGCGCGATTGCGATCCGAATCCCCGGGTCGTCGTCGACTACGAGTATCTTGAGTGCGGTCATATTCTCCTCAATTCGTCAGGGCCGTCAGTGACTGCAGGCCGGTCGTGTCCAGGTTCTCCGAACCAGCCTCTTCGCGAGGCAGATAGGACGTGAAGGTCGTCCCTTCGCCGTCCACCGAGTCGACCTCGATTCGACCTCCATGGGTCTCGATGATGAAGCGGGCCATTGGCAGACCCAGCCCGGTGCCGGGGATGCTCGACTTCTTGGCCGGACCGGAGCGATAGAACTTGTCGAAGACCTTGGGAAGGTCCTCCGCCGGGATCCCGATACCGTTGTCGGATACCACGACCACCAGCTCTTCACCCGCGACGTTGGCCTGGATGTCGACCTTCCCGGAGTCGCGGGTGTACTTGATCGCGTTGCCGATCAGGTTCACGAAGGCCTGCAGCAGGAGGTCCCGATCCCCCACCACCGTGGGAGCGAAGTCAGAGACCTCCCAGTTCATGGTGATCGATTTGCGGGTCGCCAGCGGCTCGTGAACCGCCTTCAGCTCTTCCATCAGGTCGGCGATGACGACTCGTTCACGATGGACCTCGGTGACCCCGGCTTCGACCCGAGCCAGATCGAGGAGCTCGCGGACCATCCGCCCGAGCCGGATCGACTCGGAGTAGGAGAGATCGAGCAGGCGCTTGCGGTCATCCGCGTCGAGGTTCTCCTCCTCGACCAGCATCTCCAGCGAGGCCTGGATGGAGGTGAGCGGCGTTTTCAGCTCGTGGGACACACCGTAGACGAACTCGGTCTTCATCCGTTGCGTCGACTCCTCCGAGGTGATGTTCTCGAAGGTGACGATCTGGATCTGGTCCTGGCTGAGCTCCGACTCGATGGCGGTGTTGGCGAGCAACCTGACCCGGAAAACCTCGGGCTCCTCTTCGTCGCGGGTCACCTCGATCCGCTCGGTTCGAATGCCACGCGCCAGGTCGCCGCTCAGGATCGAGCGCACCGCTCCGACGACGCAGGGGGCACCACCCGCGGCGTCGAGAACGGGATCGTCATCGTCCTCCAGCTGCAACAGCCGGCCGGCGACCTCGTTGGCGTAGATGATCCGGTTCGCCGAACGCAGGGCGAGGATGCCGATCGGCAGCGCCTGAAACACCGTCTGCAGGCTGCGGTTCTCGTTCCCCAGCAGATTGCTGCGCACCTCCATGCTGCGCGCCTCGACCTGCAGGCGCCGGGCTTCGTCGATGTGCTCGAGGAATCTCGACCAGACCTGCTTCGCCTCCCTGGTGTTTCGGATGGGCCCCGGATCGGGTCTGCCGATCACGTTGTACAGCTCGCGCATCCAGCGCCCGGTGGCCTTGTGATGCGCCTTCTTCAGCATCCAGATGCCAACCCCGGCCACCAGTACGCTGACCAGGAGCGGCAGCCCCCAGACGACCGCGTCGCTCATCGATCCCATGGAAACTCCACTGCTTTCAATGCCCATCATCGTGGGCCCTCCGCCATCGAGCTCGGTGAAGTCAGCGCGGGAAAACGCTGCTCGATCTCGTGTACGAGCGCCGGTGCGTTGCCGGCACTGCGTGCCGCGTCGAGGTGCTCCCTGGCGCTGTCGACATCGCCGACCCGCGCCAGGCATCCGGCCAGGAGCCCCCGACCGACGGCGTTGCGGGGTTCCAGCTCGACGGCTCGACGAAGCTCGCGAACTGCGGCGTCGAGACACCCGCGGGAGAGGTGAACCCGGGCGAGTCCCGCGTGCGCTCGGGCGAGCCCCTCGTCGTTGTTCAGGGCTTCCCGAAAAGCACTCTCGGCCGCGGCCAGGTCCTGGCGGCCGAGCAAGATCTCTCCGCGCAGCAACCAGACGATCGGGTCCGTGCTCGCGGTCCCCTCGAGCAGATCCAGCTCGCGGAGCGCACTGACCTCGTCTCCGGCTCGCAGCCTCAACGCCGACAGGAGCAGGGCCAGCGACGCGTCCTGGAGTCGAGCACGCGGCGGCAGACTCTGCTCGAGCTCGACCAGCACGTCGTCACGCCCTCCGAGGAGCGCCGTGGTCCCTACGCGCACCGCGATGTCCAGGCTCTCCGGCTCCATGGCGCGCGCTTCCTGGAAAACGGCGAGCGCCTCGGTCCACTGCCCACGCGACTCGAGATACGCCCCGTGGTCCAGGAGCACCTCGTGGCAGTCCGGGAAGCGCTGCAGGGTCACCTCACGCACGGTGGCGGCCTCGACTTCCTTCCCCCGGTTGAGGAAGAAGGTGTGCAGGTCGATCATCGGCCAGGGATCGCTGGCATCGACGATCGCTGCCTGCCGGAACGCCGCTTCGGCTTCCTCGAGATTGCCGAGCGACTCGTCGATGATCCCGTTCAGGCACAGGGCCGGCACCGATCGCGGTTCCAGCTGGAGCCACCAGCGGGCGTAGCTCTTGGCCTGGACGAGCTCTCCCGACGCCAGGAGCAGCCGGGCGAGGAGCTGGAGGGAGCGAACGTCGCCGGCCTCGAACTGGACGGCCTCCGCGAGCAGCCGCTTGGTCCGCTCGGGGTCTCCGCCGCGCAGCGACCGCATGGCCAGCTCGCGGTAGATCTCCGCTTTCGCCGCCATCCACCCCTGGGTGTCCACCTCGCTCTTGGTCTCTTCCGTCGTCGTCTGGCAGCCGACCAGGACGACGCCCAGGACGAGCGCGGTCATTCCGGGCAGGTACTTCACGGTGAATCCTCCTCTTCGACCTCACCGGTCTCTTCGGGAGGCTTGCCTTCGACCGGTGTACAGAGCCAGTCCAGGTTCTCGAGCAATTGAAGTGACTGCTGTTCCTCGTCCAGCGGAAGCTGATCGACGGCCAGTTCTCGCAGCAATCGCTGGCGAAATGTGGCCACGGATACCGAGGTCGGATCGAGGCTCATGGCGCGTTCCGCCGCGCCAAGTGCCCCGTCCAGGTCGCCCTGCCTCCACAACACCTCGGCGTCGGCGCGATAGGACTCCGCCATCCGCGGCCGGAGGTGTGGCGACAGTGAGTCGAGGTGGCCGCGACGAACCGCGTCCCAGCGCTCCTGGACTTCCTCGACCCGCTGCTCCTCCTCATCCGGATCGATGAGGTGCGTGGTCAGCAGGATGACGAGCTCGCTCCTCTCGATCGAGTCCTGATTCCGGCCGAAGAGGGCCCCGATGATCGGGAGGTTGCCGAGGATCGGAACCTGACTGCGCGTGGTCTGGATGCGCTCGCTGATCAGTCCGCCGATGATCAGCGTCTGCCCGTCGCGCATCAGCACGCTGGTCGTGATCTCGGCCGTGCTCTCCGACGGGATCCCCGAGACCGGATCGATGACGCCGGTACTGTTCGAGGGCTGAACCTCCATCCGGATCCAGCCGTCTTCGGCGATGTACGGGCGGAATCGCAGCTGCGTGCCGGTGTCGAGGAAGTTGACTTCCTCGAGCGCGCTCGTGTTCGTGCTGACCACCGTCTTGTAGCCGAGTCGGCCACCGACGATGATCTTGGCTTCCTGGCCATTCAGGGCCACGACCTTCGGGTTGCTCAGGATGCTGGCGTTCGTCGTCTCTTCCAGAGCCTCGACGAAGACCGCGACCTGGTTCTTCACCAGACCCAGCGAAAGTCCCCGGCCGGGCGGACTCTGGGTGAAGCCGAACGTCTGGCCGCTGAACAGGAGATTATCGAGGGTCGTGCCGGCGACGTTGTAGCCGCTCATCCCGGTCATGTCCGAAGACGCGCCGATCTCGTTGAAGCCGATACCGCCCAGGACGTTGAAGTTGACGCCCAGCAGATTCTCTTCGCCGAGGTCGACGGCGAGAATGGTCGCTTCGAGCAGGATCTGCTTCGGCGGCCGATCCAGCTCCCGGAGGGTCCTGGCGATCTGATCGAGGTTCGAGCGTCGCTCACGAACGACGATGACCTCGCGCCGACCGGTGCCGCTCTCGCCCTCGCCCGCGCCGCCGCCTCCACCTCCGCCGCCGCCGGAGCCTTCCTCCCCTCCTCCGCCGGTGACCGAGATCTGCCCTTCGGGAGTCAACAACGGCGCCAGGAGCTGCTGGGCTTCCTGGGCAGTGTGGTGGTTGAGCGTGAAGATCCGGGTATCGAAGGCGTCCTGACCCTGGAGCGCTGCGTCGAGCTCTTCCATGGTGACGACGCGGTAGAAGTCACCTTCCTTGACGAAGGCCAGGTCCTGGGTCGCGAGGATCGTGGACAGGGCATCCTCCAGCGGGACGTCGTACAGGTTGATCGTCACTCGCCCCTCCTCCACGTCACCGGCAACGAGGTTGATCCGGTACTGGATTGACAGGCCATTGAGCACGCTGGTGAGCTCTTCGTCTTGAACGTTGAGCGTGACCAGGTCCTCCTGTGGCCTCGCGGCGACCAGGGGGGACATCAGCACCAGGGCTGTGAGGCAGTTTCGCGACAAGCTCATCGGCGGTCCTTGTTGCGGAGGGGACTCCGCTTCTGCTCGAGGGGAATGTCCAGCTCGTAGATTCCGTGGAGACCCTTCAGGACAACCGCGCGAGTCTTGATCTCCTGAATCACGAAGTGCTCGATCTCTTCGCCGGTTCGATAGGGAAAACCGTCGATGATCGCCACGTCGCCGTGCTTCTCACTCAGGAACGTGCTGGTCGGAAAGAGGGTGGCGGCGAGCCTGGCCTCATCATCCTCCTTGCTGCCAGGGGCCACCCGCTGGCGAGGATCGGCATCTGCCGAGGCGCTGTCTTCGTCCGACTGATTGACCGGGATCCCGAACGGATGCTCATCCTCGAGTCCCGCCCAGACAGGCTCCCAATCCACATCCAGATCTCCGACCAGTTCTCCCAGCCGCCCTCGTAGCTCGAGGTCGATGGGAGGCGGCGGTGCGGCAGCCTCCTCGCCGGGCGACGAGCTCGACGGCGTCGTGGGACGCGGAGGTGACGGAGAGGAGCTGCCTCCCTTGAGAACCGGAACCCACACGACGATCATCACTGGCAGGAGTGCGATCAGGATGAACCGCTTCCGCGGATTGGCCCTCATATCGGCCTTGAATCGCTGAATCACCCTGGGCAGGCCTTGATCGGATCTGGCGGCCATCACACCTCCTTCCACAGCCGGAGCAGGGTCAGGTTCGCGCGAATCTCGCCGGCGGATTGGGCCGGCTCCACGAGCAACCCGGTCACCCGGCACAGTGGACGGCTGTCCTCCATCCGGTGGAGGAAGTCGAACACGTCACGGAGCTCACCTTCGACCACGATACGGATGCTCTGACGCGTGAGCGGCTCGAGCTCTTGAACGGGGCCCGGAGAGGTCTCGCTGGGAGTCAGGCCGCACGCCTTCAAGGACCGGGCGATGTCGAGGAGGAAGTCCGAGGTCGTTTCGCCGGCCTCGTAGAAGGACTGGACTTGCTCCAGCCAGGCGTCCACCTCCTCCAACTGCCCCTGAACCTCCTCGAGCCGGAGGTTGGCGACCTCGCTGGCAATCAGAGAGGACCGAAGGGCGTGCACCTCTCCCTTGATGCTGCGGATCTCCGCGAGTTCGTTCTTCGCCAGCAGGAACCAGTAGGCGAGAACCATCACAACCAGGAGGCCGCTGGAGATCATCTGCTGCCGATTCATCACCGCCTCCCTCCGCTATGCACGGACTCGATCACGAAGGACTGCATCGCCTGATCCGGAACCAGTCGCGAGATCCCCGACTGACGAACTTCCAGCTTGGGCAGCACACCGGGCTCCTCGAGCGCCATGGCGAAGGAGACGACATCTCCGAGGTTCTCGAGAACTCCGGAGATGCGCAGCGTGGGGGCAGCCGGTGCCGGCTGCGTCAAGGCACCGCTGTCCCACTCGACGCGCTGTAGGAAGAGCGAATCGGGACGTGCGTCCAGGATGATGTCCAGGATTTCCGTGGCCCGTTTCGTCTCGAGTGGTGCAGACCACTTCACCAGCTCTCCGACCGCGTCCCCGTGACGTCGGCTCAGCTGGTCGATCTGCGCGGATCTCATCGCCAGCGCCTCGGCTTCCCGACCCGCCTGGGTTCGCGATGTACGCAGTCCTTGAAGGCGGTAGCGCAGTGCGATGTCGGTCGCGACAATGGCGCACCCGATCGTGACCAGGAACCAGAGGGACCACTTGCGCTCATTGCCATGCGAGCGGACGACCCGGTGCTTGTGACCCGGCGGAAGGAAGTCGATCTCGTTCCTCATGCGGCCATTCCTCTCATCGCCAGCCCTACGGCCGTGGCGAAGGAACCCGGGGTGACGCTCCGCGAGGTGAGCGGCAGCTCCAGGCCGATAGCGCGAAATGGATCGGCTTCCTCGACCGTCATGTTCAGGTTCCGGGCGAGGTACTCCACGACTCCGGGCAGCGCCGCTGCACCGCCCAGCACCCGGAAGGTCTCGACCTTCTGGCCCCCGAACAGCGTCGCGGCGTAGCGCGAGCACTCGAAGACGCGATTCACGATCTGGTCCAGGTGCTGACTCAGCGTGCCCGAGATCGCCACCTTGAGATCACCGAGATCCGCCGAGGAGTCCTGTCTGTTCGCCTCGGCGAGGTCGCGGAGCGCCTGGAAGTCGAGCTGGAGCCGCTGCTTCAACGTCTTCTGGAGGTCCGCCCCACCGACGGGCACGGTGCGCATCTGAATCGGGCTCGACGCCTTGACGAGGATCAGCCTGGAGCAGCGACAACCCAGATCGATGATCAGTCGAATGCTGCCTTCGTCGTCGTCACCCTCTCGAGTGAAGGGCCGGATCTGTGCACAGGATTCGAGATCGATGGCCTGCGGACGGAGACGCAACGCGGAGAGCAGGTCGAGGTGCTCGCGCACGACTCGAGGGTCGGCGATGCTGCAGAGGAACTCGCACTGGCGTTGCCCACGGTCCATCAGCTCGGTGACCTTCTGGAACTGCAGGGAAGAACCCGGGGCGAGCTCGCCCTCTTGCAGCTCCCGGACGAGGACATCCTCGGCCCGGTTCACCTCGTCGGCGGGGATGCGGACATGGCGTGTCGTGGTCTCGAAGAGCCGCAGGGAGCTGAGGCAATCCCGACCGTGAAAGTCGCCAGCTCGCAGGGCGCGCTGTGCCGCTTCCAGGACTCGCTCTCGTTGTCCGGAGGGACCGGCTGGCCCCGCTTCGACCTCCACGCAACAGATTTCGCGCACGCGGAGGTCGCCGCGGTAGTTCTCCAGCTGGACGCACTTGACAGCGTGATCGCCGACGTCGAGACCGATCGCCGATCGCTTGCGGTGCTTGGATGGGCTACGCATGGAATCGATAGCCTCGTGTCCCGCGAGTGGAGACCGAGTCGCCGCATTCGCTGTCGAATGAACCGGGACGGATCGGTTACGGCGGAATGGGACTCACTCCGCCGTCCACTCGCGCAGACCAGCCATCGCCGTTTCGGCCTAGAGGTCGAACCAGTCCGTGCCGGACGGCGCGGTTCCGGTCGAGTTGGCGCGGATCTTCCCGATCGCGGGCTTGTAGACCCAACCGGTCGAGTCGTCACCGGCTACGGGGAACGCGTCGGCGTCCGCGAGAACGTCCACGGTGCTGAGTCCGTTGTGCGGGTTCGCCGGGATCGTTTCCTTGATGTACGGACCCAGGTTGAAGCCCGCGGTGCCCACGGCGGCCGTCGAGTGGTCCGCCTTGCTGGACAGGGTCATCTGGTTGATGAACTCCGTCTCGGTCGGGGCGCCGCCCGCGGCGGGATAGCCGGGGTACTCGGAATCGTGCTGGAATCGATACAGCTCCAGAGAGTTCCGCAGAATCCCCAGGTTGCTCTGCATCGCGCTTTCCTTGGCGTCCTCGGCACTGCTGGTGAACTGCGGAATCGCGACAGCGGCGAGGATCGCGAGGATCGCGACCACGATCAGAAGCTCGACCAGGGTGAAGCCGGCGCGCAGAAGGGAAAAGCGCTCTTGATGGCGGGTCATGGATCTCATCTCGAGAGACTCCTTGCGTACGTGAGAACTATGAGAATGGGGGAGAGGGATCACTCGGGTCCCAATCGGAGGAGTCCGGTCATCCACTAAAGGGCCCAGGGACGGGCGATCCGAAATCGTCTCACCCTCGCCTGGGCTACCGGCAGGCCTCGCGAGGGCTCACTCCCCCACCGGAAGCCCGGGCCGTCCGGCGTCTCCCACCCGGCTCGTTCGCCTCTCTCAGGGCGAGGCGACCGCCCCCCCGACCTCGAAAGCCGCCCGCAGGGGGTCGCCACTCCGCCTGGGAGCCCATTCCGCTCCCCCCACCGGTCACCGGATTCCCGGTGCTGGGCGAAACCGACCGGGCCTGGCCGAGAGCCGCACCACCGCCCCCCACGAAGCGTGGAAGCGTCGCACCGATGGGACACCGCGCGACGAGCCGGGCCCCGGAACGGGGAGAGCCACAAGAAAACCCGATCCGGGCTAGGATGGAGTGGTTCCCCCTCGAGAGCCCCCTCCCGGGGTGTTCAAACCCGCCATCCAGCAGTCATGACCACCGAGTTCTCCATCCTCCACGACGTGCCTCTCCATTCGATTCCGAGGATCCTCCTCCTCGCGACCCTCCTCGCCGTCTGTGGTTCCCCGGCCACCGCCGGGACCAAATGGCACGTCGACGCAGCGGCCGCTCCTCTGGGCGACGGTCTCTCCTGGGCGACGGCCTTCGATTCGATCGACTCGGCGACCGCCCTCGCGCTCAGCGGCGACCGGATCTGGGTCAAGGCAGGGCACTACACCGTCGCGGTGCCCACGGAGCCCGGCGACCCGCGGACGGCCACGTTCGGCGTGGCTGCCGGTGTCCGGTTGCTGGGCGGCTTCGACGGAACGGAGACCGCCTTCGCCGATCGCGCGGAGCTCTTCGACCAGACGATCCTCAGCGGGGACCTCGGTGTGCTGGGCGATCCCTCCGACAACGCGTACCACGTGGTGAGCGCGGTCAATGGGCCCGGCATCCCCGACGGCGCGACGACGGTCGACGGTTTCCTCATCCGCGACGGGAATGCGAACGCGGCCGGCCACTCTCAGGGCGGTGGCGTGTTGATGTTCAATGCCGCCCTGCGTCTGCGCAATTGCACGATGCGAGACAATCGCGCGACCTTCGGTGCGGGGCTGCACGCTCAGCCGGCGTCCGCCAACTTGCGTTGGTGTGAGTTCATCGACAACCACGCGGAGAAGAACGGTGGCGCCATCTGGGGGCAGGCGATCAACTACAAGGTCTCCCATTGCCGCTTCAGCGGGAACACGGCGCTCAAGGGTGGGGCGATCTACCTCCACTCGATCGGCTCGGACATCCCCGGCCTTCCGCCGATCGTACTGATCAGCCAGTCATTGCTCTACGACAACCTCGCCGAGGAGGGTGGAGCGATCTTCCTCGGCGGCGGCGAGTGGGCCTCCGGCAAGGCGACGATCTCGGGCTGCACGATCGCCTACAACCACGCGACGGTGCGCGGAGGCGGAATCCTGTCCCGGACGGTGACGCAGATCAAGGCGGAGTCGCGGGTGCGCAACAGCGTCATCTGGTTCAACCGCGCCCCGGAGGCTCCGAACCTCAGCGGGCGGCAGCACCTCGCCTACTGCAACGTCCAGGGGGGCGCGTACGGTGCCGGCGTGATCACGGCCAACCCGCTCTTCGTCGATGGACCCGGACGCAACCTGCGACTGTTGCCGGGATCACCCAGCAATGACTCCGGACGGAACGAGCTGATCGTCGGAGACTACTCGGACGCCGACGCCGATGGGAACCAGACGGAGCCCGTCCCGATCGATCTCGACTGGAAGCGTCGCGTGTCCGACGACCCGCTGGCGCCCAATCCCGGCGGGGACACCAACCCGATCGTGGACATGGGGGCGTACGAGCTCTAGCGTGCCCGGCCGACTCTTGGAGCCGAGCACGGTTCCTGAGGCGGATCGTCCCGAGCACGAGCAGTTGCGTGAATCCGTCGGTTACGGCAGTGCGCCGCCGGTGTACACGGTGCGAGCCCCCGATGACGACCTGTCCCTGACCTCGAGACCGCCATGAAGAACCTCAGCCTCTGGATCGCACTTCTCCTGTTCGCCGGCACCGCTCAGGCTGACATCGGCGAGACCGCCAGGTACCTGACCGGAGAGCAGGAGACCGAGCACTTCAAGATTCGCTACCGGCCGAGCTCTCGGGCCGGCGCCTCGGTCGATCGGGTCGCACACGAGATCGAGCTGGAGTACGCCGAGATCGTGAGGGAGCTCGGGATCGCGGGCAAGGTCCAGGAGAGGCCGCGCTTCGGGCTCTTCCTCTACGACAGCGTCGCGGAGATGAACTCGATCACCGGCCTCGGCGGCTCGGGAGGGTTCGCCGCGGGTCGGGAGGTCCACATCCCCTGGGACAACGACCAGACGCGCAAGCACGAGCTGGTCCACATCGTCGTGGCCGCGATGAAGTCGACCGGTGACGAACCCCGCAACATGTTCTTCGCGGAGGGGATCGCCAACGCGGTGCTGGAATACGTGCACGGTATCCCCGTCCACGCGGTGGCGGCCTACGAGCGCAAGCGGGGAAGTCTCCCGGAGCTGAAGACCCTGGTCGAGCACCCCGACTTCTATGCCTTTCTTCGAGAGCACCCAGGCTTCAACGGCTACGACGTCGGTGGGAGCTTCTTCCTTTACCTGCTCGAGACGTACCCGCCGAAAAAGGTGATGACCTACTACCACGGCAAGCCGATCCGGAAGGCGCTGGGCAAGTCGATCGAGAAGATCGAGAAGGGTTGGCACGAGTGACTCGACGACTTTCCAGTCCGCCCCTCGCTCGAGATCCTCTTGAAGCGACGGCGCGGCGACGGCGGTGAGTTCAGCCACGTTCTCTCGCCCGAAGAGCGGATACCGAGCGAGGTGCTGGGGAAGCCGGAGGAGTGGCAAGGGCTCCTGGGAGAGCTCGAGACGACCGATGAGGTCGGGGAATGGAAACTCGAGAGCTCGTCCGCCGAGGTACACAACTCGAGCGGCGGGGACTGGTCGATCGTCGAGGTCGCCAAGAAGCAGTTCGGTGACTGCGTCATCCGGGCGAAGGTGGAGACCGGCGGGCAGTGCTGGGGCGTCAAGATCCGCTACGGAGATGGCGCCCGGGCGATGTTCCTGGGCAATGGAGTCTTCCTCTACTCGCACGACGGTCCCGTGGCCAGCACGGGCGAATACCGGCTCCCCGGCGGATCCAGCGTCGACCTGATCCTGGTGGTCGAGGAGGGGCAGGCCCGGGTGTTCATGAACGGAGACCAGGTGCTCGAGGCCAGCGTGACGGTCGAGAGCTCGCGGGTCGGACTGGGGATGGTCGGAGGAGATGCCCGGTTCACCGAGCTCTCGGTCCGCGAGCTCTGAGCACTACCCCCCGAGCGAGCGGGTGCGATCTGCGAATCGGATCCGCGTTCCGGACTCCGTCACCTCGAAGCCGCCGGGCCACCTCGCTAGGATTGGCTCCGTGAACCCGAGCGGAATCGCGACCTTCCCCTTCGATCGATGAGTGCTTCACCTCGCTACTGGCTGGTCAAATCCGAGCCTTCGGCCTTCTCCTGGGAGGACCTGTGGAAGTCCCGCGGCCGGCGCACGTGCTGGGACGGCATCCGCAACTACCAGGTCCGCAACTTCATCCGCGACGAGATGAAGGTGGGCGACCTCCTGCTCTTCTATCACTCGGGTGCCAAACCCCCGGGCGTGGTGGGCGTGGCCGAGGTGGTGCGGGAAGCCTACCCCGATCACACACAGTTCGACCCCGCGGATTCCCATCACGATCCCAAGAGCGCTCCGGACGACCCGTGCTGGCTGATGTTCGACGTGAAGGCGCGGAAGAGGTTGCCCCGCTTCATCCCGCTCCAGGAGCTGAAGGAGAACCCGCGACTCGCCGAGATGGCCGTGGTCCAGCGGGGCCAGCGCCTCTCGATTCAGCCGGTGACCGTGGAGGAGTGGTGCGAGGTCCTGAAGATGGGCGGGATGGAGGACGAGTAGCGACCGGTTCTGCTAGAACCCATCCCAGTCGCCCTTGTTCTTCTCCTTTTCCTTCTCCTGCTTTTCCTTCTCGGACTTCAGCACCAGCCCGACCCCCTCCGCGGCGGGGAGGTCGAAGCGCAGCTCGCCGTCGACACGCTCGATCTCCAAGGTGGGGAAGATCTCCACCACGAACTCTGCGCCGCCGAAGGGGTCGGCGAGGCGCACCTTGCGCACCTGCTCTCCTTCGAACCCCGGGAAGATCTCGACACGAGTGACCACTCCCTCCTTGCGAGTGGCGGAGACCAGTAGCGCCCCGTCGGTCCTCAGGGTACGGAAGGACACGTCACGCCAGCTCTCGGGGATTGCCGGGAAGAGGCGGACGACTCCGCTGTAGCTCTGCAGGAGCATCTCCTGCAGCGCTGCGGCGGCCGCGAAGTTCCCTTCCAGCGTGAACGGCCGGTAGCGGAACTTCGAGAGACCGTACTCCGACTGGTCACCGTTGCAGTGGAAGCTGTTCCGCAGACAGAACGCGGTGGAGAAGATCTCCAGGGCCCGCTCCGCAGCAGCTCCATCACCGGCCCGGGCGGCGATCGAGGCCTGCCAGGCGAAGCTGTACCCGGTCCACCAGTCGGTCCCCAGAGTCTTCATCTCCTCCAGGGCGGCGCGAATCGTCTGCTGATCTTCTTCGCCGTTCTCGCGCTGGATCAGGCCCAGCGGGTGAATCGCCATCAGGTGTGAGAAGTGGCGGTGGGAAGCGTGGAGCGGGATTCCCTCGGCCACCAGAAGCCGGCCGTCCTCGGAGTCCTTGGCCAGCTTCGGCATCTCGACGAGCACGCCGCGCCACTTCTCCGCCTCCGCTTCTTCGCCAACCTCTGCGGCCAGCTCTGCGGCGGCACCGAAGAGCCAGCGGATCAGCGCCAGGTCGTAATTGGTGATCGACGGGAACCACGCTTCGAGCCGGTTGTCGTTGATCTCGGGCGACGAGCTCAGCGGCAGCGTCCGCAGCCCGTTCTCCTGCTTCTCCGTCACCGCTTCCAGGAACACCGCCACCTCGCGCAGGTACGGCCAGGCCCGCTCGGTGAGGAACTTCTGGTCCATGGTGTAGCGCCAGTGCAGATAGAAGTGATGCGCGAGCCAGGCGCCCGTCGTGGCCGAGTGCGTGTACTGGTGCCAGCCACCGATCTGCCGCCCCCGCAGGTCAGCGGTCATCGGTACGTTCAGGCCCTCGAGGCCGAAGAACCTCTTCGTCCAGGTCTTCGACGCTCGTCGGGTCTTCCATAGCCAGTTGACGAAGCCCTTGGCACCGTCGATGTGGTTTCCCGAGTAGGCGGGCCAGTAGCTGAGCTCGGTATTCAGGTCGTGGTGGTAGTCTCCCTTCCACGGCGGGATCTTCCCGTTGTCGGCGGTCCATGGCCCCTGCAAGGTGATCGGGGGAGTGTCCTTTCTGGTGGCCGCCCCGAACTTGTAGTTGTCGAGCATCCACTGCCGCTCGACGATCGGGTTGGGCACGTCGATCCACGATTCGCTCCAGTAGTTGCGCCACCACTCGATGTGGGCCCACGAGATCCTGTTGAAGTCGGTTCGCAGGGCATTGCGGCAGCGCTGCATCGCCAGGTCCAGAGGCTTCGGCGTTTCCTTGTGCGTCGCGATCGACCAGGCCGCCAGCCAGCTGTCGCCGATCCGCTGCCAGACGACCGCCACGGCGAAGAAGAATCCTTTCCACCCTTTCTGGGTGTACGCACTGAAGTCATCCCCGCTCGTGACCTCCGGAGGCTCGTAGCCTAGCGAGGCGAGGTCTCCGGGGCTGATCTTGCCCGGGCCGGCGGGATCGTCCACCTCTCCACCGAAGGCGGGAGGGATCAGGTTGACGATCGGATTCTCGGTCCCGACGATCTCGACGATCCCGACCTGGCGGGTCGCGTGGACCATGACCATCGCTCGGGCCCCTCCTTGCCACTCGACGGCCGCCGCCGCGTTGGCGAGATCGAGCCAGGTCTGATGGAACGGCTCCAGCCCCTCGATGGAGAGCTCGATCCGTCCCGCCGGGATCTTCGTCGGACCGGCGTTACCGTAGGGATCGTCGTACAGCCGGTGCAGATCGTCCAGGCGACCGTCGCGAACCCACTCGCGCATCCTCTCGTAGGAGTAGTCCTCTGAGCGGTACTGCGGCACCGGCCGGAGATCCCAGAGATCGGTGCGGTCGAGTGAGATCTTCAGCGGCGAACCGTCTCCCCAGACCAGCGCGCCGAGCAGGCCGTTGCCGAGGGGCAACGCCTCGTCCCAGACGGTCACCGGCGTTTCGAAGCGCAGGTTGTGCGACGGGTTGGGCAGGAACTGCGGCCGCAGAGGCGTGGTGAATCGGGAGAGGGGAGCTCCGTGAGCGATGCCGGCGGCGAGGGCCACGGAGGATTGGAGGAAGGTGCGGCGGTCGAGGTTCATGGGAACATTGCAGGGCTCCTGACATAGGTGCGTGGAGTGGCGGCATTGGCCGAATGCCGTTCATTCACGATGAGGGGGTGCGTCATAAGGTATGCAACGCTTTGACGGGGGCCGCGATCGACACCGACCAGGGAGCGAGCCCGACACGCCGTTTCCCTGCTGAGCCATGAGCGGATGGTTGCATGAATCGGGGCGCATGTGTCAGGAGCCCTGCATTGTGGGAGGGCGCCGGGAGGGTGCAAGGATCTGCACAGAAGAGCCACGGCGACAGGCTCAATGCGGGCCCAGGCCGGCCCTCGGATGACCGGGTGCACTGTCTGCCGTACGCTGCATCTGGGGGTACGTTCACGTGCATGAGTTTCCTATCGAACGCTCCGACCAGGTATTGGGGGGCACCGCAGTGTTCAAGGGCACACGAGTCCCGGTGCAGGCACTCATCGACTATCTCGAGGCCGGCGATCGCCTTGACGATTTTCTGGCCGACTACCCGACAGTGACGCGTGAACAGGCAGTCGCCGCACTCGAGACAGCCCGGGAGGCGCTCGGACGCAATGCGCGTGCTTCTTGACGAGTGTCTTCCCCGCCGGCTGAAGCGAGTCCTGCAGGACTACGATGTCCAGACCGTTCCCGAGTTGGGATGGCCGGCAAGCAGAACGGGGAGCTCTCCAGCTGGCCGGCGCGGAGCTCGATGTCTTCCTGACGATGGACCAGAATCTGCAGTACGAGCAGAATCTCGAGGGTGTCGCCATCGCCATCATCGTTCTCCAGTGCCAAACGAACCGTTTCGACGACCTCCTACCTCTGGTACCCCGCCTGATCGAGACGTTGCAGGCCGGCACGGCAGCTGGTGAGATCATCCGTATTGGGGTGTGACGAACCGGGGATGGCCGCAAGGGATGCTCTGGAGCGGCTGGAGTTGCATCTACCTCCCGTCCCGCACCCCGAGGCTCTCGAACGCCCACAGCGCCATCCCCACCCCCATCGCCCGCCCCAATAGCGGGTTGTCGATGTAGCTGCCGTCGGCGCGGCGGCAGGTGAGGATGTCGGCGAGGAGAAGCTCGGCGTACTTCGCCCGCTCCCCTTCCGGCAGGTGGGCGACCGCCTCGGCGGCGGTGGCGTAGTCGAAGAGGATCCAGTGCGAGCCTTCCGCCGCCGGACCGGCGTGCATCAGCGCGCGGCCGATCTGCTTGGTCAGGCCGCCGCGGTACTCGACGAACTTGTCGAGGTTCATCCGCACCTCGTCGAGGTCGCTGCGCTCGTGACGCAGGAGGGCCAGCGAGCAGAGCGGCCCGCGGCCGGCGGAGTTCTCCCAGCTGGTGAGACTGCGAGTCGCTTCGTCGCCGTGATTCAACATGTAGACGAAGGTGTCGTTGTCGTTGCGCATCCGGTCCAGGCAGCCGAGGGCGTCCTCGACGAGTCCATCGGGCATCGGCACATCGGCGTCGCGCGCCTCGGCGAGGGCGAGGATCACGTAGGCGGTGGTGAAGCTGATCGACTGCGTGATCGGATTCTGACCGCCTTCGATGTCCCCGCTGATGAAGTAGCTCCAGCCGCCGCGCTCGTGCTGGCGGTCGCGAAGGTCCTGCAGCGCACCGGCGAGCGCGCCCTCGAGCTTCTCGCGATCGCCGAGGCCGAGTTGCAGGCATCGGGCGAAGCAATAGACCTGCGACGCACGATTCCAGACCGCGTAGTCCATGTAGATCACCGGCAGCTCGTGCGAGAGGTCGTACTCCAGCCGCTCGATCAGGTGGTCGAGGGCGCGCTCGATGGCCCGGGCGACCTCGGGGCGATCGCGGAAGGGCAGCAGGGCGCGTGCGCAGATCGCCGTCACCGCCTCGGTCAGGTGCTTCGGGTAGACCTCGTGCGAGCGGTTGGAGTCCATCGGCGTGAGCCACGAGTCGTCCGAGTACTGCGTTTCGAGCAGGAAGGAGATCGCCTCCTCGCGGGCACGCTCCTCCTGACCGAGCTCGATCGGCTCGGGAGCGGGGTGGAGGTAGGTGTCGAACGCCACCAGGTCGGGCCACTCCAGGGGAGCGACGATGCCGGTGGCGAAGACCTGCGAGCGCAAGGTGTAGGCCGCTTGCCACGCCCATCGACTCTCGGGGTGATCCTCGATCAGCTGCATCCAGCGCTGCTTCGCGGCTTCCGGCCCGTTCTGCTGGTTCTCGATTCTCCCGACGAGCCAGGCGGCCTCGGGAGCCTGCGGGGAGTCGGAGTGCTCGTCGAGGATGCGAAGGTAGGCCTCCTGGGCTTCGTCGGTGCGCCCCATGGCCAGGTCGTACTGCGCCTGGGCCATGTCCCTCTCGACGGAGTGCGCCGCGGCGTCCCTCGCCCGATGTGCGGCCCGCAGCGCCGCCGCCCACGCCTCGACCTGACGCTCGCGGATGTGCATTCGGGCGAGCAGGAGGTGACCGCGCGCCGCGTTCGTCCCCAGCAGCACGTTCTTCGCACGCTCGAACTCGCCGCGCCTGATCAGCTCCTCGGCGCGATCGAGCCGCCCGGCGTCGATGCGGAACTGCCGCGACAGCTTCGAACCCCGCGTTCTATGAAGGTTCGCCCGCAGGAAGTCGTCGTACGGCACCATCCCCTCCGCAATGACCTCGCCATCGGGCGTGACCAAGAGGAGCGTATTGCCGAAGCTGTATGGGCCCATGCCGTACGAGCTCTGGTCCTCGAACGGCGCATTCCAGCCGCGCTCGAAGAGCACCGGCACGTAGCGCTTGTTGAAGAGATCGATCAGGTCGGGGTCCATGAACGAGTCGCCGAGCCAGGGATTCTCGATATCGAAGCCGCCCAGCAGGTGGACGGCGACCGCGACGAGCTTGCCCTCCTCGCGGGCGCGGGCGGACGCCTCTTCCCAGTCCGCGGCCCGGTTCACCTCACTGCCGCACTTCGAAGCGAGCTCGAAGAGGAGCTGCTCCTCGGCGGGCATCCCCTTCGCCTCGATCATTCCGAAGGTCTCCCAGATCGCCTCCACGTCGTCGGCGAGCTCCTCGACCTTCCGCTCGACGATGACGTCCTCCAGCTCGAAGCGACGCCCGTCCTCGACCAGGAAGAACCGGCGAAGGCGGTAGCGCTCTCCTCCCGACTCGGCGATCAGGGAGAAGCCCGGCGCCTCGCGGCCGGCGATCTCGAGCTCGACCTCGGTCAGCTCGCTGATGGTCGGTTCGCGCTCGATCTGCCCCCAGGTCTTCTCGCGAAGGCTCAGCGGGTCGGAGGGGGTGGTCTCCAGATTGACGCGGACCGAGATGCGCGCCAGCAGCGCGGGCTCGGTCAGGACCATCTGGAAGTCCGTGCTGCGATCCCCGCCCTTGGGGACGAACATCCAATCGGTGGAGGGGCGGCTGATCTCGAAGCCGAAGACGTCGTCGGCGTGGTGATCGGCGTCCTCCTGGGCGAGGAGGAGCGAAGGAGTGAGGAGAAGGAGCAGCAGACCGGGCAGGCGGATCATGGCGCGGGTGCGGGGCCGGGGAGTCGGGAGGGGCTCGGGGAGAGGGGTCATTGAAGCATGCGCGAACGTGGGGGCGGGATTTCGGTACGGGGTCCTTACACGAGGAGCGGTGAGCGGCCTCCCCGAACGAGCAATAACTTTATGCCATAAAGTGCTTGACCGCGCGTAGCATGACGGAGACGATCGAGTCATGTTCTTGGTAGAGCCCTCCCCGGAGCCCGATGAGCCGCATGGATCGCTCGGAGATCGGGCGGTCTCGGATCTGGGATTCATCCGCTCGACGATCGAGCGCTCGGGGCGCTTCACCGCGGTGTCGGGGTGGGGTGCGGTGTTCATGGGCGCCGTCGGCCTGACGGCGGCGGTGGTCTCCTCCCGGTCCGAGTCGCGCGAGGCCTGGCTCTCCACCTGGCTCGTCGCGGCCGGAGTCGCGCTGGTCGGCGGAGCCTGGGCGATGTGGAGCAAGGCCTCGGCCCAGGGCCTGCCGCTCTTCAGCGGCGTGGGGCGCAAGTTCCTGCTCGGGTTGTCGCCCGGGCTCGTCGCCGGCGCGGCGATGACCTTCGTTCTGGCTCGCGCGGAGCTGTACGACGCCTTGCCCGCGACGTGGCTCGTGCTCTTCGGCGCCGCGGTGGTCAGCGGCGGCGCCTTCTCGGTTCGCCCGGTGCCGTTGACCGGCGCGGGCTTCATGGCCCTGGGGATCATCGCCATCCTCGCCCCGCCGTCGTGGGGCACTCCGCTCCTGGGGCTGGGCTTCGGCGTTCTTCATGCGATTGGTGGCTTCTGGATAGCGAGGCGACATGGCGGCTGAACGAAGAGCGGAGGAGTCCTCTCCCCTCCGCCGCATACCTGGTCTCTCGATGGGTGACACCGGCTTCGACAAGCTCATTCACGAGCAACTGCGGCTCGGCATCCTGAGCGCGCTGGCGGTCAACTCGACCCTCTCCCACACCGAGCTGCGGGAGATGCTGGACGCGACCGACGGCAACGTGAGCGTGCACGCCCGCAAGCTCGAGGAAGCGGGCTACGTCTCCTGCAAGAAGCAGTTCAAGGGGCGGACGCCCCGGACGGTGTACCGCCTCACGGCCAAGGGGCGCCGGGCCCTGACGCGCTACCTCGATCACATGGAGGCGCTGATCCGGGCGACGCGGGGAGAATGAAGCACCTGTTCTGCAACGATCCCGCTCTCTCGCGCGCGGCGGCGCGCCGGCCGAGATTGCCGAAGGAGATGAGCGAGGCTCCGTCCCTCGATCCGGACGCGCGCGTCGGGGCGGTGAAGCGGCGTCATGCGCTGCTGATCAATCCCTTCTACGCCAAGGACCCCTACGCGAGCTACGGCAAGCACGTGTTGACGCCGTCCCTCGCGCTGACCAGCGTCGCGGGGGCGACCCCGGAGAATTGGAGCGTGTCCTGCTGGGACGAGAACCTGCTCAACGGGCCGCCGCCGGCCGACCCCTTCCCCGAGGTGGTCGGCATCACCGTCCACCTGACCTTCGCCGAGCGCGCCTACGAGCTCGCTCGGTGGTATCGACAGCGCGGGGCGAAGGTGGTGATGGGCGGTTTGCACGTGAGCTCGTGCGCGGACGAGGTCGCACGGCACGCCGACGCCATCGCGATCGGCGAGGGAACCGGGGTCTGGCCGCGAATCCTGGCCGATGTCGAGAACGGCGAGCTGGGGGAGGTGTACTGCGACGATTACTGGAATGCGGAGACGCCGGTCTCCCCCCGCCGCGACCTGCTCGATCACCGCGCCTTCCTGACCACGACCAGCGTCATCGCCACCGAGGGCTGCTCCAACCGCTGCGGCTTCTGCTACCTCTCCACCCGAGGGCTGAGAATGCCGTATCGCGAGCGAGATCCGGAGCAGGTGGCCGCCGAGATCTGCGCCGACGGCCAGCGCTACGCGGTGTTCGTCGACAACAACCTCGGTGCCCGGCCCGACTACCTGCGGCGACTGTGTCGCGCGCTGCAGCCGCTGGAGCTGATCTGGAGCGCGGCGGTGACGATCGACGTGACCGACGCCCCGTCGCTGGTACGCGAGATGGCCCTGGCGGGCTGCACCGGCGTCTTTGTCGGCTTCGAGTCACTCACCGATGCCAACCTGCGCGACGCCAGCAAGAAGACGCCGCTCGTCGAGGACTACGCCCGCCGCGTGCGGATCTTCCACGACCACGGAATCCAGGTGAACGGCAGCTTCGTCTTCGGTTTCGATCACGACCGCGAGGACGTCTTCGAGCGAACCGCGACGTGGATCGAGGAGCAGCGGCTGGAGTGCTCGACCTTCCACATCCTCACCCCGTATCCGGGGACCCCGCTCTTCCGCCGGCTGGAGGCGGCGGGGCGGCTGCTGCATCGCGACTGGAAGCTCTACGACACCGCGCACGCGGTCTTCCAGCCGAAGCACCTGACCCCCGAGCAGCTCGAGGCGGGACGCGACTGGTGCTATCAGCGCCTCTTCTCCCACGCCTCGATCTGGAGGCGTCGCCCTGCGGAGTGGCCGGCGGTGCTTCCGTACCTCGCGATGAGCTACCTGTACAAGCGCTCGAGCTGGCTGTGGCGCCTGCTGATCCGCCACGACCTCACCGCGGCGACGTGGGGGCCGCTGGTCGAGGCGACGCGGCGGCGGCACTTGCGGTACCGGAAGCGGCTGGCGGAGCAGGCGGTGGACGGCGACCGGGTCATCTCCTTGCCGGCGGGGGTGTGAGTCGAAGGGTGTGGTGGCGGCGGCCCACCTACTCCCCGATGATCTTCACCAGCACCCGTTTGCGGCGTCCGCCGTCGAACTCGCCGTAGAAGATCTGCTCCCAGGGGCCGAAGTCGAGCGCGCCGTTGGTGACGGCGACGACCACCTCGCGCCCCATCACCTGGCGCTTGAGGTGCGCGTCCCCGTTGTCCTCCCCCGTCCGGTTGTGCCGGTACGCGGAGATCGGCTCGTGCGGGGCGAGCTTCTCGAGCCAGCGCTCGTAGTCGGCGTGCAGGCCGGACTCGTCGTCGTTGATGAAGACGCTCGCGGTGATGTGCATCGCGTTCACCAGGCAGAAGCCTTCGCGGATGCCGCTCCGTTCGAGCGCCCGCTCGACGTCGGGCGTGATGTTCCGGAATTCGCGGCGCGTGGGGATCTCGATCCAGAGCTCTTCTCGGTGACTCTTCATGGTGGAGAGAGGATAACCGCTCGGCGGCCGGAGCGGAGCGGTGACATCTTCCACTGCTGGGGCGATCCCGAGGCGCACGACTCCGGAACGAGCGGCGACGAACAGCTCTGCCACACGCCCACGCCCCTCCGGGTGCGCAGAGCAGCAACCTGGTCCGGCTGTCACTCCCCGTCTCCGAGCTCCTACCGAAAACAGCGGACGAGGCCGACGTCTTCGAAGCCGAGGGCCAGGTGCGCCGCCGTGCTGACATCGTTTTCGTGCTCGGTGTCCGAGGCGAGCTCGCGACACCCCTGCTCGCGCCCCCACGCCTCGGCTGCGGCGACGAGTGCCCGCCCAACGCCCTGCCCTCGCGGTTCGGGGGCGACGAACCAGCCCTCGAGGTACGCCACCTTCGTGCCGAAGGGAGCGGCTAGTCGTACGTGCTCCAGCACTGGCTTCGCGAGTCCCAGCTCCAGCCGCAGAGTGCCCCGAAGTAGACGCCGAAGCCAAAACCGTCCTCCTCGGGGATCCAGTTGACATTCCTGGTGCCCAGCCACGGCCGTGCCGGAAGCCCCTCCACCTCGGAGAGCCTCGCTGGATAAGTTCCGTGAACCTCGCGGTGTCGCTCGATCGCCGGGACGCACCGCTCGCACCACTCTTTCGCGGAGCGTAATTCCCAGCAGTGGACCTCCATTCCCGGGAAGAACGAGACCACGAGGCCCAGACCGACGATGCAGATGGCGAGAAAGGCGTTCCAGCCGGTCGGGCCGAAGCGCCACCCTCTCTTGCCGAGCCACTGCAGGAGTGAGCCGAGGGCGGCGGCCCAGAGGACGAGCATCACCAGCACGCTGAACGCGACCGCACCGAGGCAACACAGGAGCCAGTGATCGAGGTCACCGCGCAGGACCAGGCTCAGGTACGCGCACCCCAGAGCGGCGATCACGAGGGCCCCCCCCTGGAGGCGCCAGTTCAGCAGCGGGCGCTTCTCCATGGCCCATCGAGTGTACTCCTTGGAACGCGAGGGGTCGGGAGTGGGATCGAGGGAGGGAATTCGATCCCCGGTTGACCCGCTGCAGTGCCTTCTCTCGGAAGCGGGTGGGGGGATCTGTCCCCCCACACCCTGACCGACACCGGAGCTCCATGCGCACTCGCATTCTCGTCGCCTGCCTCGCCCCCCTCGCCATCCCTTTCGCGCACTCGAGACAGGGAACTCCCACCAGCGGGGCGACCGGGATCGACAGCCACCGAGTGCGAGCTGAGCTGACCGTGAGCCTGGACCGACTGGCGGCGATCGGCTCGGTCTGCCACCTCGAGCTGCACGTGAAGGGAGGGGACACCCCCGTCGAGCTGCACCTCCTGAATCCCCCGGCGGGGCTGGTGCTCGAACCCGGGCCGCCGTTCGTGCCACCCTTCACCCGTCGGGTGCGCTGGCTGGTGCCGGAGGGGACGGGGGAGCGGGTGGACCTGCACTTCCAGCTGCTACCGACCTCCTCCTCACCCGCGGGCGCGACGACCCCGGCGACCCTCGTGGTGCCGGTGCCCGTGCTCGGCGATTCGGGGGCGCTGGTCCGACACGGAGACGTCAGCGGCGACGGACTCGACGACCTGATCGCGGTGGCGCGCCTCGCCGATCGCCAGGGAGAGGTCAACGCGGGAGCCGCCTTCGTCTGGCTGGCGGGGAGCGACCCGCTCGGTGCCCCCGACTGCGTGCTGGAACTCGCCGCGCTCAATGCCGGCGACCAGCTCGGCGAGGCTGCGGCACCCGCGCTGCAGCTCGTCGACCTCGATCGCGACGGAATCCTGGACGTTCTACTCGCTGCCGAGCTGGCCGACGTCGGGGGCGCGACGAACGCCGGCGCGATCTTCGGCTGGCTCGGGAGCCCGAGCTTGCAGGGCACGCGCCCCGCCGACGTGACCTTCCGCCGGCCGAACCCCGAGGCGGACGACCAGCTGGGCAGCCTTCCGGTGCTGGTCGAGGACCTGACCGGCGACGGCGTTCCCGAGCTGATCGCCGGCTCGACCTGGGCCGATGTCGACACCGTCGTGAACGCCGGGGGCTGGTGGGTCTGGTCCCTCGGGCCGTCCCTCCTCACGACTCCCGAGCCCGCGCCTCTCGCTCGCCTCTCGGTCCCGGGCGCCGCTCCGGGAGATCGCCTCGGCCTCGCCACGGGCGCCGGCGTGCAGGTGATCGACGGCGACGGGCTACAGGACGTGGTCGTCGGCGCGTCGCTGGCGGATCGAGCGGGGCTGAACGACGCTGGCGCGATCTACCTGTGGAAGGGGAGCGCGCAGCTCGGCGGTCACCCCGCGCCGACGGTGGAGCTCGACCTCACGGCCACGTCGAACATGGCCGCCGGGGATCAGCTGGGCGAGGCTTCGGGACAGGGGATCCAGTTCGCGGACGTGACCGGGGACGGTCGCCTGGACGTGGTGGCCGGGGCGCGGTTCGCCGACGTCTATTTCCACGCCGACTCGGGCGGCATCTTCATCTGGAAGGGCGAGCAGGACCTGGCCTGGATGTCCGCGGCTCCGCGCGCCGAGTTCATCGTCGTCTCGGGGCAGCCGGGCGATCAGCTCGCGGGAGGGAACGGGCTGGCGGTGCAGTTCGCGGACCTGACCGGCGACGGGGTGCTCGATGTCCTGGCGGCGGCCGAGAACGCCGACCAGGGGAGCGGTGAGCTCTACCTCTTCGAGGGTGGGCCCTACCTGTCGGGGCCGGCGGATCCGACGTGCTTCCTGCGCGGCGACGACCAGGGGGAGCGGCTCGGGCAGGTGTCCGGACAGGGGGTGCTCATCGTCGACGTGAACGTCGACGGCCGGCTGGACGTGCTGGCCGGCGCTTCACTGGCGGACGTGGGCTCGCGCGTCGACGCGGGCAAGGTCTTCGGGTGGGACGGAGCGACGAGCTTCGACCAGGGGGTGCCGCCGGTGAGCTGGGTGCTCGAGGCCCCCGACCTCGGCGGGCCGCAACCGAGTGACGGCGACCGTCTCGGGGACGTGACCGGTCCGGGCCTGCAGCTGTTCGACGTGACCGGCGACTCCTGGCTCGATCTGATCGCCGGCGCGGCGGAGGCGGAAGTGAACGGCTTCGAGGGCGTGGGGGCGGTGCACGTCTGGGAGGGGGGGCCGGGTTTCGACGGCGGGTACGCGCGCAGCCTCGTCGCCTCCGATCACGGTCCCGGCGATCGACTCGGTCGAGGGACGGGACAGGGGGTTCGCGTGCTCGACCTGACGGGAGATGGAACCCTCGACCTCGTCGCCGGTGGAGCATTCGTCGATCATCTCACCGTGCCGGACGCCGGCGCGTTCATCGTCTGGCGCGGGGGCAGCGACCTGGGTGCCGCGCCCGAGGCTCTGATCCTGCGCGCGGCAAACCCCTCCGCCGGCGATCGGCTCGGCGAGGCGAGCGCCCCCTCCGTGGTCCTCGCCGACGTGACCGGCGACATGGTCGACGACCTGATCGTCTCGGCGAGAAGCGCGGATCCCACCGGTGTCCCGAACAGCGGAGCGGTGTACGTGTGGGAAGGTTCATCCCTCCTATCCGGACCGGGGACCTCGGAGCCGCCACCGGCTTCGGTGCTCACCTCGGGTGGCGTCGGGCCGGGGGACCAGCTCGGGTACGCCAGCACGGGGATGCTGGTCTTCGACCAGAACGGCGACACGCTGCTCGACCTGGTAGTGCCAGCGCCCTTCGCGGACCACGGCGGCGTGGTCAACTCCGGGGCCCTCTACCTGTGGCGAGGAGGTGGCGCGATCGGCGTCGAGCCCGCGCCGATGCCCGACGGAAGCGGGTTCGATCCCACGGCGACGGCGGGGGATCTGCTCGGCGGGTGAGGCCAGAACGGTAGAATCGAGCTCATGACCTCGCCGCTCGAACCGCGGCCCGACTGGTGGCCGGAATCGCTATTCCCGGTCGAGAGCCGCTTCATGCAGGTCGATGACCACCACGTACACTACGTCGACGAGGGAGAGGGGCCGGTCCTCCTGCTCCTGCACGGCAACCCGACCTGGTCGCTCCTCTACCGAGACATCATCGCCGGGCTGGCTCACCGTTTCCGCTGCGTCGCGCTGGACTACCCCGGCTTCGGCCTGTCGCGAGCGAAGGAGGGATACGACTTCCTCCCCGCCTCGCACGCCGAGGTGGTCGCCTCCTTCGTGAGGCAACTCGACCTGACGGAGATCACGCTGATGGTGCAGGACTGGGGAGGTCCGATTGGCCTGAGGGTCGCCGGTCGCGCGCCGGAGCGGTTTCGCGCCCTGGTGATCGGCAACACCTGGTGCTGGCCGGTCGACGGCGACCGGCACTTCGAGTGGTTCTCTAGGCTGATGGGCGGACCGGTCGGCCGGTTCGCGATCACGCACTTCAACGCTTTCGTCAACGTGCTCATCCCGGGAGGCGTGCGACGCCACCGGATCGATCGTCAGGTGATGCGCGCCTACCGAGGTCCCTTTCGCACGCGAGCTTCGCGGTGGCCGACCCACGTCTTCCCGCGCGAGATCCTGGCAAGCCGGGACTTCCTGGCCGAGGTGGAGCGCGACTGCGCCACCCTGAGCCACCTGCCCGCGCTGATCCTGTGGGGGGACCGCGACTTCGCGTTTCGCGCACGGGAGCGGGAGAGGTTCCAGCGGTGCTTCCTCGATCACTCGACACGGATCCTCGAAGGAGCCGGGCACTTCATCCAGGAGGACGCGTCCGACGAGATCGTCGAGGCGATCGCCGAGTGGTTCGACGGCACGGCGTGCTCTCGCGGTTAGAGCTAGCGCGAGCGATACCTCCGTAAGCGTCAGCGCAGGCAGTCTCACCGGGACGATCATCACCGCGGACAACCCGGTCGCCGTCACCAACGGGTCCGGTTGCGCCTACATCCCGGGCACCATCACCGGCGCCGATTTCGTCTGTGAGATGGCGCAACCCGTCGGGACCTGGGGCAACCGGGTGCTGGTCTCGGATTGGCCGACGATGCCCTGCGGAGCCAACTACCGGGTCATCGCCTCGGTGGACGGCACGGACGTGCTTCTGGATAGGGCTCCGCTCCTCCCGCAGCTGGACCGTGGTGAGTATCTCGAGCTGGACGACCTCACGGGCAGCCACGTGTTCAAGGCGAATGAGCCGATCCAGGTCGTCCAGTACATGCGGAGTGACTGCAGCCCGGGAGGGCCGGCCATGGTCAACGTCCTCCCCACCGATCAGTATCGAACCAGCAACTCCTTCTGCACGGTCAGCGGGTTCTTCGCGCACTACGTGACGGTCTACGCGGCGAACAGCGACGTCGGTGCGGGGTCGTCGAACGTGCTGCTGGACGGGGCGGCCATCGCTTCGACGGCCTTCACCCCCATTCCAGGAAGCTGCTTCTCCGCGGCCACGCTCTCGATCAGTGCCGGGCCCCACACCACCTCATCGACCGCCGCCCACGGATTGACGGTCACGGGCATCGGCTCGGCGGTCTCCTACGTTCATCCCGGAGGCTGGAACGCGACCCCCTTCACCCCGTACTGCTTCTGCTCCGCGGTGAACGCGCCGTGCTCGAATCCCGATCCCTGCGCCGGATGCATGAACTCGACGCTGAGCGGCAGCTTGCTCAGCGGCTTCGGGACCCCGAGTGTGGCCCTGGACGATCTGGTCCTCGTCGCGAGCGAGCTCCCGCCGGCCCAGTTCGGGCTCTACATCATGTCCGCCAACCAGGCCCTGGCTCCCTTCGGTTCGGGCCTGCGCTGCATGAGCGCTCCGATCACGCGGTTCCTACCGCCCATCCCGACGGATCCCTGCGGATCGACTCTGGGACCGGGAATCGTCGCCCATACGCTGGCCAACTTTGCGTCCACCTTCCACATCACGGCCGGGTCGACGTGGAACTTCCAGCACTGGTACCGCGACCCCTCGACTCCGCCTCCGTGTGTGCTGGAGTTCAACCTGACCAATGCGGTGAAGGTGACCTTCACGCCGTAAGCCGTGAGCCCCGGGTCCGGTCGACGAGAAGGAGACTCCGGGGAACGCCAGGGCGCGGCATTGGTGAGGCGACGCCCTGCTGCAACCCGCCTCGCCGGCCACGTCGGCGGCGTGGGCCGAGAAACCTGTCGTTTGCCGTGACGTCAGGCGAACTCTCCGGATGCAGGCATGAGTCACCCGGAGACGAGCTCGCGGATTCGAGACTCCCGCGGTCGTCCCGGTGAGTAGAACTCCAACGTCTTGCCACCACGCAGAAGCCTGCGAAGGAGCAGCCCATGCACTTCCACCGGAGACCTCCCCTTGTCCTCACCCTGATCTGCCTCATTCCCTCCCTCGCCCTCGCAGACACCTACGTCGTGGATGCCAGTGGGGGCCCGGGGAGCGACTTCCTGGACCTGCCCGAGGCCGTCGCCGCACCGGGGGTCCTCGATGGCGATACCCTGCTGGTCCGGGGTGGATTCTACACCGGATTCAGCACCGACAAGGCGCTCTCGATCGTCGAGGAGGGTAGTGCGGCGTACATCAACGGTGCGATCACGATTCACGACCTGCCCCCCGGCCCGTGGTTCTCGATCGAGCACTTCCACATGGACGGGATCTCGATCGCGAACTGTGCCGCCCCCGTCTTCGTCGAGGGGCAGGTCTGTGACGACCTTCATATCACCGACTGTGCCGACGTTCGAATCCGCGATCTGCTGGTGCGCCACTACGGCACCCCGGCGGACGGGATGACCGGCTTCGACACCGTGATCGTCGATGGCACCTCGCGGGTCGAGCTGGTCGAATGCGAGATCACCGGCGGAACGGGAGGCGAAGGATGGATGGAGGATGCCGGCGATGGAGGCAGTGGGCTGGTCATCGACGACGATTCCGTGGTGTGCGTCGCGCTGACCAGCGTCACCGGAGGAGAAGGGGGCTACCAGGGCTACCCCGAGTGGGGCGACGTCGCCGGCGATGGGGGGGACGGTATCGTGGTCCAGCCGGGAGCCGAGCTGATCCTCTCCGGGATCGCTTCGAATGTCGTCGCCGGCGGCCTCGGTGGGATCGACGCCTGGGGTTGGGGCTACGATGGAGTCGACGGCGACGGTCTGGGCAACCAGGGCTCGGCCCGGATCTCCGGCGCCACCGTCACCAGCTACTGGAACACCGGTTATCTGGAAGAGCCGGCGGAGGCAGATCCCGTCTTGACCTTCACTCGTCAGGTGGGTGGCGGCCTGCGCGTCGAGATCCTGGGTCCCGTGGGCGGCAACGTTCGCTTGTACCTGGGCTGTGAACCGATCCTCCCGGCGACCGGCAGCCTGGAGAAGGGCCCGATGTGCAAGGCGCGGACCGCCATCCCGCTCGGAGTGATCGGGCCGACGGGGAGCATCAGCCGCGACTTTTCCAGCGCCTACGCTGTCGCGTTCTCGAAGCGCCCCCTGCTGATCCTGCAGGCATCGGTGGTGATTGGCGGACAGGCCATCCGCTCCAGTTCCGGAAGCGTGATGCACCTGTGAGTCGCGATCCACTCATCCGTGTAGGCCTGGGTCGGACCTCTCGTTCGTTGCGAGAGGTTCGACCTAGCTCGGCGGCGACCGGGACTTCTCCCTGTCGGCGGAGGTGTGAATCCGTCGATCACCGAGGATCGCCCGGAGCCGACCGTCCCGCCTCGCGAATGGCCGTGAGGCGCGCGGTGAGTCGCTCGACGATCTCGGGGTGATCCGTGTAGAGGTTCCGCTCTTCCGCGGGATCCTCGACCAGATCGTAGAGCTGTCCCGCGGGAGCGTCCGCCGGGGGCTTCCACTTCGTGAAACCACCGGAGCTCTTGCCGAGGATCAGCTTCCACCGCCCCTCGCGAATCGCGAAGACACCGTGGTGCGAGTGGTGGACGACGTGGTCGCGCACCGGCGCAGTCTCCGGATCGAGCCACACCGCGGAGAAGTCGAAGCTGTCCTCTCCCCCATCGTCGGGTACGGAGAGCTCGAGCAGGGTGGCGATGGTCCGGTACAGGTCGGTGTGCGTCGTCGACTGCTCGCAGATGCCACCCACCGGCACGCGGCCGGGCCAGCGCACCAGGAAGGGCACACGGTGTCCGCCCTCCCAGATGTCCGCCTTCAGGCCGCGCCACGGCCGCGAGGGATCGTGACCGAACCGCTTCTTCACCGAACCGACCGGCCCCGACATGTTCGTCCCATCGCGCTGCGGGGAGCCGTTGTCGGAGGTGAAGACGAGCAGCGTGTTCTCGGTCAGCCCGTTCCGCTCGAGCGCGGCGAGCACCTCGCCCACGCTCCAGTCCACCTCGTGCACGAAGTCGCCGTAGTCCCCCGCCTCCGATTTACCGCGGAAGTGCAGCGAGGGTGCGATCGGCGTGTGCGGCGCGGTGAGCGAGAAGTAGAGGAAGAAGGGGCGATCGTCGTCCTCGCGCGCCCGCTCGTCGATCCACGCCGCCGCGCGCCGGGTGATCGTGGGCAGCACCGTGGTCAGGTCCCAGCCCGGTGCGGCCGGCCCGGGGACACCGAACATGCCGGCGGGTTTCGCCACGGTGGGCAGGGTCACCACGCGGTCGTCCTCGATGAAGGTGTACGGCGGGAAGTTCGGCACGTCGTCGCCGAAGTAGTGGTCGAAGCCGTGGACCAGCGGGCCGCCCGCGAGGGGTCGATCCCACTCGACGTGCGCGCCGATCTGGTTGCGCTGTGCCTTCGGCCGGCTCGGCGCGTCGGTCTCCCACTCCGCCGGGCTGGACTCGTCGAGCGGCCAGTCCCAGCCGAGGTGCCACTTGCCGATGCACGCGGTGTGATAGCCGGCGCCGCGCAGGAGCTCGGGTAGCGTGATCCGCGGTTCTTCCAGGAGCGGTGGGTCCCACTCCCAGATGACGTGGCTTTTCAGCGCGGTCCGCCACGCGTACCGACCGGTCAGCAGGCCGTAGCGAGTCGGCGTGCAGACCGACGACGGAGAGTGCGCGTCGAGGAAGCGCAGCCCCTCACCAGCCAGGCGATCGATGTGCGGCGTGGGGACCTTGGACTCGTCGTTGTAGCAGCCGAGATCGCCGTAGCCGAGGTCGTCGGCGAGGATCACCACGACGTTGGGGCGCGGGGGATCGACGGCGGCGAGCGAGGCGAGGATCAAGAGCGGGGTGATCATGTCTACTCCTTCGTGGGCAGGAACTGGACCGCGTCGGCGATGACGTAGCCGTCGGTCCCTTCGTTGGACACCGTGACCTCCGTCTCGCCCGGGGCGAAGGCCCAGGTCCCCAGCCGGATCCACGTTCCTTCGATCGGCGGGGCGATCCGCTGGTCGACGAGGACGCTCGCCGGGCCCGCCGCGGTCTCGACCTTCACCGGTACGTCAGCCGCCCGGTTCGGGTTGCACGTGTAGGCGAGTCGTACCTCGTACTCGCCGGCTTCCGGTAGCGTCGCCGTGAAGCGAACCGCGCTCGCCCCCTTGCCGAAGTTGCCGTCGTGCAGGTACCGGTTCCCGACGTACCCCGACACGCTGCAGCTCGGCACCCAGCGCCCGACCAGCTGAGCGGTCGCGTCGTCAGCGACGGTTCCTTCTAGCGACTCGAGAGCGATCCCCGGCCGCTCGAGGGGGGCCGCCCCCTCGCTCTCCAGCACCTGGCCATCGGCGATCAGTCGCGCGCTCAACGCCTCGTACGGCACGTCCTGGAGAGCGAACTCCCCATCGATCGCTTGCACAACCGCCGTCGCCGCGCTCTGCCCGAGGATCATGAACACCGGCTCCATCCGGATCGATCCGTAGGCGATGTGAGAGCTGGAGACGCAGATCGGAACGGCCAGGTTCGCGACCTCGCCGCGTCGCGGGACGATCGAGAGGTAGCTGATCTGATAGGGACCGCCCGGGCTCTGCTGGACGTCGCCTTCGTTCTGCACGAAGCCCTCAGCCGTCACGTACCGCATGCAGTTGTGCGAGTCCATGTTGTAGGAGCCCATGCCCACCGACATCGGCGTCTCGCGCAGCCGCCGGCAATCGAGCTCGGTCATGACGTGGTCGCCGACCATGCGCCGTGCCTCGCGCACGTAGATCTGGTGCGGCCAGCCGCCGCTGTCCTGGAACTCGTCCCTCGGCAGCCCCCAGCGGCTCGTCTTCTCGCGGATCTCCTCCGGCACGCGAGGGTGGTTGGCCAGCGTCCACATCAGCCCTTTCTGATAGGTCTCGTGCGTCGCCAGGATCTTCTCCCGCTCGTCGTAGCCGGCTTCGGGGTACGCGTAGTTCTGCCCGATGAAGTCGGTGCTGACCGCACAGTTGTTGTTGGTGTCGGTCTTGCCGTTGGGCATCCGGTCGGGTTTCAGCGGCAGCCGCAGGTCGCCCGCCTCGAAGTTGCGCAGGAGCAGCTCGTACCAGCGCTCGTCGTAGTCGGTCGGCTTCGGAAACGGAATCCGGTTCTCGGGGACGTCGCTCATGCACATCCGGTAGCAGTACGCCTGGACGCGGTGGTCGCCTTCACCATCCTCGGGCCAGGGACCCGGATCGATCCCCGGCAGCAGACCACTCTCAGGGTCACCCGGTATGACGTACGGATCGACGTCGACCACGAAGCGGTGGCTGCTGATGTTCCAGATCCGCTCGACGCCGTTGAGCGTCTCCCCGTACTCGTCGTTCGCCTCGCGCCCGACGGTGTAGCTGACCCCGGCCGCGGCCATCAGGTCGCCCTCGTAGGTCGCATCGATGAACATCGAGCCGCGGAAGCGACGCCCGGAATCGGTGGTGAACGCCAGCACGCGCGGTGGGTCCGTCTCGCTCAGCGTCACGCCGCCCTCGCCGCGGTTCAGCCTCGCGCCGAGGTGGACCAGCACGCCGTGCTCCTCCAGCAGCTCGTGGAAGATCCGCTCGGCGACGTGCGGCTCGAAGGTCCACATCGCGTCGTCGCCGGGGCGGTAGCGGCTGTACTCCTCTGGCCTCTGGTACTTCCACGCGTCCGGCTGATCGTAGTGCTGCTTGATCCGCTGGTAGAACTCCCGGCTGATCCCGCCGATGACACTCTTCCTCCCCGAGTCGGTCCACCCCAGACCGCCGGCGGTCAGCCCGCCCAGGTGCTGCCCCGGCTCGACGATCACGACGCTCTTCCCCATCCGGGCGACCTGGATCGCCGCTGCCACGCCGCTCGAGGTGCCGCCGTAGACGACGACGTCGTGGTGCTCGGTCCGGGGAAGGCACGAGAGGCACAGCAGCGCGACCGTGAGGCTCGAAATGGGGATTCCCTGCAGCATCATCGTCTCCTGGGCGGCTGGACGGAGGGGCGCCGATCGTACGGAACTCCGCGGGTGGTCGACTCGTCAGAATCTCATATCCTGGCTCGAGGAATGACGCCCCCACGGGGCCGGTTCCGGCGCTCGCGCGGGGGAAGCTCACGGACTCCCAGGAAGGAGGAGATGAGTGATGCGAACGCTAGCCGCCCTGGCCCTGCTGCTCGGCGCGCCCTCCGTCGGACTCGCCCAGGCGACGTGGTACGTGCCCGACGACTTCCCGACGATCCAGCTGGCGATCGCCGATCCGATGGTCGGTCTCGTCGACACGATCATCGTCCGACCGGGCACCTATCCCGAGAACCTCGACTTCCTGGGGAAGTCGCTGCGGCTGCGGAGCGAGCTCGGGCCGCACGTGACGACCATCGATGGCGGCACTGCCGGATCGGTCATCTCGCTCGCGAGTCCACTCAGTGACATCCCCGCCGTCGTGAGCGGGTTCACCATCCAGAACGGGAGCAATGGCCAGGGAGGTGGGATTCGCTGCGAGGGGTACGACCTGCAACTCATCGAGTGCATCGTGGCCAAGAACGTCGCCGTCGCCGAAGGGGGCGGGCTATACCTGAATGGCAGCCACGCGTGGATCATCCGCTGCTCGATCCGGGAGAACTTCTCGGGATGGGACGGCGGGGGGATCTTCTCGTACCAGAGCGGGATGTTGATCTGGCGCTCGCTGATCACCCAGAACCTCTGCGAGCACGTCGGCGGCGGAATCGATCTCTGGGAATCCGACGAGACGGAGCTCCTCTACTGCATCTTGCGCGACAATCACACCACGCCGACGGGCGGCGGGTGAGGTGGCGCGATCTGCGTGGAGGCCACGGAGGTCTTCCTCACCAGGTGTCTTCTCGACGGCAACTCCTCACACATGGGCGGTGGCGCCCTCAAGCTGCGCATCGACACGATAGCGACGGTGACCGGTTGTCACATCACCGACAACGAGTCCTTCGTTGGTGGTGGGATCGATATCGAAGGGGGGATCGAGATCGAGCTAGCCGACTGCCGGATCGAACGGAACTTCTCCGAGACCGACGGAGGCGGGATCAACGTCGGTGGAGGATGTCCGGTCACCTTGACCAACAACCTGATTCACGACAACGAAGCCGCCAACGCCGGAGGCGGGGTCATGCTGCAAGCTGGTGGCACTCACACCCTGGTCAACAACACGGTCGCCGGCAATCTCGCCGGAACCGGAGGCGGCATCTGGTGCTCCACCCAGTTCGCCGCGACGGTGGACAGCTGCATTCTCTGGAACAATGGGCCGGAATCGCTGTTCGTCGCCGGCGGTGCGCAGCCGACCGTAGTCTTCAGCGACGTCGAGCTGGGCACGGGACAGCCGTGGTTCGGGGTCGGGTGCATCGATACCGATCCGCTCTTCGTGACGGGGCTCTTCGGCGACCACTACCTCTCACAGGTGCTGGCGGGGCAACCAGCCGACAGTCCATGCGTCGACACGGGTAGCCCGTTCGCGCGGATGATCCGGGGAACGACCCGCACCGACCACCGCCAGGACCGCGGGATCGTGGACATGGGATTCCACTACCCGTTCCCCTTCTCACTGGCTCAGTGAGCGTAGGGGCCGAGCTCGCCTGAGCTCCTCCGCCTGCTGACGCCGACGGTCAGGCGGAATCGCGCCCGACCTCGCTACCTGCCCGGCGCCGGCCCTCCGACGGCCTGGCGATAGGAGGAGGTGAACATCAGATAGGTCACCGGTATCGAGACGAAGATTCCCACGATCAGCGCCAGGATCCCGGCCAGGTTGATCAGCCCGGACAGCAACCCGAGGAGGACCAGGCGGAACCAGTTCCCGGAGGTCGCCGCCCAGGACGCCTTCAGACTGGAGACGGCGTCCAGGTCCTGGTCGACGAGGAAGAACATCGCCCAGTACAGGCGCACCATCACCCCGAACGACCAGGCCAGGTTCACGATGATGCCCACCAGCATGAGCCCCTCGCTTTCCATGAACATCCCCAGGTACTGAACCGAGGACCCGAGGATCCCCAGGAGCATCAGCATGAGGAAGAGACCGAGTGACCGTCCGATCACCTTGCCGTACTGCCGGAATCCCGCGAACAGGTCGTTGGCATCGCAGCGACCGTCGTGGGTGTTCAGGAGGAAGAGGGTGATGCCCCAGATAAAGGCGGGCACCAGGAGGAAGATCCCGATACACGTGAAGTAGGAGACCATCATCAACATCCAGCCCAGGAACAGGACGCCAACGACGGGGCCCAGGTTCTGGATCGTGTTGTTCCAGCCATCGCTCAGGCATTCGCCGATGTCGAAGTAGCCCTTCCCCTGGGCGTGCGAACCGGCGGCTTCCTCCTCCCACTCATGTTCCGATTCGGGGAATCCGTCGGGATCGTTGTAGTCGTTCATCGTCGTGTGCTCGGAGTTTGTCGCGGACCGTTCCCACGGTGGCATTCGGGGCACCTGTCTGGACACGGCATCCAGGCGTGTCCCTGCAGGCCAGGAGGATACGGGTTCCAGGGGGCCTCGCGAACCGCCATGGCCGGATTCGGCACCTGCATGATCCCCGGGATGGTCGCTGCGTGACCGCCCGTGCCCGCCTTGCGGCTCGCGGCGACGCGGGGTAGCTTCGTGGCTCTGGAGGAATGGACTCATGAAGCTACCGATCCGATTCGCCACGCTGATCATCACCACGCTCCTCGCCGCTCCCGCGCTGCCGTGCACCGCGTTCCTGGTCTGCGGGAACGGCGAGGTGCTGTTCGGGAACAACGAGGACTTCTGGAACCCCAACGTCCAGATCTGGTTCGTGCCCGGGGAGAAGGAGCGGCTCGGGCGCGTCTACGTCGGCTTCGACAACGGCTTCCCGCAGGGCGGCATGAACGAGGCGGGGGTCGCCTTCGACGGCTTCGCCACCGGGCGCTTCCCGATGAAGAAGCAGGAGGGCAAGGAGGTCTTCGAGGGGAACCTGATCGACGAGGTGATGTCGACATGCTCGAACGTCGAGGAGGTGGTGACCTTCTTCGCCCGCTACGACCTCCGGATGCTCGAGAATGCGATGCTGATGTTCGCCGACAGCTCGGGGGACTCGGTGATCATCGAGGGGGACGAGTTCGTGCGCAAGGAGGGCTCGTACCAGGTGTCCACCAACTTCTACCAGTCTCGCCAGGAGAATGACCGGGCGATGTGCCCGCGCTACGACTCGGCGGTCGGCAAGCTCGAAGCCGCGAAGAACGTCGACCTCGCCCTCTGCCGGCGGGTGCTGGCGGGCACCGCGCAGGAGGGCGGTGCGCCGACGCAGTACTCGAACGTCTTCGACCTGAAGAAGGGGCTCGTCTACCTCTACCACTTCCACAACTTCGAGGAGGTGGTCGTCTTCGACCTCGCGAAAGAGCTGAAGAAGGGCGAGCAGATGCTCGAGATCCCCGAGCTCTTCCCGCCGACCTTCGCCTATCAGCGCTTCGTGGAGAAGCGCGAGCGCGACAAGGCCGAGGAGACCGCGAGGCGCCGCGGGAAGCCGGTCGACGGGAAGATCCTCGACGAGTACGCCGGCAGCTACGCTATCGAGATCCCCGGCGTCCCGCGCATCGTCGCCACGATCCGGCGCGACGGGAAGAAGTTGATCGCTTCCACGAAGCGTGAAGGGGGCGACGACGAGGAGAAGGAGGTCGAGCTGATCCCCCAGTCGAAGACGGTCTTCTTCCACGTCGACGACGACGGCACCACCGAGATCCGTTTCGAGCGCGGGGACGACGGTGAGGTGAGTGGGATCGAGATCAAGGGCCCGATGGGGAACGAGTACCGCGGCAGCCGGATCGAGTAGCGATGCGTGCGGCCCCGCCCATTGCCCTCGTCCTCCTCGCAGCACTCCTGGGACCCGGTTGCTCCTGGGAAGGGGAACCGACTGCCGAGCGTTCCTCTGCGACCACCAATGAGGTGGAATCGATCTGGACCGGGCTCGTCTTCGGCCCCGATGGAGAGCCGCTGGCCTGCACTCGACTGCGGATCGTCGAAGTCGAGCGGAGTGGTCCCTACGTGAAGGCTGCCGTCACCTGGTTCGAGACCGACCGAGGCGGGAAGTTCGCGGTTGCCCCCAGTCCGGACTTTCGCGACCACGCTCCCGACGAGCTGCGGTTCGACCTGCCAGGAAAGTACGGGGACGGAACTCCGACCGACAACACGGAGCGGCCTCTCGCGTCCGCCACGGTCTGGCTGGCGGAGCAGAATACGCCGGTTGAATCGGACCTCGGAGAGATACGGCTCTCGAACAGTCCCTTCCTGGCCAGTGGACGAGTCGTCGACGAGTTCGGGAACCCGATCGAGGGAGCCTACGTGCTCCCCCAGTTCGCCTCGGACACGCCGGTTCAGTGCACCTGGACGATGCCGCTGCCGTCCGAAACCAGGGGCGCCGTCCACGTCGGTCGAGGGGACCCGACAGTTTCGAGGGACGAGGAGTGGCACGAAGCGGGCATCTGGTGGTTGCCGCCGGAATACGAGGGAGCGCCTTCGGGAGCCGACGGGTCGTTCGAGCTCCGTGGCACGGCCCCGGGCTCCGTCTTCCGGTTGGAGGGGTACGAAGAGGGCTTGGTCGTCTACGAGACCCCGCTCCTCGCCCCAGGTGCGAAGGATGTGCTGGTGGTCCTGCGACACACCGGCAGCCTCGCCGGCTCGATCGACTGCGAGGGGATCATTCTCGGGAACCGACTCGACGTCGAGCTCATCTACCGCGAGGGCACCGAGCCCGAAGGGACGAGGGCGCCACTGGTTGCGGGTCGACGGGCGGAGAAGGACGGTCGCTTCGATCTCGCTCAGGTCCCGGCCGGCGTCGCCGACCTGAACGTGCGTATCTACAACCACCCCGATCCGGCGCTGGTCATCCCCGACGTCGTCATCCCGATCGGCGAGGCGACCGAGGACCCACGTCTCGAGAGAATCCCGATCGCGGAGGTACTGCGGACGCTGAGGATCCGGGTCGTCGACGAGGACGGCCGGGAGATTCCACAGGCTCGGGCGTACTACCCGATCGGCCGCGACGGGGATCGCCTGGGTTCCGCGTTCGGTCTGCACGGACAGCCACTCGAGCTCTACGTGCCCCCGGGACCGACCGACGTGGTGGTCATCGCGCGCGGCTTCCGGCAGCAGGGCCTGGAGGGAATCGAGGAAGACCGAACGGTCACCCTCGGAGAGGGAATCCCGATCACCCTGTCCCTGGCCGAGGACTTCGAGCGGCCGGAGACTTCGCGCCGCCTTCGAGTCAGGCTGCTTCAGCCCTCGTATCGGTGGGAGACGGCGCAGCGGCTCGAGGGGGGCAGACTCGAGGCGAGAGTGCCCATCGTGGTGGGAGACTTCGACGAGCGGGATCAGCTCGTTCTCCGGGTGTCGGCGCCGGGCCCCTACGAGGTCTGCTTCGAGATCTCCCGGGGGAAGTCCAGTGCCCGCTCCCCCCTCCTCTCCGGCGGCACCCTCGAGATCCCCGAAGGGGCGGAGCGCTTCTTCCACACCATCGAGCCGGACCCGGTGAAACTCGCCGAGCTCCTGGCCGAGCTGGACGGCTGACGCCGCGCTACCGACGCGTCGCCTCGAACTCGACGATGACGCTCTCGTCGTCGTTCCGCTCCCCCTTCAGCGGCAGCAGAAGGAAGTCGTCGGTGATCAGCGGTTGCAGCTCGGCTCCGGTGGTGACGCGGATCTCCTTCACCCGGTACGGCAGGAAGGCCATCGGCGGGATCCCCCAGTTGCCGGCCGTGCGAGCGGTGACCTCGAAGCGGAAGCGCCCCTCCTCCTCGGTCAACTCCTGCTCCCAGTCCAGCTCCCGCTGGGGCACCACCCGCGCTTCCCACGCCGGGTCGCCGTAGAACGCGACCGTGTCGCGGTCCCACAAGAGCCCCACCTCGTCGCGATCGGTCAGCCCGTGCTCGGCGGCCAGCTCGTTGGGAAGGTTGCCGTTCTGCTCGATGTCCCAGCGGTCGAAGCTCACGCGAGCGGTCGCGGAAAACTCCGTCTCCAGCCGGTGGAGCAGCCGCTGGTTCTGCAGGAAGAAGGACTCTGCCAGGGTGAAGCGCCCCGCCTGTGCGATGAAGTAGTCCTTCTCGCCGCGGCCGCCAAAACCGTACCAGGTGGAGACGACGTAGCCGAGCAGCTGGTGCACGCCCCCCGAGTGCATCCAGGCCACGGCCATCGCCTGCTCGCCGTCGACCAGCCCCATCAGGCAGTTGCCGGACGCGGTGTAGACCTTGGGGTTCGGCGACTCGATCTTGAAACCCACGTTCGAGGTGTCGATCCCGATGAGCTGCCCGTCGAGGCAGCGGAACTGACCGCTCTTGAAGCGGTACCCGATCTGCCAGTCGCGGCTGGTCGCGTGGCCGCTGGTCATGAAGTAGTCGGGTCGGTACTCGACCAGCGCCTTGGCCAGCTCCAGCGTCGCGTCGGGAGCACAGCTCGCCTCCTCCACCTCACCGCCCTGCTCCTTGCGAAGCATGCGACCCTGCTTGCTCTCATCGTAGGCGACGCCCTCCTCGAACGCCTCGAGCGAGAAGCAGGTGCCCCCCGCGAAGCGGCGCACCTGCAGCGGCTCGCTCCGCCGCGCGATCCGCTGCGCGTCCGCCGCCTCGTAGCCGGTCAGGATCCCCCACCTCACATCGCCGTACGGGTCGTCGTCGAGCGCGCGGGTCAACCGGTGCACGTCGATGACGAGCTCGCGCCCCGCCTCGGTCGGCTTCACCACGAAGCAGGCGAAGCGGGGAAGGCGCTCCTTCAATCCGGGCAAGGCCTCGGTCACCGAGTCGGTCCAGGTCACCGTCGCCGCGCCGTGCTTGTCGACCAGCGCGTCGACCACCTCCCGCCAGGCGGGGTCGGCGGCGGTCGACTCGCGCACCACCACCGCGTAGTCGCCGTCTTTCTCGATCCCGGTCGGACCACCCGGGTCCCCCGCTCCGGACACCAGCAGCAGCGCCGCCAGCCAGCTCGCCTCGATCATCCTCGGTCTCCTCCTCGATGGGCCCCCACGCGGGGATCGGTGACCTGAAATAGCCTTTCGCGGGTCGTCCGTCACCTGTCCAGCGCGCCCATGACTGATGCAAACCTCTTTATGACAGTTACTTACGAAGAATCGAAGGCGGGGCCCGAGGCCCTGAATAACGGCTCCATGAAGCGGTATCAGAATGATATCATTCCGATACCAACCAACTGCAGAGGACACCTGCCATGAACGACAAGCCCCGCTCCACCGAACGCCCGCGAGACCCGATCTCCGGCTGGCCGATCTTCATTCTCCTGATCCTGGTCACCGCCACCTGGATCACCACGCTGATCCTTCAGCAGCCCGGCCCCGCGGTGATCGCGCCGACCCTGATCCTCGGCGTCGCGCTGATCCCGCTGACCTTGCCCGGCTTCTACATCGTCGGCCCGAACATGTGCCGGGTGATGGTGCTCTTCGGCAAGTACAAGGGCACCGTCCGCAAGCAGGGGTTCTTCTGGACCAACCCCTTCACCGTCAAGCACAAGCTCTCGCTGCGCGCGCACAACGTCGCCAGCGAGACGATCAAGGTGAACGACCTCGGTGGCAATCCGATCGAGATCGGTGCGGTGGTGGTCTGGCAGGTCGAGGACTCCGCGCAGGCGCTCTTCGACGTCGAGAGCTACCAGGAGTACGTCGACATCCAGATCGAGGCGGCGGTGCGGCAGCTGGCCAGCACCCACCCCTACGACGAGCACTCCGACGAGGACATCGTCTCGCTGCGCGGGGACAGCGTCCAGGTCGCCGAGGAGCTGCAGGTGATGCTGGGCGAGCGGCTGCACCGCGCGGGGATCCACGTGCTGGAGTCCCGCCTCTCGCACCTCGCCTACGCCCCGGAGATCGCCTCGGCGATGCTCCAGCGCCAGCAGGCGCAGGCGATCATCGCCGCCCGCAAGCAGATCGTCGAGGGCGCGGTGAGCATGGTCGAGCACGCTCTGGCCGACCTCGGTGACCGCGGCGTGGTCGAGCTCGACGACGAGCGGCGCGCAACGCTGGTCGGCAACCTCCTGGTGGTGCTCTGCGGCCAGTCCGCCCCCACCCCGGTCCTCAACACGGGCAGCCTCTACAACTGACGCGTTCTTGACCCCTCCCGAGACTCCCGAGGGCGGCGGGGACAAGCCCGCCCGCCCCAAGCGCAAGCCCTTCCTCCTCAGGCTCCCCCCGAGCCTGATGGAGGAGCTGCGCACCTGGGCCTCGCACGACCTGCGCAGCCTCAACGCGCACATCGAGTTCCTGCTGCGGGACGCGGTGCGGCGGCGGAAGGGGGCGAGCGGCGACGATGATACCGCGGGCGGCTGACCCGCGCGCGGTCAGCGCTCGTACTCGATCGCCGCGAGGATCATCGGACCGTAGAGCTCCCACGACTCCTCCAGCTCGAGGTCACGCGCCGACGCGGGCAGCTCGACGGTGATGATGGGGATGCCCAGGTCGAGCCCCGCCCAGGAGCCGAGCGAGCCGGGGCGCGAGCCGATCCGCTTCACCGGTAGCGTCGACGCCTCGCCCATGACCCGGGCCAGGCCCCGCGCGGGGCCGTCGTAGTCGATCACGTTCACCGGCATGTGAAAGGTGAGGATCCGATCGGGCTCGAGTTCCAGGACCAGCTGCTGGATCACCTGGCTCTCCGGCTCGCTCAGCGGAGTGGTGCCGCCGCCCCCGCCCGTCCAGAAGTTCTTCGAGGGGAAGTTGCGGTTGAGGTCCACGTTGCGGGCGTTGTGCCGCTTGCCGGCGGCGAGCCCGTCGGGGTTGGACTCCGGCAGGATCACCACCCGCCGATTCTCCATCCAGGCGGGCGGCTCGGCGCACCGCGCGAGGAGGTCGGCGAGGTGCAGGAGGAGCGGCGTCCCCGCCTCCTCGTTGCCGTGGATGCCGCCGATGAGGAGCACGGTGACCTCGCCGTCGCCGAGGATCGTGTACTCGATTCCTCGACCCTCGACCGACACCCCGGCGGTCACCCACGGAACCTCGACCGGTTCTGCCGGCGGGGGCGTGGACTCGGTGGACGTGTCCACGCTCCGGCATCCGATCGAAGCCGGAAAGAGGAGCAGGAGGAGGAGGCAGCCGGTGGTCGCGCGCATGGGGAGTTGCCGCGCGTGAGAGTACCGGACCGCCGGCCGGTCCGCGAACGCCACACGTCTCGATATCGTGAATCCTCTGGTGAGCGCTCCGGCGACGGCGAGAGGCCATCCGCCGGCCCCTTCCCTTGACAACGCAGGGCGCCGAGTCGAGACTTTTCGGCCCGAATCGCCCCGTTCCCCATCGAGAAGAGGAGATCACTCCGGTGCAGAAGACATTCGACATCATCATCTTCAACGGTCGCCCCGCCGCCGGAAAGTCCGAGGTGATCGACTACCTCAAGAGTTGCCCTATCGAGGAACGGCTGGAGCGCTTCCACATCGCCGAGCTGGAGGAGATGGATGACTTCTGCATCCTCTGGGAGCGCTTCGAGGACGACGACATCTGGGAGAAGCACGGCAAGGAGCGCCTGATCTCCGATCGCTTCTTCACCTACGAGGGGAAGACGATGGAGGGCTACGTCTTCAAGGACAAGTTCTTCTGGAACTTCCTGATCGAGCGCTTCAATCACGACACGGCCAAGCTGCTCCGCGACCGGCCCGACTTCTTCGAGGGCCGCACTCTCTTCATCGAGTTCTCCCGCGGCTCGGAGCACGGCGGCTTCAAGACCGCCTACGACTACCTCTCCCCGGAGATCATGGAGAAAGCGGCGACGCTGTACATCGACTGCTCCTGGGAGGAGTCGCTGCGCAAGAACCGGCGCCGTTACAACCCCGACAAGCCGGACAGCGTCCTGGAGCACGCGCTCGAGGACAAGAAGCTCGAGATGCTCTACAAGGAGTCGGACTGGGCGGAGTTCTCCGGCGCCGATCCGAGCTTCCTGCAGGTGCAAGGGCAGCAGATCCCCTACTCGGTCTTCAAGAACGAGCCGGAGATCACCGACCAGCCCGACAAGCTCGGCGCGCACCTCGAGGAGGTGCTCGGAAAGCTCTGGGAGCTGAAGTACCCGAGTTGAGCTCCTAGCCCTTCTTCTTCATCGGCTTCGGGTAGGCGTGCCAGATCTTGGCCGCCAGCACCACACCGATCAACGCCAGCGGGATCATCGCGACCGGCCAGGCGATCCAGTTGTCGGGGTTGGCGGCCGGTCCGATGGGTTCGCCGCTGGGATCGACTTCCGGGAGAGTCAAGCCGTACGTGATGGCCATCGCACCGGTTCCCAGATAGACAAAGCCGTCGATGAGGCCCACCGCGGTCCCGGCGTTCTTGCGCCCGCCGAAGTCCATGCTGGCGGTCCCGGACAGCATGCCGTGGACACCGATCACGGCCAGCGACATGACGATCACCAGCGGCCCGACGATCGACGTCTGGTAGGCGAAGGTCAGAACGACCGCACCGATCAACATCACCCCGTACAGCAGGAAGGCCACCGGCCCGCGCCGCGAGCCGAAGACGTGGTCGGAGAGGATTCCGGCGATCACACCGCCGCTGATTCCTGCGATACAGAGCCACATCCCCCAGTGCTCGTTCACGAGGGTTTCCCGCAAACCGAGGACCTCGTCGGTCTGCTTGGCGAAGAGCTTGTACCACTGCATGATCGCCTGGCGCAGGAAGCCGCTGCAGAACTCGATCCCCGCGATGGTCAAGATGATCGGGTTGCGGAGCATCATCTTGAACACCTTGACGGCGGAGAGGCGCGGGCCGTCGTCGCCGGAAGAGGCGTCACCCGGGTCGAACTCGCCGTGCCCCGTCTCGGCGGGCGTGTTCCGGACGACGAAGACATCGATCGCCCAGAAGATCACCAGCAGGGCGGCGGGGACGAAGTACACCATCGGGATCCCGAACGAGTGCAGGATCATCCCCCCGACATCGAACGCCAGGTATATGCCCAGTGAGATCAGGATGCCGAAGATCGCACCGAAGACCCCACGCTCCCGAACGTGGAACCACTGTGCATTGACCTTCACGATTGCGACGGCCCCGAAACTCTGGAAATACATGTTCACCGCGTAGAGCACGCAATAGATGAGGGTGAGATTCGCCGCGACGAACCGGCTGCTATCACCATCCCCGTTGACGGCCAGGTACGCGCAAACCCCCATCAGGACGTTCGCTATCGCAGCCCCCACGGCACCGGTCAGGATTGCTGCTCGCCCTCCGAAGCGATCGGTTAGCGGCCCGTTGATGACGAAAGAGACTCCGTAGACAATCGTCCCCACCGCGAAGATCGTGGCGAAGTCGGCGTTGTACATCAGCACTTCGCCATCAGGGCCAACAGTTTCGGTGAACGCGTTGGCGCTCACGGTCAGGTTGTAGCGCCCCATGTACAGGAGAGCGTAGGTCAACCCGAGCGGCAGCCAGTTCATCAGCCGCCGCCGCCGATAGGTCTTCGTGTGCCCGACATCGACCTTCGGCAAGCGAGCGATCACGAAACCGACGACCAGCAGCAGGATGAAGATCGGCAGTCCTTCCTGCTGCCACTCGGGAAGGGATGCGTACCAGCCGGTTGCCGCCTCGGGAGCGGAAGTGGATTCTTGCATGATCGGGAGCGCGTCGGGGTCGGGGAGCGGGGGCGATACCCTACGGCCCCGTCCCGAGCCGGCGCAAGCTCCACCCGGTCACCCCGCGCTCAAATGCGGACGAGGCGGGGCTCACGCCCCGCCCCGTCGCCTCGCAGTCGGTATCGGCTCGAGATCAGAGGTAGAAGGTCACCGTGAGCCCGTCGGAGAGATCGAACTCCGCCCCACCGCCGGCGGGATCACGGAACCAGGCCTGGAAGTGCCAGGTCGAGCCGACGCCAATCTGCCCCGCCGGACTCGGAGGATCGGTGATGTCCAGGTCGTGCTCCATCCTCCCCGCGGGCGAGAAGACGATCGGCAGGCGGTAGATGGCGGAGCCGCCGGCGCAGCGCATTCCATTGCCGAAGGGCACCCCGTCGCCGCCGTTCACCTGGGTCGCACAGTAGTAGAAGATCCCGAAGCCGTTCGGAACCGGCTCCGCGATCAGGGTCATGTCGTTCAGGACCACGCTGCAGGAACCGTTGACGCTCATCACCGCCGCTCCGCCGCTGGAGTTGGGCGTGGAGCTGCAGAAGTTCTCGGCGGTCTCGCAGAAGTTGGGGCCGGTATCGTCCCCGCTGGCCATGACCGCTTCCATCTTCGCCACGACCGTCATGTAGTGGTCGTAGGCGGGATCGTCCGGGCCGTGGGGAATCGGCTCGGTCTCGAAGGGATCGTCGAAGTGGCCGGTCTCGTCCTGCAGCCGGTAGAATTCGTCCCCGGTGTCCGCGAGCTCGTCGCGTACGACCTTGTAGCGCCCGGCCCCGGGGATGATCATCGAGCAGGAGACCTTGCGTTCGGTGAACACCGTCCCGGGGTTCGTATTGCCTGTGGGCGAGAAGATCTCGCTGTAGCTGAAGTCTCGGGCGTGGGTGAGGTAATCGACCTCGTCCTCGAGGACCGGCAGGAAGGAGATCCCGTGCTGATCCGGGGGAACGGGCGCGCCGAGGAGCTCGGCGATCGTCGGATAGACGTCGACGATGTCCACCAGCGCCCTGGAGACCCTGCCCCCGTTCTCCACTCCGTAGCCCGACACGATCAGGGGAACCCGGATCCCCTTCTCGTAGACACCGTGCTTGAAGCGGCTCGGATCCTGGTTGAGCATGAAGTTGTAGGTATCACCCAGGAGCTTACCGCTGCCGTAGATCTCGTCGGGGAGGCCGAAGTTATCGCCCCCCGGATCCAGGGTCGTGCCGATCGGGCCGATGCCACGCGCGTGCTCCAGGCACGTCTCGGGGGTCCCGTTGTCTCCCATCAGGATGAACAGCGTCGAATCGCGCTTCAGCGGATCGAGCCCGGCGATGAATTCTCCGAGCATAGTGTCCAACGCCTCGATCGCGGCGCAGTGACTGCTGAAGCCGTTGAGCGGGTGCTCCATGTACTCGGCCGTGTTGGTCAAGAGCTCCGGGGGAAGGAGTCCCCAGGGTCCGTGCGCCGCGTTGGGGGTGAGCAGGCAGAAGAAGGGCGCGGTGCGACTGTTGCACCACTCGAGCGCCTCCTCGACCTGGACGATCGTCGCATAGGTCGTCTGCAGCGAGTCGGGATCCGCTTCGACCTCGGCCTGGGTCAGGTGATTCCGGTTGAAGACCCAGTCGTAGTAGGTTCCCAGCCCACTGGGCGGGTGCGGAACGGTGTTGACCCCGTTGAAGACGCAGCGGAACTCGGTGAAGTGCCCGCGCTCGGGGATCGATGCCCACCCGCGGTGAAAGTCCTTGCCCTCGGTGGGATGCATGTCGAGGCGCGGCGCACCGAGGTGCCACTTCCCGAAGATCCCGTCGTCGTACCCGACCCGCTGCATCATCTCGGTGAGGGTCGGAAACTCGAAGCCGGGGTCGCCGAATTCGTCGAGTGTTCCTCCGTCGAAGTCGAAGCGCAGGATGGTCCCGACGCCGTGCCGCACCGGGTACTCGCCGGTCAGCAAGCTGGCCCGAGCTGGCGAGCAGACCGGCATCGCGTAGGCGTTGTGGAACGTCACGCCGGCGTCGGCCAGGCTCTGAATGGTCGGGCAGCCGACGTAGAGGTTGGAGGTCCCCGGGCCGTTCCCCGGGATGTCCCCTGCACCCGGCTCCCCGTGAACGTAGGGGAGGTCAGTGCGATACGGATTGATGTCGTCGAACATCGACAGGAAGTCGGTCCCGATGTCGTCGACCAGAACGACCACCACGTTCGGCCGTGGCTCGGGGTCCAGGAAGAGCAGCATCGGTGGGTTGTCGATCGCCGTCGTCTGTCCTGCGTCGGTCACGTTTACGGTGATCGTTCGCAGCCCGCTCATCGTGCTGGCCATCGTCGCCACGGCTCGACCGGTGACATCGCTGGGGGCCACCGGCTGAGCGATGATGTCCGCGTCGATCTCGCTGCCGACCGTCACCATCGCGCCTTCGACCGGGAGGCCGGCCTCGTCGAGCACGGTGATCACGATCCGGACTTCATCACGACCGGTGGCCTCGACGCCGCCGGCCGGATGCAAATCGACCGTCGATAGCGCGGGGTCGACGTCGCCCGCTGGAAGTGGGGCACCGTTCACCGCGCTGACGAGCCCGAACAAAAGGAAGGCCGCACACGAAGCGGTCGTCGCGATGGAACAGAATCTCTGCCCCTTACTCCTCTCTATGCACATCTTTCCCTCCCGGAAAAGGGTGAGCAGCTTCGACGGGTCGATCCGGGGACGACATTACGCCCTGATTCCTCGACGGACCAGGAGGATCGGAAGTGCCCTCGAAGATGGACCCGAGATTCTGAATTCCGGGACCCGGTAAAACCGCAAACCCTCTCCGGAGTGATCAATCGCCGATGACGCCGATCTCGGCGATCGAGGCCCAGGGTCCGCCATTCACCTCGGAGAGGATGCGAAGGCGGACGAAGCGCCCGGTGAGCGGCTCGAAGGTCACCTCCTGCGCCTCTCTCACCTTCTCGAACGAGAGCTCGAGGGGCGTTTCGCCGAACTCGGTTGCGGAGGCGCTCACCTGGAGCTCGCCCTTCGCCAGCGCCCCGTTCCACCCACCGACCTGACGGGCGAGGTAGCGGAGGCCGCGGATCTCGTACTCCCGCCCCAGGTCGATCACCAGCTCGTGCGGATGAGCGGCCACCTCGCCCTGGAAGCGCGAGTGCCAGTGAGTTCTCGGGTCGCCATCGAATGCGCATCTGGCGAGCTTGCCGTTCTGTCTCGACTCGCTGCTGACCCGCTCGACCTTCCAGTCGGTGGTCGGGATCAGGCCCTCGGTCGGCATCGTGTGGACCTTCTCCGGCTTCGCCGACTGCTTCGCCTGCTTGGTGTCCCCCCACTTCGCGCGGCGGTCCTTCTCGTGATCGGCGCGATCGGTGAACACTCCCTCCACCGCGGGCTGGTGCGCCGCCTCGGCGAGGGCTCTCATCTCGGCCAGCTTCTCCGGGTGCTCACCCGCGAGGTCGACGGTCTCGCTGACGTCGGTCGTCAGATCGTAGAGCTCCCAGTCCCTTTCGCGCGCGGGGCGTATCGCCTTCCAGTTCTTCACGCGAACGGCGACCTGCCCGCCCAGCTCCCAGTACAGGAACGGGTGCTCGAACACCTCCCGCCCCACGATCTCCGCGCCGACCAGCTCGGGCACGATCGAGATTCCGTCGGTAGCCGCGGGAACGCTCACGCCCGCCAGCTCGGCCAGCGTCGGCATCACGTCGGGGAAGTACCACAGGTAGTCGCTGACGCGCCCCGGCTCGATCAGCCCGGGCCAGCGGACGATCATCGGAATGCGCAGGCCGCCCTCGTAGAGCTTCCCTTTCTGTCCGCGGAACTCGACTCCGGTCTTCGGATTCACGTTGGGGCCGTGGAAGCCGCGCGGGTGCTCCTCATCCTTGAAGTAGTCCTGGCCGCCGTTGTCGCCGCAGAAGAAGACGATCGTCTTCTCGTCGAGCCCGAGCTCGGCGAGCAGGTCGAGGACCTCACCCAGCTGGCGATCGAGCATCGAGACCATCGCGGCGTAGCGGCGCGCCTCCAGCGGCCAGGGCTTGTCCTCGAACTTCGTCCACCCCGGGTCGTCCTCGGGGAGGTCGAACATCCCGTGCGGCGGCGTCACCGGCAGGTAGCAGAAGAAGGGTTGCTCCGCGTTCTCCCGGATGAACTGCTTGGCCGCCTCGAAGATGACGTAGTGCGAGTAGGTCTCTCCGCTCCGTCCGCCGCGGTTTCCCGGCAGCTCGACCTCTTCGCTGTTGCGGACCAGGTACGGGGGGTAGTAGCTGTGCGCGTGAACCTGGTCGTAGTAGCCGAAGAAGACGTCGAAGCCGTGTTGCTCGGGAACGCCGGTCGAGCCGCGCCCACCGCAACCCCACTTGCCGAAGCCCCCGGTGGCGTAACCCGCGCCCTTCAGCAGGGAGGCCACCGTCGCTTCCTCGGCCCGCAGCGGAGTGCCGCCGCCGTTGGTGCGCACCGAGGAGTGACCGCTGTGCTTGCCGGTCATCAGCGACCCGCGGGTCGGTGCGCACAGCGCCGACCCGGCGAGCGCCTGCGTGAAGCGCACTCCTTCCGCGGCCATCCGGTCGATCCGCGGCGTCTCGAGGTGCGGGTGACCCATCGCCGACAGCTCGTAGTAACCAAGCTCGTCCGCCATGAAGTAGATGACGTTGGGGCGCTCGGGCAACTGAGCGAGCGCCGTCGTGGAGAGGGCCAGCAGCGCCAGGGGAAGCGCGCCGCGTCGGAAGAGAGCGGTGAAGGTGCACATGATGCACCCGAGAATACCCGGCGACTCCGCATCCTTCGAGTCCACTCCGGATTACACCGACCTCACGGGTTATCATCCGGCCATGGAGTACCGACGGCTGGGTAACAGCGGAGTGAAGGTCAGCGCCCTCTCCCTCGGCGGCTGGATCACCTTCGGGGGCGGGAGCGACGAGGAGAACGCGCGCGAGGTGGTGCGGCGGGCCGTCGAGGCCGGCGTCAACTACATCGACCTCGCGGACGTCTACAGCGACGGCGAGGCGGAGCTCGTCTTCGGTCGGATGCTCCCCGCGTACCGGCGCGACGACCTGATCATCTCGAGCAAGGTGTACTTCGCGATGAGCGACGATCCCAACGATCGCGGGCTCTCGCGCAAGCACATCATGCAGAGCGTGGAAGGTTCACTGCGACGGCTGGGCACCGACTACCTCGACTTCTACTTCTGCCATCGCGAGGACGAGGAGACGCCGCTCGAGGAGACCGCGCGAGCGATGGACGACCTCGTTCGTCAGGGCAAGGTCCTGTACTGGGGCACCAGCGTCTGGTCCGCGGAGAGCCTCGAGGCGGCGTACGAGCTCGCCGATCGCCGCAACCTCTACCCGCCGCAGGTCGAGCAGCCGGAGTACAGCCTGCTCGAGCGCTCGATCGAGGAGGACGTGTTGCCCGCCGCGCGGAAGCTGGGAATCGGGGTCGTGGTCTGGAGTCCGCTGCGCGGTGGTGTGCTGACCGGCAAGTACAGCGACGGCATTCCCGAGGGCAGCCGTGCCAAGCTTCAGCCGCAGTGGCTGGAGGGCAAGCTCGGTGAGGAGACGCTCGAGCGAGTGCGCCACTTCTGTACCCTCGCGGAGTCGTTGCAGCTGCGCCCCGAGCAGCTCGCGCTCGCCTGGGTCCTGCGCCGCCCGGAGATCAGCTCGGTGATCATCGGCGCCTCGACCCCGGAGCAGCTCGAGCACAACCTCGCCGCGGTCGAGGTCGAGCTGCCGGCCGAGGCGGTGTCGCTGGTCGAGGCGTTGTTTCCGGCGGAGTGATCACGAACCTGAATGTCGTACGACCTCGGAGGAGACTGCCGATGCTGAGATTCTGGATGTGGCTGCTCGCCGGTCTTTTCGCGAGCACGCTCACCGGCGCACCGCAGAACGACACGCCGCAACCCGAGCTCCTCTTCGGCGGATGCGGCGGCGTCTACTTCCTCGCCGAACCCGGCGAGCTGGAGGTCGAGGTCTTCAAGCGCGACACCAACCGGCGCGGCCGCCACACCGAGCTGCGCGCCATCCTCGTCGGGCCGGACCGGCGGGTGCGGCAGGAGGTCGCCATCCCCGACGACGGCCTGGCGAGGGGGAAGGGCCTCGGCCCCCTCCTGAGCGCGAAGCTCTCGACGCGCGTCGAGCGAAAGGGGCTCTTCGCGCTGAACATCACCGTCTCGCAGGATCGCTACGGCGAGGAGATGGTGTGGGGGTTCCGGACGAACTGCCCGAACTACGTCATCGAGACGGCGCGAGGGCACAAGGACGAGCGGCATCGAGAACCGATCGTCCTGGCCGGCGACGACGGGCCGGCGACTGTCTGCTTCGGACCGAGGCGGAGAGAGTTCGAGGTCGGGGTGACCGGGCTCCCGGAGAGCGCCGCGACCGTGCAAGTGGTCGATGCCGACGGCGAGCTGATCCGCGAAGCCGCCGTGCAACGGGGCGGCGTCAGCATGAAGCTGCCTGGAAGCACAAGCGGCACGATCGAACCCTGGTGCCTGAAGCTCCCCTCGGCTCGGGCGACCATCACCATCGATGGAGTCACGCAGTGGGACGCGAGCGATCCGGGACAGGATTGCTGCGTCTGGACGCCCGAGCCTTCCTCCTGGTTCCCGCTGCTCGATCACCGCTGGCTCCTGACTCCGTACCAGCGGACCGTCTACGGCGAACCGGGGAGCGAGCAGGAGATCACCTTCCAGGTTCACAACAACGGCGCAGCCGAGAAGTCGGTGCACCTCTCCCTCGAGTTCGCCGGTGCGTCGTGGCCGGCGCAATTGAGCAGCGAGCTCGTGCGGCTCGCCCCGGGCAGCACGGCGCCGGTGACGGTCGCGGTCGACGTTCTCCCCGAGGATGGAACCGTGCACCTCCGCGCGACTCCGGAGGATGCCTCCGGCTTCTCGACCTGGTCAACGCTGACGGTTCGAGCCGGGCCGCCTCCGGCCCTGGAGGCCCCGCTGCAGCTCGAGCCCTACCGCCACGAGAACGCGCAGTTCGGCTACCTGCCCAGGTACCCGACCACGACCCAGCCGTACTTCGACCTGGAGAATCGCCCCTGCCTGGTCGACGGGAGTCGCCTCGCAACGCTGCGTGACGACGCGTGGATCACCACGCGGCTGCCGGGATCGTCCCTCACGACCAAGGTCGCGTTCGACCAGGACAATGGCATCTACGTCGTCGCGCGGTCCGGCGAAGGCGCGTCCCTGCTCCACTCCCCCGATGGGGGCGGGACCTTCGGCTCGTACTCGATTCCCGGCGGCGGAAAGTCCTTCGACATCGAGCAGTTCTCCGGCCACAACGTGCCCGAAGGCCCGCCGTCCCTGGTGCGCTTCACCCGTACGGCCAAGGACCCGAAGCTGCTGTGGCGAAGTCTCAATGACCTCGAGCTCTTCACCCCCCGCAAGGTCGCCGGACGCATCGAGGTCGGCGAACCGATCCTGCTCTCCAGAGCCTGTATCGGAATGTCGTCTCACTCCGGCACTCCCTCTTCGATCGTCTCGCGCGGCTCGAAGGTGCACGTGGCCTGGGGAGAGGCGACCGACCCGAAGGAGAAGGTGCCCGGGGTCCCCACCTATGTCGTCACCTTCGATCGGGTGACGGGCCAGCTCGGGGAGCCCGCCCTGATCGGTCACGGGCCGCCGGCCAACGACGTGCACAACTCGCCCAGCATCACCATCGACAGCGAGGGTTTCCTGCACGTCTTGATCGGCACTCACGGCCGACCCTTCCAGTACGTGAAGTCGAAGCGATCGAATGACGCCGGCTCGGGCTGGACCGCGCCGGTGACCGCCGGAGCCGATCTGAGACCGACCTACATCGGTCTCGTCTGCGGCCCGGACGACACGCTCTACACCGTCTTTCGACTCTGGCGCAGCGGCGAACCCTACCCTCACAGCCACCACGCCACGCTGGCGATGCAACGCAAGCGTCCCGATGGACCGTGGGAGCCGCCGCGTATCCTGGTCGTCGCCCCGTTCTCCGAGTACAGCATCTTCTACCACCGTCTGACCATCGACCGAAAAGGCCAGCTGTTCCTCTCCAAGGACTACTGGTCTACTTACTGGTTCTATCGCAACGACCAGCGCGGGAAGCGTGGGCACTGGCGCACGCTGCTCCTGTCTCCAGATGGGGGTGAGACCTGGCGGCTGGCGGCGGACGAGGACTTTCTGTAGCGATACAGGGCCGACTGCGGACGAACCTGAAAAGGGCGCACGGCGAGAGCGTTACGGGTAGAATCGAGTGACCAGCCAAACCTCGAGCCGCCCCGGCGGCCGGAGGCAGCCATGTACGCACTCGCTCTCTGCGCCCTGCTCCTGGCGGGGCCGACGACCTGGACGGTGGACGACGATGGTCCGGCGGACTTCGCGAGCATCAGCGACGCGGTCTCCTCGCCCCTCGTCAGCGACGGCGACACCCTGCTGGTGTATCACGGCAGCTACCCCGCTTTCACGCTCGACCGGGAGCTGCGCATCGTGGCTGCGGCAGGAGACATCTTCCTGGTCGAGGGGTGCAACGTGATCGGAGCGCCGACCTTCACCATCGCCGGGATGCGCACCGAGAACACGCTGGTCATCGGTGTATCCGGGCGTGGGACGTTCGACGACTGTCAGTTCGGTGTGCTGGAGGTCGTCCCCGACTGGGACATCGTCTGGCAGGGCTCGACCGAGTTCAAGAGCTGCGCGGAGCTCCTGGTCACGCGTAGTGTCTTCCACGGCGCGGAGGGTTGCTACCCGGACCTGACCTGGACCGAGCCCGCCCTGGTCGTGTCCTCGTCGAACCTCGCTCTGGTCGACTGCGTGCTCCAGGGAGGCGCGGACGATCTCTGCAACGGGCACCCCACCGACGGCGCGAAGCCGGCTCTCGACACCTCGAACAGCTTCGTGACGATATCCGGCTGCTCACTCTACGGGGGACAGGGCATCACCGGTCTGGGCTTCCCGGGCGCGCCGGCGATCGAGATGAGCGGCGTGGTGCGCGTCCGCGGTTCGTTCCATCACGTGGTGCGCGGGGGCAGCGGTTGGGGTGGTCTCGCGCCGCCCTTCGCGGGCAGCGGCACGGCGACGATCAGCGGCGTGCGCTACAACCCCTTCCAGCTGCCCGGCTGGGTCACCGAGCCGAGCCCGGCCGAGCCCTACCTGCTCGTCACCGGCGACGACACGCCCGGGGCGACGAAGACGATCGAGCTCTACGGTCCGCCCGGTCGGGGCGCGCGAGTCTTCTGGAGCGACGTCCCCGCCCTCCAGTCGCTCTTCGCCGGACTCGATCCCTTGTGGTTCGACCGCGAGCAGGTCCAGGGGGGGACCTACCTCGTCGCCGTGGGCCAGGATCATCCGGCGACCTACTCGTTCCCGCTCCCGGCGACGCCCGATCCCGGTGACGTCAGGATCTACCAGGCCTTCCTGCCCGGCGGCTCCGGTTACGTGCGTTTCCTGACCAGCCCGGCTCAGGTCCTGTATCGCTGGTGAGGCCTCAGGGCCAGAGCGTGCAGCGCAAGCCCCCCGTCATCCCGATGTCGTCGGGCGGAGGAGCGCCGGCGTCTCGAACCCAGACCTGCATGAAGAGATCGGTGCCGGCCGAGAGCCCCTTCGCCGCCAGGTACCCGCGGGTGAACGTGTAGGTGAGCGTGCCGTCACAGCTGCCCGAGCTCCCGCCGGTGTTCATTGCGGGAGTCCGGACCTGGGGCGCCGCGACGCAGAGGGTTCCGCCGGAGAAGGGCGTGGAAGCCTCGCTCCGCCCCCAGAACAGGATGGCCGTCGACTGGCCCATCAGATCTCTTGCCCGCACGGTGAGCTGCTCGCCGATCGAGAGGCTCGACGAGCGCGGCCAGATCATCTGCGCGAGGCAGGTCCCGCTCGGCTGACAGTAGAAGGCCGGCAGCGGCGCGCCACCCAGCATGAGCATCGAGCTCAAGCCGGACGCCGTGGCGGGGCTCGCCAGCAGCAGGTCCTCGATGCCGTCGAGGTTGACGTCGCCAGCGCTGACCATCGGCCCACGCTGCCCCCAGGTGGGCATCCTCTCCAGCTCCGCTCCGGTGGCCCCCGAGAAGACGTAGACGGTGCCCACGTTCTTGATCGCTCCTCCCACCCAGCTGTGCGAGTGCATCACCGCCAGGTCGCTCACCCCGTCGCCGTCGTAGTCTCCGGCGCCGGCCAGGCTCTTGCCGAACATCACCTGCCCGGTTCCCGGTGAGGTCTGGTGTCGGAGGAGCGCACCCGACGCCCCCGAGTAGAGGTACGCGGCGCCGGTCGTGTACGGAGCCACCTGCTCACCGGGCGCACCGACGAGCAGGTCGCCCGCACCATCACCGTCGACGTCGCCGACGCCGGCGAGAGCAGCGCCGAAGACGTGGTGGATGCTGGCGCCCGAGAAGAAGTGGAGCAGACCGCCACCCGCTCCCGAGAAGACCTCCACCATCCCGATGCCGAGACCGGCGGTGTCGGGAGCTCCCACCGCGTAGTCATCCGCCCCATCGCCGTCCACGTCGCCCAGGAAGACGAGGGCCTCGACCTGGCCGGAGGCGTGCACGCGCAACGACGCGCCGGTCATCGGTGAGACGACTTCGACGAAACCTCCCGGGCCGCCCCCCCAGGGACTCGGCGAGGCGATCAGGAGATCATTCACTCCATCGCCGTCGACATCACCGCCCGAGGCGAGCACGCGACCGAACTCCCCCGCCACCGACGGAATGACGGCGCCGATCACCGCGCCGGTCAGGCCCGATCGAAGGCTCACCGTGGGTCCGGACGGCAGAGGGCTGGCGATGGCCAGATCGTCGTGGCCGTCGCCGTCGAGATCGTCGAGCCGCGCCAGGGCGAGCGCGAAACCGGTGCCGGGGACGAGGCCGTCGATGCCGTAGAGCTCCGCTCCGGTGCGGCCCGAGCGGACGCTGACCCGGCCGGCGTCCAGCTCGGTGCCGGCCTTGGCGACGACCAGCTCGGGGTGCCCGTCACCGTCGAGATCGCCGAGCGCGGTGCAGCTGTCCTCGAGCTCCGGGAAGGTGTAGACGAGCCCCTGGGTACGAGCGGGGGCCGCGGACAGAAGGCTGAAAGCAGCCAGCAAGGCGAGTCGGCTCTTCATGGCACTTCCCGTAGCCGGCGGGGGCGCCGGGGTCACAGGAGGCGGGATCAGGGCTCCGGTCCCGGAATCGGGTCACCGGGGCTCCGGCCCCGCCGGCCTCCTCAAGCGGTCGACGCCCCGGGTCGAGATCCCCATTCGAAGGACCCTCTCGCAGGGCCGTCCGGACCGTTTTCGCCGCAGGACCTCGAACCTCCAGCTCCCGCCAGACATGCAGAGTCGACGTTTTCCCTGGTTGTCATTGATCGCAATTGGCCTCGTCGCGTTGATCGCCGCCCTGGTGAGCTCGGGGCCGGATCGCGAGCCGCTCAGTCCGTCGACGTCCAGCTCTTCGACGGGACGAACGAACGGACTCCTCCCCGGCGGCTCCACCGACCACGCCCAGGCTCCGCCGATGGGCAGCGAGATGGCGCCCTCCGCGCGGGCGGTGAGACGCGACCTGCAAGTTCCGTCCAGCCCGACCGAGCTCTCCGACGCCGCGCAAGGGCTCGTGCGCGCGGTCGAACCGCACCGGCGCAGGTTCGAGTACAGCTCTCGCACGGCCGACCTGCCCGATGAGCTGGGCGCCATCGACCGCGAGTTCCTCGCGTTCGAAGAGCTCGAGGACGCCGAGGAGTCTCTCGAGCTGGCCGAGCTCGAGCAGGAGCTGTTCGGAGCCGAGCGGACCGCCGTGATGGTCAGCAAGCTGCACGCCGCCATGAACCAGCGTTGAGGTCGAAGGAGATAGAGATGCACAAGAAGACGAGAAACAACATCCTCATCGGCGGCGCGATCGCCCTCGGGACGCTGGTCGTCGCCCTACCCTGGAAACCGGCACCCCCTGCCGGAATGCCGCAAGGCAGCCCGCCGCCTCCTACCGGCGAGCTTACGGGTACGGTCAGCGATTCCCATGGAAACGCGATCTTCGAGGCGACGGTCGCTCTCTTCGACGCCGAGAACCTGGAGCTGATCGAGCACGTCGAGACCGACGCTCTGGGCCGCTTCGCGTTCCAGGAGAAGCCGGCGACGATGCACGTCTACGCCGAGCCCCCTCAGGACCAGGGGCTGGCGCTGACCGGGCAGTGGGTCTTCGATCTCGAGGGAGCCACGACCCAGACGATCGACCTGACGCTCGACCCGGGCCATCCGGTCGCCGTACACGTCAAGGACGAACAGGGTCTGCCGATCGCCAATGCCACGGTCGACGCCTACGACGCCCGCGCCGACCTCCGTGGAAACGTCGCGCTCAAGGCGCGGGCGACGACGGACGCCGGAGGCAACGCCACGCTCGTTGCACCGACCCTCGCCCACATCTCGGTCCACGTCGAGGGCTCGACGTACATGCCCACGTGGCGGTTCCGCCAGCGGATCAGGCCGCACGGTCGGAGCTACAACATCGTTCTTCGAGAAGGCGTTCCGATCTCGAGCCGTGTACGCAGCCAGGCTTTCGAGCCGCTCGAGGGGATCGTCGTCTCCGCGTGGGCCTACAACAAGGGCTGGCACTGGTCGGGCTACATGGAGACCGACGAGATGGGCGCATTCGAGGTGATCGGAGGGCCCAAGTGGACCCGCATTCACGCGGTGGATCCCGATGGCGAGTTCGTCAGCAGCTACCGCTGGTATCGCACCAAGAGCGGCTCGATGCCGGACATCGTCCTTCCCGATGGAAACCCGCTGGAGGTTCGCTGCGTCGACACCGGCGGCTCCCCGGTCAAATCGCGCGTCTGGTTCTACTCCTATGAGGGGCGGAGCTGGAGCTGGGGCGGCTACACTGACAATGACGGGGTCCTGCACGGCATCGTGTCGGCCAGCCACGCGATCATCGCCAGACCACTGTCCAAGGACTACATCGGTGTCAACCTGTGGCGTCAGATCTACGGCGAACCGGTGCACACGCTGGAGATGAAGCCGGCCCGGATGGTGGACATCGCCGTGTCGAACAAACTGACCGGCGAGCCCCTCGGCGACATCCAGGTGCGCGGCTACGTCGACAACTGGGTGTACGTCGGCCGCGGCTACACGGAGGCGGACGGCACGCTCCAGATGCGGATGCCGACCTTCGGACTCGGCCGCTTCTATGTGAAGGACCACGCACAGGACAGCCTGATCAAACCCGGCTGGTACACCATGAACCTCGCCGAGGCCGGTGAGTCGGTGAACCTCGAGCTCGACAGTCTGGTGGAGATCTCGGGACGCATCGAGACCCTCGATGGCCAGCCGGTGCCCGACGACGTCATGGTCACCGTCTGGGACGCGGACGCCTGGGCGAGGACCGACCATACGCTGGCCTCCAACGGCGAGTACACCGTCGCGGTTCCGGCGCGCTACCACCTGCGCTTCCGCCCCGTCGACTCCGACTCGCGCTTCTTCCCCACCTACCACTGGTGGAACGAGCTCCCCGTGAGTCGGATTCACGGTCGCGATCCTGCGCGAATGACTCAGGGATGGTTCGGCGACGTCCAGGTGAAGAGCCTCGAGACCAGCTCGCCAGTACCGGGTGTGAGGATCCGCGGCGGCTACCCCGGCCGGGTCACCGGCGCGGATGGCTGGGCGAAGCAGATGCTCTTCCGCCCCGTCTACACGCTGCGGAACTATCCGCCGCCGGTATCAAGCCAGAACCCCAACCCGATCATCCCCGAGCTGGCTCGCGTCTACCAGATGATCGAAGGTGATCGAACCGAGGAGAATGGAGGGCCACTCGACCCGGTCAAGGTCTTCACCGAGGTGGGCACGATCGCTCACGGGATGGTGAAGGGTCCGCTGCCCGGCGGAGGGATCGGCCCTCTTCCCGGCGTGCGCGTTCGCGCCTACGGCGGCCGCCGGCCGCTCGGCTGGACGATGACGAACGCCAAGGGACAGTTCGACGTGCTCGCGGTGCAGTACACCCCTGAGCACAAGTTCAAGACCAGCCTGATCATCTCGCCCGACCGGACCCGGCCCTACCTCCCGGGTTACGTCCCGAACCTGGCGTTGACCGCCGACCTCGGCGCCGGCGAGACGGACAACGTCGGGACGGTGATCCTCGACGGGGCAGCGTTCGGACAGGGCACGGTGGTCGACGCCTTCGGCTCCCCCATCACCGATCGGACCGTGTTCTACTACACGCGCCGATGGGACAAGTCCCCGGCCTGGCGGCTCGGCGGCTGGCGAGTTCAGCCCGACGGGACGTTCCGCACGAAGATCGCCCCGAAGACCTGGTTCCGGTTCCTCACGAGGTTCTGGAACAATCGCTGGGAGAGCAAGCACTTCGCCAAGGAGTACGACTTCAGCCTCGGCGAGAGCCTGGATCTCGGCCAGGTCGAACTGGGCAAGGCCGCGCTCATCGAGTGTCGCGCCGTGACTTCCGTCGCCGACGCCGGTGACAGCGCCGCGCCGGTCGCTCAGACCTTCGTCGAGGTGATCGACGAGACCACCGGCAAGGTCTACGACTGGGGTCGGACCGACGGCTCCGGCGAGATCCAGCTGCGCGCCCCCTTCAACACCGAGCTTCGGCTGCGGTTCAGCTTCTGGCAGTGGCAATGGTCGACGGGAGGCGTCGGCTTCGACAAGGTCACGAGCGACTTCTTCGAGCCTCAGCTCAGCGAGAAGTTCACGCTGACCTCGGAGAAGACCGACTTCGGTGACGTGTTCATCATCTCGCCGGGGCGTCACGAGGTGGTCGAGTTCCTCACCTACGTCTTCTACGCACCGAACAGCGCTTTCGTAACGGGCTGGAGCAAGCGCACCATCTACGACGCGGCCCTGGCTGCGGGGCTGGTGGCGGAACCGGCCGGACAGAAGCTCGACACGGAGACCGCCAAGGACCTGATCCGGGTCGGTACGGAGATGTTCGTCGAGGTCGAGGCCCTCTGCAACGAGTTGATCAGTGACCCGGTGGTGCGAGACAAGGCGATCGAGCTCTGCCACGACGTCCTTAACGACCTCGCTCTTCTCATGACCAGCCTGGAGGACAAGTAGCCATGAAAACCACACGCATCACGGCGCTCATCGGCGCACTCGGCCTGATCATTGCCCTCGTCACCTTCGAGACCTTCGGCCTGACGACGGCCAGAGGAGCTGCAACCGTCGCCGCGGATGAGGAGGAGAGCGATGGCGGTCCCGCCGCCCGGGCGATCGAGAAGGCCTCGGCAGCCGCGCGAGACAGCGCGGCGAACACCTGGCGCGCCGCGATTCTGAAGGACTCGGCTCTGAACCTCCTCGCGACCGCCCGGGCTCAGGTCATCAACGGCCTGAGCTCGAAGGACGGGAAGGACGTGAACCGCATCCTGGACTCCGCTGCGTGGACTCTCGACATCGTCATCCGTCGCGTCGACGGCGAGGCCGGCGAGAGCGAGGACGCGCACCTCGACGACTGGGTGACGGACGCGAAGACGAAGACCATCCTGCACGGCCACCTGGTTCAGGCGAGGAACGAGGTCTTCCGCGGCAAGAAGGACGAGTAGGAAGCGGTAACCGCTGTTCCCCCCCGCGCTGAACCGCCCTGGATCCGGGTGGTTCAGTCGAACCACTCGTCCTCGGGATCGAAGGCGGGAATGGGCACGTTCACGATCCGGAGGTTCCCGAGAGCCCGGTGGCGGCAGCCGGGCTTGATCAGGATCGCGCTCCCGGACTCGACCGGATAGCGCACGCCGTCGAGCTCGATCTCGCCCTCCCCCTGGAGGACGAAGTAGATCTCCGTCAGCTTCTTGTGGTAGTGCGCGGTCGCCTCGCCGCGGACGTCGACCACGTGCAGCGAGGCGACCTGGTCGGGATCGCCGGTGAACGCCCGTCTCGTCATGCCACAGGGACACGGAACGGCCTCGATGTCGCCCGTGTGGGCGATGAGGAAGCGGGGGGCGGATTTCGCTTCGGCGTCCTGTCTGATCGGGTCGTCGGTCATGCTTGCCTCCACATCTGTCGTCTACCATCCACGCTCCCACGACCGATGAGCCGTGGAGCTGTTCACTCGGCGCCGGCTACGCCTGGTGCACCGTCACCTGCGTGAACGGAATCACCCACCCTTCCTCGTTGCAGACCTCGACCAGGATCCGCTGGATCGCGCGCTGCAGGACGTCGGAGTCCGCCGCCACCGCGCCGGCGAAGTCGCAGAGGGCGGCGTAGTCGAGGGATGACGCACCGGCGCTCTTGAACTCGACCTTGATCTTGCGGACGTTGTCCGCGCCGATCTGAGCCGTCAGCCGCTCCAGCAGGGCCTTGCGCATCTTGTGCGGCACCTCGTCGGTGCAGATCGCCTGGTGCTCGTAGTCGATACCGAAGGTCTCGTGGATGCGGAAGTCCGTGGAGAGGTTCTTCGGGAACAGGCCGAGGAACTCGGTGGTCGGGTAGGTGATCTTCGCGCCACCCTTGCACATGAGCTGCACGAACTCCGGGCCCTGATAGAGGACCTTCCCGCGCGTGCCGTCGCTGAGACGCACCCACTCGTCCTGGCGGCACGGAAACCACACCTCGTCCTTCTTGCACGGCCGCGACTCCATGTCCATCAGGCTGTTCAGCGAACGTCGGATATGACCGCCGGTCAGCATCGGGTTCACCAGCGTCGAGTGCAGGTTCAACGACACCACACGAAACGGGACCCCATCGATCACCACGCGCTCGTCCTCTCTCACCGAACCGAGGTTCAGCAACAGCCGCACCTGTTCCACGAATCGCGGCGCCGCCTGGCGACCGGCCCACCCGAGCCCGGCGAGGAAGATCAGGGCGAGGCCGAGCAGGACCCAGTCTCCCTCCGCATAGAGCACCAGCAGCACCGCCAGCGTCGCCGCGAAGAAGGCGGTGAAGAGGAACAGCACCCGGGTCAGGCGTGAGTAGAACGATCGAGCGCGGCCGCGGCGTGCACGGATGATCAGGTGGTACACCACCCGGAACCCGACGAACACGGCGATGAAGGCTCCGAGGGCGAGCAGGAGGTGCATCCCCCTGCTGGCGAAGAACGTGCTCGCCAGGTCGCTCGACGACTCGATCAGCGAACGGCGGTTCTCCAGCAGGCGCTCCAGCTGGAAGTCGGTGATCGTCCACTGGTTCTCGAGCTGGCGCCGCTCCGTGTGCCAGTGCGTCCGCGCGGCGGTCAGCACCGAGGCCAGCGCGGGGTCCTCGTTCTCGGCCAGCAGCGTGTCGATACGCTCGATCGCCCGATCCGCCAGCGCCTTGCGCTCCTCGAGTCGGGTGAGGTCCTGGCGCAGCTGTTCGATCTGCCTCGGCGCTTCCGTCGCCTCCTTCAGCTCCTGGAGCAGCGGCCGGAGCAGCCCCTCCACCTCCTCGCGCAGATCCATCGGCGAGTGCAGCTCCGCCCGGAAGTTCTCGAGGTCGAGCCCGGTCGCCAGCGCCTCGAAGTCACCCTCCAGGCGACGAATCTCCCCTTCGAGGCGAGAGATCTCGCCCCGCAGCTCCTCCTGCTGCTCCAGCTCCACTGCCCGCCCGAGCGCGGATCGCGCATCCTTCAGCTCGGCCCCCCAGACCTCGAGCGTCTCCGAGATCGCTCGCAGCATCGCGAGCGTCCCCTCCTGGATCTCCTCGGACCCGGTTTGCCCCACCGCCGGCGCCGGTTCCTTCTCCGCGTCCTGCGCCACCGCGGAACGAGGGCACCAGAGGACGGCGATCCACACGCACAGGATCGCGATCAGGTTCGTCTTGCTCTTCATCTTCCCCACCTCGGCTCTTCACGTTGGGCGCGTCGACTGGCGCGAGCGCACCGTAGCGAGTCCGGGCGCCCCGAACCACCTCCCGGAACGAACCGCGCCGCGCGTCGGGCGGGCAGCTGTGGAGGAACGCCTCGTCGAGTGCCCCCCGGTCGAGGCCGTAGAGCCGCTCTATCTGGACGCTTGCTCGAAGACGACCCGGAAACAGGTCGAGGGCGGCTGATCCTCGATCCGACACCGGGCGGAGTGCAGACCGGCGATGGCGGATACGATGGAGAGCCCCAGACCTGCTCCGGATGTCTTCCGTCCGTTCTCCTCCAGGCGATGAAAGCGGTCGAAGACGCGCTCTCGTTCGTCCTGGGGAATCCCGGGCCCGTCGTTGCAGACGCTCAGCACGAGGTCCTGATCGCTCTCCTCCGCCAGCGCGACCTCGATCGCGGATCCCGGGTTCGAGTGAGCGATCGCGTTCGAGAGCAGATTGTCGAGGAGGATCCGCAGGAGCCTCCGGTCTCCCCGGACGAGCGCCGGACCGTTCGCCTCGAAGGCGATGCGTCGCTCATCGCCATCCATCTCGATCTCGTCGACCGCCGTGGACACGACGTCGGAGAGGTCCACCTCCTCGAAGGACACCTCGGCGGTCCCCACGTCGACCCGCGCGAGGAGGAGCAGTGCTTCGACGATCACACCCATTCGCTTCGCGGTGACGTGGACGTCGCGAAACAGCTCGCGGTACTGCTGAGGCTCCCGCTCCTTTCGCAAGGCGACCTCCGCGGCATTGCGAATGATCGAGATCGGGTTGCGCAGCTCGTGGGAGGCGTTCGCGGTGAAACGAGCCTGCTCCTCGATCGCCTTCTCCAGCGAGCGGAACGAGCCGTCGAGTATCTCAGCGAGCTGATCGACCTCGTCGTTCGAGCCACGGCGGGGCATGAGGGTCTCCTTGCGCGAACCGACTTTCGAGGCCGCGGTGCCTAGTGCGCGGAGCGGCTGGACGACCTTGCGGGAGAGGAACAGGCCGAAACCCACGGCGGCCAGCAGAGCGCCGGCGGCGAGCAAGCAGAGGACCCATCCGATTCCCGCAAGAGTACGGTTCAGCGGATCTAGGTTCTCGGCCACGCGAACCAGCACGCTGAAGGGTTGTTTCGAGGGCTCGCCACCGGCGGCGGCGCGCGCGGGGATGTGGATCAGCGCGGTGCAGAGTCGGAGGGGAGGGCCATCCTCCGGCTGGAAGGTCCGGTAGTCGAGCAGCGGCGGCATCGTGGCGGCACCAGTACTTCCGGCCGACTCGCTGATCGGCGCTTCGAGGACCCGGCCGGAGCGGTGTAGCAGCTCGCTGGCGGGCCAGGTCCAGACCTCCACGGATCGTCCCGGCGATGAGGCGGAGAGCTGAGCGGCCAGCTCGTCTCCGAGCTCGAACTCGACCACGCCGAGATCCTCCTCCCACTCGCAGATCGAGGCGAATCCCTCCGCGGTGGCGAGCAACTTCGCGTCCAGGCCCTCGAGCGATACGCGACGGATAGCCACGAACAGCGTCGCCGAGAAGGCGATCAAGAGGAGCGCTGTCAGGGTTACGAACCACGTCGTGACGCGCGACCGGATCGAGAGCGGCTTCAAGAGCTCGCCTCCGCCTCCTCCAGGACGTAGCCGGCGCCGCGCCGGGTGTGCAGGAGCCTCGTCGCCTGGCCGTCGTCGAGCTTGCGGCGCAGGTTCGAGATGTGCACCTCGAGGGCGTTCGACTCGGGTCCGAGCTCGTCTTCCCATAGCGAGGCTGCGAGCCGACTCTTCGACTGCACGAAGCCGGCGTTCCGGGCGAGGTGCTCGAGGAGCCGGTACTCCAGGTCGCTGAGGGAGAGCTCCTGCTCGCCGCGCCAGGCCTTTCGCGCGCGGGTGTCGACGGCGAGATCGGCGAGCTCCAGGCAGGAGGAGCGGCCGGTCGCGTGGCGACGGAGGAGGGCGCGGACCCTCGCCAGGAGCTCGGCGAACTCGAATGGTTTCGTCAGATAGTCGTCCGCTCCGGCGTCGAGGCCGGCGACGACGTCTTCCGTGGAATCACAGGCGGTCAAGGCCAGGATCGGCAGGTCCGAACCGTTCCTGCGCAGCTGGCGGCAGATCTCCAGACCGTGGACCCTGGGCAGGCGCAGGTCGAGGATCAGGAGGTCGTAGGGGACGCCCGCCAGCGCGAGCAGAGCTTCCTCGCCGTCGCAGGCGTAGTCGACGATGAAACGATCGTCTCGCAGCCCGATCAGGAGCGACCGGGCCAACAGGACTTCGTCTTCGACCAGGAGGAGCCGCGTCATGAAGTCACCTCGGTCGGGGCAGGGGGAGGATCAGTCGTCGTCGTCATCGTCCTCGTCATCATCATCGTCATCTTCATCCCCATCGTCCTCTTCTTCGTCGTCCCCCTCCTCTCGGACGCCGAGCAGCTCGATCTCGATGAGGTGGCCGGCCCGGGCCTCCAGGCTGGTCTCGATCACGTAGCGACCGTTGACGAAGAACACCTCGCACTCGGGGCCGCCGTCGTCGAACTGGAGGGTCGTCGCCACGACGTGACCCTTGACGATCTCCTCGGCCTTCGCGACCAGAACGTCGAGGGTGAGATCCGTGTGACGCAGGACCGTCCGGAATTCGCGGAGCTCGTCCTGCGCCTCCTCGTCGGTCTCCTTCGTCTTCTCGATGACTTCGCCGTTCGTCGGGTCGAGCTTGACCTCGTAGAGCTCCTCGCCGGCGACGACCATCACCTCGTAGGCGATCCCCGTCTTGCCCTTCTCGACCTCGCCTTCCAGGGCAGCTTCGACCGCGATGCCGGGCTGGACCTTCAAGGCGCTCTGAATCGCCTGGCGCAAGGAGACTTTCGCGTGTCTCACCACGTCTCGGGGATCGAGCTCCTGTTCCTCCTCGTCTGCCGGGCTCACCGGCTGCCCGGGCAGCGTAGGCAGGCAGAACGAGGCGAGCAGGATCACGGGGACGAGAGCGAGCGGGAATCGGGCGGTGCGTTTCGGCTTCATTTGGGTTCCTCCGATCACGGATGGTGCGGGTCTCGGGAGTACACGAAGGCACTCTAGAAGGACCGCCTGAAGCCCAGCTTAAGCTCTTCCGAACGGAGGGGGGGCCCTGCCGACAGGGATGCCCGGCTACCAGTCGTAGGCGTACGCCCGCAGGTGCCCGCCGACCAGGGTCGGGATCACCAGGAGTCCCTGCTCGGGCAGGTAGGTGAGGTCCGCCAGGTTGTGGCGAGCGCGCGTCGTGTCGAGGAGCACCGTCCGCCCGCCGTCGGGGTCGAAGCGGTACAGCCGGCCGTTGTAGTCAGAGGTGAGCACACCGCCATCCTCCGCAACCCACAAGCCGTCGACGATCGAACCGTGCTCGAGAAAGGCGACCTGGCGGAGCGTTCGGTTCTCGAGGTCGATCGCCACCACGGAGCCGCTCCCGGAGTCACCGGCGAAGAGCTCGCCCCCGCGCGCGAAGAGTCCGTTCGGCTGGAAGCCGGGAACGCCGTCGAGCCAGATCTCGACGGTCTCGCCGGCGAAGCGGTAGATCCGTCCCTGCTGGCCGTCGGAGACGTAGGCGTTGCCCTCTTCGTCGAAACAGAGGTCGTTGGGGAAGCCGGGATCGGGGATCGAATGGCGAGCGAGGATCTCCCCCGACTCCAGGTCCGCCTCGGTCAGTGTCGCTCGCTCGACGAAGAAGACGCGACCGTCGTGAATCGTGATGCCGGTAGGGTGATCGAGCCCGGTGATCCAGCGCCCCTTCACCATGCTGCCGTCCAGGCCCACCTGCGAGATGAACTCCGTGCCTCCGGCGGGCGTGAGGTAGTAGTTGGAGACGTAGAGGAGCTCGCGCTCGGGGTCGAAGGTCACCGATTCAGGCGCACCGAAGATCGACGGGGTGAGCCACGCCTCGCTCAGCGAAGGATCGATCCGGATCGCCGGCGCACCGATCTCGGTCAACCGGGCCTGGAACCCCCAGCCGCCGAAGTCCTCGGCTACCAGCAGCAGGAGCTCGTTCTCGCCCTCCTCCAGGTCGAGGAAGACCGCGTCGTGCCAGGAGATCGCTCCGAGGAACGAGGGCGAGCGGGAGCGGAAGGCGCTGTTGCCGGTGAAGAGGATCTCGCCGCCGAAGAAGATGCTGATCTCGTCGCTGTAGCCGAAGACGAGCTTCTTCCGCCCCGCCTCCTCGGCGAGGATCATCGCCTTCGCGACCACCACCTCCGGCGTCCGCGGGTTGCGTCGGTAGAGGCGCGAGACGTCGACCAGACCGTTCGGCTCGCAGAACACCTCTCGCCAGCGCAGCTCGCCGAGATCCTGGGTCTCGGGGTGCCGCTCGAGATCGACTCTGCCGATCGGCAGAGGCTGGGAGATCTCCCAGTCGGTGATCGTTCCCTCGGGGAGCACGACGGGCGGCGCCGGTGGGAAGGCGAGGTCGTCACACTCGGCGAAGCGGAAGTTCGACCAGTGCACCTGGCCACCCGGCGGCGCGACGAGCATCAGGGCCCCGGAGGTCGGTTCGTGCTTCAGGTCGTGGACGCGCAGGGCGGGTTGCTCGAGGTCTCCGACGAAGACACGCGCCTGGCGGCCGGAGATCTCCACCCGCAGGGGGATCCACTCGTTCCAGGGGATCGGGACGGCGGCGGTGAAACCCTCGCCGTTGCACAGCTGCCACTCGGCTTGCCCGTTGAACGTCGGGGCGTACTGAACGGCGTCGGACTTGCCGGGGCTGTGCGGCCGGATGTAGAAGTCCTCGAACATCGACGCGGAGACGCGGCGCAAGTTAACCGCCGGGAAGCAGCGCTCGCCCGTGACCGCGACGTCTACCTCGACGATCCCGTTCTCGAGCACGACCCCCTTCAGCGAGGCCGCGCCGCGCAGGGCCCTTCGCCCCAGGTACTCGACCACCTCGGAGCCGGCGAAGCTCCAGTCATCGGAGGTGAAGGGGACCTCGACCAGCTCGACGTCCTCTTCCGGTCCGGAAGCACCCGCCAGCGGGTCGGCCGCGAGCTCCGCGGAGGCGAGGATCGGGAACAGCGAAAGCAGCAGCAGGGTCTCTCGTCTCATCTTCTCTTCTCCGGTGGCGATCGAGCGCCGTCGTGGATCGCGGAGGGAGACCGGCCCCCTCCCTCGTCGAGTACGGCTCGCTCCCGGCGCTCTTTCAGTGCCGATGTGAAACGTGGGTCAATGGGCACACCGATCTACGCCCTTTTTCGGACGTGCCGCCCGTCCTCGGCGCGGTCCTCACCGAGGATCGCGCGCGATGCTTGTCGTACAATGCCCGGCCCGCCAATTCGCGCGAAACCAAGAGGAGTACGAAGATGCCGGAGTTCAGCTACCAGGACCCGTTCCCGCTCGGTGAGGACAAGACCGAGTACCGCCTGCTCACGTCCGACCACGTATCGGTCACCGAGTTCGAGGGCCAGGAGATCCTCAAGGTGGCGCCGGAAGGGCTGCAGGCGCTGGCTCGCGAGGCGATCTGCGACGTCTCCTTCATGCTGCGTGCCGAGCACCTGGAGAAGGTCGCGGCGATCCTGACCGACTCCGGGTCCTCGCCGAACGATCGCGGGGTGGCGATGGCGCTCCTGAAGAACGCGGAGGTCTCCTCCTCGGGGGTGCTGCCGCTCTGCCAGGACACCGGAACGGCGACGATCGTGGCCAAGAAGGGTCAGCAGGTGTGGACCGGCGCGAACGACGCCGAGCTGCTCTCGCGCGGGGTCTACGAGACCTACACGAGCGAGAACCTGCGCTACTCGCAGACGATTCCCCTCACCATGTACGAGGAGAAGAACTCCGGCTCCAACCTGCCGGCGCAGATCGACATCTACTCCGTGCCCGGCATGGAGTACAAGTTCCTGCTCCTTTGCAAGGGCGGGGGCTCGGGGAACAAGACCTATCTCTACCAGGAGACCAAGGCCCTGCTGAACCCGGAGAGCCTCGAGAAGTTCATGCTGGAGAAGATGAAGACGCTGGGGACCGCGGCGTGCCCGCCGTACCACCTCGCCTTCGTCGTCGGCGGCACCTCGGCGGAGTCGTGCCTGAAGACGGTCAAGCTCGCGTCGTCGAAGTACCTCGACGCGCTGCCGACCAGCGGTGACGAACACGGGCGCGCCTTCCGCGACGTCGAGCTGGAGGAGAGGATGCTGCAGGCGGCGCGCGACACCGGCATCGGCGCGCAGTTCGGCGGCGCTCACTTCGCCCTCGACGTTCGCGTGATCCGCTTGCCGCGTCACGGAGCATCGTGCCCCGTCGGGATGGGCGTTTCCTGTTCGGCGGACCGCAACATCAAGGCCAAGATCAACCGCGAGGGCGTCTGGCTCGAGAAGCTCGAGAAGAACCCCGGTCGCTTCCTGCCCGAGATGAAGGGCGGCAAGCACGACCACGGCGCGGTCAAGATCGACCTGAACCAGCCGATGGAGCAGGTCTGTGCGGAGCTCTCCAAGCACCCGGTCGCGACGCAGGTCTCGCTCACCGGCACGATCGTCGTCGGGCGCGACATCGCACACGCCAAGCTCAAGGAGCGGATCGACAGCGGTGAAGGGCTGCCGCAGTACGTCAAGGACCACCCGATCTACTACGCCGGCCCGGCAAAGACCCCCGAGGGGATGCCCTCCGGCTCCTTCGGCCCCACCACGGCGGGTCGGATGGACTCCTACGTCGACCTCTTCCAGTCGAACGGCGGCTCGATGGTGATGATCGCCAAGGGCAACCGCTCGCAGCAGGTCACCGACGCGTGCAAGAAGCACGGCGGCTTCTACCTCGGTTCGATCGGTGGTCCGGCCGCCCTCCTGGCCAGCGAAAACATCAAGAAGGTCGAGCTGATCGAGTACCCCGAGCTGGGCATGGAAGCGATCTACAAGATCGAGGTGGTCGACTTCCCCGCGTTCATCCTGGTCGATGACAAGGGAAACGACTTCTTCCAGCAGCTGTAGCAGTACGGAGTTAGCAGTACGGAGTCGGGCGAACGGGTTGGGTTTTTTTGTGAAGGGG
>CAZCAC010000007.1:74182-113480 GCA_964496575.1 uncultured Planctomycetaceae bacterium | reverse complement strand
GGCTCCTCGGCGATCTCTGCGTGAAACCACCGCGATCTCCGCCTCCTCCGCGTCTTCGTTCTTTTTCGCCCGAGCCATTCGTCTCGGGGCCCGTTCCTGACGATACTGGGCCGGAACTCCAGGTACAGACCATGAACCCCGGGCCCATCATCCGAGCTCTCCGACCCCATCAGTGGGTGAAGAACGTCTTCGTCTTCGCCGCGCTGGTCTTCGCCGGGGCGGAGGGGCAGCACCTCGAGACGAGCAGCATCATCGCCACGCTGCTCGCCGTCGCCGCCTTCTGCCTGGGCTCGTCGACGATCTACCTCGTCAACGACATCATGGACGTCGAGAGCGACCGCGCGCACCCCGACAAGTGCAAGCGGCCGATCGCGGCGGGGGAGATCTCGGTCGCCTTCGCCTGGGGGCTCTCGGGAGTCTGTCTCGTCGGGGCGGTGGCCTTCGCGCTGGCCGCGGGGGGGAAGCCGATCCCCGTGCTGTGGATCGTCATCGCCTACGTGGTGATGAACTTCCTCTACAGCATCAAGCTGAAGCACGTCGTGCTGGTCGACGCCTTCTGCATCGCCACGGGATTCCTGTTCCGCGTGCAGGGTGGAGCGCTGGCGGTCGAGGTCGACGTGTCCAAGTGGCTCTTCCTCTGCACCCTGTTCCTCGCGCTGTTCCTCGCGCTGTGCAAGCGGCGCGCGGAAACCGACCTGCTCGGGGAGGGCGCCGGCGAGCACCGCGCCATCCTGCGCGAGTACGACCGCGGCTTCCTCGACCAGATGATCACCCTGCTCGCCGCCTGCACCATCGTCGCGTACACGATGTACACCATCGACGACGACACGGCGGGGAAGTTCGGCGAGGAGAACGTCCTCTTCTGGACGGTGCCCTTCGTCGTCTTCGGCCTGGGGCGCTACCTGCTCCTGGTCCACACCCAGAAGGGCGGCGGCAGCCCCACGCGAGTCCTGCTCGGCGGTGACCTCGCCTTCGTGCTGAACGCCCTCGGCTGGCTCGCGGTGGTGCTGTACGCGCTGTACAGGCCGAGGTAGCTACTCGCCGAACAGCCCGCTCTTCTCCAGCAGCTGCTTGCGCGCCTCGCGCCGTCGCGCCGCCTCCTCGGTGGTGTGGATGACTCCCGCGGGCGGGGCGAGGGCCGCCCAGGCCGCGCGAAGGGCCTCCGCGTCGTCGCCCTCGCGGTTCGCCAGCCAGCGCTCCAGGGAGCTCTCCGCGCCCGGGCGATCCGCGGCGGGGTTGGAGAGGGCCCTGAAGAGGAACTGCGTCGCCGCACCCTCGCTGCCCATCCGCACCAGCGCGTCCGCCGCGGTCTGCTCCAGGTCGAGCGGAGCGCCGGAGTCGAGCTGACCGAAGAGCGCCTCCAGCGAGGCGGGGATGCCCAGCCGGCCGAGGCTCGCGGCGCAGGCGACGCGCAGCTCGTGGTCGGTCGCGGTGTCCTCGAGCAGCGCGCGCATCACCGGCTCCGCGCCGGCGTAGCCGATCGACCCGAGCGCGGCAGCGGCCTCGGTGGCCAGCGTCGGATCGCTCAGCGCCTCGACCAGCGAAGGGCCGGCCTCGACCCCGCGCAGGCCCATCCGCTCGATGACCTGGGCGGCGTGTACGCGCACGTAGACGTCCTCGTCGTGCAGGGCGCTGGTGAGGGGCTCGGTGGCCCAGGCGCCGAGGCGAGAGAGCACGAAACGCGACTCGTCGACGCCGCGCAGCTGGAAGTGCTCGCCTGAGAGCTGCTCGATCTCGCGCCAGGTGGCCAGCACCAGGCGCGGGCTCGGGCTCTCTCGGTAGAGGCGCCGGTCGGCGTCGGCGACGAACCAGAGGTCCCAGAGCTCGCGAGGGGTCTCGCACTCCGCTCCGGCGGCGATGGTGTTCAGCCGCTCCGCCGCGGCGGCGCGCAGCTCCTCGGTGGCCGCCGTCTCGGCGAGCTGCCAGAGCACGTCCAGGCCGTGGTAGTTGCCCAGCTTCGCGAGGGCGTCCGACATCCAGATCACCGTCTGCTCGTCCTTCTCGTACTTGAAGCGGCGGAGCATCCGCGGGATCACCCAGTCATGGCCGAGGCTGCCCAGCCGCCAGGCGGCCTGCGCGCGGATCCAGCTCTCCGGAGAGTGCTCGAAGAGCTGAAGCAGGTGCTCGGTCGCGAGCGGCGTGGCCAGCCTGGACAGCAGCTCGCAGGCCGCCCTCCGCTCGTTCTCGCCCTGCTCGCTGTTTGCGGCGATCACCGCCAGCGGGGGAGCGGCGCCGTCGCCCAGCGTGACGATCTCCTCCAGGGGGAGCTCACGCGTTCGACCGCGCGAGTTGGCCAGCATGTGGACCAGCCCGGCGACGTGCTGCGGATCGACTTCCTGCTCGGCGGCGGGAGGCGCCTCGGCGCTCTCCGCCACGGCCTTCTCCGCCGCGGCGAGCCCCTGGCTCACCGCGGGGTAGTGCTCGAAGACGAAGCCCGACGGCGCCTGTTCGCCGCAAGCGCAGAGGAACGACAACAGGATCGAACCGAGCAGGGGGGGGATGGGTTTCCTCACGGCACGAGCTCCACAGTATGAACGAGTCGGGCTTCCGCTTCGGGGTCGGGATTGTCCGGGTCCCGGTAGTATGGCGACAGCTTGTAGAAGAGCGCCACCTCGACCTCGCCGTCGCCTCCCTCGGCGTCGAGGGGGATCCGGCGCGTCTCGCCGGCGATGAGCAGGTTGTCCTCGATCCCCACCTCGTAGCGGTAGGGGCTGCGGAAGCGGTAGAGGTGCTTCCAGGGCGGCGGCTCCTCGCCCGCGGGCGTCAGCGGCCGCCAGAAGACGTCGGAGGCGCGCGAGCGCTCGTCGGTGGGGTAGGAGTGCCCGGCGCCGACGTTCTCCACCTCGATCGTCCAGCGGTCCCCCTCGCGCACGCCGCGCAGCTCGACCGCCGAGCGCACCAGCTCGAGGTCGTGCGCGCCCATGGCGAGGTGGCTGCGACCGCGGTTCGGATCTCCGTCGCGGAAGGGCATGTGGCACTCGAGGCAGCCGAGGCCGAGGTCGGGGTAGCGGGAGGCCCGCCACTGGTCGACCGTCTTGTGCTGGTTGTGGCAACCCGCGCAGAAGTCCGGGCGCTGCAGCTCGATCGTCGCCTGCGGGCGGCAGGGCGCGCTGGGCTTGTCGATCGTCCCCGCGACGCCGCCGCCGGGCAGCGCGTGGCAGGCGATGCAGTCGACCCCCTCCGAGCGGCGCGAGCTGCGCGGCAGCACGCGGTTGCCGATCCCGGTGAAGAAGACCGGCCGCGGCGCGTGGCAGTCGATGCAGTCGGTGTTGGAGAAGTTTTCCGAGAGGGCGAGGACGTCGGGGTCGGTCCACGCCTTGGAGTGCCACGACGCCTCCCACTCGGCGAAGACCTCGGCGTGGCACTCCTTGCACTGCTGCGAGGAAGTGAACTGCATCGGTGCGGACTCGGCCTCGGGCGGCGCGAACACCGCTGTCAGGATCCAGACGGTCGCGCCGAGCAACAGGATTCCGATCACGACTCTGACGGCGGTCATTCCTTCACTCCTCCTCGGTCGTCCCACTGCCCCTCGAGCATGGTCACGGTGCGGCTCTGATAGGCCGCGGTCTCCTCGGGGTCGTGGGTGACGTGCAACAGGGTCAGGTCTTGTTCCTTCTGGATCCGATCGATGCGCCGGGCGAGCTCGAGTCGCAGCTCGGCGTCCAGCGGCCCGAGCGGCTCGTCGAGCAGGAGCAGCTCGGGCTCTCCGGCCAGCGCGCGCGCCAGCGCCAGCCGCTGCGCTTCGCCACCGGAGAGGGTGCCGGGCTTGCGCTCCTCGAAAGCGGTCCCGAGCTCGACCCGCTCGAGCAGCTCTCCGGCCCGGCTCCGGCGGGCGCTGCGCGGGACCCCTCGTCGCGCCAGCACGAACTCGAGGTGCGCGCTGGCGGTCATGTGCGGCCACAGCGCGCCGTCCTGGAAGAGCATGCCGATCTTGCGCCGCTCCGGCGGCTGCACCAACCGGTGTCCGTCGGTGGCCAGCTCGCCACCGAGGTGCACGACGCCGGCGCTCAGCCGGGCGAGGCCGGCGACCACCCGCAACAGCGTCGTCTTGCCGCAGCCGGAGGGTCCGACGACGACGACGTGCTCGCCTCGCGCGACGGTGAGGTCGAGCGGGCCGAGGATCGGCTCGCCCCCCATCTCGACGAGGACGCCGGAGAGCTCGATGGCGGGGTCGGTCACGGCATCACCTCTACCCGCTGGCGGGCGAAGAGGGACCAGAAGATCCCGGGGAGGAGGAGGAAGAACACGATCAGGAGGGCCAGGGCGGCGACGAAGTCGTCGCGGCCGAAGTGGATCTGGTTGAAGACGCGGAAGATCACGGTGTGGTTCGCGGCGGGGACCAGGATCGCCGCGTCGAGCTCGCGCATCGCCAGCACGAAGACCAGCGCCCAGCCGGCGATCAGTGTCGGGAGCAGCGAGGGGGTGACGATCTGGAAGAGCCGCCGCGCCGGCCCCGCCCCGGCGAGCCTTCCCGCCTCCTCGAGGCGCGGGTTCAGCGAAGCGACCGCGCCGGAGAAGAGCAGCAGGGCGAAGGGCAGGAAGCGCCCGATGTAGAGCAGCACCACGATCGCGTCGGAGTCGTAGAAGGCCGCCGTCGCATCGTGGTTCCACAGCGCGATCATGCCGATTCCGAAGAGGATCGCGGGGACCGCGATCGGCAGGATGAACACGGGCTCGAAGAGGCGCCCGCGGCGGGCGCGCTCGACGGCGTGGCCGAGCACCAGGGCGATGACGACGCAGACGAGCCCCGCGATGCTCGAGAAGACCAGCGAGTTGGCGACGTCCCCGCGCGAGAGCTCCAGCGCCCTCCCGAAGGCCGCGCCCATCGTCTCCCGGCTCCACCCGACGGGGCGCGGGCCGCCGCCCGCCTCCCAGAAGAGGCGCGCGATCGGGGTCAGCGAGGCGGCCACCACCGCGAGGCAGAAAAGCAGCGCGACGGGGCGCCAGCGCCCGAGGCGCAGGGGCGCGGGGCGCTTGAACTCCCCGCCGAGCGTCGCCAGCGCGCCCCGGCGCCGCAGCGCGAGCGCGGGGAGCAGGAAGAGCATCGTGAGGACGACGAGCGGCAGCGCGGTCAGGACCGCCTCGCCAGTGTCCTCCTCGATCTTCCAGGTGGCGAAGATCTCGTCGGCGTAGACGTTGAACTTCTCGCCGACCGACGAGACGTAATCGGGCACCGAGAAGTCGTTGATCGCGAAGACGAAGGCGAGGCAGGCCCCGCAGAGGATGGCGGGCAGGAGCAGCGGCAGTTCCATGCGCAGCGCGGCCCGCTTCCCGCCGACGAGGAGCGCCGCCTCCTCGCGCCCGGCGTCGATCCGTCCGGCGGCGGCGGCGGTGAAGAAGGCGACGATCGGAAAGGTGTTGAGCCCGAGGATCAGGATCGTCGCGAGCGCGCCGCGGAGCTCGATGAGCGCCGTCCAGGTGACCGCGAGGAAGAGCGGCGGCAGGATCAGGGAGATCATCGCCAGCGGCCGCCACAGTGCGGCCCCGGGAACGTCGGTACGGGCGACGAGGAAGCCGAACGGCGCTCCGAGGAGGACCGCGACGGCGGCTGCGCCGATGCCCAGGAGGAGGGTGCGCCCGAGCAGTTGAACGGTCCGTGAATCGAGGAGCCCCCCGAAGTCACCCGGGGAGACCTGGAGCGCCATCAGGGCGATCGGCGCCAGGCCGGCGGCGGCGAAGAGGAGCGCCGCGAGGAGAACCAGCGGGCGGCTCAATCGACGAACATCTCCTTGAGCTCGACCTGGCGCTCGGCCATCGCCGCGCCGATCTCGGAGTAGTCGATCTCCATCGCCCGGAACCCCTCGATCGGTAGCTGGTGCTCCTCGCCCTTCAGCGAGGTGTGCAGCGGGATCTGGGCGCCGTCGAGCTTCGCCAGCTTCCGCTCCACGTCGAGGGAGAGGAGGTAGTCGACCAGCTTCTTCGCGTTCTCGGGGTTGGGAGCTTCTTTCATGATCGAGACCGTGTTGGGGATGAAGAGTGTCCCCAGCTCACCCTCGCCGGCGTCGGGGTAGACCATGGCGACGGGGTAACCGCCGACGCGGGCGCGGTTGTAGTCGTCGGTGTCCGTCCAGCCGAAGGCCATCGCACCCTCGCGAACCAGCTTCATCGTCTGGCCGTTGCTGGCGGCGACGCGGCAGCGGTCCTTGACCGCCTTCAGGTACTCGAGGGCCTTCTCCTCGCCGAGCACGGTGAAGAGGGCGACGGCGTGGGTCAGCGTCGTTCCCGTCAGTGGAGCGGCCATCGTCGACTTGCCGTCCCACTTCGGATCGACGAGGTCCCACATCCCGTGGACCTCCTCGACGTTCTCGACCAGGTCGGTGTTGACGATGAACACCCTGGCGCGCGCCGCGAAGCCGGTCCAGCGACGCTGCGGGTCCCGAAAGGTCTCGGGAATCTCGGCCGCGTTCGGCGAGTCGTACTCGGCGAGGAAGCCGTCGTTCGCGAGCGCCACCGTGTGCGCGATCTCGTTGTTCCAGAAGACGTCGCAGCGGGGGCGGTTCTTCTCCTTCCGGATCCGCTTGACCAGCTCGACGGTCTTGCTGGCCTCGGAGTCGAACTCCATGCGCACCACGAGCCCGGTCTTCTCCTGGAAGTCCAGGAGGATCCGCTCGGAGTCGACCTGGTCGCAAGCGCAGTAGATGGTGACGTCGGGGGGCGGGCCGCAGCCGACGGCGGCGAAGGAGAGGGCGACGGGGAGGAAGAGGGTGCAGAGGGGCGAGAGAGGCGTCTTCATGGCGTATCGAGGGGGTGGAAGGGACGCCGAGTCTACCGGCGGGCTCTCCGGGTGCCAGGGAAGGCCGGGGGGGCGCCCGCCGGCGGGGGTAGTAGGGGCCCGGGAGCGGAGGGGCTACACCTCGAGGTCCTTCGACTCCGGGAACGGCGCGCGAATCCCCGGCGGGGCGGTGGATTCGGGACGATTCGCGGGCCTTTCTGCGCAGGCGGGGAGGGTCCTGATCCGGTTGCCCCCGCGCGCCCGCTGTCGTACTCTCTTGGATCTCCCAGTCCGCATCCAGACCCTTCAGAATCGAGGAACCGTCGTGAGTCTAGCGCAGCGCATGTCCCAGCTCGGGACCGAAACCGCCTTCGAGGTACTGGCCAAGGCCAAGGCGCTCGAGGCCCAGGGCAAGAGTATCGTCCACCTTCACATCGGGGCACCCGACTTCCTGACGCCGGACAACATCGTCGAGGCGGGGTGCAAGGCGCTGAAGGATGGCTTCCACAAGTACACCCCCGCGAAGGGTCTGCCCGAGGTGCGCGAGGCGGTCTGCGCGGATATCCTGAAGTACCGCAAGGTCGAGGTGAACCCCGACGACGTGATGATCGTCCCCGGCGGCAAGCCGACGATGGCCTTCGCCATGATGATGTTCGGCGAAGCGGGTACCGAGATTCTCTACCCCAACCCGGGCTTCCCGATCTACGAGTCGATGATCAAGTTCTCCGGCGCCACCCCGGTGCCGATCGAGCTCGAGGAGGCGAACGGCTTCTCCTTCAGCGCCGAGAAGGTGCTGGCCAAGATCACCGACAAGACCCGGCTGATCATCCTCAACACCCCCGCCAACCCGACCGGGGGCGTGGTGCCGCAGTCGGAGCTGGACCTCCTCGCCGCCGGCCTGGAGAAGCACCCGGACGTCTACGTGCTCTCCGACGAGATCTACTCGCGGCTCCTGTACGATGGCGAGGAGCACGTCACCTTCCTGCGCTACGAGTCGCTGCGCGATCGCACCATCCTGCTCGACGGCTGGAGCAAGACCTTCGCGATGACCGGCTGGCGGCTGGGCTACGGGGTCTGGCCCTCGAACCTCATCGCCGACGCCGAGCGGCTGCAGATCAACACCAACTCGTGCAGCGCCGCCGCGACGCAGATGGCGGGGCTCGAGGCCCTGCGCGGCCCGCAGGATGCGGTCGACACGATGCGCGCCGCCTTCGACGAGCGGCGGAAGATCATCGTCGAGGAGCTGAACAACATCCCCGGTTTCCGCTGCCTGGAGCCCAAGGGCGCCTTCTACGCCTTCCCCAACACCAGCGGCACGGGGATCTCCTCGCGCGAGCTCGAGGACCGCTTCCTCAACGTCGCCGGCGTCGCCTGCCTCTCGGGGGCCAGCTTCGGTCACCTCGGCGAGGGTTACATGCGCTTCAGCTACGCCAACAGCATCGAGAACATCCGGGAAGGCCTCCGCCGCGTGCGCGAGTGCCTGCAACCCGCGTGAACCCGCCCAGCGATTTCCGCAGCGACACCGTCACCAGGCCGAGCCCCGCGATGCGCGAGGCGATGGCCGGAGCGGAGGTCGGCGACGACGTGCTCGACGGGGATCCGACCGTCGAGAAGCTGCAGGCGCACGCCGCGGAGTGGCTCGGCAAGGAGGGCGCGATCTACGTGCCCTCCGGCACCATGGCCAACCAGGTCGCCCTCGGCGCCTGGACCCGCCCCGGCGACGAGATCATCGTCGAGCGGCGGGCGCACATCGTCAACTACGAGGCGGGAGCCGCGGGCGCACTGCACGGCCTGCAGACGCGGATGCTCGACGGCGCCCGGGGCGCGCTGGACCCGGACGCCGTGCGCGCGGCGATCCAGCCGAAGTACATCCACTGCCCCGACACCCGGCTGGTCTGCGTGGAGCAGACTCACATGGGCGCCGGCGGGCGGGTCGTTCCGCTGGAGCGACTGCAGGCGGTGCACCACGTCGCCCACAGCGCGTCGATCCCAGTGCACATGGACGGGGCGCGCCTCGCCAACGCGGTGGTCGCCTCGGGACTGACCGCGCGCGTCCTGGCGGCGGCCGCAGACTCCGTCTCGGTCTGCCTCTCCAAGGGCCTCGGCGCGCCGGTGGGCTCGATCGTCGCCGGCGACGGTGAGTTCCTCGAGCGGGCGCGCGTGGTGCGCAAGCGCCTCGGCGGCTGGATGCGGCAGGCGGGCGTGATCGCCGCCGCCGGGCTCCACGCCCTGACCGAGAACGTCGAGCGGCTGGCCGAGGACCACGCGCTGGCCAGGAGCATAGCCCGGCGGCTCGACGGCCGGGCGGGGCTCCACGCCCCCGAGGAGGAGGTGGAGACCAACCTGGTGATGGTTCGCGTCACCCACCCGCGCTACAGCGCGGCGGAGCTGGCCGAGGCGCTGGAGGCCGAGGGCGTCCTGGTGATGGCCCTCTCCGCCGATCAGCTGCGCTTCGTGACGCACCTGGACGTCGGCCCGGAGGACGTCGAGCGACTCGATGCGTGTATCGAGCGTCTCTTGCGGTAGACTTCGCTTCACCCCCGACCAGCTTTCCCCCCGGTCGCCGAATGGGAATCTTCAAGGCCTACGACATTCGTGGCGTCGTGCCGACCGAGCTCGACGAGAGCCTCGCCCGCCAGATCGGCCACAGCTTCGCCCGCTTCCTCGACGCGAAGCGGCTGGTGGTCGGGCGGGACATGCGCACGCACTCTCCCGCGATCGCCGATGCGGTGATCGAGGGGATCCGCGACGCCGGGACCCACGTCGCCGAGATCGGCCTCGCCTCGACCCCGATGGCCTACTACGCGATCGGGTCGCTGGAGTGCGACGGCGGGCTGATCGTCACCGCCAGCCACAATCCCGGCGAGTACAACGGCATGAAGCTGTGCTCGGCGGGGGCGCGGCCGATCTCGAAGGCGAACGGCATCGACGAGATCGAGATGATGTGCGCGCTGGAGTACACCGGACCGGCTTCCGAGCGTGGCGCTCGCGAGACCGTGGACCTGCTCGACGACTACCAGGCTCACGTGGCCGGCTTCTGTCGGATGGACGAGCCGGTCTCGATCGCCATCGACGCGTCGAACGGCATGGCCGGCCACACCCTGCCGGGCCTGCTCGAGCGCCTGCCCCTGGTGCGGGCGGAGTGCGTGCTGATGGAGCCGGACGGGTCCTTCCCGGTGCACGAGGCGAACCCCTTGAAGGAGGAGAACCTCGACCACGTCCGCGAGGTGGTGCGGCGCAGCGGCGCGGCGCTGGGGGTCAGCTTCGACGGCGACGCCGACCGCTGCTGCTTCGTCGACGAGGACGGCCTGACCGTGCCCGCCGACCTGATGACCGCGCTGCTCGCGCGCTCGTTCCTGCAGACCCACCCCGGGCGACCGATCGTCTACGACCTGCGCTCCTCGTGGGTGGTCAAGGAGGAGATCGCGGCCGGCGGTGGGATCGCCATCCGGGACCGGGTGGGGCACTCCTTCATCAAGGCGACGATGCGCGAGCACAAGGCGTCCTTCGCCGGCGAGCTCTCCGGGCACTTCTACTTCGCGGACAACTTCACCACCGACTCGGGAGTGCTGGCGATGATCAGCGCGCTCAATCTCCTGGGGGCCAAGGAGAACCGCAGGCGGCCGCTCAGCTCGCTGGTCGCCGACCTGCGCCGCTACCACTCGACCGGCGAGATCAACTTCCGCGTGCCCGACAAGAAGGCGGCGATCGCCGAGCTGTCGCGCGCCTTCGCCGACGGCCGCCAGGACGACCTCGACGGGATCACCGTCGAGTACGGCGAGCTCGGCGACCGCCAGTGGTGGTGGTTCAACGTCCGGGCCTCGAACACCGAGCCGCTCCTGCGGCTGAACCTGGAGGCGTCGAGCGCCGAGCTGCGCGACCGGCGACGAGATCAGCTGATCGCCATCCTGGGGGAGGTGGAGGCGTGAGCGGGCGTCGCGCGGCCGCAACGGCCCTGCTCGGGCTCGCGGTCACCCTGCCCTTCGGCTGCGGCTCCGAGACGCAGGCGAAGGACCCGGATGCCGCGCCGGTGCGGATCACCGGCTTCACCCTGGAGGTCGCCACCGGCGAGCCGCTCGCGGGAGTGGTCATCGAGGGGCCGCGGGAGCTGCGCGCGTCGAGCGACGAGGCGGGACGCTTCTCGCTCTCCGGCCTCGAGGTCGGCGAGTCAGGGGTCCTGCGCGCCTCCCACCCCGAGGGCTGGAGCGGCGAGCTGCGCTTCAGCGAGCTCGAGGCGGGGAATCGCGAGGTGGTCTTCCACCTGCGCGAGGAGACCGAGTAGGGGACCGGGGCCCGCTGCGTCTTCACCTATCTCCCCGGAACGAGATCGAGACGATGAGCCCCACCCTGCTGCCGTTGATCGCGGCCCTGCCGCTGTCCGCCCTCTCCGATCCGACCCTGCCTCGCGACGAGGTGGCGCTGGAGTTTCCCGACGGCGTGGAGCGCATCTGGGCCGGGCCGGAGCTGTGGGCCAACCGGCTGCAGGACTGGCGGGTGAAGGACGGGCGGCTCGAGTGTGTGTACGCGGGGAAGGACCGGAACGTACACCTCCTGACCGCGTACGTGTCGAGCGGCGACGGCGGACTGAAGATGAGCGCGAGGGTCGGTTTCGCATCCCCCGACGGGAAGGACCCCTCGAAGGCGTGGGCGGGGTTCAAGGTCGGCGCGCGCGGGGAGTTCGACGACTACCGTGACAGCGCGGTGCGCGGAGTGGGGATCGAGGCGGGAATCACGGCCGACGGCCGGCTCTTCATGCGGGATTCACGGTCGGGCTGGGAGATGCGGACCGCGGAGGAGACGGCGAAACCCCTGCCGCCGGAGGTCGAGCTGCTCCTCTCGTTCGGCGAGGGCGACTCCCTGTCGCTCACCGCCCTGGATCCCGCCGGGATCGAGCCCGCCGAGAAGCTCCGGGACCATCTCAACCTGACGATCGATCCGGCCAGCGTGCGCGGCAACGTCGCCCTCGTCTGCCACGGCGAGGGACTGAACACCCCGGCGGGCGAGCTCGTCGCCTGGTTCGACGACTGGCGTATCACCGGCGAGCGCATCGAACTTCACCCCGAGCGTGCCTTCGGGCCGGTGCTCTTCAACCAGTACACCCTGAGTCGCGGTGTGCTGAAGATGACCGCGCAGTTGCCGCCGCTGGGGCCGGGGGACCGGAAGACGCTGCGCCTCGAGGTGCCCGGCGAGGTCCCCGAGTGGCGCGTCGTCGACGAGGCGATGATCGATCCGCTGTCGCGCACCGCGACCTTCCGGGTCGAGGAGTGGCAGGGCACGAGCCCCGTGCTCTACCGGATCGCGTACGACCTCGTCGGCTCCGGCGAGACCGCGGAGACCTTCCACTACGGCGGAGTGCTCCGCCCAGAGCCTCTCGGAAAGGAGGAGCTCGTGATCGCCGCCTTCACCGGCAACAACGACCTCGGCTTCCCGCACAGCGAGATCGTCGAGACGGTGACCGCGCACGAGCCGGACTTCCTGTTCTTCTCCGGGGACCAGATCTACGAGGGGGTCGGCGGCTACGGCTGCCAGCGCGCGCCGCTGGAGATGGCCTGCCTGGACTACCTGCGCAAGTGGTACCTCTACGGCTGGGCGCACGGCGAGCTGATGCGGGAGATCCCGACGGTGGCGATCCCCGACGACCACGACGTCTTCCACGGCAACATCTGGGGTTGCGCCGGCAAGGCGACGGTCCGGGAGGGCTCCGGGATGGTCCAGCAGGACAGCGGCGGCTACAAGATGCCCGCGGAGTGGGTCCGGATGGTCGAGCGGACCCAGATCTCGCACCTGCCCGACCCGTTCGACCCGACCCCGATCGAGCAGGGGATCGGCGTCTATTACACGAGCATCGACTACGGCGGCGTCAGTTTTGCCATTATCGAGGATCGTAAGTTCAAGTCCGCGCCGGCCGCGCTGATGCCCGAGGCGAAGATCAGGAACGGCTGGGCGCAGAACCGCGAGTGGGACGCGGCGGAGAGTGGCGACGTGGAAGGCGCCGTGCTGCTCGGCGAGCGGCAGCTCGCGTTCCTAGAAGACTGGGCCGCGGACTGGAGTCACGGCGCGAAGATGAAGGTGGTGCTCTCGCAGACGATCTTCGCCAACGTCGCGACGTTGCCCGGCGGCTCCGACAGCGACGGCGGCGTCCCGCGCCTGGCGATCCCCGAACCCGGCGACTACCCCGCGGGGGACGAGCCGGTCCAGGACCACGACTCGAACGCCTGGCCGCAGACCGGCCGGAACCGCGCCGTGGCGCTGATGCGCAAGGCCTTCGCCGTGCACGTCGCGGGCGACCAGCACCTCGGCTCGACGATCCAGTACGGCCTCGACGAGTTCGGCGACGCCCCTTTCGCACTCTGCGTGCCCTCGGTCTCCAACGTCTGGCCGCGGCGCTGGTTCCCCTCCGAGGCGGGGGATGAGCGCGAGCCGGGCGCCCCGCGCTACACCGGTCGCTTCCTCGACGGCTTCGGGAACAAGATGACGGTGCACGCCATCGGCAACCCCGTCGTCTCCGGGCGCGAGCCCGCGCGCCTCCACGACCGCGCCAACGGCTACGGGATCGTCCGGCTGAACCGCCGCACCCGCGACATCACTCTGGAGAACTGGGCCCGCGGCGTCGACCCGAGGGCGCCCGGCGCGAAGCCGATGCCCGGCTGGCCGGTGCGGCTGAAGCAGCTGGACAACGGGTTCGGCCGTACCCCGCTGGGCCACCTCGCCGGGATCGAGGTGGAGGGCCTCGAGGGCCCGGTGGTCCAGCTGATCCACGAGGAGAGCGGCGAGATCGAGTACAGCCTCCGCCTCCCCGGGAACCGCTTCCGGCCGGTGGTCTTCCGCTCCGGCGTCCACCGCCTCCGCGTCGGTGACCCCGACCGGAGTGAGTGGCGTGAGCTCTCCCCCCTGCTCCCCGTCCCCGAGGAAGCCGAGCCGCTCCGGATCCGATTCTGAGCCCCCCGGCCGCCTCGACCACTCCGCCTCTCGCCCCGGGGCTTGGCTCCCGCGCCCCGAGGCCCGTATCCTGTTCCTCCCGCTGCGACCCGCCCGGCGACTCGAGGTCCAGCGCCCGTCGCCTTCCTGCCGATAGAACCCCCCCCGTCTCGCCTCGATGCCTCTCCCCCGTCTCCACCTCCTCGCGCCCCTCTGGCTGGCGCTGTTCCTCGCTCTATCCGGAGCGAGCCTGGCTGCGTCCCAGGAGGAGGAGCCGGAGCTCGACGCGTGGCAGCAGAAGATCGCGCGCGACCACCGCATCTCCTTCACCCGCCGCACCGAACACGACGCGCGCGCCGACCTCCTGCGCAAGGAGATGACCCCCACGGAGCGGGCCCGGGCGCTGATGGCGCTGGGCTGCGCCCGTCCGGAGGCGATCCGCGAGCGGCCGGTCCTGGAGAAGTGGGCGCGGGAAGGCTCGATGATCGAGCGCCGGGCGGCGATCCTCGCCCTCGGGGAGCTCGGCATCGGGGTCGAGGCGATCCTCTACGAGCTCCTGGACGCACCCGAGCTGGAGGTTCGCTCCGCCGCGATGCTCGGGCTGCTCGGCACCGATCGTTCCTCGGCGCGCGAGGAGCTCGACGGGATCGCGGCCGGCGAGGGCCCCGACGCCGAGCTGGCCGCCTCCCTGCTCGTCTACACCGTCGACCCGACGATCTCCCGGCGCACCGAGATCGCCGAGGCCTCGCTCGACCTGCGCTGGGAAGCCGCGCAGCAGTACGGGCTCGTCGACGGGCAGTCGTGGGCGCTGCGCGTGCTCGAGGACCTGCTCGCGCAGGAGGAGTTCCTCGACGCCGTGATCCTGCGCGGCGCCGCGGAGTTCGACGAGTTCGGGGTCAAGGACCACATCCTCAGCGTGCTGCTGCAAACGGGCAGCGTCTCGGCGATCCAGGCCGCCACCCGGGCGATGCCCGCCGAGCTGGCCGCGCTGATCGAGAACGAGCTCTGGGTGCCGCGAAGCGCCGGCGCCTGGCAGGTCATCCTCCGCCAGATCGACGAGGCGCAGATGGAGGACGAGGCGCTCGAGCTCCTGGCGCTCTCCCTCGACGAACCGCTGGTGCAGGCGCACGCCCTGCTCCTCCTGGCGCGCGCCGGGATCACCGAACCGTTGATCGGGATCGAGCACGACTGGGAGAAGCTCACCGACGAGGAGCGTGTTCACGTCGCCAAGGCGGTCGGCGTGGTCGGCTCCGAGGAGGCGGTGGCCTGGTTGAGTCGCTTCGAGGACCACCGCAGCGACCTGGTCGCCGCCACCACCCGCATCACCCGCGCCCGGCTGGGGGACCAGGAAGCGTACGACGAGCAGCGCGCCATCCTGCTCGACCCCGAGCACCCCGAGTTCCGCGCATCGGTGGAGGTCGCCGTCCGGATGCTCGACGTGAGGTTCATCCGCGAGCAGTTGAAGGAGATCCTGCTCGAGCTCGAGGAGTCCGACCAGATCCTCGTCGCCACGGAGCTCGCGATGCGGGGTGACCTGGGGGCCCGAGCGCTCCTGGCCGAGGCGGTGCGCGACGAGCTGCCGAGCGGACGGCAGGGCGTCCGCGTGGTGCGCGCCCTGATGGGGCGCGACGCGGCGGGGGAGATCGAGCTCTTCAAGAAGCACTTCCCGGTCGAGGGCGATCTCCTGGTCAACGTCGAGCTGGCGCTGGCCCTGATCGACGCCAAGGACGACCTGGCGCTCCTCTTCCTGCGCCGCGCGCTGTGGTCCGATCCTTTCGATCGAAGCATCCTCGCGGCGCTGCTGTTGATCCGCGTGACGGGGATGTACGGGCTGCGCGACGAGCTGTACCGCGCTCCGGTGACGGCGAGCTCCCGCGACTTCCGTCGCCTCGGCTTCGCCCTCGGCGAGTGGGGCGGGCTCGACACCGTGGAGTACCTCCAGAATCGCGCCGGGCTCCTGCCGGGACGACCGATCCTCCAGGGCGCCGTGCTCGGTGCGCTCTCGCGACGAACACACTAGGAGAGACGAGTGGCGGAAGGAGAAGAGCAACGGACACCGGCGGCGGCGCCCTGGAGAGCTTGCGGAGTCGTCTCGCTCTCCAGTGACTTCGGCAGCGTCGATCCCTACGTCGGCGTGGTCAAGGGGGTCCTGCGCCGCCACTTCGCGGAGGTGGAGATCATCGATCTGACCCACGGCATTCCGCCGGGGAACGTGCTGGTCGCCTCCTGGCACCTGGCCCGGACCTGGGGGTACTTCCCCAAGGGTACGGTGCACGTGAGCGTGGTCGATCCCGGGGTCGGCTCGGCGCGGCGGATCCTGCTCGCGGTCGACCGCGGGCACGCGTTCCTCGCCCCCGATAACGGGCTGCTCGGCCCGGTGCTGTCGGAGACGGCGGAGGTTCGCGCGCTCGACGTGGACCACTTCCGCCTGCCCGAGGCGAGCTGGACCTTCCATGGCCGCGACGTCTTCGCCCCGGCCGCGGCCGCCCTGGCCAGCGGGACCTTGCCGGTGGACGCGGGGGAGGTGATCACCGACTGGCAGAGAGCCGAGTTCCCAGCGGTGGAGGTGGGCGCGGACGGGACCCTGTCCGCCCGGGTCCTGTTCGCCGATCACTTCGGCAACCTGATCACCGACCTGGACGCGCGCCACCTCGGTGGCGAGCGCGACTGGGTGGCTTTGATCGCCGGCCGCGAGTTGCCGCTCCGACGTACCTACGCGGACGTGGAGCCGGGAGCCGTGCTCGCCCTGCTGGGCTCCGGCGGCAGCGTGGAGATCTCGGTGCGCGACGGCGACGCCGCGGCGGTGCTCTCGTGCGGCGCCGGGACCCGGGTGCAGCTCAGGAGGAGAGGCTAGATGATCGACGTTCTCCGAACCCTGATCGGGAACCGGCGGCTGGTCAAGGACCTGGTCGTCCGCGATCTGAAGGCGCGTTACGTCGGCTCGTCGATGGGGTTCTTCTGGTCGGTCGTCTTTCCGATCCTGAACCTCTTCGTCTACATGTTCGTCTTCCGGATCGTCCTCCAGGTCCGCTTCGACGACAAGGCGTCGCCCGCGGAGGTCGCCGTCTGGATGCTGGCCGGAATCGTGATCTGGTCCGCCTTCGCGGAGACGCTGACCCGTTCGACCAACAGCCTGGTGGAGAACTCCAACCTGATCCAGAAGGTGGTGTTCCCCTCCAGCGTCCTGCCGGTCTACCTGACCATCTCATCCTTGATCAACATGACGATCGGTTTGCCGATCGTGATGGCTGCGGTGGCCTACTTCGGTTACTTCAACGTCAACGAAGCGGCGTTGGAACCGGAGACACAGACCCCGGCAGTGGTCAATCAGGAGCAGAAGGTCGACCTCGAGGAAGCGAGGGATCGCTGGGCCCAGTGCGCGGAGTGCGACTACGAGCAGATCCTCATCTGTCCCACGCACGGCAAGCCGCTGGACGTCTTTCTGCGAGGCAAGCAGGAGATTCTCAAGGAGACTCCGCACCGTCCGCTGCGCCTGGGGGTCTGCCTCGTCTCCCTGCCCTTGCTGCTGTTGATTCAGGGGATCTTCACCGTGGGCATCGGGCTCTTCCTGTCCGCGTTCAACCTGATCTTGCGGGATACGATTCACGTCGTGGGGGTGCTCACCGTGGTCTGGATGTTCGGCACGCCGATCTTCTACCCCGCCTCGATGGTGCTGGGGCGCAACAACGGGGCGTATGCATGGCTGCTCGACATCAACCCGATGCACTGGTTGATCAACAGCTACCGCGAGGTCCTGGTGTTCAACTCCTGGCCCGATCCCGCCCTGATCGGGCGCTTCGCGATCGTAGCGCTGCTGTTCTTCTGGGCCGGCGCGACGTTCTTCCGCTCCCAGCGGGACCGCATCCCCGACCTCTTGTAGGAGGTCACGGGTTATGAAGAGCGATCCGAACAGCTCCGTCGTCGCGATCCGGGCGAAAGATCTGGGCAAGGCGTACCAGATGTACGCCAAGCCGGTCCACCGCCTGTGGGACCTGATCCTCCCGGGGAAGAGGCGCTACCGGGAGTTCTGGGCCCTGAAGAACGTCTACCTCGACGTGCCCCACGGGAGCACGGTCGGAATCATCGGCGAGAACGGGGCCGGGAAGAGCACGTTGCTGAAGCTCCTGACCGGGATCAGCAAGCCGACCACCGGCGAGGTGGCGGTCCACGGGCGGGTCGCCTCGCTGCTCGAGCTGGGCGCGGGCTTCCACCCCGAGTTCAGCGGGCGCGACAACATCTACCTCAACTGCTCGATCCTGGGGATGAGCGACGAGGAGATCGCCGAGCGCTTCGACTCGATCGTGACCTTCTCCGAGCTCGGCGACTTCATCGATCGACCGGTCAAGACCTACAGCTCGGGGATGTACGTGCGCCTCGGCTTCTCGGTCGCGGCCAGCGTCGACCCGGACATCTTCATCATCGACGAGGCGCTGTCGGTGGGGGACGAGCACTTCAAGGGCAAGTGCACCAACCGCCTGAACGAGTTCCAGGAGCAGGGGCGCACGATCGTCTTCGTCTCGCACGACATGGGCGCGGTGAAGAGCATGTGCCAGCACGTGGTCCTGCTCGACCAGGGCGAGGTCCTCGAGCAGGGTACCGCCGAGAAGGTGGCGGACCAGTACCTGAAGAGGGCCCACGCCCGCGGCGAGGAGCGCCTCTCGGCGATCAACCGCTCGGCGAGCGAGTACCCGCGCTGGGGCACCGGCGAGATCGAGGTCATCGAGGTGAGCCTGATCGACCGGGAGGGCGGGGTGGCTCACGTCTTCGACTCAGGCGCGCCCTTCCAGCTGCGCATGCGCTACCGCTGCCACGAGGCGGCCCTGAACCCCGTCTTCGGGCTCGGCTTCTACCGCTCCGACGGCACCTACATCAACGGCTCCAACCACGCCTGGCGCGACGAGCCGATCTCGCTCGGGCGGGTCCCCGCCGGCGAGGAAGGGGAGGTGGAGCTCAGCTTCGAGAGCATGCCGCTGCTCGCCGGGCAGTACTACCTGACCACCTTCCTCTACGACCACAGCAAGCCCGCGCCGACCGCCATCGATCACCAGGAGCACGCGGTGACCTTCGAGGTGGTCGATCCCCGGCACCACCAGCACGGGATCCTGTACCTGCCGACGCGCTGGAGGGTGACCCGCGGGACGGGCGGTGAGACGCGCGTCGAGGAGTCGCGGTCTTGAGCGAGGATCCGAACCTCGCGCTGCCGTTCGACCAGTACCAGCGCTACCGCCTGGTCGCCGATCTGCTCGAACAGCTGCGGGGTGAGCGGGATTCGCTGGTCGTCCTGGACGTCGGAGGCCGGACCGCGCTGCTGCGCACCTTTCTCGAGGGTGACCGCATCCACCTCGTCGACGTCGAGGAGTCGGAGGAGCCCGGGCTGGTGCTCGGCGACGGCGCCAAGCTGCCCTTCGGGGACTCGACGGTCGACGCCGTGGTCACCATCGATACCCTCGAGCACGTCCCTCCCGCGGGCCGGGCGAGCTTCGTGGCCGAGTGCGCGCGCGTGGCCCGACGCTGGGTGGTGATCGCGGGCCCCTTCGCCACGGAGGGGGTCGCGGAGGCGGAGGAGCGGCTCGGGTCCTTCGTCGGCGAGAAGCTGGGGATCGTGCACCGCTACCTGAACGAGCACCACGAGCACGGCCTGCCGAGCCTCGAGGAGACCGAGGATGAGCTGCGCTCGGCGGGCGGAGTGGTGCGCAGCGTGGGGCACGCCAACCTGGAGCGGTGGCTGGCGCTGATGTGCCTGTCGATGTACATCGATCGCGACGCTCCGCTGCGGGCGATCGCTCCGGAGTTCTTCCGCTTCTACAACGTCGCGCTGTACGGGCTGGACCAGACTCCGCCGGTGTATCGCCACGCCGTGGTGGCCGCGCTGGATGGCTCGTCACTACCCGAGCTGGAGGTGACCTCGCGGGAGGCGGTCGCGCCGCCGGAGAGCTTCGAGACGATCGGACACCTGGTCCGCGAGCTGGTCGGCTTCGATCTCGAGCGGGACGTGGTCAAGCGCGAGTGGGCCCGGCTGGAGGGGGTCAACCGCGATCTGGTCACGGACCTCGAGCAGCACGAGGCGACCCTCGCCGAGTGCCGCGAGATCCGCGACGAGCAGGTCGGCGTGATCGAGGAGTTGCGCGCAAGAGAGGGAGAGCTGCTCGGCAACGAGAAGGAGCTGGAGGCGGAGATCGAGCGCGAGCGCGCCGAGAGCGGTGAGGCGATCACCGGATTGGAGGCCGATCTCGGGGAGCACCGTCGGGCGCTGGGAGCGGCGGAGGAGGAGCTGCGGGCGCACCAGGAGCTCCTGCCGGTCCTGAACGGCCAGCTCGAGGAACAGGCCGCCGAGCTGGTCAGGCGGGGCGAGGAGATGGCGAGCCAGCGCGCGGAGTTAGAGTACGTGCACGCGGAGCTCGCCGGGGAGATCCAGGACCTCCAGGCCGACCTCGAGGCGCAGGGCGCCGAGCTGGTCGAGCGGGGCGCGGAGCTGACGCGCCAGCGCGTGGAATTCGAGTCCGTCCACACGGAGCTGGCCGAGGAGATCCGGAACCTGCACGCCGAGATCGAGGCGCGTGGAAAGGAGATGGAGCGGCTCGGCCGCGAGCTGGCCGAGGAGCGGGAGCTGATCGCGCGCCTGCGCGTCGAGCTCGCCAGCCGCTGGAAGAACCTCAGGCGGGTCTTCGGCAAGAAGCGGCGGTTGTAGGCGGAGGTCTCGCCCGGTCACGAGCGGACCGGAGCCGCGCCGATCACCGCGGCGGAGCCAGGCGAAAGACGAGCGCCTCGCCAGGAGTCTTCAACCGCACGATCGCGGCGGCTTCTTCGTTCCCGGGGGCCGGATGAACCCACGTGATGCGCTCCGGATCGACCCCCTCGATCTCGACTCTCAGCGCCCGCAGCTCCGAACGCGACCCGGTGTCGGGCAGGTTGGCGACGGCGGCGCACAGGATTCCGCCACCCTCGGGGTGCGGGCTCTGCGCCAGCAACCACCGCGGGTGGTTCTTCCGTCGGGCCGGACGCCACTCGGGCAGCGTCTCGGGTCCGAGGACGTCTCGAAGGAACTCGATCCGCTCCCGCGCGTAGGCGCTGCCCGGGCGCATCCGCTCCACGAGGTAGTGCGCCGAGTCCAGCTTCAGTTCGATCACGCGCTCCGGCGCGATCTCCTCCAGCGACTCGCGTACGAGCGTCCCGGAAGCGGTGCGCGCCCCCTGTCGGTCGTAGACCGCGAAGCTCCCGTGCAGGAGGAGCGTGCCGCCCGCCTCGAGATAGCTCCGCAACGCGCGCAGCTCCTCCTCCTCGACGACGATCAGCTCGTTCGCCACCAGGAAGGGAAAACGCTTCACCGTCTCCGCGCCGACCGCCTCGAGCGGCAGCGAGCCGGGCAGCAGGCCGGCGTCCTCGAGCCAGCGCAAGCACGCGCGCAGGGCGACCTCCCGGGTGCCGTGCTCGTTGTGGTAGCTGGCGAACCGCTTCGGCCACGTCATCCCGTCGTGCAGCGCGTCCCGCAGCCAGGAGAGAGTGAGCGAGTCTGCGTGGTGGATCAGCGCGGCGCCGCGCGGGACCGGCGCCCACTCGGGGCAACGCGCTCGCAGCTCGCGAACGCCGGCGACCGCGTCGCGCAGCGTCTCGAAGTACTCCTCGTGCTCGGAGAGATCTCGATCGCACCAGAGAATCACCCCGTCACCGCCGCGCAGCCAGTGCTCCCACACCTGCCAGGTCGCGGAGTGCGGCGCGTCCTCCTGGCGGAAGATCGTCGCGAAGGAGCGTACCTCCGGCTCGCGGAGCGTGTACAGGAGTTCGCGCGAATCGAGGATAGGATAGCTCTCGATGAAGTCGAGATGCGGCAGGATCGCCTCGGGGCCCACCCCTCCGAACGCGGTGCGACCGCCGAGACCGAAGAGCCCGACCGGCGTCGCGGGGGAGCGCTGGCGAGAGGCCTCGGCGAGCCGCGCGAGGAACTCGATCATCACCTGGTAGTGAAACTCCCGCCGCGCTAGCCAGGCGCCGACGTGCTTCGGGTCCCCGTCGAGCCAGGCCAGGCGCGTCGACTCGGTGTCGGGGAAGGGCGTCGGCTCGCCCTCCTGGTGGAGGTGCCTCCACCGACTCGAGCCTTCGAGGAACGTGGCGAACGCCTCCCGACACGCCCGTGAACCGCACAGGTCGAACGGCGCGCCGTAAGGGGTCAGCCCGACCTCATCGCCCAGCGAGATCCCGAGGCCGTGCTCTCCATCGCGGGCGGCGAGGGTCCGGAAGAGCCGGTCGCGCAGCCGCTGGTACGTCTCCTCCTGCGAGAGACACGGCTGCCGGACGAGCGGCGCGGGGTCGCGGTCCTCCCAGTAGCGGGTCCACAGCGCCTCGTACCAGGGGAAGTCGCGCTGCAGGTGCAGGTCGTTGCGCCCCGGCGCGTGGCCGACGTAGAACTCGAGCCCCTCGCCCCTGGCCCACCGCGCCTCGGCGGTCCCCTCGACGTTCACCCCTCCGAACGCCTCCACGAAGCGACGCTCGACCGGCCGGTCGGGGTGATCGAGGCGCCAGACGATCGCCGGGAACCGGTCGTTCCCGGTGGCGGGATCCCGGGCGATCGGGAGGGCGGCGAGGGCCAGGAGGAGCCCGGAGGCGGTTTCGAGGAGGGGCATGCGCGGGCGTGGTGGGGGGGAAGGATGGCGGGGTGTCCCTTCCAACGCGAGTGGCGGTAGTCTATTAAGCACGACTCGGAGCGCGGTACCAGTCGCGTCGCGCCCCATCCCCTGCACTCGCACCCCGTTCCGGAGCAGCCACCCACTTGGCCTACACCCCGATCGACCCGCGCCGGTTCGCCGGACGCGTCAGCTCCTGGCTGCGCAACGACGCGACCGACAGCGACGTGGTGGTCTCCTGCCGCGTGCGCCTGGCGCGCAACGTGCAGGGTTTCCCCTTCGCCGCCCGGCTCGACGCCGAGCGGGCCAAGGAGCTCGCCGATCAGCTGCACCCGCACCTGGTCGAGGCGCGCTTCGACGGCGAGACGATCTGGGTGCCGATGGAGGAGACCTCGCTGGTGCTCCGGCTGCTCCTGCGCGAGCGACACCTGATCAGCCGCGACCTGGCGCCCTGCGACGAACCGCTGACGATTCCGCCGGGGCGGGCGGTCGCGTTCGGGGACACCGAGCGGCTCTCGGTGATGGTCAACGAGGAGGACCACGTGCGGATCCAGTCGGTCGCCCCCGGCTTCGAGCTCGACGAGGCGTGGGCCACGGCGGAGGGGCTCGACCTGCACCTCGAGCAGCGCCTGGCCTTCGCGCACACCCGGGAGCTCGGCTACCTCACCGGCTGCCCCACCAACGTCGGCACCGGGCTGCGCGCTTCGGTGATGCTGCACCTGCCCGCCCTGGGCCTGGTGCGCACGGAGCTGGAGAAGGTGTTCACCGCCGCGCAGCGCACGGGCCTGGCCGTGCGCGGGCTGTACGGCGAGGGGAGTCGCGCCGCGGGTGACTTCTACCAGGTCAGCAACCAGATCACCCTGGGGCGCAGCGAGCGGACGCTGATCGACGACCTGCGCTCGCTGGTGCCGGTGATCACCGCCTTCGAGCGGCGCGTCCGCCGGGCGCTCCTCCACGACCAGCGCTCCGCGTTGCAGGATCGGGTCGGGGGCTCCCTGTCGACGCTGCGGATGTCGCGGTCGCTGGCCACCGAGCTGGCCCTGGCGCACCTCTCCAACGTGCGCCTCGGCCACTACCTCGGCCTGCTCGAGGAGACCCCGATGGAGGTGCTGAAGGAGCTGGGGGTCCAGGTCCAGAAGGGCCACATCCACGCCCTGAACGCGCCCGGGGAGGACGACGGGCTGCTCGGCCCCGCCGAGCGGGACGCCCTGCGAGCGCGGCTGATCCGTCAGCGCCTGAGCTCCAACAACTAAGCGGCTCCCGCTGGAGATCGGGAGGGCGGCTGGTCGATACCCAGGAGGCCCCCTGCCCCGATCCGATGCGCTTCCCCGCCCTGTCGCCCCTCTGTCTGTCTTTCGCCGCGCTCCTCGCCGGGACCGCCTCGAGCCTCCCCCCGGCTCCCCCCGGCTCCGCGACCAGCCCCGCGGTCGCCGCTCGCCTCGACCTCGAGGTGGGGCGCGGGCTGCTCGTCGATCGAACGGGGGTGATCCCGCTCCGGCGCAGCGCCGGCCCGTACGTCATCTCCGGTCAGGGCCACCTCGAGCTGGCCCCCGGTTCCCGGGCGCTGCTGCGCTGGCCGGGGCAGGCGAGCCTCGAGCTCCGGGGCCCCGCCTCCTTCGCCTGGCGTGGCGAGGACGGGCCGAGCTTCTTCTGGAGCTTCACCTCGCTGCACGAGGCGGAGCTGGAGATTCGCACGCGAGAGGCCCGGATCGACCTGCCCGACGCCTGGCGGCTGCGCCTGCAGCGCGGCGCCTACTCCCTCTACGCCCTGGCCGGAGGGGGCTGTCACCTCGAACACCGGGCGGGGCGACCGGCCCAGGCGACCTGGCTCGGCGGCGAGGGACTCTCCCCCCCGCCGGTCGCGGTCGGGCCGGGGCAGAGTGCCCGCCTGGCCGGCACGCCGAGGGTCGAGAGCGCGGTCGATCGGACCGCCACGGCCCGGCGCTGGGACGCCTCCTCCTGGCCGTGGGGGGATGGCGCGATCCCCGACCTGCCCGGGCTGATCACCGGCCGGCAGCCCCCCTGGACGACCGACCGCTGGCCCTGGGGCCCGCCGCCCGCCGAGGTCGAGCCGTGGAAGCGGTGGGACTGGCCCTGGTGGGGCGAGGAGGAACCTCGCGAGGCCGAGCCTCCCGAGACGGAGTCCCGGGAGGCCGAGACGGTAGAGGTCCCCGTCGAGGCTGGCCCGGACGAGGCCCCTCCTGGAGAGCCCTCCACCCCGATCGAGTTCGTCGACCCCGGCCGGGTCGACCCGCTTCCCGCGGCCCCCTGGACGCTCGGCGAGGAACAGCCCCGCGCACAGGTCGACGATCGGCTCCCTGCTCTGGAGCCGAGTCGGGTAGCCCCGGACCCGGAGCCGCCCGCCCCTGCTCCCGCCGAGGAAGCCCCGGTCGCGAACGACCCGGCCGCCCGGCCCACCGAGGAGCCCGCTGCCGAGTCGGCGGAACCCGTGCCCCACGACCCCGATCTGTGGCGCGGTCTACCCGCGGACCAGCTCGAGGAGCACCGCCACTTCCGGTTGCAGAAGAGCCCGGACTGGACGATCGAGGAGCTGCCCAGCGGCCGGCAGCGGATCCGCCTCGACCGGGTGACGCTGGAGCCCGCCTGGTTCCTGGGGCGGGAGGTCGATTACCGCCTGTTCCCCGGTGCGGAGCTGGTATTGGAGAGGGACGGCAGCGTGCGCTTCCATACCGGCTGGATCCGGATCCTCGACGCTACACCTGGTCGGCGGCTGTAGGGATCGGGGCTCGGGGTGGGGCCCCCTACCCTGGAACCGTAGAAGGAAAACACAGAGGCACAGAGCCTCACAGAGCAGAAGCAGAAGAAGATGATGAAGATCAGAAGACCAGAAGATCCGGCGAAGCCGGATCTTCTGGTCTTCTGATCTTCTGGTGTTACTTCTGTTTCTGTATCTGCTGCTGCTCTGTGAGGCTCTGTGCCTCTGTGCCTCTATTCTTCCTTCTACGGTTCCAGACCCAAACCCAGACCCAGAACCTACCTCTTCGCCGCCGCAGCCAGATCGAGAATCTGCCCCAGCACCTCGGCCAGATTCTCTCCGTGCACTCCCGCCTCGACCTCGAAGGTCTCGTCCCCGAGCGCCAGCCCCGTCCCCACACTGGCCAGCCGGCAACCGGCTCGCCAGCCAGCGGCGAGCTCCACCGTCGAGTCGCCGATCACCCAGCTCTGATCGAGCCGGATCCCGTCGTGCTGACTCGCGTGGTACATCGCGCCGGTGTTGGGCAGGAAGAAGACCGAGTCGCGGCGGTGTCGTCCCCTGCCGTGCTCCGGGTCGTCCAGGCAGGCGTAGTTCTTCCGGACCGGGATACCGTGCGCGGTGAGGTGGTCGAGCAGCCCGCTCTCGAACTTCTTCCAGGTGGTGTCCGACAGCCGCCCCCGCGCCACCGCGGACTCGTTGCCGATCAGGTAGATCATCCAGTTCGCCTGGCTGGCGCGGAAGAGGGTCTCGAGCGCTCCCGGAGTGAACTCCGTGTCGGCGAAGCTCGCGCGAAAGCCGCGGCTCGGGAGCTCGAGCAGAGTTCCCCAGCGGTCGACGAAGAGGCCACGACGGGGCGGAGTGGTGCCCGGAATGGGGGCGCCGGGATGCGACAAATGCGGGTCTCGAGAGATCATCTACCGATAGCGGGCTGGGGAGCGGAGGAGGCGAACCGGGAGCTGTTATCGGTCTGGATTCGCCGCGCTTGAGCGGAACCCGGGCGGATGCCGGGTCCCGCGTCGGGGTCACGCTCGTGCCGCGCTCGACCGGAATCTTTTTCCGGCTCTCCACCCCCCCGAGCACGAAGAGAGCCGCCCACCTGGACGGCTCGTGTCTCGGCCAACGGTCTGCTTCGCGAGCTCGTCGCGACGAGAGGCTCAGCTGTCGGTCGCCTTGCGCAGCTCTTCCTTGAGGTAGGTCATGTCCGCCGCGTACTGGCGCACCGAGGAGCGCGTCTCCTCGTCGATCTCCTTGAAGCTCATCTCGACCTTCACCCCGTCCGCGCGCTCCTCGACCTCGCTGACCGTGGCGACCGCCTCGCAGTAGCCCTTCTGCAGCAGCGGGAGGCGGAACTTGATCTTCCAGTCGGTGCCGAGCGCCAGGAGCTGGGCCATCGCGAAGGGCTCCAGGTCGGTCTTGCCGCCGCTCCAGGTGAAGCGGACGCTGGCATCGTCGAGTCCGGCCATCCGACCGATCCCGCTCCAGCGCCCCCCGAAGGAGTGCCCGTGGACGGGGTTGACCGGGCTGCCCTGCTCGTTGATGAAGTGCTCGACCCGCTCGAGGTCGACCGGGGCGAAGATCACCGAGGAGCGGTCCTCCTCGAAGATCGTCTCCTCGCTCTCGTCGGTCGCGGGGGAGACAGCGCCCAGGTTCGCCGCGGCCTCCTCGTCGGTGTCGAAGACCGGCACCACCCGGTCCAGCCCCACTTTTTCCAGGATGTCGCGGCAGAACTTCGAGGGGTGGGCGATCAGGAGCTTGCCCCCCTCGCCGCCGAGCTGCTTCGAGGCCTTGATGATCGCTCCCAGCGCGGTGGAGTTGATGAACTTCACCATCCGGAGGTTCAGGACCGCGTGGTTGACTCCGGCCTTGACCAGGCCGTCGATCTCCTCCTGGAGGAGGGGGACGTAGTAGGTGTCGAACTCGCCATTGAGGTGGAGGATGGCGTAGTTCTCCTTGGGCTCGACGATGATTTGCATTCTTGGGGTGCTCCGAGGGGAGGGTCCGGTGATCTACTCGTAGTCGGTTTCCGCGCATCGCGCGCGGAAGGACAGGCATGGGCAGGCCAAGGAGGGCAGAGAAGCTATCGAGAATCGTGGTCCGAACAGTCCGTTGACCGGTCGGGTTGCGGGCGCCAGCCCGCGCTGACGGTCGATGAGGCGCTAGTTTGTCGTCGGAGGGCGCGGTGAGGCAAGGGTTTTCGCCCCTCCAGCGTCCCTCTTGAGTTCCGCGCGGTGCGCGGTCATCCTGGGTCGATGGTCTTCTGGAGGAAAAAGCCCAAGGATCCCCCCGTACCGCCGCCGGTGGAGCGGGAGGAAAAGCGTGACGAGGAGTCCCCGGCGCCGTACCTGACCGGGGACGCGCTCGAGGATCAGCGCCGGACCGAGGGGCTCCTCGAGGAGGTGGCGAGCATCGCCGAGCGGGTGGCCCGGGTCAGCCGGGCGGAGGATCTCGACGAGCTCCTCACCTACATCGTCGACGCCTCGATCACCCGGACCGGAGCGGAGCGCGGGATGCTGGTCCTCGACCGGGGCCGAGGCGACCACGAGGTGCGCGTGGCCCGCCAGCGCGGCGGCAAGCCGCTGCAGGGGGAGACCCGCTACTCGACCAGTGCCGTCGGGCGGGTGCTGGAGACCGGCCAGCCGCTGAAGGACATGTTCAACTCCAGCGCCGAGGCGATGGACCTCGGGGCCTCGGTCTTCGACCTGAAGCTGCGCGCCCTGATGTGCGTGCCACTCGAGGCGGGCGAGGGCCCGCGGGCGCTGCGCGGCGTCCTGTACGTCGACTCGAAGGCGGCGACGCGGGAGTTCGACGCCCGTGATCTCTCGTACTTCTCGGCGCTCTCGACCCACATCGCCCAGGCGTTGCGCAACGTCGAGCTGCACCTCGACTCGCTGGAGCGGGTGCGCCTGGAGCAGTCGCTGGAGCTGGCGCAGGTGGTGCAGAACAACCTGATGCCGCAGATCCCCGGCGACTTCCCCGGCTTCGATCTCTTCGGCTGGTTCCAGCCGGCGGAGCGCACCAGCGGGGACTTCTACGACTTCTTCAAGACGAAGGACGGGCGCCTCGGCGTGGTGGTCGGTGACGTGACCGGGCACGGTCCCGCGTCCGCGCTGATCACCTCCGCCGCGCAGGCGAGCCTGCGCACTTCGTTGCGCCTCCTGCCCGACCTGGGGCCGGCGGTGTCCAACGTCAACCTCGACCTCCGCATGGAGGACGGCAACTTCGTGACCCTGTTCGTCGCGCTGCTCTCGGAGGACGGCCGGGTGCAGGTGCTCAACGCGGGACACACCCCGCCGCAGATCTACCGGCACGCGAGCGGCGACGTGATACGGGTCGGCAGTCACGGACCCGCCCTGGGTCTGATGCCCGACTTCGAGTACCAGGAGACGGACACGTACCAGCTCGAGGACGGCGACGTCCTCCTCGCCTTCACCGACGGGATCACCGAGGCGCGAGAGCTCGAGCGCCCCGACGATCTGCTCGGGGAGGAGGGTCTGGAGAAGATGTTCTGCGAGGTCGCCTCCTCGGCGGGGAACGCGAGCGAGGTCGGCGAGAAGGTCATCGCGGAGGCGCTGCGCTTCGCGCGCGGCAACCGCGAGGACGACATGACCCTGGTCGCCGTCCGGCGGTCCACGAGTTGAACCGAAGAAGAGAGGCGGCGCGCTTCCGATGAACGAAACCGAGTCGAGGGGCGGCGACCTCCTGGTGCGCGATGCCCGGAGCTACGTCTCGCCCGGTGAAGAGGCACGGCGCCTCGAGCTGCGCATCGCCGCGGGGCGGGTGGTCGAGGTCGGCGAGCGGCTCGAGGCGTGGGGTGAGCCGGAGCTCGACGCTCGCGGCCGGACCGTCATCCCCGGCCTGGTCGACGTGCACGTACACTTCCGCGATCCGGGGCTGGCGCGCAAGGAGGGGTGGGATCACGGCTCGCGCGGCGCGTTGCACGGCGGCGTGACCAGCGTCGTCGAGGTGCAGAACAACCCGCCCTTCTCCACCTCGCTGGAGGCGCTCACCGCGCGGATCGAGCACGTTCGCTCCTTCTCGCGCGTCGACTTCGGCTGCCTCGCGAACCTCCTGCCCGTCTCGCTCGACGAGCTCGAGGGGATGGCGCCGCTGACGCCGGCGTTCAAGTGCTTCATGGGCGGCTCGACCGGCATGGGGGGGCAGAAGAGCCGGGAGACCCTGGCCGAGCTCTTCGCCGGCGCGGCGAGGACGGGGCGGATGATCGTCGCGCACTGCGAGGACGACACCCTGCTCGCCGAGGGACGCGATCGCTATCCGGACGCGACCGCGGCCGAGCACCACCTGGTGCGCTCGGCCGAGGCCGAGATCGTCTCGGTGCGCACGGGGATCGAGCTGGTCCGCGAGACCGGCGCCGAGCTGCACGTCTTCCACCTCTCCACCGCCGGTGGTCTCGAGCTGGTGGCGGCGGCGCGCGAGGAGGGCTTGCCCGTCTCGGCGAGCACCGCGCCGCACTACCTGTTGCTCACCAACGAGGACGCGGCGCGCCTCGGCAACCACCAGAAGGTCAACCCCTCGATCAAGACGCCCGCGGATCGGCTCGCCATCGTCGAGGGCGTTCGCGACGGGGTGATCGACGCGATCGGCACCGACCACGCGCCGCACTCGCTGGACGAGAAGAACAACCCGTACCGCAAGGCGCCCTCGGGGATGCCCTCGATCGATCTTCTGTGGCCCTTGACCTGGGAGCTGGTGCGCCGCGGCGAGCTCGACGCGAAGACCGCGCTCGAGTCGGTCACCTGGCGCGCGGCGGAGTCGCTGCACCTGCCGAACAAGGGGCGCCTCGAGCCGGGCCACGACGGCGACCTGGTGCTCTACGACCCGGGCGCCGAGCGGGTCGTGCGCGGCGCGGAGCTGCCCTCGAAGTCGAAGTGGTCCGCCTACGAGGGGATGACCCTCGCCGCCTTCCCCGAGGTGGTCGTGCGCCGAGGCGAGATCTGCTTCGAGGGTGGAGAGGTGCTCGGCGAGGCGGGTGGCCTCCCGCTCGAGCTCACCCCACCGAGCCCCCGCTCGGGCTGAGTCGAGGTGTCCAGCGTGTCGGCGTCGCTCCCCTGTCCTCTCGTCCAGTTCGAGGAGGACTACCTGCGGCGTGTCGACGCCCTGCACGCGCGGCTGTCGGCGGTTCGCCTGCGCCGGGAGGGGGGCGGGCGCGCCTCGATCGTCGGACCGGGCGAGGACTTCGTCGGCTACCGGCCTTACTCGCCGGGGGAGGACCTGCGCCGCCTCGACTGGAATCTCCTGGCGCGCCTCGACCGGCCGTACGTGCAGGTGCGTCGCCGCGACGCCGAGGAGGTCTGGGCGGTGCTGGTCGACACCAGCGCGTCGATGGGCGTCGGGCCGCCGGGCAAGTTGCAGCGGGCGGCGGAGTGCGCCGCGGCGCTGGCGTGCCTCGGGCAGCGCTACGGCGCGGAGGTGCGGCTCTGCGCCTCGTCGGGGGACGAGGGCCCGCCGGCGCAGCTGCAGCTGCGCGCCCGGGACGACCCGCGCACGGTCCTGCGCTTCCTCGAGGAGCAGCGCGCCGAGGGCAGCGGGGGGCTCGCCCGGCTCGTCGCCAGTCCCTTCACCTTCGCCGAGGCGGGGCGCCTCTTCGCCATCGGCGACCTCTTCGACCTGGAGCCTCCCGGCCTCCTGCGCCTCCTGCGCGGCGGTCGCTCGGTCGGCGCCCTGCAGCTGCTCGCGCCGATCGAGCTGGAGCCGGAGGGGGGCGCGATCGAGTGGTGGGACCCCGAGGGCTCGGGGCGGCTCCGCCTCTCCGTCGACGGCGGCGCGCTGTCGCGCTACGAGGCGCTGCTCGACGCGAGCCTGGAGCGGTGGCGCGACCTGACCTCGCGGCACGGACTCAGCTTCGCCTGCCGGTCCACCCGGAGTCCGTTCGAGGAGAGCGTGCGCGACCTCCTGCGCGCCTGAGCGACGAGATGGAGGGACTCCTCGAGCACAGCGCCGGCGCCCTCGCGCTCCTCGGCCTCGAGTGGGTTCGCCCGCTCGGTTTCCTGGCCCTGCTCGCGCCGCTCCTGCTGTTCCTCTTCCTGCGCCGGCCGCGACCGCCACGCACGGAGGCGACGGGCACGCTCGATCTGTGGCGACGAGTGGAAGGGGAGGAGCTCTCCACGTCGACGCAGACGCGGCGCGGCCTTTCCTGGCGCTCGTGGCTTCTCTGCGCCGCCCTGGGGCTCGCGTCGCTGGCGATCGCCGGGCCGCGCCGGGAGCGGGCGCCGCACACCGAGCGCTGGTCCGTGATCGTCGACCGCTCCGCGTCGATGTATCTGCCGCGCGCGCCGGAGGAGAGCGCGACCCGGTACGAGCTCGCGCTCGAGGAGGCACTCTCGATCCTCGCCGAGCAGGCGAGCGAGGGCGCCGAGATACGCTGGGTCACCCCCGGCGAGCCGTCGGTCCCCGGCGCGGCGCCGCCGGCCTCCTGGAGCGAGGCTCCGCGCGTGCCCCGGAGCGAGCCGCGGTGGGAGCGCTGGGACGGGCCGGGCCATCTCTGGGTCGCCGATCGGGTGGAGCGGGATCCGCGGGAGGGCGCGGGGCTCTGCGCGACCGGCGGGGAGGCGATCCCGGGCCCGATCGGCTCCAGCGACGGGCACTGGATCCTCTGGGACGGCGAGGAGCTGGTCGAGGGGGGCGCGGTCCCGCCCGCCTCGATCGCGCTCGGGGGCGCCCTGCCGGAGGAGCTGCGGCAGCTGATCACCATCTGGGCGGAGGAACGCGGTCTGACCCTCGCCGGCGAGACCGAGGAGGTCCGGCTGCGCGTGGTCGCCGCCGGCGGCGGGGAGCGGAAGCCGGTGCGCGCCGGGCGGGGCGGCTGGGAGCTGCGAGGGGTCGCCTCGCCGCCCGGGACGCCGCTGGAGGTGGAGGGGGTGCCGCTCGAGACGTGGCTGGAGGGGGAGGGGGTCTCGCTGGTCGCCTTCGCGCCGGGGCGGGTGGCGATCGCCCTGGTGGAGATCACCTCGATCGACGGGGACCCGGCGGCCTTCGCCGCGAGCTGGGCGGAGCTCCTCGACGCGTGCTCGCTGCCCCTCCCGGGAGCCCTCTCGATCGAGGAGCGCCGCGGGGCCGGGCGGGCGGTGCGGGTGGTGCCCGAGAGGCCCCCGGAGACGATCGAGGCCGGGGCCGGGGAGGTGGGGCTCGAGGCCTGGCTGGCCCTCGGGGCGACGATCCTGGCGGTGCTCGCCTGGTCCGGCCGGAGCGGGGCGGCGGGACGCTCTCCGGGACTCCCTGGATTTGAGTAATAAAGGAAGTTGCAAATGGAGTCGCTCGGCGGGCGGGAGGTTTGGCTCGCAATGTTCCCGGGGAATGTCCGTCTGGCGGCTCTTTCCGGGTACCGTGACCGCCCGGCGCGGAAGATCCCTTCTCGAAAGTAGGATCTTTCATTATGATCGGCGGACGCCTTCCCCACGGGGGGGGAGGGAAGATCCAAGCGGCCGGCCTGCTCGAGACGGGGAGGACGTCGGCCCGAAGTCGCTCCGGCCCGGTTCGGAAGGAGAGGAGAGAGATGTTCGAGAACAGCCGCCTGGGGGGTGCGGTCGCCCTGAGTCTGGCCTCCCTCGCTTCCGCGGGGGTGGGCGGCGGGGGAGAGTACTCCCTGCCCAACGCGGACTTCGAGCAGGGGCTGAGCAGCTGGAGCCAGTGGGCGAGTGACGCCACCACTCCCTTCCAGGCGCTCTCCTCCCCCGACGGCCCGGGACTGGCGGCACGCTGCGATCTCCCCGCCGGCGTCGAGGCGCGGCTACGGCTCGCCGTGCCGATCGAGGCGGGGCCGGGGTGGAACCCCGAGCCGGGGGCCCCGGGAGAGAAAGTCGACTTCGGCGCGTGGCTGTGGCTGGACCCCTCGGCGACCGCCGGCGAGGTCTGGCTCACGCTGGAGAGCCACGACGGTAGCGCGGCGACGACGCTGGCCGAGTCGGAGCGGATGGATCCCGACGCGGCGCCGAAGGGGCGCTGGCTCTTCCTGCCGGTGCGGCCGGACCCGGTCGCCGACGCGCGGGTGCGCTCCGACAGCCGTGAGCTGTGCTACGCCCTGCACAGCTCCGCGACCGGAGTGGTGTGGTTCGACGCCGCGCGCGCCGGGCGCTTCAAGTACAGTGAGTATTCACTCGAAAACGGCAGTTTCGAACAGGGACTGCCCGCCGGCGGAGCGTGGCAGGTCGACGGTTACGTCACCACGAACGATCAATCGAGCGAGCCGGAGGGCTACTACGGGGTCGGTCACGCGCGGCTGGAGGGCTGGGGCGGGACGGCCGTCTGGCAGAAGATCGCGCTGCCGATCGCGCCGGCTACCGGATCCCCCGCCCCGCGCGCCGGCTCGAGCGTCGAGGCGGGCGTCTGGGCACGGGTCTCTCCGGACGCCTATCTCTCCGGAACGCCGAACCCGGACGTGTACGTCGAGATCGCGGTGTGGGGCGTCGAGGGACGTGGCGCCGACACCCTGCTGGCGCGGGGACGCTGGCATCCGACGCTCGACGAGCGAGCCTACTGGCGCTTCGTGCAGACCGAGCCGTCGGCCGAGATCACCCACCGGCACGAGTCGATCCGGGTCGAGGTGCTGAAGAGCTTCTCCGCGGACGTCTGGATCGACTTCGTCCAGGTGGGCGAGGCCTTCTCGATCGACGGAAACCCGCGGCGGCGCGTGGGCTGCAACTACGTCGGCCGCTACCGCTCTCCGCGCTACCCCGGCTGCAGCACCTCCCCGACGGCCCCCCGGGACATCTGGCGCAACTGGCACTGGACCACGCCGAACGCCTGCGACAACTCCTACACGGGGTTCTTCCACAATCCCGACTGCAATACGAGCCCGACCTGCTTCCGGGCCAACGGGCGGCGCGACCTGGCGGTGAGCACGCTGGGCAGCATCCACGACCTGCCGCTGGTCGGCTCCTACGACTCGCGCGACCGTGACGTGATCCGGTACCACCTCGACCTCGCCGAGGCGGCGGGGATCGATCACTTCATCTACGACTACCTCGGCCACAAGCTCTCGCTGCAGAACGTGCTCGACGGCCGCGAGCCGCTGAACGAGGAGACCTGGCTGGCGCTGATCGAGGTCGCCGAGGAGGTCGGTCGAGACTTCAAGCTGGCGGTAATGTACGAGCCGAAGGTGCACTACCTCGGCTGGGTGCAGGGCGAGACGAGCGAGCAGCAGAAGCTCGACGGAATGGTCGCCGACCTCACCTGGCTGGTCGAGACGATGGAGGAGAGGCGCTGCGCGCTGCGCCACGACGGGCGGCTGGTGGTGTTCGTCTTCCGCAACACCATGTGCTCCCCCGACGGGAGCCAGTGTCTCGACGACGCCGACTGGCTGGCCGTGACGTCGGCGGTGGAGGCGGCGACGGGCGAGGAGCTGTTCCTGATCGGCGACCTCCCCCCCGGCGCCGGCTCACCGTTCCTGGGCCTCTCCCGCTGGCAGCTGGTGCGCTCCGACCTGCTCGAGTACCGCACCTACGACACCGCCGAGGCGGGGGTCCCGTCCTGGCCGCCGCCGGAGCTCTCTCGCCTCCGGGATCACACGAGGGCGATCCACCGCCTCGGTCGCGGCTGGGCGGCGGGGGACGACACGCAGCGAGTCTCGATCGGCATGGTCTGGCCCGGCTTCGACGACACGGGGGTCGGCGGCTGGGGCGAAGGCAACCTCACCGGAGAGGATGGCCAGCCGCTCTGCGTCCGCGTCGCGCACGACTTCGGCGGCCAGTTCTACTCGACCACCGTCGAGAGCGCCCTCGCGGAGGGGTGTGACTGGATCCACATCGCCACCTGGAACGACTGGAACGAGGCGACCCGCATCGAGCCCGCGTGGCACCCCGACTACTTCACGCTTCCCTTCGCGGTGTCGTTACACTCGGGAAAAGTGTACCACCAGGTCTTCGATCGCCTGGCCGAGACGGCGACGTGGATCGAGGCGTTCAAGGGGGAATCGTCGGGTGTGTCGCTGGCGCGGGTGGCGACGGAGTACCTCTTGCGGGCGGCGCTGGTGCCGGAGGTGATCGCCTACGATTGATCGATGGCGTGGTGCGAACTCCGGGTGAGACCACCGTGTCGAGACCGCGGCCTGGCCACCATGGTCGGATCGATGAACCCGAATCCGGCGAACGTGGTACGGTGAGATCGTTCATCTCGGCCGTGGCCACTGGATTCAGGAGCAGCACCATGAGTCTCGAGTCTTCCACCGATTCGGCGAGGAGCTTCGCCGTCGCCCTCACCCTGGCCCCCCTCCTGGCGAGCGGGGTGCTGGTCTCGCCGGCGAGCTCTCAGTGCGAGGGCGAGAAGCTCGTCGCCAGCGACGCAGGAGACGGCGATGAGCTCGGCGTGGATGTCGACATCGCCGGAGACGTGGCGATCGTCGGGGCGCACGAGGACGACGAGGTCATCGGGGACTCGGGCTCGGCCTACGTGTACCGCTGGTCGGGGTCGGCCTGGGTCGAGGAGCAGAAGCTCACCAGCCCGAATCCCGGCTCGAACTACCACCTCGGTCAGGCGGTGACGATCGAGGGTGTCGTGGCCGCTGCCGGGGTTCCCGACGATGACGACGTCTTCAACAAGGCCGGCTCCGTGGAGGTCTACCGCTTCGACGGGGCGACCTGGAATCACGAACAGGAGGTGATCGCCGCCGACGGCGCCGACGGGGATCGGTTCGGGTGGGCGGTCGATGTCTCCGGTCCACGCCTGGTGGTCGGGGCGAAGTTCGACGACGACGGCCAGAGCAACGCCGGCTCGGCGTACGTGTTCCGCCATAACGGAGCGAGCTGGGTGCAGGAGCAGAAGCTGGTTCCCTCCGACGCCGCCCAGAACGAGCAGTTCGGTGACGCGGTGGCGATCGACGGGGAGCTGATCGTGGTCGGAGCCTGGCAGGACGACGACGCGGGGTTCTTCACCGGCTCGGCGTACGTGTTCCGCTTCAACGGGACGAGCTGGGTGGAAGAGCAGAAGCTCGTCGCCTCCGACGCCAGCTCCTTCCGCTGGTTCGGCCGGTCGGTGGACGTCGCCGGTGATCTGGTCGCGGTCGGAGCCTACGCCGCGGACGTCGGCGGCGTCGATGGAGGGGCCGTCTACCTCTACCGCTTCGGTGGGGCGAGCTGGAGCGAGGAGCAGAAGCTCACCGCGAGCGATGTCGATGACGGCGACGAGCTGGGCTGGTCGTGCGCCATCGCCGGTGACACGGTGGTCGGAGGCGCCCGGCGCGACGCGGCTCCGGCGACCGAGTCGGGATCGCTCTACTTCTACCGGAAGACCGGTCCGACCTGGATCGAGGTCTCGAAGCTGTCCGCGGCCGACGGCGCGGCGTCGGACCAGCTCGGCTATTCGCTCGCGGCCGACGGGGACCGCGTGCTCGCCGGTTCGTGGAAGCACGACAGCGCGGGCTCGAACGCCGGCGCGGCGTACCACTTCTCGGCGGGTGCGGACTGCGAACCGGGGACTCCGTACTGCTCCGGGGATCCGGGCAGCGGCACGCCCTGTCCCTGTGGCAACGACAACGACGGGAGCGTGCCCGGTTCGGGCTGCGACAACGGCGTCTTCGCCTCGGGCGCCAGGCTCCGCGGCTCCGGCACGGCGAGCCTTTCCGCGGACACCCTGGTCCTCTCCACGACGCACCTCGAGCCGAACAACAGCGGCCTCTACTTCCAGGCCAACAACGACCTGTCCCCGGGGATCGTCTGGGGTGACGGCCTGCAGTGCGCGGGTGGCCAGCTGAAGCGGCTCGGCGTTCGCTTTGCGGACGCGAGCGGATACTCCGACACCTCGGCCTGGGCGACGCCGATCTCGGTCAAGGCGGGCAACATCACCGCTGGCGACACCAAGCGCTACCAGTGCTGGTACCGAACGACGACCAACCCGCCCTGCGGCTCGGGAGTCAACGACTTCAACGCGTCCAACGGCTACGCGATCACCTGGGCCCCGTAGCGGGATCTCTGGACCGGTCTACGACTCCGCGGCTTCCGCTCCCGATTCGGCGCTCTTGCGCAGCCGCGAGTGCCAGGTGAGCGCGATCAGCCCCACACCCACCGCGAACCACAGCGTGCAGAGGCGGATCAGGAAGGTCGCCGAGAGCGCCTTGGCCGCCGCGACGTCCTTGGTCAGGTTGGCAGTGGCCCGGAAGCGGTGCGCGAGCAGTCCGCCCATCGACGCCTCGGTCACGCCCAGACCGCCGGGGAAGATCAGGAGCACCGCGCCGGCGATCGCCGCCAGCGCGTAGGTGTACGTGGCGAAGAGGAAGGTCACGCCGCCGGGCACCAGCGCCTCGCAGACCAGGTAGAAGCCGTAGCATTCGCACCCCCAGCCGAAGGTCGAGATGATCGTCGGCAGCGGCAGCTCCTTCGGCGCGAGCAGGACCCGGCTCGAGTCGAGCGCGGCCTCGGCGTGGGGCACGAAGCGGTGGACCAGCGGCAGCTTCGAGAGGACCGCGATCACGAAGCGGCCGACCGTCTTCGAGCCGACCAGGAAGAGCAGGAAGGCGCACAGGAGAAGCGTCGCCCAGAAGACCCACTGGTGCTCCGGACTGCTGGCGATCCCGCCGATCGCCACCAGGATCAGGAAGCCGAGCAGGTCGGTGAAACGCTCGGCGACCACCATCGGCGCGCTGCGCGCGATCGGCGTGCCGTCCTCGGCGCGGATCAGGATCGAGCGGAACGCCTCGCCCATCTTCCCCGGCGTGACCGTCAGCGCGAGCCCCGCGAGGTAGATCCGGAACGACGTCCAGCGCCCCATCTCGATCGCCAGAATCGCGCGGTAGCGCTCCCAGCGGACGAAACGGACCACGTAGTTGACGAAGGAGAGCCCGCACGCCACGAGCACCCACTGCGGTGGAAAGCCCCTCAGCGCCTCGATGATCTGCGGGCCGTCCGCCCACAGCGCCATCGCGAGGTAGACCAGCACCCCGAACGCGACGCCGATCAGGAGACGCGTCTTCAGCTTCTTGGAGAGGAGGCTCTCGGGGCTCACTGGGGGACCTGGGCGGATCCGTCCCCGGGCGGGGCGGGGCCCGGAGGGGTGTCATCGGCGCGCTCGCCGAGGATCCTCAAGGCGAAATAGAGCACCGCGATCCCCGCCAGCAGGCTCAGCGCCGGGTGGAGGCCGAAGACCGCTGCCGGCAGGTACCCCGCGACCACCGCCGCGATCATCGCCAGCGCCGCGTAGGGGGCCTGGGTGCGCACGTGGTCGATGTGATCGGAGGCGGAGGCGACCGAGGAGAGCACCGTCGTGTCGGAGATCGGCGAGCAGTGGTCGCCGAAGATCGAGCCCTCCAGCACCGCCCCGATCGAGAGGATCATCAGCGCGTACCCGCCGATCTCGACCCGCTCGCCGAGGGCGAACGAGAGCCCCACCACCAGCGGCAGCAGGATGCTCATCGTCGACCACGACGAGCCGGTGGCGAAGGCGATCGCCCCCGACAGGAGGAACAGGATCACCGGCAGCGCCAGCGGGAAGGAGACGTCGCCGAGCTGCACCATCAGGTAGTCCGCCGTGCCCAGCGCGCCGCACACCGAGCCGATCATCCAGGCGAGGTACAGGATCGCCAGCGCGATCCCCATCGACCGCAGCGTCCGCCAGGCCGCGTCACCGATCTGTACGGTGCTCATCCCGCCGGTCAGGGAAGCGATCACCGCGACGGCGAGTCCGCTCAGCGAGCCGTAGCAGAGGGCCAGGTACTTGTCTCCACTCAGCACCGCGTTCAGCCCGGCCATCGTCCAGATCGAGGGCGCCCCCTCCTCGAACGCACCGCCGGCGTGGAGCATCGTGCCGACCGTGACCACCAGGAAGACGAGGAGCGGCAGCAGCGCTCGCCAGGCGCGGGGCGGGATCCCCGCCAGCGGCTGCATCGCCGTCGCCACCGCGCTGGTCATCGGCCGACCGCCCCGGCGCACCAGCTCGCCGCTCCGCCTCGCCCGCTGCTCGGCGCGCAGCATCGGCCCGAAGTCGCGGCGGGTGAAGACCACCAGCCCGACCAGCGCGAGCGTCAGGAGAGAGTAGAAGCGATAGGGCAGGGTGGCGAAGAAGACCTTGTAGCCATCGTCCGGACTCATCTCCGCCAGCGGCAGCTGCGCGCTGAAGGTCGACACCTCGAACGCGATCCAGGTGCTGAAGATCGAGATCCCCGCGACCGGCGCCGCGGTGCTGTCGACGATGTAGGCGAGCTTCTCGCGGGAGATGCGGAAGCGATCGGTCAGGGGCCTCATCGTGCTGCCGACCAGGATCGTATTGGCGTAGTCGTCGAAGAAGATCAGGAGCCCCATCAACCAGGTCGCCACCTGCGTCGATCGCGCGCTCCTCGCCAGCTTCGCGATCCAGTGCATCAAGCCGCGGATGCCGCCGTTGCGGGTGAGCACC
>CAZCAC010000007.1:0-74082 GCA_964496575.1 uncultured Planctomycetaceae bacterium | reverse complement strand
CAGCTTCGCGATCCAGTGCATCAAGCCGCGGATGCCGCCGTTGCGGGTGAGCACCCCGACCATCGCCAGCATCGCCACGACGAAGCCGATCACCTTGACCCGGTCGCCGTCGGCGAATTCGTTCCAGAAGAAGATCGCCACCACGTCCTTCAGCCCGCCGGCGAGCGACAGGAAGAAGTTCTCTCCCGCGCCCATTCGCAGGAGATACGCTCCGGCGAGGACCCCGGCGAACAGCGAAATCATCGGTCGCCGCAGGAGCACCGCGAGCAGGATCGCCACCAGCGGCGGGAGCAGCGAGGTCGGCGTCGCGGGCGTGAAGGGCAGGAGGCGCGTCTCGCCAGTCTCCTCGCGGAGGTGCCAGGTGAGGGCGAGCTCCCCGGCCCGCACCTCGACCAGGAAGTTGAGCCCGTACACCGCCGGGCCCTTCGCTCCGACGACCTCCAGCTGGACGCCGCGCTTCGCCGCCGCCTGCCGGATGCCGCGCAGGAGGGCGTCGCGCAGCTCGCCGTGGATCGCGAGGTCCTCCGGGTCCCCGGCGGGATCGACCAGCCGCGCACCACCGAGCAGGAACTTCGCCGCGCCCTCGCCACTCTCCCGGTACGCGGGGGTGGCGAAGAGGAGCTCACCGAGCGCGACCGTCTCGTCCTCGAGTGGGGCCCCCGTCTCGTCGGCCAGGGCCGCCACCTCGCCGCCGGCCACCGCGCGGTACACCTCGAGGATGGCGAGCCCCGACCGCGACGCCCCCGGGAGCAGGAAGACGCCGACCACGGCGAAGGCGGCGACGACAAAGCTGAGGATCCGGGTCATGTGCGGCGGTGGAGGGGGCGCGGGCCAGCGACGAGGATGCTACCTTGTCGGCCCTTCGGTTTCGCGTCCCCAAGCCCCTTCGCCTCCCGTCGCCGATCGCCATGATGCTCGAGTCCCTCGCCGTGATCCTCCTGGTGGCGACGACCATCCTCGTCTGGGTGCTGGTCCAGCGCCAGCGCGTGGTCGAGGACCGGCTGACCCGCCTCGACCGGCTGGACGAGATCCGCACCCTCCTCGCCCGGATCGCGGAGTCGGGCGGCGACCTCGACCTGCGGCGACTGGAGCACGTCCTGATCGACATCCGCGAGGGGCAGAGGCGGCTGGAGCAGCGCCTCCTGCAACTCGCCGAGTCCGCGTCCACCTCGTTCCAGGAGGAGAGCTCATCGGGGGCCCGCGAGCCGGAGCGCAGCCCGATCACTTCCCTCACCGAGCGGATCACCAACCGCCTCCTGGCCATGGGCTACGAGCGGATCCAGATCCTCAGCTCCACCGAGGAGATCGCCCGGCTCCTGGACCAGGAGGAGGGCGACGGCGACCTCCTGGTCCAGGCCCGCCGTGCCGGCGCGACCTGCAAGGGCCGCGTCGCGGTGAAGGGCGGCGTGATCGCGGGAGTCGAGCTGAAGAGTGCCCACTCGATGTTTCCCTGATCGGTCTTCCTCCAACCTCCCCCCATAGATGAGTCAGTACAGCACCGTCCGGGACCTCGGTTCCCACGTCGGCGAGAGCGTCACCCTGCGCGGCTGGGTCTACAACACCAGCGGCAAGGGCAAGCTCCACTTCCTGCAGCTGCGCGACGGCAGCGGCATCGTCCAGTGCGTGACGTTCAAGAAGAACGTGCCCGAGGAGATCTTCGAGGGGCTGAAGGCGCTCGGCCAGGAGTCGAGCGTCTCGGTGACCGGGACGGTCAAGGCAGACGAGCGCGCGCCCGGCGGCTACGAGGTCGGCGTCGAGTCGGTGGAGATCCACCAGGCGGTCGAGGGGTACCCGATCACGCCCAAGGAGCACGGTACCGACTACCTGCTCAGCCACCGCCACCTGTGGCTGCGCTCGAAGAAGCAGTCGGCGATCATGCGCGTGCGCGATACGGTGATCTTCGCCTTGCGGAGCTTCTTTCGCGAGCGGGGCTTCGTCTGCATGGACTCGCCGATGTTCACCCCGAACGCCTGCGAGGGCACGACCGAGCTGTTCGAGGTGCCGTACTTCGACCGCAAGGCGTACCTGACCCAGTCCGGGCAGCTGTACGCCGAGGCGACGGCGATGGCGCTCGGCAAGGTCTACACCTTCGGTCCCACCTTCCGGGCCGAGAAGTCGAAGACGCGCCGCCACCTGACCGAGTTCTGGATGCTCGAGCCGGAGATCGCGTACGCGGACCTCGAGGATGCCTGCGTGCTCGCCGAAGAGATGATCTGCTACGTGATCGAGCGGGTGCTCGAGGAGAACCAGCGCGAACTCGCCGACCTGGAGCGCGACCTCGCCAAACTGGAGTGCATCGCGCCGCCGTTCCCGCGAATCACCTACGAGGAGGCCTCGAAGATCCTGCTCGAGCACCCGGACTCCGAGTTCGTGGCCGGCGACGACTTCGGCGCCCCCGACGAGACGATCCTCTCGTCCCAGCACGACCGCCCGCTGATGGTGACGCACTACCCGGCGGACGTGAAGTCCTTCTACATGAAGCGCGACCCCGCGGATCCGACCAAGGCCCTGGCGGTGGACATTCTCGGCCCCGAGGGAGTGGGGGAGATCATCGGCGGCAGCCAGCGCGAGGACGATCTCGAGGCCCTCGAGGCGCGCATCCGTGAGCACGACCTGCCGATGGAGGCGTTTCAGTGGTATCTCGATCTACGCCAGTACGGTTCGGTGCCGCACGCGGGGTACGGGTTGGGGCTGGAGCGGTTCGTCGGTTGGATCTGTGGGGTGGAGCACATTCGCGAGTGCATTCCGTTTCCGCGGACGATCGCGCGGCTCGAGCCGTAGCGGGCACAGAGGAGACGGAGAGCACGAAGGGCGCGGAGAAGAGCAGAACCAGAACCAGAAACTAACCACAGAGGACACAGAGTTCACAGAGAGCAGAAGCAGAAGCAGAGCCAGAAACAGATAATTATTGGAAGAAGAACCGGCGAAGCCGGTTTTTCTTCCAATAATTATCTTCTCTGGTTCTGTTTCTATTCCTGTTTCTGGCTCTGCTTCTGCTCTCTGTGAACTCTGTGTCCTCTGTGGTTAAGGTTAATTTCTGGTTCTGGTTCTGCTCTTCTCCGCGTCCTTCGTGCTCTCCGTCTCCTCCGTGCCCCATCAACCCCGCAACTTCTTCGCCGAAGCGACCCAGCCCTCGCGCTCGATGCGCTTGAGCGGGACCGCGATCTGCTCGGCCAGCGCTTCCAGTTTCGGTCCCTCGCAGGAGGCGAGCTTGGCGTAGGTCTTGATTCCAGCCCCGTTCAACTTCTCCGCGACCTTCTCACCGATCCCCTTGATCGTGGTCAGGTCGTCCGGCTCGATCTTCGCTGGCTTCTTCTCCGCGCTGCCCTTGGGAGTCAGCACGTTGCCGCCGGGAGGCTTCGAGGGGGCTCTCCTCGCGGGAGGAGCGCCGGCCTTCTTGAGCTTGGCCAGCTCCTCGGTGCGCTCGCGCAGCTCGCGCTGCAGCCGCTTGACCTCGCGGGTCAGGCGGCCCTTCTCGTCGCGCAGCTCGCTCAGCACTTCCTTGCGCGTCTCCAGCTGCTCGCCCTTGCGGTCGCGCTGCGACTCGGCTGCGAGCATCCGGCGGCGGAGTTTCTCCAGCTCCTTCTCCCGCGCGTCGAGGGTGCTCCGCAGGCCGTTGCGCTCCTCGGTCAGCTCGGCGAGCTCCCGGCGGGTCGTCTCGCGAGTGGTCGCGGCGGACTCGAGCTTCTGGCGGATGGTCACCAGCTCGCGGTCGCGGGTGGCGAGCACCTCCTGCACCCGCTCGTTCTCGCGGATCCACTCCTCCAGCTCGCCTCGAGCGCCGGTGAGGTCCTTCTCCAGCTCGGCACGTCGCCGCCGCTCCTCGGTGAGGTGCTCGTTCTCGGTGACCGAGCGCTCCTCCAGCTCGGTGAGTCGAGCGCGCAGCTCGCCACGCTCCTCGTCGCCTCGCGCGGCGAAGTCGCGGCTGGCCTCGAGGGCGGCTTCCAGCTCGGCCTCGCGGGCGCCGAGTCGCTCGGACTCCGCGCCGACGGTGCGCAGGTCGACCTCGAGCTCGGTGATCTTCATCCGCGCCTGGATCACGTCCCGTCGCGCGACCGCCAGCTCCTCGCTGCGCTCGGTCAAGGACGAGGAAGTGTCCGCCAGCGCCTCGCGGGACTGCTCCAGCGACGCCTCCAGCTCGGACGCCCGGTGACGTGCTTGCTCCGCCTTCTCCTTCTCGTGGTCGCGCTCGTCGCGCAGCCGCTGGTGGCGCTGCTCCAGCTTCTTGATCGCGCCCTCGCGCATCTCCAGCGCGTCGCGCAGCTGGGAGAGGCGCTGCTCCTGGCGCGTGCGCAGCTCGGAGATCTCCTCGCCGCGACTGCGCAGCGTCTCGGTCAGGGGGGTCAGCTCGGCGATCCAGTCGGTCAGCCGGGCGACCTCGGCGTCCTTCGCCTCGGCGAGCTCCGCGGCTCGCACCTCGATCCGGGCGAGCTCCTGCTCCCGCTCCTCCAGGCGCTCGGGGTAGGCGCGCAACCGCCGGAGGTCTCCGTTCAGCTCCTCCAGGGTCTGCTCCTGCGCCCGCCGCTCCTCCACGGCACCGGCGAGCTGCCCCTGGAGCCGGGCGAGGCTCTCCTCCAGCTCGGCGATGCGGGCCTCCCGCCCCTGCACCTCGGCCAGGAGGTGTTCCTGTCGGTCGGCGGCCTCGTTGAGCAGCCCTTGCAGCTCCTCGGCGCGCCCGGCGGTCTCGTGCAGCTCCGCCTCCGCCTGCTGCCTGGCGGTGGCCTCGCGCGTCTGGGCGGCCTCGGCGCTGCTGGCGGTGTTCTCGAAGCTGCGCACCTTGCGCGACCACAGCTCGTCGAGGATCACTCGCTGGCTCATGTTGCGCCGGCCACGCAGCCACCAACCGACGATACCGCCGCCGATCAGAGCCAGGGCCCCGCCCATCACGATCCGCAAGGTGCTCGGATCCATCAGTCCTCCCCGCTACGCGTATTCACCTGCACGACCTCCTGCCCAGAGAGTTGTTGTAGCTCTCCGGAGAGTGCGAACGAAGGGAAAAGCGCGCTCCCTACGGAGGGGTGATCTCGAGGCGTTCGGCGAGGTCGTCCGCGACCGACATCTGCCCTTCGAAGGAACCGTCGGGGACGAAGCGATTCGGGACACCGGCGCGGCGGCTGAGCGCCTCCGCCGCGCGGCTCTTGGCCCAGGTCAGGGTCTCGGTCGGACTCCAGTCGATCGGGTCGAGGAGCTCCGCGGGCGTTCCGGCGTGGAGCACGCGGAGGAGGAAGGGGATCGGCTCGTCGCGTCCGAGGTCGAGCGCCACCGCGCCGCACTCCACCCGGACCTCGAGGTCGGGATGTGGGTTCGACCCGACGGCGAGGGGAACCAGCCGCTCCGCGACCTCGGCGACGGGGAAGCCTCGCAGCGCCGCCGCGGCGACGACGTCCCCGGCGTCGGAGTGGCGCTCGGGTCCCTCGACCCGCGCCTCCAGGCGCTGGAGGATCGCCTCCCGGGAGCGCTCCTGTCCGTGCGCGAGCAGGACCGCCGCGCGCACCGAGCCGAGGTCCTGTCGAGTCAGCGCCGCCTCGAGCGCCTCGAGCGCCGCGAGATTCCAGCGAACCGCGCCGACCTCTCCGACCATCAGCTCGAACTCCCAGGCGCTGCGCGAGAGCCAGTCGTCGGGCAGGGCGAGGCGGGGGAGGCGCTCCGGGACCGGCGGCGGAGGATCCTCCTCGGGCGGGGTGGAGCCACAGGCGGGGAGCAGGGTGACGAGCAGGGCGAGGACGCGGGGAGCGGGTCGCATGGTGGCGACATGCTAGAGCGCCGACCGGGCCAGTGCCATCCGCCTCTTCCGCACGGCGCGGGCTGGCGCCCGGAACTCACGGGGACTGCGGATCGCCCGGGACACGACTGTCGAGAGCCTCGAGGCCCTCCTGGCTCGCTTTCTGCGCGCAATGCGCAGAAACCATCGAGTCCTTCAGGGCGTGTACGCGTGCAGTCCACCCGCGTCGGAGACCCACAGCCTCCCGCGAGGCAGGCGGGCGTGTGGGGCCTCCCAGGCGAGGAAGCTCCAGTCGCCGGTCCGCTGCGCGACGAATCCGCCGGGGTCCTCGGCGCCCTGGCGGACGCGGAACACCTCGTCCTCGATCTCGACGCGCCACTCGGTCCAGGGTGACTCGAGGAAGCGCTTGGCGCCCTCGGCGCGGTGCAGGACCGCGAGGCCCGCGGTCGCGCCCAGCTTCACTTCCGGGTCGAGGTCGGCGGTGCTCTCCTCGGTGGGGCGCACGCGGGTGGTGAAGGTCACCACGCGGCCGTCCTTGAGGCGCGCCTGCACGCCATCGGCCGTGGGAGCGGGGCCCTCCACGGGGGCGGAGCCGAGGCTCCAGGGGCCCTCGTACTCGCCGTCGGAGGCGTCGAGGATCCACGCCTCGCCGTCCTCGGTGATCAGGAGGAGGTGGCCCGGCTTCTTCGGCAGGAAGACCGGTGCGCGAGCGATGCCACCCAGCGAGGAGATCTCGCGCTCCCAGACCACCTCGCCACCAGTCTTCAGGCGAGCGAGGTGACCGGTGCGATCGCAGACGACGTGGTCCTCGCTCACCGCCACCGGCAGCGCGTCCACTCTCCCCCCGGTGCGCCAGCGGCGCTCGGGAGTTCGCGAGAGGTGCACGAGGTGGTCGCCCGGTTCGGTCACCACGAGGGAGGCGTCCTCGCAGCCGTCGTACTCGAGCACGAACTCGAGCCGCTGTCCGTAGCGGCTCTCGTGGACGAAGGGGGTGATGCGCGTGCTGCCGTCGGGCATGTGGACCATCGCGCCGGTGGGGAAGGTCTCGAGCTTCCACGGCAGCGGCTGGACGTCGATCTCGTCCAGCTCGCCGTTCATGATCTCGCGCGCTTCCGCGTGCTGTCCGTTGCCGGCGAGCTCCCGGGCCCGCTGGATCGCGTTCCAGCGCCGCTCGGTGTCACCGAACTCCTCGGCGAGGATCGTCTCCAGGCGTCCGCTCTCGTCGCTCTCGACCAGCTTCTCGTAGACGGTGATCGCGCGCTCGAGGTCTCCCGCCTCGGCGTGGGCCCGCGCGGCGGCCAGCATCAGGTCCTGCCGGGCGAGGGTGTCCTGGCGATCGCGTTCGGCGAGTCGTTCACTCCGGTCCTTCACGCGGTTGTCGATCTCGGTGGCGAGTGCCGCGAGGCGCCCTTCGAGGTCGACCGGCTGCTTCGCCTCGGCGAGCTCCGCGAGCTGTTCGCGGAGCGCGGCGACCACTTCTCGCAGCTCCCCCTCGGAGCGCACCTGCTCGGGGTGATCCAGCTCCACCTCGCCGAGCGCCTCGAGATCGTTCTCCATGCGCGCCGCGAGGCCGTTGAAGAGATCGGTGACCAGCGGCCACGGCTCGTTGACGGTGGTGAGTACCGGCGGCTGCGACAGCTCCAGTGCGCGGCGCAGCCCCGTCGGGGCATCACCCAGCGAGCAGGCGAGCTGCGCCTCGCGGTACTTCTCGTACCAGGCGTTGCGGGAGTCGCTCTCCACCGCCTTGCGCCGCTCCCCGATCGCCTCGCGCAGCCGCTCGACCGGCGCGGAGTCGTCGTCGGGGAAGTACTCGTTCAGGAGTGCCTCTGCGCGACCGGGATCGGTGATCTGGTCGGCGATCTCCGCGAGCCGGAGCTCGGTGTTGCGCTCGGAGCGGACCTGCACCGTGGCGCCGATACCGAGCGCGAGGACGACCGCGATGCCGATCAGGGAGTTCTTCCGGATCAGCTGCTTGCGCAGGGTGAGGTGACGAAGCCGCCCCAGCATCCGGCGCGCTTCGCGCACGCTCGGGTCCGCCTCGATCAGCGCTCGGAGCGGAGCGATCGCCTTGTGCGGATTGCCCGCGGCGATCAGCATCTGGCAGGCGTCGATGATCCAGGCCGCGGCCTCCTCGATCAGACCGGCGGAGAGGAAGCCCAGGCCGATGTCGAGGCGCGTGGCGGCGTTCGCGGGGTTGCGCGACGCGGCCAGCCGCAGGAACGTCCCGGCGCGACCGGGATGCTGCTGCTCGCGGAGCTGCCGCGCCATCTCGAGCAGCTCGCGCATCGTCGGGAGCTCCTCGTCCTCGTCCCAGCGGAACTCGCAGGCGAGGCGGTGGATCTCGATGATCCCGTCGTGTCGCTTGAGGCGGCCGAGCTCGCGCCAGTGCTTGACCGCAGCCGCCTGGTCGCCGAGGCCGTGGTCGAGGCGGCGGAGCAGGACGCGCGCTTCCCGCGTCGGCATCAGGTTCAAGATCGTCGACATGCGATCGGCCTTGAACTCGGCGGCCAGGAGCTGAGCGTCCCCTTCCTCGGTCGGCCCGGGAGGAGAGGCCTGGACCCAGCCGACCAGTCGCGCGGAAGCGCGCATGACGTGTCCGCTCGCGAGCTCCTTCTGGGTGAGCGTCAGGAGCTCGCGGTGCTGCGCCATCCTCACCTCGCCCTTGCGCAGGTGGTCGGCGAAGGCGAGGCGCGCCTGGCGGATCGGCCAGCCGAGCCGGTCGCTGATCTCGGCGAGGGTGGAGACACCGTCGCACTCGGCGAGCTGGCGGGGCAGCTGGTCGGAGCCGCGCTCTCCCGCCGTGATTCGCGGGATGGCGTAGTCGGTGAACCACCAGACGCCGCCGATCCCCTCGAACTCGTCGCTCATCCGCGCGAACTCGAGGAGCAGGAACTCGACCGGCACCCCTTCGCAGTGAATCTGCGGCATCCGCGCCGGGTTGGCCTGGCCGTCGCCCTCGCGCTCCCCGATGCCGTCGGTGGGCTGCTTGGGGAGGCTGCCCGGGTCGAAGCGGAAGTGGACCTCCTCGCTGTCGAGGATCTCGTAGATGCGCTCGATGCGGTGGGCGCGGGCGATCTCGCTCATGCGGACCGCGTCGATCCGGTAGTCCTGGTCGTGGATCCACGCCTGCCGGGCGCGGTCCTTCCAGATCTGCGGGTCCTCCTCCTCTTCGGGGACGAAGTAGACGACCCCCTCGGAGAGGCCGACCGTGCTGACCAGACCGCAGGAGGTGTGCAGTCGCAACAGCCCTTCGCGCCGACCGCGCGCGAGGCTTTGAAGTAGTTCGGCGAGGCCGATGCCGCCTACGTCGCCCTGGAAGCTCATCGAATGGGATCTGGGGGTGGTTTCCCGGCGGAGGCCGCTCGACAGCGGGAGTTGGGCGCGACGCCTCCACCGCGGAAGCGCCCGCGTCTGTTCCACCGGGGTCCCTATCGACCGCGGGACACCCCTTTATGGAGCGTCATTCCGCTTCGATTCGTTTCCGGAGCTCGGCCAGATCCTCCGGCGTGTCGAGGTCGTCGAGGATCTCCGGCGCTCCGACCTCCAGCCGCAGGCGGGGGGAAGCCCTGCTCCGGAGCTCGCGCAGCGGGCGATCGGCGGAAAAACTTTCCAGCTCGGCGGCCAGGGCGCGCCCCAGGACGACGGGGTGGCCGCCCCGGCCGTCGTGGCTCGGGGTCAGCCAGCCGCGCTCGGGGGCTCCGTTCTCGGCCCAGTACGCGGCGAGGGCTTCGAAGACTCCGGCGGGGACGAGGGGGACGTCGACGGGGGCGAGGCAGAGATCCCTTCCCGGACGCCGGGTCGCCGCGAGAGTGATGCCGCCGGTTCGCCCGCTCTCCCAGTCGGGGTTGTGGACCACCTCGCAGCCGGCCGGGAGCCGCTGGAGGATCGCGTCGTGATCGGCGCCGGTGACGACCAGCGGAGGCGAATCGCCGAGGATTCCTCCCGATGCGACCAGTCGCTCGAGCGGGGTGGAGCGGCCGAGCCGGGTGATCGCCTTGCAGCGGCCGAGGCGCCGGCTCGCCCCCGCGGCCAGGATCACCAGGGCTGGCTTCACGAGCCGACGTAGCGGTCGTAGAGGGCGAGTGCGCGGTCGATGTCGTCGGTGCCCTCGATCAGCGCGCGGCCGTCCTCGAAGAGGGTGACGGCGTGCTCGTCGATGCGGAAGCGGAGGATCGGTCCGGCGCGCCGCACGTCGGTGGCCAGGCCGTCGAGGGAGGCGAGGAGCCGGTCGAGGTCGGGATGGCGCTCCCGCCCGCGGACCTGGACGGCGTCGCGCCCGCAGAGCACGGTGGCCCGCCGGCCGGCGGGTTCGTGGAGGTAGGGGAACTCGCGCCGGCCGCAGCAGGCACAGTCCTCCTGCCGCCTGATCGGGAGGCGGCGCACCTCGCCGCTCCAGACGTCGAGCTCGGCGAGGGCGGGTTCGAACGAGGAATGGTCGCCGGCCAGGAGCCGCATCGCGAGCCCCGCTTGCAGCGAGGCGATGGCGCCGACGGCGGGCAGGATGACGCCGGCGGTGTCGCAGGTGGGCAGGGTGCCGGCGGGCGGCGGCTCGTCGAAGAGGCAGCGGAGGCAGGGCCCGCGTCCGGGGAGCACGGGCAGCACGAGGCCGCCGGAGGAGACGACGCCGCCGTAGACCCAGGGGACCTCGTTCTCGACGCAGTAGTCGTTGATCAGGTAGCGGGTGCCGAGGTTGTCGGTGCCGTCGAGGACGAGGTGGCAGTCCTCGGCGAGCTCTTCGATGTTGTCGGCGTCGAGGTGGGTGGCGTGGCTCTCCAGATCGGTGGGCCCGCCGATCCGCTCGAGGGTCTCGCGGGCGGCCAGGGCCTTGAGGGTCCCCTCGCGCGCGTGCCGGTCCTCGAAGAGCACCTGTCGAGGCAGGTTGGACTCCTCGACGATGTCGCGATCGACGAGGACCAGCCGGCCGACCCCGGCGCGGACGAGGCTCTGGGCGAGCACGCCGCCGAGGGCGCCGCAGCCGACGAGGAGGACGCGGCTCTCCTGCAGCCGCTCCTGCCCTTCGGCCCCCAGCGGGGCGAAGCGGACCTGTCGTTCGAAGCGTCGGGAGGGGGCGGCCATCGCGCCAGGGTAACGCACCCGGGGTGGGGCTGTCGCGGTCGGTCGATCCACTTCTGTCCCGAGGTTTCGGAACCGCGGTGGGACCCCGCGGTTACTCTGGCGATCCCCTGGAGGTACCTCGATGCTCACCCTCGTGCTCCTCGCGCTGTTCTCCCAGCAGCTGGACGACGAAGCGGCTCGATCCCCCGAGCGGCGACCGCTGACCGTCGGGGACGCGTTCTTCTCGATCGAGGGGGTCACGGCACGCGCCGCACCCTGACCAGCACCCGCTCCCCCGCCCAGAACATCCTGCGCAGGACCTCCTCGAAGACCACCGGGCCCTCGGCGGTGCGCGCCGCCTCGGCGAACTGCTGGTCGGTGAGCAGGAGCCAGGAGTCGGGGGCGAGCTCGTCGAAGTGCGGCACGTAGCGGACCTCGTGCTCGACGTAGGAGAGGGCGCAGAAGTTCAGCCAGAAGCCGACGTGGAGCGGCTCGCCGGGGGGGACCGTCTCGTCCAGCTCGTGCGCCAGGTGCGCGCGCTGGTGGCGGCGGATCGTCGCCGCGCCGACCTGGGAGGAGAGGATCTGGCCGACCAGCAGCGGCAGCAGTACGAAGCCGCCGACGATCCGCCAGCGCGCCTCGCCGCCCCGCCGCAGGAGGAAGTAGGACAGCGCCGCGAAGAGGGCCCCGAGGATGAGCCCCCACTCGTTGACCGTCACCTCGCCGAGCGGGACGAAGTAGCCGATCACCGCCGCCGGTGGGAGGGCCAGGGCGAGTCCCCCCAGCACCCGGCTCGTCCTCGACAGGCGGGCGATGAAGACCGGAGCCTGCACGGCGCAGAACGCCTCCTCGAAGAGCACGCCGCCGAGCAGCGCGGCGAAGGGGAGCATCGGGTAGGCGTAGCGGACCTGGGCGCCGGGGAAGAACAGGAAGAAGAGCCAGCCCGAGGCGGCCGCCCAGAACGCGAAGGGGGTGTTCGGGGAACCCTTCAGCCGCTTCCACGCCGGCGTGCCGATCGCCAGGAGCAGGAGGAAGGTGGCGGGATAGAAGGCGAAGAGGGTGCCGAGGACGTACTTGCCGCGCTGTTCCAGGTATCCGACGAAGGTTCCCTTCCCGAGCTTCTCGCCGGTCCAGGTGCCGACCGTCTGCTCGTACCCGAGCTGGCCGATCACCAGGGCGACCCACACCCCGGCGAGCGAAACGGCGACGAAGAGGGGCAGCCAGAGGCGGAGCGACAGGAGCTCTCGCGGCGAGCGGTCACGGAGCGCCAGCGCGAGGGGGGGGCCGATGAACAAGAGCAGGCCCGCCGGGCCCTTCAGGAACAGCGCCATGGCCAGGGAGAGCCCGGACAGGATCGTCCACCACCACGAGCCGCGGCGGCCCAGCCACCACGCGCACACCGAGACGAAGACGAAGAGCGCGAGCGGCGCCTCGATCTCGGCCAAGCGCCCCTTCTTCAGCACCTCGACGGAGAGCGTGAACAGGATGGCGGCGAAGAATCCGGCGCGCCAGGTGAAGAGGCGAGCTCCGACCCACAGCAGCCCGAGTGCCGTCGCCAGGCTGGCCAGTAGGGAGGGCAGCCGCGCCGCGAACTCGGTGACCGAGCCCGCGAGCTGGAAGCTCGTCGCCAGGATCCAGTAGAAGCCGGGTGGCTTGGTCAGGTACGGAGTCCGCCAGATCGTCGGCACGATCCAGTCCCCGCTGGCGAGCATCTCTCTCGCGGGGATCACCCGCCGCCCCTCCTCGCGGAAGAGGTCGCCGTGCCCCAGGTCGGGGAGCAGCTGCACCAGCACCAGCAGGACGACGACGAGAGTCGCGAGCGTGAGGATGCGGCGTGTCGGGGGGGGACAGCGGTCGCTCATCGGGCCCACACTTTGGGTCCCGCGGCGAGGATGTCAACCGCGGCCGGGTTGGGGTTTCCGCAGGCGAAGGGGAAGGGCCCAACGCCTGAAGTGGGCAGGGGACCTTCCCGTTCACCTGCGGCGAACGTCCAACCCCCCTCAACCTGCGCGCCAGCCGTGACGAGGTAGGTCTTCTCGTCCCCCTCTCCAGGCACGCAAACCCCCCGGCCGAACCTCAGATCCCCTCGACCAGCTGGTGCGCCTTGCGCAGCTCGTCGAGCAGCTGCTGCTCCATCTGCTCGAACGCGGTCGGGCCGATTCCGGTCAGGCCGACGGCAGTACCGGAGAGAGAGTAGGCGAGGCCGTCGAGTCCCTCGCCGAGCGCGAGCGCGTAGGTGATCGACTCCGCGAGGTGAACGATCGAGACCAGCATCGGATCAATCTCCGCGCGCTCGGGGTGGTGGTGGTTCACGATCCCCTCGACGATCGTCTCCGGCAAGTCCCAGCGGCGGGCGAGGCGACCGCCGATGCGGGCGTGGTCGATGCCGAGCACCCGCCTCTCCGCGTCGAGCATGTCGAGACCCTCCCGACGGGCCGCCGCGATCTCGGCTGCGTACTCCTCGAGGAAGTCGTCGATGACGATGTGCCCGATGTTCTGCAAGAGCGCCACGGTGTAGGCCCGGTGGCGATCGACCTTGCCGTGCACCGAGGCGAGCAGGTCGGCGGACAGGGCGTTCATCACCGAGCGCTCCCAGAGCCGCTTGCGCCGCTGGCCGGAAGGGGAGCTGCCGACCTGGAACTCCCTGGCGGCGCAGGAAGTCAGGACCAGATTGACCAGCGTCTGCGTGCCGAGGAGATTCGCCGCGTCGTGCAGCGAGGCGATCCGCCGCTGGAAGCCGTAGTAGGCGGAGTTGCAGAGCTTGAGGACGCGCGCCGTCAAGCCGGCGTCGGTCTGGATCACCGCCGCCAGCTCGCCCGGGACCACCTCCTCTCGCTGGGAGAGCTCCAGCACCCGCGCGGCCACCGGGGGCCAGGGCGGCAGGTTCCGGATCCCCTCCAGGATCGCTGTCAGTCGTTCGGTGACCATGCTGGGCGAGGGAGGCCCACAGGACCCCCGCCACCCCTCTCTCTCGACCGCCCCGCCGGCCGGCCTTGACCCGAAGAGACTCGATCGAGGAAGGATATTGCTTTTTAGGGCGGCGGACCCTGGACGAATTTTAGGAAGTTGCTTATGGTTGGACCCGTCCGAGTCGACGCGGCAGCGAACGGCCCTGGAGCGAGCTCTTTACTTCATCTGCCGACCCTCCGGCCAGAGGTATGACAGGATCGCGCCCCCTTCCTTCGGGGGAGAGGTGTCGCGGTCCGCCGCCGTTTTCTGCAGCCGAGAGACCATCCCCGCCCCAGGGAGGGGAGAGTTGGAGGGTGCCTGGGAGCGACCGGCTTCCAGCGTGACCCGATCGAGGCGGAAACCGCGGTTTCCGTCCCCCGAGACACCATCGACGAGGGCGCCTTTCATCCACTTGGATGGAACGCGTCCTCGTTCTATTTCGTCCTCGGGCCGTGCCCGTCGTGCTCGATCCGGGAACGATGGCTCGCCGCGCTTGGGACTGCCCGGCGTCCCGTGGTAACTCCCCGCCACGGGGAGATACGATAATCGTGTGGCTGGATGGTGGGCGGACGGGATTCACCGCCGCTCCGAAGCCGCACCGCTCCAGAGGAAGGTGAAGGGATGGCCGTTCAAGCACTATGCGGGATGCTCGTGTCGAGTCTCGGCGCGGTGGCGGGCGGGATCCCCGTCCAGGAAGCGCCGCCCCCCGTCGGGGAGGCCTCCCGGACGAGACCGGTCTTCGTGGAGAACACTGGCCAGTGGCCCGAGGAGGTCCACCACCGCGCGCGCCTGGGCGGCGCCGTGGCCTGGTTCACCGCCGGCGCCTTCTGGATCGACCTGCGCGACGCACACCGCGCTTGCGCGCTGCGCTTCACCTTCGGGAACAAGGGAGGCGTCGCTCCGGAAGGAGAAACGGCCCTCGACGCGAGCTATCGCTTCCTACACGGCGAGAGCTCGGCGAACGTCGCCCGCGGCTACGAGCGACTCCGCTACGCAGGGATCAGCCGGGGAGTCGATCTCGTCGTGCGCGACGGTGACGGGTTGTTCGAGTACGACCTGCTCCTCGAGCCGGGGGCCGAGCTCGACGCGATCGAGGTCGTGGTCGAGGGGGCGGATGCCGTGATCGTGGAGGAGGACGGAGTCCTCGTCATCGAGACGCCGCTGGGGCTCCTGCGGCAATCACCTCCCGTCGCCTGGAACGTGGGGCCCGAGGGCACCCGGCTGCCCGTCGCCTGCCGCTTCCGGACGATCGACGACTCCACCTACGGCTTCGCCGCGCCCGGCGCGTCGGGCGAGCAGCCGCTGGTGATCGACCCCGGCCTGCGGTGGTCGAGCTTCCTGGGCGAGGTCGGCGACGACATGATCACCGACGTGGCCTTCGCGGCGACCGGTGAGGTGGTCGTGGTGGGCACCACGACCTCGAGCGCCTTCCCGACCACGCCGGGGGCTCACGATCCCGCGCTCGGCGGCGGGGCCGACGCCTTCGTCACGCGCTTCGCGTACGCGGGGACCACGCTGATTTTCTCCACCTACCTCGGCGGCAGCGGAAACGACCTGGCCACCGCGCTCTGCCTCGCGCCGAGCGGCGAGATCTGGGTCACGGGGGAGACCAGCTCCTCCGACTTTCCCACGACGGCGGGAGTCTGGGACTCCACGTACGGTGGCGGCGTGGACATCTTCCTCGCGCGCCTCGACGCGGCGGGGACCACGCTGCTCGCCTCGACCTACCTCGGCGCTGGCGGGGACGACCGCGCGCGAGGACTCGCCCTGGCCCCCGGGGGGGCGCCGGTGATCTGCGGCTCGAGCAACTCCCCGTCGTTCCCGACCACCCCGGGCGCCTTCGACCGGTTCTACAGCGGCGGCACCTACAGCGGCGGCGACGCGGTCGTCACTCGCTTCGCGCCCGACCTCACCACCCTCGACTTCTCGACCTGGCTGGGTGGCAGCGGCAACGAGCAGGCGACCGACCTGGCGGTCGGCGCCGACGGGAGCGTAACCGTCGGAGGTTCCACGTCCTCCTCGGACTTCCCGACCACCGCCGGGGTCTTCGACGGCACGCACAACGGCCCCTCCACCTCGAGCGACGGCTTCGTCTGCCGGCTGGAGGGAGACGGGAGCGCGCTGCGCTGGTCGACCTACCTCGGCGGGACCGACAGCGACCAGCTGGAAGGGCTGGCGGTCGAGGTGGGGGGCGAGGTGATCGCCGTCGGGAGCACCAGCTCGGACGACTTTCCGACCACCGCCGGCGCGCTGGAGGACACCTACCAGGGGTATGGCGACGCCTTCGTCAGCCGCCTCGATCAGAACGGAACGTCCCTGCACTTCTCCACCTATCTCGGCGGCTACGACACCGATCGCGCGCTCGACGTCGAGCTCGACCAGAGCGGCCTGGCGGCGGTGACCGGCGCGACCTTCTCTCCCGACTTTCCGGTCACCCCCTGGGGCTTCGACGACAGTCTCAACAATCCCCCCGACAGCTACCTGGCCGACGCGTTCGTCTCGCGCTTCTCGCCGGGCGGGGAGCTCCTGTACGGGGCCTATCTCGGTGGCTCGAGCCACGAGGAAGGGACCTCGCTCGACGTCGACTGGATGCACGGCGTCGTGATCGGCGGCCACACCAACTCCAATGGCCTTCCCGGGGTGTGGGGGCACTTCGACGACACCTACGACGGCAGCGGCGCTCCCGACGGATTCGTCACCACGTTCGACTTCGCCAGCTATCCCTTCCAGTTCGGGCCCTACAAGGTGACCTCGTCGAACTGGACCCCGTACATCGGCTACTCCGGCTTTCCGAGCAGCACCGGCGGCGGCTTCACGCTCTGGGTGGAAGGCGCCACCGCGCACGGCTGGGGATACTTCCTGGAATCCTCGGTCAGGGCGGACAGGCCGTTCATGGGCGGAACGCTCCTGCTCGGCCATCCGATCCGGCGCTCATCGGTACAGACCCTCGACTGGTTCGGTTCGGTCTACCTCGACGTCACGATTCACCCCTCGATGGTGGGGACCACCCGCTACTACCAGGTCTGGTTCTCCGACCCGGGGGACGCGTTCGGCGTCGGGTTGTCGAACGGCCTGGAGGTCAGCTACGTGCCATAGCAGCGAATCACCACCGTCGCGCCAGCGCTCAGCGGAAGCGGGGACGCGCCCGGGTGCCACCGGCGCGCCGCGGGGACGCGCCCGACGCGGAGTCGCCGCGCCCTTCCTTCGGCTGCTCGCGGAAGTTGCGCCGGCCGGAGATTCGCTCCTCCCGGGTGGGGTGGGGCAGGTGGATCAACGGGCTCTCCTCGGTGCGGCGCTGTTGCGCGATCCTCTCGGCCTCCTGAGCCGTCGGGATTCGCCCGAAGACGCCGCCCTCCTCCGCCATCGCCTTGTTGAACTCCTCCCAGACCGTCTTGAGGAACGGGTACCAGGCCGGCGAGGTGACCAGCACCAGGACCAGCTTGAGGATGATGGCGTTGAAGTCTTCCATGGCCGCCCTTCGTACCCACCCTATCGGACGGGAGTCCCCGTGGGGTGACCCATTTCGAGGAGCTCCTCAGGAGCTGGCCTTCTCCTTCTCCGCCGCCCACGGCCGGCGCTCCCCGCAGCGCAGGCAGCGCGCGTAGAAGGTCGGCTCGCCATCCGCCGTGATGTCGAGGTTCACCTGCTTCTTGTCGGTGTTCCAGGCGATCTTCGGGTCGACGGCTTCGTGGGTCCAGGAGTGCCCGTAGAGGCGGCAGAAGATGTTCATCGCGGCGGAGGGGTCTGGCGGCGGCGGAGGCGGGTCGCGGAGAAGAGTGCGGTTCTAAGCGGGGAGAGGCGGCTCGACAAGGCGAGGGGCGCGGAATCCTCGGGTCCCGGGGCAGTTCCCGCCCCCGGGGGGGCGGAGAGTCGCCTCTCAGGTTCCCGGCCGATCGGGACGAGGGAGACCCTGGCCCTCCGCCCGTCCCTCACCCGCATCCGTGATGAAGATCGAACTCGTCCGCACCGACCAGATCCGCATTCCCTACGAGCGCTGCCCCCTCTGCGACGGCACCGAGCTGCTCGACCTCCTCGAAGGGGACTGCAGCCAGCACCCCCTCTACCAGCCCGCCTTTCCCGCGACGGTCCTCTGGCGGGGCTGCGAGCACTGCGGCCACGTCTTCACCGAGGGCTACCTCGCCGACGAGTCGTTCGACCTCCTCCTCTCGCGGATCAACCCCGCGCAGACCCCCGGGAACGACGTCGAGCGACTGCGCCCCGTCTCCGGTCGCATCGTCTCACGCGTCTCCCAGGTCCGCGGCGAGGTCGGCGGGCGCTGGCTCGACGTCGGCTTCGGGGACGGCTCCCTCCTGACCACGGCCGAGGAGTTCGGCTACCAGGCGGTGGGCCTCGACCTCCGGCGCGAATGCGTGGACGGCCTGGTCGCGCTCGGCTACGACGCGCGCTGCCAGAAGCTCGACGAGCTGGACGGGGAAGAGCCGTTCGATGTCGTCTCGCTCGCGGACAGCCTGGAGCACATGCCCTTCCCGGTGGAGGTGATGGGCGAGGTCTTCCGCTTGCTGCGCCCCGGTGGACTGGTGTTCCTCTCGATGCCGAACGTCGACACGTACGTCTGGAAGCTGCTCGACGAGGCGGGGGACAACCCCTACTGGGGGGAGCTCGAGCACTTCCACAACTTCAGCCGCGAGCACCTCTACTGGCTCCTGCGCAAGACCGGCTTCGAGCCCTGCCACTACGGGATCAGCGAACGCTACCGCTCCGGGATGGAAGTGATCGCGGTTCGCCAGGAGCCGGCGTAGGCTCCGCGGTCGAGGAGCGTGGCCGGGGGGCGAGCCACTCCTCCCCCCGTCGCCGGCCCGTCTCGACGATCCGTTCGAGGATGCGGGCGGGAGAGCAACCGAAGGCGCGCAGCGCCTGCGAGTAGAAGACCGTCGCCTCGGTCAGGCCGCACAGCGTGTTGGCCTCGAGCAGGAAGACGCGATCCTCGAGCCGGTCGTAGAAGCAATCGATCCGGGCATACCCCGAGAGCGCCAGGACGTCGGCGATCTGCTCCACGCGCTCGCGGATCGAGCGCACGATCGGGGCGTCGAGCAGGCAGTCGAGCTCGAGGTTGGTCCCCACGCCCTGCTGGAACTTCTCCTCGAGCGAGAGCTCACCCTGCGTCGCGATGGTGAGGCTCGGGATCGCTGCGCGCACCTCACCGTCGCGGGCCTCGACGACCGAACAGGTGATCTCGAGGTAGCGCTTCCTCCGCAGCCACTCGGCGAGGTTCCGCGCGTTCAGGTCGCCCTTCGGCAGCGGCGGCTCATCCGCGTCGACGAACGCCTCCTCGAAGAGCCACCGCGTCGGGGGAGGCACGGGCATCTTCAGCGGACGGGAGCCCTCGCCGAACGCGTCCGCCTCGATGAACGGAGTCATGCGCAGGACGGCGTGCGCGAACGTGGCCAGCTCCGCCCCGTCGGCCAGGAGCTTGACGCCCGTGGAGCAGCCGTCGGCGGCGGGTTTGCAGACGATCCGATTCGACTGGAGCTCGTGCTGCAGCTCGCGGAACAGGGCCGGCCAGTCGCCGGCCCGCCGGTGCTCGAGGAGCTCTCCGGTGGTGACCGGGCGCTGGCGCGGGACGCCGACTCCGGCCAGGCCGGCCGCGTCGACGTGGGCGAGCGAGGCGAGCTTGTCGCTGCACAGCGCCGAGGCCTCCGGCCCGCTGCCGTTGTACGCCTTGCCGAGGGCCTCCAGCGCCCTCTGCAGGGTGCCGTCCTCCCCCGGGCCGCCGTGCAGGGCGAGGAAGACGAAGTCCGCCTCGCGCACGGCGGGCTCCAGCTCGGTCGTGGGGCCGACGTAGGTATGGCGATCGCACATCGCCGGCTCCAGGCCCAGCTCCGCCGCGACCGCGCGGGCGAGGCGTCGACCTGCTTCCTGCTCGCCAGGGGTGTTGATGCGCGCGGCGATCTCCTCGACGTCGTGGTGCAGCGCGTAGAAGAGCCCGATCTCGGTGAACTGACAGGAGACGTCCATCAGGTGGAACGACACGTCGAACCCGAGCGCCTGCAGGCACAGGCCGACGAAGATCCCGCTCTGCCGTGACACCTGGCGCTCGCTGGTCGGTCCTCCGAGCAGGACGTGGAGTCGGCCGCGCTCCGCCCCGACGCTGGAGAGGTGCAGCTCCTCGCGACCGCCCCTCCGCGCCGCGGTGTTGATCAGCGTCTCGATCAGCTCGGCGTGGGAGATCCCCGCCATCGCGGTCTGCAGGAAGCCGAAGCTGGAGAAGCCCATCCCGCAGATGCCGTTGATGTCCGTGACCCAGACCTCCCCGCGTGCGTCGAGAAAGCCGTCGATGCGCGCCATGTCGCGCAGGCCGGTGACCTCGAAGGCCGCCCGCGCCGCTTCGCGCACCGGCTCGATCGACTCGGCGCGGCGCAGCGGGGTGTGCAGCACGGCGCCCTCTCCGTGCAGGTACTTCGAGCGCGTATCGTAGAGCTCCGAGCTCTTCGAGACCTCGGTGGGCACGAGCGGCACCGCGCGCCCGTCGCGCTCCAGCACGACCACCGAGAACTCGGTGCCCTCGAGCACCTCCTCGACCAGGACGGTGGTGTCCTGCCTGATCGCCAGCTCGATCGCCTCGTCGAGCTCCTCGGGATCGCGACGGATGAGCGAGACGCCGAAGGACGAGCCGCCGCGCAGCGGCTTGACCGCGAGGGCCTGGCCCGCGGTCCGCTCCGGGGCGAGCTCCGCCAGCAGGCGCCGGTGGAGCGCCCCGCGGTCCCCCGCGAGGTCGCACGCCTCGAGCACCCGATGCCGCGGCACGGCCATCCCGACCCCGGCGAGCGCCCGGTAGACGGCCGCCTTGTCCATGGTGAGCTCCAGCGCGTCCGGCGCGCTGAAGACGTAGGGGACCCGGACCTCCTCGAGGATCCGCTGCAGCTCGCCGTCCTCGCCGAAGCGGCCGTGGATCAGGGGCACCACCACGTCCTGGGCGGCGAGGTGGCGGCGCAGCGCCGCCCCGTCCAGGGCGACCTCCGGGAGCAGCTGGCTCTCGAAGTCCTCGCAGGTATTGGTGTACAGGTAGACCGGCGGCAGCCGCCAGGGCTGGACGTCGCGGTCGAAGAAGACCACCGAGAGCTCCACCGAGTCCTCGTCCCGCAGCCAGGTGACCCAGGGTTTGATCGACCCGGCGGAGATGTTGCGCTCGTCGCTGGGGCCGCCGAAGCAGAGGCAGATGTTCATGGTGGGGGGGCCGCCCTGGCCGGTCGCGCACCGCTTCCGATCCCGACCGGGTCGTGGTGACCCCGGGATACCATTTCGGAGGGGGGGCTGGAATCGCGACGACCCACCAATTCGGCGCGATCGTCGGAGGTGGGAAGGGGGCCGAGCCGGAGCGCGCGTCTCCCCGGGCGTCTCCCGGGGGGTCGCCCCCTCGCGAGAGACCCGGATCCGGGGGAGCGATCGATGGCGCACAAAAAGGCACAGCCCTTCCCGGGCCGTGGTCGACATAGGAACAGGTGTCCAGTCGACCAGGAGTGTCATGCCCGTCTACCAACCGATCGATCTCGACCAGCTCATCGAGCAAGCGAACTCCCTCGAACCCCTGCCCGCGAGCGCGGTCCGTCTCGCCGCGATCCTCTCCCAGGAGGAGTGGGATCTCGACGACGTCACCCCCGTCGTCTCGCTCGACCAGGGGCTCACCGGCAAGCTCCTGTCCGCGGCGAACTCCGCGGCCAGCGGCGCCCGGGATCAGATCGCCACCGTCGAGCAGGCGGTGGTCCGGCTCGGCGCGGGCACCGTCCTGGCGCTGGGAGTCGGTGCCGCGGTCAAGGATCGCGTGAATGTGGCCCTGCCGGAGTACGGTCTCAGCGAGGAGCAGCTGTGGACCCACTCGGTGGCCTCGGCGGTCATCGCCGACGGGATTCGCGACTTCACGCAGCGGCGGATTCCGGTGGAAGTGACCACCGCCGCGCTCCTGCACGATGTCGGCAAGCTCGTTCTCGCGCGACACCTCGACGCCAGCCTGCTGCAGTACCTGCAGAACGCGCGGGGCGACGGCGGGCTCACCGAGCAGCGAGCCGAGATGGAGATCCTGGGCGTCGACCACGCCGAGCTGGGGTGCCTGATCGCCCAGCACTGGAACCTCCCCGAGATCATCTGCCGGGGGATCGGCTACCACCACGCTCCCGGCGAGTGCTTCGGCGACGATCGCGAGATCCTCGTCGCTCACGCCGTGCACCTGGCCAACCGCGTCTCGAGGTTCGTCTGCGGAGAGGAACCCGAGCTGCCGGAGGCCGACGCCATGCTGGCCGCCTCGAAGATCCGGCTGGGGCTGTCGCGCCGCGACTACGAGACGATGTGCGGCGAGGTGCGCGACAACTTCATCGAGATCTCGAGCATGTACGGCTGATGAGCCCGGGCGCGGCTGGACGCGTCCCCCGATCGACGATCAACCCCGGCAGGAGCCGCAGACGCGGTTCTTGCCGGCTCTCTTGGCGCGGTAGAGGTTCTCGTCCGCTTCGATGAAGAGGCGCTCGGTGCTGTCGACCCGGCCGCGGGAGGTCGAGCCGATGCCGAAGGACGCCGTGGTCCGGAGACGTTGCACTCCCCAGTGCACCACCGTCGTCTCGACCTTTCGCCTCAGCCGCTCGCCGACCATCAGGGCCTCCTCGAGCGTGGCCGTGGGGAGCAGCACCGCCAGCTCGTCCCCTCCCAGGCGAGCGAGGACTTCGCCCGCGCGAAGCTCCCCGTCGATCGAGTCGACGATCTCGCGGAGCATGAGGTCTCCGGCGGCGTGACCGTGGTCGTCGTTGATGCGCTTGAAGTCGTCGAGGTCGAAGAGCACCAGCCCCATCGGCTTCTGGTGGCGGAGCGCCAGGGAGAACAGCTGCTCGAAGCGCTCGTTGAAGTGCCGGCGGTTGTAGGCCCCGGTCAGCTCGTCGCGGGTGGCGGATTCGTACAGCTGGTTCTCGAAGTGCTCCTCGATCCGGTCGCGGAAGGAGAAGCGCAGCACCGCCGCGCCACCGAGCTGGATCCGCGCGCCGTCGCGCAGCTCCCGGGGAGCCGAGGCGGTCGGGCGGGAGCCCAGCATGGTTCCGTTGGTGCTGCCGCAGTCACGGATGGTGGCCTCGCCCTGGACCTCGACCTCGATCTCGACGTGGATCCGGGAGACGAGCTCGTCCGGGATGACGATGTCCGCCGCCGGCGAGCGGCCGATCGTGTTCGGTCCGGGCTGGAGGGAGATCACGCGCCCCGCGTCGGGGCCGACGAGGATCGTCACCCAGGCTCGCCTCGGCTCCGGCTTCGGTGCGTGGGAGTCCTCCCTCCAGGGGGTGGTCTTTTCGAGGTCGTGAGGCATCACTGAACGATCGGGCTACGACGAGGAGGTGGGCCTCGCCCGCCCACCGCCGATCCTCCTCAGCGCTCACATCGGCAATATTCCCCATGACCCCAAGCAGGAACGCCGAGACTTATCGGGTTTCTGTCGCTCGACTCCGGACGGTTTCCTGCCGGAAAGATCTTCCACATCGCTCCCCGCCCCGGGCCGACCTCAGCGAGGCGAGTAGGCGAACAGGTGCCCGTGATCGGCTCCCGTGCCGGCCGCGTCCAGTCCTCTCGCGCCGACGGCGATCCGCTCGCCGGAGATGGCGACCGCCCAGCCGAAGCCGTCCTGCGCCTCCGACCGGGGCCGAGGAAGCTCGCCGAGCCGCTTCCACCGCCCCTCCACCCGCCGGTAGAGGAAGGCCGCGCCGCTCCGGGCGGGCCGGGCGCCACCGTACGGCGCCCCGACGAGGATGCACCCGGCGGAGAGCGAGACGGAGCGTCCGAAGTGCCCCCCCGCGACCGGGGTCCGGGGGTCGAGGCGTGCGCGCTGGGGCCAGGTCTCGCCAGCTCTCTCGAAGACGTAGACCGCACCCCCCGTCTCGGTCGCGTCGCCCTTCCACGGGGCGCCGACGACGCAGGTCGGGCCGTCGAGGGCGACGCAGAGCCCGAAGCCGTCTCCCTTCGCGGCGTCGCTCGCCAGGAGCCGGGCCTCGGGGACCCAGCGGATGTCGCGCCGGTGGAAGACGTAGGCGGCCCCGCTCTGGGGCCCCTGGAGGGGATCGCCGAACGCGCCGACCGCCAGCCGGTCGCCGGAGAGAGCGACCGAGATGCCGAACTCGTCTCCGGTCCCAGCCTGCTCGGGGACCAGCTTCTCGACCGGTGTCCACTCCTCGCCGTCTCGCTCGAAGAGGTGGACCGAGCCGCAGTTCTCGCCCCGGTCGTCGTCCCACCTCGCTCCGACGGCGATCCGCCCGCCGTCGATCGCCACCGAGTAGCCGAATCGATCCTCGGCGGCTCCGTCCGGCGCGACCAGCTTGGCCTCCTGCACCCAGCGCTCGCCGTTCCAGCGGAAGACGTACGCCGATCCCGAGCGGTGTCCCCGGTCGTCGTCCCACGGCGCACCGATGGCGCAGTGCTCGCCGCTGATCGCCAGGGACATTCCGAAGTACATCCCGCGGTGACCGTCGTCGGGGGCGAGGAGGTCGACCTGTTCCGGGGTGCCCCCGGTGAGCCGGTACGCCGCGACCGAGCCGGAGTTGCCCCCGCCGAGATCGTCGTAGGGCGCGCCGGCCAGGAGCCACTCTCCCGACGTGGCGACCGCGTAGCCGAGCCAGTCCCCGTGCTGGGCGTCCCAGGCGCCGAGTTCCGTGCAGGTGAGCTCGAGCTGCAGCGAGGCTCCGCCCGCCGGAACCGGCGCGGCCAGGAGCAGGGGGGTGAACAGCGCAAGAGAGCGCATGCTCCTGTTATCGAACGCAGGGCCACCGGAGGTGGAACCGAGCGGCGGCAAGAACCCGCTCCTCCGTGCAACTCACTCGACCAGGATCAGGTCAGTCCCCGGAATCCGCGCCGGGGACCGCCAGCAGGTCGATCTCGACCAGGAACCGCTCGATGTCGGCCCAGTAGCGCGGCCCACCGACGGGAAGGTCGTTGTGTCCGAATCCCTCGTAGACGATGCGCCTCGCGTCGGGGAGCTGCTCGGCGAGCTCGCGGGAGTGGGCGGCGGGGATCACCGTGTCGCGGCTTCCGTGGATGAGGAGGGTGGGGCGGGGGCTGGCGCGGAGCGCGGCCAGGTTGTCGAAGGGATCGCGGACGACGGGGCGGGGGATGCCGAAGCGGGCCATCAGCGACGCGACCGAGGTGAACGGCGCGGTCAGGATCAGGGCGCGGGGCGGCCGTTCGCGGGCGAGGTCGCAGGCGACGCCGGTGCCGACCGAGCGCCCGTGGTAGAGGAGCCGATCCGCGTCGACGTCGGGTCGCGCGGTCGCTTCGTCGTGAACCGCGACGAGGTCGGAGGTGAGGGCCGCCTCGGTGGGGGACCCCGCCGACCGGCCGTAACCGCGGTACTCGCAGAGCACCACGTTGAAGCCGAGAGCCCGGTAGCCACGCCAGACCGAGTCCTGGTCGTCGATCCGCTCGGCGTTTCCGTGGGTGTAGAAGACCGTCGGCGCTCCGCCGGCCGGCGCCTCTCCGGGCGCGGGCACGAACCACCACTCGACGCGGCCCTCGTCGGTATCCAGCCAGTGCTGTTCGATCCCGAGGCTTCCCAGGGGAGGGCCGGTGCCCTCGGAGAGCACGTGCCGGGGGAAGAGGATCCGCCGCTGTACCGTCCAGGCGAGGACGAGCCACAGAGCGTAGATCGCCAGCAGTACGAGCAGCAGCGGCCAGAGGCGGCGGAGGAGGGGGAGGTTGCTCGTGGCATCGGGCATGTCGGTCCCCTCAGACGAGGATCACCTCCAGCGCCTTCGGCCCGTGCACGCCGACGACGAGCTCCAGCTCGATGTCCGCGGTGCGCGACGGACCGGTGATGAAGGTCAACGCCGCCGGCGGCGGGTTGCCGAAGCGGGCGAGCGCCTCGCCGATCGTGGCCACGATCGCCCCGGCGTCGAGCACGGCGACGTGGAGTGGCGGCAAGAGCGAGACGAGGCGGTGGCGCTCCGCTGTCGAGTCGAGCACCAGCGTACCCGTCTCGGCGATCGCCGCCTGCGCTCCGGTCAGGCCCGCGTGCGCGCTCAGCAGGGTGTCGCGGTCGCCCGGCTCGGCGCCTCTCTCGACCGTGGCCGGGAGCGACTCGACCAGCGGGACGAGCTCCGGGGCGTCGGAGTGAACGAGGCTCTCCACCCCGTGACGGGTGACGATCTCGCGCAGCGCGCCCGCCGCCTCGTCCGGGCCGGCCACCCGGTGTACTCGACCGCCGACCCGTTCGAGCGTCGCGGTGAAGCAGTCGATCCGCGCCTCCCGCGTCGCGAGGTCGTCGCGGCGCGTCACCACCGGCGGCGGCAGCTCCGCGGAGCGCTCGGGGCCGAGCGCGGCGCGCCCGCGGTTCAGGATCCGATCCCGTCGGGATGTGCTCATCGCTCCTCTCCTCCCTCCCGGTCCCCACTCCAGGTCTCCCGGAACGAGCGGGCCGCGGGTGGGCGCAGGTCGCGCTCGCCGACCCACGCGGCGAGGGGCGGGACGAAGCGGGCGAGGAAGTCGACCGTGCCCCGGTCCTGCAGGGAACCGCGACCGAGACGCATCGCCTTCGACAGGAGCGCGTAGCGGCGCGGGTCGCGCATCACCCAGGCCCACGCCCGCCAGGCGCGAGTCTCCCTCGCGCGCTTCGTCTCCCGCTCCTCGTCGGCCACCTCGTGGCGCAGGTGCAACAGGAGACGCGGGAGGTCGATGTCCAGCGGACACACCTCGCGGCACGCGCCGCAGAGGCTCGAGGCGAAGGGCAGGTGCCGCGCCCGGGAGAGACCGCTGAGCTGCGGCGTCACGCACGCGCCGATCGGCCCGGGGTAGACCGAGCCGTACGCGTGCCCGCCGCTCTGGCCGTAGACGGGGCAGACATTGAGGCACGCGCCGCAGCGGATGCAGGCGAGCGACTGCCGGGTGATCTCCTCGCGCAGCATCCGCGAGCGACCGTTGTCGAGCAGGACGACGTGCAGCGCCTCGGGACCCTCGCGCCCCTCCGCACGGGGGCCGGTGAAGATCGTCTGGTAGCTGGTCAGGTGCTGGCCCGTGCCGGAGCGCGGCAACAGGGCCAGGAACACCTCCAGGTCGGCGAGGCGTGGGAGGATCTTCTCGATGCCGATCACCGCCACGTGCACGCGCGGGAGCGAGGTGCACATGCGCGCGTTGCCCTCGTTCTCCAGCACGAGGAACGAACCGGTCTCGGCGACGGCGAAGTTCGCTCCGCTGATACCGAGGTCGGCGCGGGCGAACTCCCCGCGCAGGACCTCGCGGGCGAGCTCGGTCAACTCCTTCGGGTCGTCGGTGTAGGCCACCGATAGCTCCTCCTCGAAGAGGCGCCCGATCTCGCCGCGGGTCTTGTGGATCGCCGGGACGATGATGTGCGAGGGGGTCTCGCCGGCGAGCTGGATGATGTACTCGCCGAGGTCGGTCTCGACGGGGAAGAGCCCCGCCTCCTCGAGGGCGCCGTTGAGCCCAGTCTCCTCGGTGGTCATCGACTTGCTCTTGACCAGCGTCCGCGCGCCGCTCTCGCGGGCGATGTCCAGCACGATCTCGTTGGCCGCCTCGGCGTCCTCCGCCCAGTGCACCTGCGTGCCGGCCGCGGTGGCGCGCTCCTCGAAGGTCGAGAGCCAGCGGGGCAGCTCGGCGAGGGTCGCGTCCCTTATCTCGCGGGCCCGGCGGCGCAGCGACTTCCAGTCCTCGACCCCCTCGACCGCCGCCGCGCGCCGGCCGGCGAAGGTGTGGGTGGCGTGCCGCAGGGCGCAGCGCAGCGCGGCGTCGTCGAGAGCGGCGCGGGAATTCTCGGGGAACGATTCCATCGACGGGGAGTGACTCATCGTTCTCCTCCCGCGAGGACCTCGGCCAGGTGGAGCGTCCGGATCGACGAGCCGCGTCGCTTCAGTCGCCCCTCGATCTGCATCAGGCAGGAGACGTCTCCGGAGACGATCGTGCCGACCCCCGAGCGCTCCAGCTTCTCCAGCTTGCGATCGAGCATGGCCACCGAGATCTCTGGATACTTGATCGAAAAGGTGCCGCCGAAGCCGCAGCACTCCTTCGAGCCCTCGACCTCGACCAGGTCGAGTCCCTCCACCTCGCGGAGCAGGGCGCGGGGCTCCTCGCAGATGCAGAGCTCGCGGAGCCCGTGGCAGGCGTCGTGCCAGGTGACCCGGCCGGAGAAGCTCGCGCCGAGGTCGGTCCGGCCGAGGACGCGCACCAGGAAGGCGGAGAGCTCGTGGCAGCGCGCGGCGACGCGGTGGGCGCGCGCGCGCCACGGATCGCCGTCGGGGAAGAGATCGTCCCAGTGGCGGGTCATCGAGGTACACGAACCCGAGGGGAGCACGATCGCTTCCGCCTCGTGCTCCTCGAACACCTCGAGGAGGTGCTGGACGACCTGCCGCGCGCCGGCGCGGTAGCCGCTGTTGAACGCGGGCTGTCCGCAGCAGGTCTGGCGGTCGTCGAAGTGGACGCGGCAGCCCGCGCGAGACAGGACCCGGGCGGTGGCTCGGCCCGCTTCGGGCCAGAACTGGTCGACCAGGCAGGTGACGAAGAGGGAGACCTTCAAGGCGAGGTTCAGCTGGGGAGGTGGTAGAAGCGGGCGGCGTTTCCGCCGAGGAAGCGGGCGCGCTCGGTGGGGGAGAGCTCACCGGCGAAGTCGAGGGCCAGCTGGACGACCGCGGCGTAGTTCGCGGCGAGACGACAGACGGGCCAGTCGGAGCCGAAGAGGAGCCGCTCGGGGCCGAAGAGCTCCAGGGCGATCTCCAGGGGTGGGCGGAGCTCCTCGGGGGTCCACCGCTCCCAGTCCGCGCCTCCGACCAGGCCGGCGATCTTGCAGCTCGCATTGGGTCGCGCGGCGAGTCGCCCGAGCTCACGCGCCCAGTCGCGAAGCGCCTCGGGGCGAGAGGACCGCGGAGGGGCGAGTCGATCGAGCACCAGGGACAGGGCCGGGTGCCGGGCGGCGAAAGCGGCCGCGGGCGCCAGGTGCGAGGAGGGAGCCGAGAGGTCGCAGGTCAGGCGCCGGCGCGACAGGAGGGCGCTCGCGATGGTGAGCGCCTCGGACTCGAAGAGCGCCGCGTCCCGCTTCTCGGAGAGCGAGAGGCGCAGGCCACGGAAGCAAGGGTGAGCGGTGAACAGATCGAGCGCGGCTTCGAGCCCGGCGTCGAGGAGGTCGAGCCAGCCCACCACTCCGCGGACGAAGGGGAAGTGAGCGCACTGCTCGAGCAGCCACCGCGTCTCGTTCCGCCCCGGCACGGCCTGCACCGCGACGCAGCCGTCGAGACCGTGCAGGTCGAGCTCGGGCTCCAGGTCGCGGGGCAGGAAGTCGCCACACAGCGCTTCGTGCGCCTCGAGCTCCGGCGGGAGCTCTCCGGGGCGGAAGCGCCAGAGGTGGAGGTGTGCGTCGATCTGCATCGGAGTCGAGAGGAGCGGCCCGGTGCATTGTTGCACAGGAGCGGAGCCGCTTCACGCGCCGCGCCGAAAGCAGTCAGCGCCCCGGTCGCTCCGGATTACTCCAGCGCTTCCTGCGCGAACGACTCCGCCTGCCGCAGGCGCTGGATCACGCTCTCCGGCGACACCTCGCCGAGGCAGGCGCGGTCCGAGTCGAGGACGGCGTCGACCGCCGAGATGAAGAACAACCCCTCGCTGAGGTCGCGCGGGACGGTGCGTCCGGCCGTCGGCGCGAAGCGGCAGACCCAGCGCAAGGCGAGGTCGGTGGGCGGGGGAATCCCCGGGGTGCTGGTGAAGAGGTACACGCGCTTGTCCGCTCCCCGCGCGACTCCGAGCTGGAAGATCACGTTCGGGCCGAACCCGCTGAGGTCGGCGAGCAGCGAGCCGGAGCGGCGGATCGCCCGGACCAGCACCTCCTGTCGTCGCTCGCCGCCGAAGCCGGCCCAGGTCCGGATCGCGCGCTTGCCGCAGGCGTCGAGCAGGACCCGGAAGAAGCGCTTGAAGTCGCGGGAGGAGGACTCACCGGGGGGCTGCGCGACGAAGCAGGTCGACTCCTCCACCGGCAGCGGAGCGAGCGCCGCGGCGAGCAGCGGCATCGCGCGGCGGAGCGGCGGCGCGTCGTTCTCGTTCGGCTGGAAGGACGAGTCCCATATCTCTCGCGGGAGCTCCTGCGTGGCCAGGATGTGGCGGGCGACGCGCCGCACCTCACCCAGGGGTTCCGGGTCGGTCAGCCCGCAGCGCTGCACGCTGCACGTCCCCAGCAGGAAGAAGTTGAAGAGCTCCCCGCTCGTCTCCTTCAGCGCGGGGGCGAGCTCCGCCGCCAGGTCCGCGTGGGCCCGAGAGAAGCTCTGGTGGTCGAGGGGCAGGAGCAGCTCGATCTCCAACTCCTCCAGGAACTCCTGCATCCGGGCGCGCATCGGCGCGAAGGCGCTCGCCCGGCTCCGCGCGTAGGCCGAGGCGAAGAACGCGCCCAGCAGGAAGCCGTTGAAGCGGTCGTACAGCGGAGAGTGGCGATCGATGGCTCGGTCGGCCGTCATGGCAGCTGGGGAGAGGCCCACCACGGGGCGGCGGGGCTCCCATCGACCTCGATGGTGAGCCCCCGCCGGGGTGGGGTCAAGCCTCGCCCGACGTGCGGGAGCAAACCCGGGACGTGTCGAGGGGGATCCGACCCGCTCGCGGTGCCCGCCGCGCTCCCCGATCCTCGCTGCCTAGGACCGGGAGAGAGTCACTTCTCGGTGGCTCCGCCGCCGGTCACGTAGTCGAACTCCTCGTTCCAGTCGCGCCCGGTGCAGGTGAAACAGCCCGAGTTCTGCCTGGCGAACTCGTCCGCCTCGAACTCCCGGATCCCGAGGACGTAGAACGAGGTCGCCCCGAGGCAGCCGTACGAGCCGCGATCGTAGACGTAGTAGCGATAGTGAAAACGCTTGTCCCCGACCGGATCCCGGGCGTCTTCGGACATGTATCCGTTCTCGCGCAGGGCGCTGATGAAACCGCCGTCGTGCGAGACGTCCCATCCGCCGAACCCCGGGTTCTCGTCCGCCTCCGGCCACGTGCCGTGATCGGCGTAGTACTGCTCGATCGCCGCGCGAACCGCCCGGATGTCCGAGAGGCGACGGACGTCCCGGGAGTGGGCCAGTCGCCCACTCAAGCTCGGGAGAACGGCTCCGGCGAGGACCGAGAGGATCGAGATGACGAGGATCAGCTCGAGCAGGGAGAAACCACGGGTGGGGGCGCGTAGGTCCATTTCGGGAGATTCCAGCAGAGGGGGGAACTGGAGGATCGACCCGGGTTCGATCCCGCTTGAGGGAATCGGGGGAATCACGGATCCGAGCAATGTACCGAAACGGCTTCACTCGCACCGCCACGGGTGACGAGAGAGGGACGAGATCAATGTGTGGCCATGCCTCACTCCCACAAGACAGATAGCCCAATACCCCACCCCACTCTTCTCATGTACAAGCACGAACGACCCCGTTCCCGCGCCGGTTTCTCGCTGATGGAAGTGATCGTCGCCGTTTCGATCCTCTCCATCCTGGCCGGGGCCCTGGCCCTGCGCGCCGGGGGGATGATCGACAAGGGCAAGGCGACCAAGGTGGTGAACATGGTCGGCACCTTCAAGACCGCCTGTGCCGCCTATCACGCCGACGTCGGCAGCTACGCCCACGAGTACTCGGGCTACAAGGCGAACCACCGGCACCTGTCCGGCACCCAGAAGAAAGCCGGCTGGAGCGGTCCCTACGTCGAGAGCCCGCTCACCCACGGTCAGAACCCCTTCGGCGGACAGATGCACCTGTACGACCGGGTTACCGCGGGCAGCCGCATCGAGGGTTTCGACGTCGACGGCGACGAGAACCTCGACGTGACCGGATCCGCCAACATGCTCTGGCTCTCCAAGGTCCCGCCGGACTCCGCCAAGCAGATCGACTCCACCCTGGACCGCGGTCTGCCGGAGAAGTGGCAGAACACCGGTCGCGTGCGCTACAGCGACGAGAAGCAGCACCTCTTCATCCTCGTCTACTATTGATTCCGGCGATCTCTGGAGGGTGAGTGCTTCCCTCGCGAGCCCCACTCGCGACGGGAGGGCGCGCCCTCGCTCCGCTGCTCCCCGCTCCCGGCAAGGGCTCCACCGAGAGGGTGGAGCCGCGCTGCCCTGACAGACCGTTTCCCCGCGCAGATCCCCATGTCCCCACCCAACCTACCCGGCGGATCTTCTCGCCTGGCCGTACTGAGCCTGACCGCTCTCGAGGCGGAGTGGGTGGAGTGTGCACCCTGTGGAGGGACCCGGTACGCCCGGGTCCCCGTCGAGGGTCTCGCTCCCGGTGACCTCGCCGCGGCGGCCGTCGCCGCCCGCAACGCCGCCGGCGGCCAGCGACGCTCGTGCGTGCTGGTGCTGGGGGAGGGACTGGTCCGGCACGGAGTGCAGAAGCTCCCCCCGCTGGCGAGGAAGGACCTCGAGCGGGTGATGACCCGCAAGGCCGCGACGGAGTGCGAAACCTCTCCCGGCGAGACGCTGTTCTCCTGCCTGCAGCTCTGGAATCGCGGTGAGGAGTCGTGCCACTGGACGGTGGCGATGATCGAGCGCAAGCGGCTGCTCGAGACGCAGCTCCGCCTGCGCAGCCACGGTTTCAAAGTGAGGCGGGTGACGTCGATCTCGACCGCCATCCTCAACCGCGCCCGGTTGCTCACCCGTGACTCCGACACGGCCACGATCGTGGTGGTGATCGGCCCGCGGGCCGTGGAGGTGAGCCTGATCGCCGGCGATGAGCAGGTCAGCTCGGAGGTCCTGAAAGGGGACTTCCTCGAGGCCGGCCACCTGGTGGCCAGTCTCGTGCAGTCGGTGCGTACCCTGGCCGCGTTCTGGCGCCGGTCGAAGCGTGGCCAGGAGGTCGGAGACATCTGCCTGTTCGGGCTGCCTCCGGATCGCGGCAGCCTCCTGGCGCAGACCCTTCAGAGCACGCTGCCCGAGGTGGACGTCCACGTCGAGCCGGGGGCGGACGCCGAAGGGGAAGACGTCGGGCGGATCGCCCTGCTCGCCGGTTGTTACGACGACGGCCCGCTGGCGGCCGACCTGACCCTCCGGCTGCCCTGGCGCAACTCGACGATCCTCGCCGCCGCGACGTTGATCGTCGCGGTGACCTCCGGCAGCTTCTGGTTCACCCAGCGCTCGCTGGCGGAGAAGCGCCAGAAGCTGGCGTTCGAAGCGGCGCGCCTGGAGCAGTGCGAGCCCGACCTGCTCGAGCTGCAGGAGGCGAGCGAGAACGCCGGACGCGACCTCGCCGAGCTGCAGCGGCAGCTGGAGCAGGCGGAAGCGGTCTGGGGCCACGAGGCCGAGTACGAGAAGGTCCTCGCGGCGCTCGCCGGCGTCTTCGAGGGCCGCGCGACCTTCCTGGGCCTGACCCTGGAGCGCGGTACCGGCGGAGGTCGGAACCTGACCGTGAACGGACTGACCACCGCCGACCCCGTACGCTCGGTGGCGACCATCGGCGAGATGGAGCAGGAGCTCAGCCTGATGCCCGGCTTCCAGGAGGTCAGGATCGATCTGCCCAGCCGGATCGGAGGGGCAGATGCGGGCCAGCCGATCGCCTTCACCCTGCAGGTTCACCTGGAGGTGTCGTCGTGATCGCCCGCGCCGACAACCTGCGGGGAGGCCTGCTGCGCCGCTCCGCCCGCGGCCTGACCTTCGTCGTCACCCTGCTCGTGGGACTGGGCGGAGGGCTCGGGGTGCCGGTCTACGACCTCCGCGAGGTGGAGGTCAGGCACGAACGCGCCGTGCGCGGAACCGCGCGGCTCGCCGAGCTGCGACGGGAGATGCGGGAGTTCGAGGCGGCCGGGGGGTTCGATCGGCTCGAGCGTGCGCGCCTCGAGGCCACCGGGCAGATTCCCGGCGTGCTCACCCCGACGACCGTACACGGAGCGATGCAGGTCCTGGCCCGTACCTGCGGGTTCGACCTGGACACGTTGAACATCGGCGAGCTGAAGGTGGCCGACCTCGAGTCCGCTCACGACGGCATCGGTCTGTGCGAGGTCAGCATCAGCGGATCGGGGAGCCCGATGGCTCTCCAGCGCCTGATCGATCAGTGGCGGGGGCTCGGCTACCCCACGCGCCTTCTGCAGTGCCGGCTGGACCGAGGGACCGCCGAGCGAATGGAGTTCGACATCACGGCGACGCTGGGGCTCTACCAGTCGGCCCCCTGGCTCACCGAGGACGACGCGGAATCGGACGAGGACGAGGAAATCCCCGGAGGGGAAGAGGAATACCCGTGAGACCCAAAGCCAAGAAGTGGATGACGGCCAGCACGGCCGTAATCGCCGTGGGGATCTGGATCCCTCAGATCCTCAGCGGCGTGGTGAAGACCGGAGACCCCGATCGACCGGAGGTCTCCAACCTCGAACCGGGAGAGATCGAGCCACCGCTTCCCGACATGGATCCCGACATGGATCCCGACCTGTATCCAGAGGGGATGGAGCCCGACGTCGACGACTCCGTTCCCGAGGTGGCCGAGGGAGGGTCGACCGGGGAGCTCGGGAGCCTTCTCGAGCACGCCGCGGAAGGGGTGAAGAGCCTGGAGCGTGGCCGCGAGCGAGTCGATCTCGACTAGCTCCTGCGCGTCTTCCACGACGGCCAGTCCGGAGCGTTCGGGTCGGAGAACAACCTCGTTCCGGCGGAGAGCCTGGGCGGGGACGGAAGCTCGTCGCGCGATCCGCTCCTCGACATCGCCTCGCGGTACACGCTCAACGCGGTGATCGACGACGGCCAGGATCCGCTGGCGATGATCGGCGCACGCCTGATCCGGGTGGGCGACACCCTTCCGGGCGGAGTCCGGGTCGTGGCCATCGCTCGTCGCAGCGTCGAGCTCGTCCTGGACGGTCGGGTGGTTCGAATGGAGCTGCCCCCGTTCGTGGCGCGGCCGCCCAGCTCCAGCGACGACGAGGACTCCAGCTCGGTTCCCGATGAGGAACCCACCTCTTCCGAAGCGGAGAGCGAGCCGGCCGCGGGAGATTCCACCCCGTCGGTCGAGACCGGGGGCGAGCCGTTCACCACCGCCGACCTCGGGTCGGCGGGCGACGACAGCCAGGTGGAGTAGATGAAAACCGTGAAACACGATGATCTGACCCCCGAGTCGCCTCGCCGGCCCGGTGCCTCGCTCCTGCCGCTCGGCGGGTCACTCCTGCTGCTCGGCGCGGCCGCTTGCCAGGCCTTCGAACCGACGATTCCGGAGCGCGCGGAGATCGAGCAGGCGAAACCCGTGGTGCCCCCCGAACCGGCGCCCCCGCCCGCGGTGTACGAGGTCGAGGTGCCGGAGGCGCCCGCGCCTCTCGCGCCTCCCCGGATCGCGGACGATCGGCTCATCTCCTTCGAGATGCGCTCCAAGCCGCTGGCGGAGGCGATCCACATGATCGCCGAGTCGGCTCGCGTGAACATCTACCTCGACGCCGAGCTCGATCGGATGATCGATGCCTCCTTCCCCTCGGTCACGCTCGACAACGCCTTGCAGGTGATCCTCGACCGCAACGGTCTGAGGCTGGTCGAGGAGCCGGAAGGGGTCTTCTGGGTCTCTCCCGCGGACGGTACGGAGGAGGAGTCCGCCACCTTCCGGGTGCAGTCGATCGACGCCGAGAGTATCGAGGAGGACCTCTCCCAGCTGATCGAGAGCTCGACCCGGGTGGTGGTCAACTCGGAGCAGAACTTCGTCCTGGTCGACGGCAGCGCGCGAGACGTGCGCCGGATCGCCGAGTACCTGCGAGGGGTCGACCGGCTCAAGCGCCAGGTGCTGCTCGAGGTGGAGCTGGTCGAGCTGATGCTCGACGAGGACTACCAGCTGGGGTTCTCGCACCTCATCTCGGGGGCGCAGATCGACGACACCAAGAACCTGCTCACGTTGACCCAGGCCATGAGCACGGGGGACGGCGAGTTCTCGCTGACCCTGGACAACTCCCAGCTCCCGCTGCAGTCGACCCTCACCGCGCTGGAGCAGTACGTCGGCGTCAACGTCATCTCCTCGCCGCGGGTCCTGGCCGTGACCAAGAGCCCGGCCAATGTCGAGGTGCTGACGGAGATCCCCTACATCAAGGCCACGGTCAGCACCGAGGTCGGCGGCGGAGCCGCGGGGTCCTCGACGAGCGAGGAGGTCGAGTTCAAGGAGGCGGGCGTCAAGCTAGACGTCACCCCGACGATCCAGGAAGGAGGGGTGGTCGAGATAATCATCGCCCAGGAGCTCTCCAACGTGATCGGCTACTTTCAGGGGATCCCCGTGCTCGACACGAGGAACCTCTCGACGGTGATGCTGGTGCAGGACCAGCAGACGGTGGTGCTGGGCGGCCTGATCCAGGACAGCGTGCTGGAGGACGACACCGGCGTTCCCGGATTGATGGACATCCCGCTGGTGGGGCGTCTCTTCCGCTCCGACGTCGAGAGTCGGCAGAAGCGCCAGCTCCTCATCTTCATCACTCCGCGCATCCTCGAGCCCCACGAGGCCGCGTTGCTGGCCCGTGAGGTGCAGAACGAGTACAGCGAGACCACCCGCCTGGCGGGCGTGAGCTCGGTCGAGGAGGAGTGAGCGCTTGGCGGAAAGGAGCACGAAGGGAAGGCTGGGCGATCGCCTGATCGACAAGGGACGCCTGACCAGCCGCCAGCTCGAGGTCGCCCTCGCGGAGCAGAAGCGGGCGCACCGCGCGCTGGGGGAGATCCTCATCTCCCTCGGCTTCTGCCGCCAGGACGACATCGCCGAGCTGGTCGCGGAGGACATGGGCCTGCCGTACCTGCGCGGGCGAGACATCACCGTCGATCCCCTGGTCGCCTCGACCGTCGACGCCGACTTCGTGCGCGAGACCGAGGCGTTCCCCTACGCCCTGGTCGACGGGACCCTGCAGCTGGTGATGGTCGATCCGGAGGACCCGGACAAGCGGGCCCAGGTTCGGTCACGCTTTCCCTATCCGCTCGAGATCGCCCTGACCTCCGAGCAGACCGTGCTCCAGCTGCTCAAGCAGCACCTCGAGACGGGCATCGGCCGGGTGGCGGAGATCTTCGCCGCCCTGCACCACGTGGCGGACGAGGGGGTCGTCGCCCTGCCGATCGAGGACGTCACCGAGGCGATCCTGCTCGACGGCGTGCACCGCGGCGCCACCGACATCCACCTCGAGCCGGAGGAGCGCGTGACCCGCGTGCGCTACCGGATCGACGGAGTCCTCCAGCAGGGCGAGAACCTGCCGGTCGACGCCACGGCGGCGATCGTCTCGCGGATCAAGATCCTCTCGCAGCTCGACATCTCCGAGCGACGCCGGCCCCAGGACGGTCGGCTGCGGATGAAGGTGAACGATCGTGACGTGGACATGCGCGTCTCGATCATGCCGTGCACCGCCGGCGAGAACGTCGTTCTCCGCGTACTCGCTCAATCGGCCGGGGGCCTGGCCCTCAGCGACCTGGGGGTCGCTCCGGCGATGGAGCGGGTCCTGGAGCGAGTCGTCGAGAGGTCCCACGGCATCTTCCTGGTGACCGGTCCCACTGGCTCTGGAAAGACCACCACGCTGTACGCGATGCTGGCCAAGGTGGACGCGATGCGGCGGAACGTCGCCACCATCGAGGACCCGGTGGAGATCCGGGTGCCGCTCCTGCGGCAGAGCCAGGTCGACACCTCGATCGGCTTCGGGTTCCACGCCGGCCTGCGCTCGCTCCTGTGGCAGGATCCCGACGTCATCCTCGTCGGCGAGATCCGCGACCGCGAGACGGCCGACATGGCCGTGAAGGCGTCGATGACCGGACACCTGGTGCTCTCCACGCTGCACACCAACACGGCGATCGGCGCCATCCCGCGCCTGGTCGACATCGGCATCGAGGCGTTCCTCATCGAGGACTCGCTGATCGGGGCGATGGGGCAGCGGCTGGTACGTCGCGTCTGCGATCTGTGCGCCGAGACGGTCGAGGTAAGTCCTCTCGAGGCCCAGTGGCTCGGCGACGGGACCGAGACGGTGCTGCGGGGCAGCGGCTGCGAGCGCTGTTGCAACACCGGCCTCTCCGGACGCACGGTGATGGCCGAGGTATTCCTGCCCAGTGACGACATGGCGGACGCGCTACGTCGCGGCGCCTCGCAGGGCACCCTGGAGAAGCTCGCCGTGGAGAGCGGCTTCGTCAGCATGGAGGAGGAGGGCAAGCGACTGGTGCGGCTGGGCGTGACCACCATGGACGAGGTCATGCGCGTGAATTCCTGCCACCGACTGACCAGCGAGGAACGTGAAGACCTTTGAGTACAGCGCCGCCGACGAGACCGGCCACAAGGTGAGCGGGGTCCAGGTCGCCGATGACGAGGCGAAGCTGGAGCTCGAGCTCGAGCGGAAGGGGCTGGTGCTGACTCGCTCGCGGGTGCTCGGGGACGGCGAGCGGCGCACCAACAAGCACCTGGGGCGCGACGACCTGGTCAGCCTGACCAACCAGCTGGCGACCGTCACGGGCGCCGGCATCCCGATCATCGACGGGCTCCGGGGGATCGGTGCGCGGCTCACCCGCCCCGCCGGTCGCGACCTGGTGGAGGAGATGGTCGCCCGCCTGACCGCGGGGGAGAGCCTCTCCACGGTGATGGAGCCGTTCCCGAAGACCTTCTCGCCGGTGTACCGGGCCTCGGTGGCCGCCGGCGAGACCTCGGGCGCGCTGGATCTCGTGCTCGACCGGATGGCCAAGCACCTGGAGTGGGCCCGGGCGATCCGCGGCACCACCATCCAGACGCTGATCTACCCGGCGATCCTGATGGTGGCGGTGTTCGGCCTGATCCTCATCCTGCTCCTCCACGTGTTGCCGAGGCTCATGACCCTCTTCCCTGCCGATCAGCTCGAGCTGCCCTGGCAGACGCAGATCGTGATGGGCCTCTCCGATTCGCTGCGGGATCACCTGCCTCTCTGGGGAGGGGGCGCGGACGTGCTGGTCGTGCTCGTCCTCATGGGACGGAGGTCGGATGGGGTGAAGCAGGCGATCGACCGGGTGCTGCTGCGAGTTCCGAGGCTGGGCACGGTGCTGGGACAGCTGGCGCTGGCTCGCTTCGCCTCGACCGCGTCGACCTTGCAGTCCTCGGGGTGCGACGTCTTCTCGGTGCTGCAGATCGCCTCGCGGACGTGCGGCAACTCCGTCTACCGGGCCGCGTTCGACCGGGTGACCGAGCGAGTGCGCGCCGGGGAGGCGATCTCCAGCGCGCTGGAGAAGGAAGCGTGCATGGATCCACTGCTGGTGCAGATGGTGGCCGTGGGGGAGAAGGCGGGGGCACTCGACGCAGCCCTGGCCAAGCTGGCGGAGTACTACGACGAAGAGGTGCCGAGGATGGTGAAGAAGTTCCTCGCCCTGCTGGAGCCCGCGCTCCTGCTCGGGGCGGGAGCGATCGTCGCCTTCATCCTGATGGCCGCGATCCTGCCCCTCTTCCAGATCTACGAGAACATGGGGTGACACGATGATCGATCGGTCCATTTCGCGGCGCAGTACGCGCGGGGGCTTCTCCCTGCTGGAGATGATCCTCGTCATCAGCATCATGGCGATCATCGCGGGTTCCGCGGTGCCGCTGGCCACCATGGCGATCAACTCGAAGGCGAAGCGGGCCACGGCGGAGGAGCTGGACGGCCTGCAGCTCGCCGCTGCGGAGTACTTCCAGGACACCGGGGAGCTCCCCTCGACGGTCTCCGACATGGAGCAGAACCCGAGCGTCGACGGGTGGGCGGGTCCCTACCTGCAGGCGTACAGCATCAACGAGCGCACCGGGCTCTCGCAGTACGCGGTCGACGCCTGGTCGCAGGCGTACTCGCTCTCGTCGAGCGGATCGGTCCTGACCATCACCAGCCCCGGGCTGGGGGGGACCTTCGGGGACGAGCACGACATCGCGATCACGCTCGACGTCACCCCGATCCGTCGGGATCAGACCCTCGCCACGCTGGAGATCGTCAACCGGGCGATCGGGCAGTACAACACGTCCTGGCTCGCCACCGACCCGCTGCCCGCCAACTACTCGACGATCCTCTCCAAGCTGGTCACCAAGGGGTACCTCCCCGCCTCCGAGCCGTTCGCCACCGACGGGTGGGGGGACGCGCTGGTCCCCGACCCCGTGGGGCGCACGCCCGTGGTCCAGGTCGGCTCCATCCACCTGGGGGTCTCCGGCGCGGGGGCCAAGGGTGTGGGCGGCAAGGCCAAGGGCGAGGGCAAGGGCAAAGGCAAGGGCAAGGGCAAAGGCAAGGGCAAAGGCAAGGGGTAGGGGTAGGCGGAAGCGGCGGAGCAGCGGCTGCCAGCCCCGGTGAGGCGGGGGTCCCATCGGGCTCGCCGGGGGGCGACGTGGGCGGGGAATCCGGGAGATGCGGCGGCACCGAAATTGCACATTCCCCCCGCCGGGGGGGGAGATCCGTGTTCAACGGCCCAGGACGCGGTTTTCCTTCGGCCCGCGGCACTTCCGGGACACCGGGGGAAAGCCGAAATTCCTGGTTGCACCTGGGATTTGCTAGACTACGGTCGAGCATCCGGACCTGGATCGGCTCCTCGCCCCGCCCCGGGGCGTCTTTCTCAGCTTCGACTCTCCTCCGGCTCCACGAGCTCCGGAGTGGGCGAAAACGCACGGCGCCACTGTGCGCGCACCCGCAAATCGGGTGCACGGGCGGCGACGGCGCCGTTTTCTCACTATCGAAACACGGAAATTCTCGCCGGGCTCTCGGGTCCGGAGTTCACTACGCTCTTCACGTCGCGAGGGCCCCCTTCGCACCGCCGGTTACCACCCCACACCTTCGAGGATCGACATGGCACGTACCCTTCGCGGGATCTCGACCACCTGGCTACCGATACTGGTCGCAGGATCCCTGCTGCCCGCCTGCTCCGGCTCCGGGAGCACTCCCAGCGGCGCGTCTTCCTCCTCGTTCTCCCTGTCGACGACCGGCGTGGTCGACGGGCAGACCTGGCAGATCAACCGGCCGATCAAGTTCACGTTCACCCAGTCGGTCGACTTCGACACGGTGAACCTCAACACGATCAACATCCAGCGGATCGACGGGGCTCCGGTGCTCGGGGAGTTCAGCCTCGACCCCTCCGACCTCGATCCCGTGGACGGTCTCCCGCGAGCCGTGCTCTTCCGGCCCGCCTGCCCGACCCAGGACGACTTCAGCGATGCGGGGCTCCTGCCGGGGAGCACGTACTACCAGGTCAACGTGCTGGAGGCCTCCGGCGGGGCCACGACGGTTCGGTCGCTGCGTTCCGGACAATCGGTCCAGCAAGGGCGGACGCTGTACTTCCGGACTCCCGACGCGGTCGTCCTCTCCGAGTTGTTCCTCGACACCGCTCTCGGCCCGCCCGCGCCGCTCTACAGCGATGGATTCATCGACGGGTGCCGGGTCGAGGTGATCGATCCCGAGACCGGGGAGGTGGTGAAGAAGCCGTTCATCCTGGACGAGACCGGCACGGGCAACCTCGAAACGGGGTACCTGGTACCGAACAACTTCTACAGCGTTCCCACCACGTGGGTCGACATCTACCTCGAGTTCAACCAGGCGGTCAGCCCGACCACCGACAACATCAGCTCGTCCCGGCTTCGGCTCGAGTACGAGACGATGAAGGGCAGCGGCGACTGGGCCACCATCCCCACGCTCCTCGACCTGGTGGCGAACTGTAGCGAGACGGGGTCCACGGTGCGCATGCGGCCCGTGGGGATCCTGCCGCAGGACCGCCCGATGCGAATCGTGGTGAGTGCGCAGTTCGAGGACCTGGTCGGAGATCGCAACATCGTCGCGCTCGATCGGTTCGCCCTGATGGATACCGACGCGGAGCTCGACGGGGGCGGTGCGCCTCGCGAGACCGCGGACGAGGTCCTCGAGCGGTTCAACCCCGAGACGAGCATCTTCGAGGACCTGACCGGCGCGCTCGACACGCCGCGCGCCAACTGGGGCGACCCGGCGACGGGGGAAGAGGGGCTGCAGGCCGCATTCGCCTTCAAGGGAACCGGCGGCCCGAACGGTGACTTCGACCTGGTCATCAAGGGGGGGAAGGAGGTCGTCTTCGACACCACCTCGACGATGTTCATCGGCGGCCCCAACGGCTCTCCGCAGACGTCCGTGCTGGCCGTCAGTGGCAAGCTCGACGTGCGTGACCTGATCGTCGAGGAAGGCTCGAGCCTCCGGATCCAGGGACCCAACCCGTCCGAGATCTTCGCCTCCCGGAACGTCATCGTCGAGGGGACGATCTCGATCAACGGTTCGAGCGCGCCCCCGGTGTTCACCCTCAACACCCCCAACCAGCCCGAGTCCGGTGCAGCCGGCCAGGGTGGCGGTGGCGACGGCGGCACCGGCAGCTACCTGACCACGCAGGTGACGCAGCGTGGCGGCCACGGCTACGGCGCCTTCAACCGACCGAACCTCGGCGGGGAAGGCGGCGAGTCGGGGTGGCACCCGAGTGACCAGGACCTCGGCATCCGTCGCCGCGCCGGCGGCGGGGGCGGTGGCCAGCTCGGCCACGACTTCATGGTCTACGGCCTCGACGGCGAGACTCCCTGCCCCTACGAGATCATGATCGGTCTCAACGCCGAGGCGGGCTTCGTCGGCCACGACGAGGGCATCTCCTCGCAAGGGCCGCACATCCCCTACGGCGGGCACATCGGCCCGAGCCCCTTCTCCGACATCGCCGGAACCGAGGACGACTTCCTCGGGACCAAGCGCAAGCTGTTCGACACCCCCGACGAGGTGCTGGTGGTCGGCGAGCTCGCGTTCCCGATGCCCGGTGCCGGCGGCGGCGCGGGTGGGGACGGCACCTGGACCGACACCTATCCTCCGCCGGAGCTGATCTACAACCGGCAGGAGAAGGGAGCCGGCGGCGGCGGCGGCGCGGGTGCGCTGTCCATCCGGGCCCTCGGTAACATCATTGTCAGTGGAACCGGCCAGATCACCGCGATCGGCGGTCACGGGAACGGCGGGGAGAACACTCTCTACGTCAACCGCGTCGGCGGTGGTTCCGGCGGTGGTTCCGGCGGTCACATCATCCTCGAGGCCGGCGGCACGATCGACCTGTCCGGTGTGGCCACCGGTTCGGTCGCAGTCGTCTCCCGTGGAGGCGAGGGCGGCGCCGGCGAGGGCGACAAGGGCGGCGCGGCGGCCGGCGAGAAGAGCTACTGGGACGACGGCAAGCACCCCGGCTGGCCGACGCCTCCGAGCATCGCCGCCAAGAACGTCGACAACCCCTGGATTCCGACGCTGCCGGAGACCTGCATCGACCTCAACGCTTCGTTGCACGGCGGCCAGCGCTACGTCCTGCGCTGCGCCGGTGGTGACGGTGGCCCGGGCCTGGTCCAGATGCACGTGGGCAGCCTCTCGGGCGCGCCGGCGACGCACGACGTGAAGTACCCCGGCGACGACGACGCGACGCTGTGGAACGTCTGCTACCCGCCGCCGGTCGGCTACGACCCGCTGGCGCAGAAGTGGGTCGACCACCTGCTGCCGACCTTCGGCCGCTTCTCCAAGGCGCAGTCGAAGTGGATGCCGCTCGGTGCCGCCGCGGTGGCCCCGGGGACCTCGGTCCCCGACCCGTTGACCTTCCTTTTCGACGGCATCGACCCGGCCACCGGCTTCATCGAGGTGACCGGCGAGACGGTCGACGAGCTCGACCCGATGCTCGAGCCGGTGAACCCGATCGAGGCCAATGGCACTCCCGAGTTCATGACCCCCAACACCGTGCGCTTCGACGCCGGGGAGCTGGAGGCCGACGAGCAGATCTACAAGCGGAACCCGAGCCTCCTCCGGAGCTTCCGCCTGACGGTCGGGACGGAGACCTACGACGTCGCCTCGGCGACCTACGACGAGACCGAGGACACTCTCGACGTGACGGTCACGGCGAGCACCATGACCTCACCCTCCGGGATGGTCACCTTGATCCCGCGCTACGTGCTGGTCTCGACCGACGGCGTGGTGGACTTCATTCCCAACACGGCGGAGCTCCAGATCCAGTTCCAGGCCACGTCGGAGAACGCCCAGGGCGCTCCCGACCAGAGCGCGATCTTCCCGTCGCCGACCAGCTGGTCGACCGACATCACCGAGCTGAACGCGGCTCCGGGCAACACCGACTTCAAGTTCGTGCGCTACCGCGTGACCTTCGACATCGCCAAGGTGGGTGAGCTCGACTCGACCTCCCGCCGGCCGGTGCTCGAGTTCCTGCGGATGCCCTTCAAGTTCTAGGGACACTCCTTCTCTGGGAACGGATCCCACACCGGCGGCGCTCCTCGGGGCGCCGTCGGTTTTTTGGCTATTCGCTGTCAGTCGGGAGCCAGGGGAGGTCCAGCAGGGCTCGTTCGGCCTCGGTGCACAGCACCGGGGCGTGAGCATCGAGGGCTCCGGTGTCGAAGTGCTCGGCGAGATCGAGGAGACCGTAGCCGGGCAGCCCCGCGAGAACCAGCGCCGCCTGGACGCGAAGCGCGTCATCGCGGTCGGGATCGGCGAGCACGCGCGCGAGGAAGCGAGCGGAGCTCGAGGCGGGGCAGTAGCGATGGGCGGAGACGAGGTCACGCCACTGCGCGGGAGAGAGCTCCACCTCGGCCGGGTTCGCCCAGGGTGGTGCGACGCCCCTGGAGAGGAGACTCAGTCCGATCGCGATCTCGCGGCGGCCCGCCGCGCTCACCCCCGGCTGAGGCCACGCTTCGTACAACGCGTCCCACGATGAGGTGGCGCCGAGCATGCCCAGCGCCAGCGCCGCGCTACCGACCGTTTCATCCCCCAGGTCCGCGAAGGTCCGCCGGGAGAGGCGCTCCAGCAGGAGCGGCTCCGCCCGCGGATCGCGCAGGATGCCGCAGGCGAGGAGCAGCGCGTTCACCTCCTCGGGGTCGTCGGTCTCGGCGAGCGAGACGAAGAGCGCCTCTCGCACCTCGTCGGAAGGTCCTCCCCCGCTGTCCTCGATCGCGCGCTCCATCACCGCCAGGGCGAGCGCGTTCCACGGAACGCGACTGCCGCCGTACTTCCAATGCCCCAGGAACCGCGCTCGCAGCGCTTCGCGCATCGTCGCAAGACCCTGCGTCCCGTCGGGTCCAGGCCGACCTGCGATCCGGGCCAGCGCCAGCAGGCTCGCACTCTGGACCCGGAAGGAGGCGTTTTGCCGCGCGCCCAGGAGGCGCTCCCGGATCTCGACGTCGAGTGGATCCTCGCCGAGGCGCCCGACGGTGCCGAAGGCGATCGACGAGCTCTGCCGCATCACCTGGGTGCCGATGTTCCCCCGCTTGCTGACCATCGGGGCGAGCGCCCGAACGAGTGTCTCGCGATACCGGCCGTCGAGGCTCCCGCTCACCAGGCGCGCCGCCGCGATCGGCGTGTGAGCGCGGACCCGGAAGTGTCGGCTCCGGTCCTCGTAGGCGGTGGCGAAGTCGAGCAGATAGCGGAGCTGTTCGTCGAGGTTGACAGGGGCCGCCGTCGACGCATCTGGTGGGCGCGGGTCGGTTCCGGCCTGCGGATCGGCCGGCTCGAGGGGCACGCGTCCTATCGCGATCAGCGCCGCGGTCCGGGTGTTCCGCCCGTACTCCTCGACTTCCTCGCAGAAGCGCCAGAGATGGTGGACGATCCGCCGCCTCTGCTCGAGGTCGCCGGCGCGTCCACCGAGGTACCCCAGCGCGAGCAGGGCGAAGCAGCGCGTGCGGTAGGTGCCGGCCGGCCCGAAGGGGCTGTCGCCGAAGCGTGGCCGATCGTGGTCGAGGAGTGCGTAGAGCACCTCCTCCGCCTGCTCCGTGCCCAGGACCCCGAGGGCGATCGCGGTTCCCTGGCGGAGCTCCTGGTCGGAGTGTGCGGCGAGGGAGGTGAGGATCTCGGTGACCCGGGCTCGCTGCTCTCCTCCGCGATCGTGTTGCACGAAGAGGGCCAGGGCGACCGCGGCGGGCACGACGAGGGCCGCGCGCTCCTCTCGCTCGAGCAGATCGGATAGGTACTGGAAAGCGAGGGCGCGCTCTTCGTCGGTGGCGAGCGGCTCCGGCGGGAAAGGGGAAGGCCCGCCGGGACCGGTGACCCCGAGTCCGGGGTGGGGGTGGAGGTACCGCCGGCCGTTCGAGCTCCACCAGTCCTGCCAGCGAAACTCCTCCAGCCGGGCGAAGGCGGGGTTTCCCCGGTAGGAGGACTTCTCCCGGGGCCCGACGCGGTGCAGGCGGGGAACCGGGTCCTGGGCGTCGGAGGCGCCGCCCGAGGCCGGGGCGAGGGCGAGAGCCACGATCCAGGTGGTGAGGATGCTCCGCTTCATGGCGGTGGTTCCTCCTGCGGGGACTCGAGAAGGGGGGCAGGTGTGGGTGTAGTCGCTTCCCGCCGCGCGGTCACAGGTGCCCCAGCAGAGGAGGTAGACTGGAGATCCATGAAGGCGATCGCCCTGACGGTGGCGCTTCTCGGCGCGTCCGGCCCGCTGCTCGCGCTGGAGGATGACGAGCTGAACCTCGCCATTCGACGTGGGGACGTCGACACGGTCCGGGAGATGATCGGCGCCGATCCCGCGCTGCTCGAGCCCGTGGCCGGTGCCCGGTCGGCGATCGAGGAGGCCATCCATCGCGAGCGGCGAGAGATCGTTCGCCTTCTCCTCGACGAGGGAGTTTCGCTGGGCGCGCGGGACGACTACGGGAGGACACCACTGCACCAGGCGAAGAGCCCCGCGATGGCGAGGCTCCTCCTCGAAGCCGGCGCGGATCCCCTGGCTCGCGATGACCAGGGACGCACGCCGCTGCACACCGCGGTCGAGCGCGAGTGCCTCGCCGTCGTGGACGTGTACCGGGAAGCGGGGATGGAGCTCGACCTCGTCAACGCGATCAGCCTCGGAGAGCGGCAACTCGCGCTCTCGCTGCTCGAGGAGGATCCGTCGCAGGCCCTCCGGTCGGTCGGGCGCGAATACCCCCTCGACCTCGCGGCGGCACTGGGGGACGCGGAGCTGGTGTCCCACCTTCTCGCCTGCGGCGCGGGAGTCAACCGCCTCGATCGAGAGGGGTACCTCGCCGGGGGCGCCGCGGCGCTCCGGCGCGCCTCCTGATCGCGAACGGGGGCGAGGTACACGTGATCGACACGAATGGACAGCTTCTGTGGTGAGGATCTCACGGCCGACGCCCCACCCCGTAACCGTAGGTGTCGCGCGGCGCCCGATGCTGGTCGTGTCCCGGTGAGTCGCCTTCCGAACGCCCTGACTCTCATGCGGATTCTCGCTCCCGTCCTGCTGTTCCTCCTCGTCCCGGCCTCGATCGGCTCACCCCTCCGCGGACAGTCCGACGCCGGATCCTCCCTCCCCGAGCTCGGGGGCCCCCTGATCGTCGGCTCCGTCGAGATCCCGCGGGCCGAGATCGAGCGCTTCATCCTCTACGGGCCGGCGCGGGCGGAGCTGGAGTACCACCGGGTCCAGGCGCTGATCGACCGCGAGATCGAGCGGCGGGTCCGTGAGGGTCTCGCCAGCCTCGAGGACTTCGAGGTCACCGACGAGGAGCTCCGCGCCCACCTCGGCGAGCTCGCGGCCGAGTTCGAGAGGGAATATCCCACCCTCGACCAGGAGGTGGAGATCCGCCGCTCCTTTCGCTGCCGGGCCTGGTACGAGCGCGATCGGCGTCAAGCGCTCCTGTTCGATCGTGTCTTCCTCGACGACGATCCGAAGAAGTGGCCGCCCGTGACCTTCGAGTGCCTCCGGCAGGAGGCGGGCGAGATCCTGATCGACGACTTCCGCCAGTGCAGGGAGCGCCGTTGCGACGACCTGAGGTCACGCCGCACCGCCTGGCGAGCGGCGATCGAGGCCGGCGCGGCGGATGCGGGGCCCGAGCCGGAGCTCCTGCCCGAGGATGCGCTGTACCGCGGGATCCTGCGGCAGATCGTGCTGGAGCAGTCGTATCGTAAGGCCGACGAGAAGACCTCGAAGGAGGGGCTGCCGCCGGAGGTCGTCTGCACCGTGGACTTCGACCGGGATGGCGAGCTCGACCTCTCCTTGACCACCGAGGTGCTCTGGGCCGGCGCTCGGAGCATCGTGAACCCCTGCGATGTCGAGCAGGCCCGGACCTTTCTCGCCCTCGTCGAGGCGACCCGACAGCGCCTCGCCCGCGAAGGAAGGCTGATGAGCGTCGAGGCCGCCGTCGCCCGGTTGGAGGGGCGAAGGGAGGATCTCCACCCGGGGTGCATGTCGACGACGGGAGACGGATCGATGTTCGTCACCTACGGCCGCTCCTTTCCCTCCCGCGAGGCGAGGGCGATCTACGCCCAGGTGGCCGAATCGCACGCGCGGGCCCTGATGTCCGAGCTCGAGGTCCCCGAGGGTGGGGGACTGCCACCAGAGCTGCAGGAGTACCTGGAGCGGGGACAGGCCCTGTGCGGTCTGGCGAAGGTGGATGCCGAGGTGGTTCGGGTCGCCGCGGCCGACCTCCAGGAGGCGCGCTGGAGGGTCGACGGGTGGAACCGGGCCGAGAAGGAGGCCGAGGGCCTCGCCGAGCGGCTCCGGGCGGCGCCGGAGGAGTGGGACGAGCTGCTCGACGAGTACGGGGAACCCTCGGGTTCCTACGTGTGGAGGCGGGTGATGCACGTCCCGATCCTGGTCACCCCCCCGAAGCGCCGCGGGCGTCTCGGTCCGCTGAGCCGCCACCGGCTGGGCGAGGCGCTCGGGGAGAGCGTGGTCACCCACTTCCTCCACGGAATGCTGCTGACCGATCGGATCTTCTTCGATCTGCCGGTCGGAGCCATCTGCGGGCCCTATCGGGGCCCGTACGGGTACTATCTGGTAAAGGTACTCGAACGCCTTCCGTCGACGCGCCCGCTGGACCTCGAGCGGGAGCGGGACGTCGAGTTGCTGCGCGATCTGTGGATCCACGGTCGCTTCGTCGAGTACGCCCACGAGGCGCTGGAGATGGTGGGGCGATGAGCGAGCCCCTCCCTCCGCTTCACTCTCCGAACGCCCGAAACTCGACGATGTGCAGCCCCGGGTTGGCGCTGTTGCGCAGCAGTGTCACCCGCACGTGGCGGGCCTCGACCGGCTCGATCTCGTGGAGGTAGCCCTCGGGTGTCGCGACCTCTCCGTTCTTCCGCCCGTCGACCACGCGCACCCAGCTCTCGCCGTCGAGCGAGGCCTCGATCTCGTACTCGTAGAAGCGTCCCCCGTCCCAGTAGGTGACGAGCTCCAGCCGTTCGATCCGCGTGGGCTGCAAGAGGTCTACCTGGATCCACTGCGGCGCCGGACTCGCGTCCCAGAAGTGATCGCGATCCACCACGCCGTCCAGCGCGTTGGCCACGCCGCGACCTTCCCGGTCCATCGAGGCGGTGTAGGGCTTGCCGGTGAGGAGGTTCGGCTGGTGGTCGGCCTTCTTTGTCATACGGTGTCAGGCTCCTTCCCGGACCTCCACGGCCAACCCGTGCCTGACACCGCTTGGTCGCAGAAGTTCGGGCAGGAGACTGACACCGTATCGGAACCTCCACCGCGCCATCCGGTTCCATCGGGGAGAGACGGTCATCGTCGAACCCTCAGATCCTCCCCGCGCCACATGAAGCTCTTCGAGATCCTCCCTGGCCTGCTGCTGACGTGCTGTGGGGCCGCCCTGCCCGTGCAGGAGTCGGCGCTCGTCGCGAATGACCTCCCCGTGCAACCCGATCCCGTCCACGCCGTCGCGGTCTCGCCCGACGGCAATCGAGTCGCCGCGGGACACCGGAGTGGCCGGGTGGAGCTGCTCGACGCCGCGGACGGGAGCCTTCAGGTTGAGCTCCAGCCTGGGCTGAGCGACCGGGCCTGGGGCCTCGCCTTCTCCCCCGATGGGTCGATGCTCGCCGGGGTGGGTTTCGATGGAGAGCTCTGCCTGTGGCCCCTCGGGGCACCGGGGTCGCCGGAGAGCCGCGCGCCGGGAAGACGGCGCCACGACGGACTGCCGCGGGGCGAGGAGGGCCGGGCGACCTGCCTCTGCGTGGCCTGGTCCCCGAAGAGTGATCGGCTGGCTCTCGCCGGCCCGGGAGGGCACACCACCCTGTGGACTCGCGACGGGACGAGGGTCGCCGAGTGGTACAGCGCCCGGCCGCGCTCGGGGCCGGAGGTGATCTGGAGCGGTGACGGCAGCTTCTTCGTCTCCGCGAATGGACCCGTGGTCGAGCTGCGCGACGGCGAGAGCGGTGCTCGGCTGCCCGAGAGCAGTGGGTTGCGCGAGATCCGTTGCCCCGAGCGGCTCGTCTCGCTGGACCTCCATCCGGACGGTACGTCGCTGGCCACCGGGCACTCCGGCTGCAGGCTGGCGCTGTGGGACCTGGAGAGCGGAGAGTGTGTCCGCGAGGCTCGCTTCCCCGACCCCGACTTCCCGGAGCCCGACGCGCGCATCAACTCGATCGCGTTCTCCCCGTCGGGCGAGCACCTCGCCATCTCGAGCGGGGAGGACGCCTGGGTGTACGTCGTCGATCCGGAGACGCTAGGGCAGCGGTGGACCAGCGGCCACCTCGGGTACCAGTACGGCATCGACGTGCCCGTCGGCTGGAGCCCCGGAGATGCTCGCCTCTGGTTCAGGAAGTGGACGAATGGAGGGGGGAATCGCTATCGGCCGGGGCTCCACTGCGTCGACTTCGCGTCGCCCGGGCGGCGTTCGGTCTGCGTGGGGGGCACGAAGCTGCCCATCTTCGGCGGTGACAGAGGGGCGATCATCGATAGGCGCAAGGTCCAGCTCGTCGACGGGGAAGGACGCAGACTGTGGGGCACCGGGACCGTCGAGCCGGCGAGGAAACCGCCGGGCGCCGGGGAGCGGGTGGAACGGATGGAGTCGGACGAGAGCGAACGACCGCAGCGCATGGACTTCTTCGGCGCCAGCGTCGTCGGGCTCGGCGACCTCGACGGCGACGGTTTTCCGGAGTGCCTCGTCGGAGCCCCTGAGGACAGCAAGAGCGGAGATTCCGCGGGGAGCGCCTGGGTCTTCTCGGGGAAGGAGGGCGAGCTGCTCCATCGCCTCGAAGCTGGTTCCAGGAAGAGGTGCTTCGGCCACAGCGTCTGCCGCCTGGATGACGTGAACGGCGACGGGGTGACGGACTTCGCCGCTGGCACCTGGGCGAGCGGTCCGCCCGAGGCCGGCTACGCGCGCGTCTTCTCGGGGAAGGACGGGGCACGGCTTCTCCAGCTGACGGGGGGCCGCGCCGCACCGCGCTTCGGCCGATCCGTCAGGCCGGCGGGGGACGTCAACGGCGACGGCGTGCCCGACCTCTCGGTGGGGTACGGCACGGGCGGTCCGAAGTCCGGCCTCCAGGTACACTCCGGAGCCGACGGCAGGCTCCTGCACCGGTTGGCCAACACGGTGAGGGGTCTTCAGCAGTACGGCCCCGGCGCGGGGTTCGGCGTCGGCGACGTCGACGGCGATGACTGCGACGAGCTACTCGTGCTCGCGTCGAGCGAGGCGTCTCATTGCGGCTACGTCTACAGCGTGCGCAGGGCGGCTCCGATCGTATCGCTACCGGGCTCCATTCCCGGGGACCTCTGGGGACCGACCGCCGACCTCGTCGGGGACCTCGACGGCGACGGGCACCGGGACGTCGTCATCTGCTGCATGGTCCACTACGACGAAGGCGAGAGCTGGACGCGCGTTCACTCGACGGGCACCGGCGAGCTCCTGCTCGACCTGACGGGCCGGAGCCGCTACGCCTGGGGCCCGGCGGTCGCCTGCGCGGGTGACGTCGACGCCGACGGGACCCTCGACATCGTCCTGGGGGACCTGAGCTTCCTCACCGACGGAGCGGTGGCGGTCTTCTCGGGGAAGGACGGGCGGGTTCTGCACGACCTGAGGGGGCAGCACGCCCTGGCCATGCTCGGCTGCTCGGTCGGCGCGGCGGGGGACGTCGACCGCGACGGCCACGACGACTTCCTGGTGGGGATCGTCAACGAGTGGGCGCCGTTCCAGGCGGGGCGGGTGCGCATCTACTCGGGGCGCGATGCCTCGGTGATCCGGCAGCTCAGCCTCGACGAGATCCGGAGTGGTGAGTGACGCTCGGCGCGGAGGAGGCGGAACCGACTCGGGCCCGGTATCCGCCGATCCGCCGCTCACCGAGCCTGGCGCAGCGCCTCCCGGGCTTAGTCGACGAAGCTGAGCCGGATCCAGTGCTCTCGCAGGAGCTCGACGTGTCGCTCGCTCTCGGGGTCGATGGGCCGCAGCGGCGGGGTTCGGTCGAGCACCTTGACGAGATAGTAGCCCCAAGGGCCGCGGTAGGGGCCACCGATGGTGTCCAGCGCCTGATCGAAGAAGATCGAGTCGGTGAGCAAGCGCCCTTCGATCAGCCTGGTGAACGGGCTCTCGTCCAGGAGGTAGCGCAGATCACGGAAGCCGCGCGCACTGAATCGACCGCCGTTCTTGAAGAAAACGTGCGCCGTGCTCACCGGACGGTGCAGCGGCCCCGGTGGATCCCAGAAGTCGCCGTGCGTGTCCCCGTCGTAGGTCAGCGGCACGTGCACGTACTCGATCCCGTACTTCCGGGCGGCCTCGACGTCCGGGGGGCCTCGGCGACGCTCACCACGGTGGTGACCCCCATCTCCTTCAGCTTCGCAAAGCCGACCTCACCGTCCGGCATGCCGCCGGTCACCAGCTCGGGGGAGAGCCGGTACACGTTCTCCATTCCGTCGATCTCGAGTTTCTCGATATCGACTTCGGTCACGGGACCTTCTTCCGGAGATGCACAGCCGAAGAGGGCGAGACAGGACGAGACGACGAGCGCGCTTCCTTCCACATGGCAGCCTCCGCGGCTTCCGGTGGGGGATCGGGGCGATGCTATCGAATGGAGTCGGATGGAGATGACGTTTCTTCGCCGAATCGTCGATGGGCTACCGTCTCCGGAGGAGAATCACGGGATCGTACGGTACGGCCCAGGACGTCTCGCTCGTCGTCTCGACCTCGCACTCCGGCCTCTGCTCACGGAACGCCTCGAGGCCGGCTTCGGTGACCGAGGTAGAGCGCAGTCGCAACTCCCGGAGGGTCCCGATGCGGGCGAGGAGCCGTAGCGTTTCATCGTCGACTTCCTCGCAGCCGGTGAGCACCAGGAGTTGCAGGGCGGGTAGGGAACAGAGCGAGTCGAGGTGCTTCTCGTCGAGACCCTTCATTCCCGCGATATCGAGGGTCCGGAGCTCCCGAAAACCGCGCAGCTTCTCCAGGACACTCCCTCTCAGCGACTTGCAGAAGCCGATGTTCAGGGTGTGCAGGTGCCGGGCGGCTGCCAGGTGATCGACGAACTCCTCGGTCAGGTCGTTGACACGACCGAGGTCCAGTACCCGGAGCTCGGAGCTCGCCTTCAGCGGCCGCAGGTCGTCATCGGTCACCCCTGTCGAACGCAAGCAGAGGAACTCGAGCTCGCGGAGCCGACCGATCACCCCCATCGTCTCCGGCCCCACGAAGCAGGCTTGCAGACGGAGAGCGGTCAGCCCCTCGAGCCCATCCAGTCCGGCGGCGAGATCGGCATCGTCGAGGTGGTCGAAGCGGTCCAGGAGCAGGTGCTCCAGCTCCGGCAGCTTCGCCAGCGACCGAAGGCCCACCCGGGTCAGGACCGGATCCGACGGCGTCCGGTTGAAGTAGCCGGCGATGTCGGAGAGCTCCAGCCTCTTCAGCGACTCCACCCCGGCGATCATCTCCAGGAAGCGATCGTCGACGCGCCAGCAATTCGTGATCGAGAGCCCGGTCGCCTCGATGCGCCGGAGCTCGAGGCAGAGCCGGGAGAAGCTCTCCACGGTCAGGTCCTGCCCACCCCCGACGAAGGTGAGGTCCCAGGCGTCGTACGCCGGGAGCTCGAGGACGCGCTCCTCGCCATCGCGCTCGAAGCCCAGGATCTCGCGTTCCTCGGCGCCCTTGCAGACCACGCTCGCCCACGGGTAGACCTGGCTCCAGCGGATGCGGACCGTCTCGACGACCTCGGCCCGGGGCGCCTCCTGCGGCGGTTCTGCAAGACCGATTCCGGGGAGCGAGGCTCCGGAGAGCGTGAGGGCAGCGAGGGTGCTGGTGAGGATCATCCGATGGTCGCGCACACCTCCAGAACCGTGAACCGGGGTGGAGGTTTCGCTCTCGAGGACACCGTATCTTCGCAGTGAATCGAATGGCCGTGAACGAGTAGGATCCCGCCAGTCGACGGACCGGGTCTCCAGAGGAAAACCGTCGGGGCTGAGGAGAGGAGCATGGACCGATCGGAGACGAGGGACACGAATGGCCGGCTCGAGGGCTTCGGGGCGGGTTTCAGGCTGCTGAGGGAGACGAGGCGAGAGTTCTGGGTCCTGCAGGTCGTCATGTCCTGGGGGCGATGGCGCAGTTCTCGATCTCGGCGATCGAGAGGATCGCTCTCGAGGACGATCTCGGATTCACCGTGGAGCGCGCGAATGTCCTCCTCGCCTGGGCCGGAGGGGCCGTGGCCGTGTCGATCTTCCTGGTGGGCCCGTTCATCGACTGGCTGGGCATTCGACGATCCCTGCAGCTGGCCTTCGGCGCGCTGTTCGCGCGTGACCTCCTCGTTCTCGGCGCGACGCTCCTCCCCGGAATGCCCGGACGAGAGGTGCTGATCCCCGTCGCCTGGGTGGCCTCCGGGCCCTTCCTCGCGATGATCCCGGTGACGTACTTCGTGGCCCAGAAGCGCTACTCGAGCAGGAGAGCTCGCGCCACGGGCTACTACGTGGGGGCGATCGCCCTGAACCTCGGAGCCTTCGTCGCGCCGTTCCTGGTGGTCGGCTCGTTCCATGACGATGCCACTCGCCTCACCAGGCTCGTCGTCTGCACGCTGTTGCCGGGGCTCTGTCTCTTGCTGGTGAGCCTCCTCTTGCGCAGCGAGGAGCAACTCCACGGCCCGGGCGAGAACCCCGAGTCGGTCACCCCGGTCCCTCGCCGCGGCCCGCTGAGGACGATCCGAGCGGTGCTCACGACGAGCGCGTTCTGGAAGATCCTCACGCTCAACGCAGCCCTGACGACGACGCGGTGCACCTTCCTCGCACTGAGCCTCTTCATTCCGAAGTACCTTTCCCGCACGGTCGGGCCGGACACGGAATCCTTCCCGGCTGTCATGATCAACGTGGTCATCGTCGTGGTCGGGCTGATCGTCCTGCTGCCCTTCGTGCACCGCTGGAGGACCTATCCGTCGATCTGCTACGGGGCGCTCGTCGCCTCGGCCTCGATGCTGCTCCTGGCCTTGCCGATCGCCGGTGGGGCGGTCTATCCCACGGTGATCCTCTGGGTGATCGTGCTCTCGGTCGGGGAGCTCGTCTACGCCCCGCGAGTCTCGGAGTACATGGCGACGGTGGCCCCCGTGGGCAGCGAGGGGACCTACTACAGCCTGAGCCACGCGCCGTGGCCGGCGGTGAAGATGTTCGCCGCCATGACGGCCGGATTCCTGCTCAGTCGCTGGATCCCCGAGCCGCCGCCGGAGGCGCCGCTGATGCTGCGAGACACCATGGAGGCCGGGGAGCTCGGCTACTGGGATTCGCCGTCGGCCCTCTGGTTGATCCTGGCCGGATTCGCCGTCACGGGGCCGGTCCTGCTGATCGTCCTGCGGCGCTGGTTCACCGCGGGCACGTGGTTCGCCTGGCCGCCGGGGGAGGAGCGCTGATTCCGTGACGCGCCCCGAGTCGCTCCGGGATCTGCAGCGCGCAGCTCACAGCTGGATCCTCACCGTCTCACTCTCCGCGACGGTCACCGCTCGCGAGCCGAGCTCGACCCAGTCACCCGTCTCCCGGCCCGCCTCGAGGACCACCGTGACGTCCCCGGGAGCGGAGAGGGGAAGGAGGATCGGCTCGTCGCTCCGACCCTGGAGGACGAGCACCTGCCAGCTCGCCCGCTCTCGACCGCCGGTGTTGCACCACCGGACTCGGAGGCGGTCGAAGCCGGGTTCCAGCGCGGACACCACCTCGAGGCGCACACAGCTACCCGGTGCCCAGGTGAGCTCGACCCCCTCCGGGATCTCGCCGGACAGATCCACGCGAATCACTTCTCCCCCGGAAGGCGACGTGCAGCGGAGCTCGTAGACCGCCGGCATCAGGCCGGTCAGCTCGAAGCGAAGCTCCGCGTCGCAGCGCGCCTTGGTGACTCCGCTCCACAGCCTTCGGTCCGGGGACCCGTCGTGCGGCCCGCTCGAACCGACGATCCGGGCGGAGACGATGAGCCTCTCGACCGGCACTCGCGAGTCGGCCAGCTCGACGTGTCCCACCAGGGTCCGCCCTCCGTCGACCGGGCAGGTCACCTCCTGCTGGTGCTGGTACACCTCGAGCTCGGCGACTCCCGCCTGCCCACCGAGGCACTTCACCCAGACGAAGTAGCGACCGTCCTGGATCGACTCGACGAGCGCGCGCTCGTTGCCGAGGTAGATGCCCCGGGGCGTCCAGCGACGCGCCGGGTCGTGCTCGTCGGACAGGACGTCGAAGCGGAGCTGGTCGATCGGCAGGGGCGAGTCCGTCACTCGATCGACGGCCGCGATGCTCAGCGACCGGATCGGGATGTCGCTCCTCGCCAGCTCGATGGTGACCGTCGTCTCTCCGAGCGGGATCGACTCCAGCGCCGGGTTCTCCGCGGGATCGAGCCGACCCCAGGCGTGCACCGGCGCCGGTGGGAACACGTCCAGGCGGCGTTGGCCATCGACCGGAGTCTCCGGAAAGACGAATCGACCCGCCTCGGAGGTGGACCCAGAGATGATCTTCGGTTGCGTGCGCGGCGCGATCAGCCCGATCTCGACCCCCGACACCGGGGCGCCCAACTCATCGATCACCTCCACCGTGAGGGGCGCCGCGGCGTGGAGGACGACTCGCCTCTCCTCGGACGGCCCCCGCGGAATCGGCCGCCGGATCGCGACGTATCCGGGGTGCTCGACTCTCAGCACCGGGCGTGACCGGAACGAAGCCCCCGGGGGGATCGTCAAGACCCCGCTCTCGTCGACGGAGTGGGCGACGCCGTCCAGGCGACAGGTCACCCCGGGGATCGGTCGATCCTCGACGTCGACGAAGACGATCCGCTCGCCGTGGGAGATCCAGGGTGGAGAGAGCTCGATCACCTGCCTCTCTCCCGGCGCGTTCTTCACCTGGACCAGCGCCGAGCCGTGGTCGGAGTGTTTCGCGGCGACGCGCAGGCCGGGCGCGGCGGGCACGGAGAGGAGACCGGCGAGGCCCTGCTCGTCGCTCACCGCGCGAAGGGTTCCGGCCACCTCGAAGGGTGGATCGTCGGCGAAGGCCCCGAGCGCCTTGCACTCGGGCGTCCGGAGGAGGAAGAGCTCCGCTCCGGCAGCCGGTACGTCGCCGGCCCGGACCTCGAACTCGTGCTCGCTCCAGGGCGCGACCGGGACGGAGAGCTCGACGCCCTCGCGCAGGCATCCTCCGGCGCCGAGTCGGATCGAGCCGAGGCCCCTCTCGCCCACGACCACGAGCGTGCCCCCGCAGAACGTCGTGGGGACCCTCACCTCCAGCGGCGGATCGTCGGTCACCACGCCGAGGTGCCGGGGCTCGATGTCGCCGACGGCGAGCGCACCGCCCCTTCCTTCCCTCGCCCGGAACAGGATGCCGCGCGAGCCCATCACCTGGGCTGCGGGGACGAGCCACGCGGAGAAGGGCCGGATCGGCGCTTCCGTCTGGTGATCGGTGGCCTGGATCCTCGCCGCGACCGTCGGACCGATCAGGACCTCGTACACGTCCAGGACTCCCGGCTCGCCAGGAGGGGCGAGGGCCCTCGCCGTGTGGAGGGGCCCCCTGAGGTCGACCGGAGGGGAGACGACCTCGCCGTCGCGGCGGGCCTGGAAGAGGGCCGGACCGAGGCCGCGCACCTCCAGCTCGAAGCGACCGTCGGCCTCCGGAGCCGCGCGGAACTCCAGGCCTTCCTGCGGGACGAAGAGCTCCACCAGCGTTCCCGAGACGCGGCCGTCGACCGCCACGACCCGCCCCCGGATGAGCGCCTTCCCCGGGAGGTGGACGGGGAGCTTCGGCTCGCCGGCGGTCGCCTCGACGGGGACGTCGGTTCCCCTCGACGTCTCGACGTCGGTCGCGGGTGTTGCCTCGACCGGAGCTGGAGCCGGGGCCTCGGCGAGCGGACTCGGGTCGGGAGGCGCCTCCTCGCCAGCGCGGTGATCGAGCCTGGCGAGCAGCGCGCAGAGCATCACCGCCGCTCCGATCAGCAGCAGCAGCATTCCTCGAGATCGATTCACTGCCCTCCTTATAAGGAGTCGGGGCGGTCTCCGCCACCACCCGCCCACAGCCGTCTCTACCTCCCGTCCGTCACCGGCTCTCCCAGGGCGTCCCGCGGGCCCTCCAGCACGACCTTGTCGCCCAGGCTCCGCGCCAGGTCGGGCAGGTCGTACGCGGTCAGGGCGCCGTGAACGGTGTTCGACAGCCGGTGGTGGCTGAAGCCCAGCTCGACCACGTTGGACCAGGAGACGAGCGGCTGCACGAGCCGGACCGCGGCGAAGAGCTCGGGCTCGACCGCGGCCGCGTGCAGCGCCGGGATGGCCAGCTCGCCGACGGCGGTCAGCCGCACCGGCGCGCCCTCGCGGCCCAGCCAGCGGGCGCAGACCAGGAGGTCCTCCGCCCGCATCCCCACGTAGCTCCTTCCCAGCAGATAGGCGACGTAGACGTCCTGCCCGTCGCCGCCGAAGAGCGAGGGGGTGAAGTACCGCTGTCCGACCTGCTGCGTGAGCCCGTTGCCCCGCAGGTCCACGGCCAGCACGACGTGGCCCGCGCGCAGGAGCTCCTCGATCGGCCCGCGCGGACCCGCGTCGGCGCCCTTGCCCTCCTCGTGGACGTAGAGGACCGGGTTCCCCGCCGGTGCCCCGTCGGGAACGAACAGGAGCGCTGGCAGCCAGATCCCTGGCTCGGGCTCGAAGCACAGCCGCTCCACCCGGTAGCCGTCGCGCTCCTCGCTCCCGAGGACCACGAGCTCGGGGTCCAGCAGATCCTCCAGCGCGCGGATCCCCGCGATGCGCCGCACGGACTCGAGGTTCTCCTCGCGCGGCGCGGTGTTCCACCGCCGATGGCGCTGACCGGCGAGCTCCGCCTCGTGGTCGCGGTTGAGGTCGTAGACCGATCGAGCTCCTTCCAGCAGCATCACCTCGCCGCCCTCGGTGCAGCGGATCTCCTCCTCGGTGAGGACCTCGAGGCCGGGCGGCTCGGTGATCGCCTCGTCGCGGCCCAGCAGCCAGCGGGCCATCCACCGCACCGCGGCCTCGCGAAGGAGGAGCGAGTACCCGTGCGCTCCCGGTGCCTCGACCAGCGACAGCCGCTCGCCGAAGCCCAGCCGGGTGTACAGCCGCTTGGCGCGGCGGAAGGTGCTCCAGGCGTCGTCGATGTCGAAGAAGTCGCGCGTGGCCGTGCAGAGGAGAGTGGGGCGCGGGGCTCGCATCAGGCAGTAGTCGGCGTGATCCATTCCCCACGCGAGCTGGCCGTGGATGTTCTGCTCGGCGTCCTGGGCCCCTCCCGTGCCGACCAGACGCCCGTACAGGCCGCAGATGTAGCAGCTCGGCGAGGCGGCGACGATCCGGTCGTCGAGGGCCATCAGGTAGGCCGTCTGCGTGCCGCCGCCGCTGTTGCCCATGCAGCCGATCCGCCCGGGATCGATGTCGTCGCGCGACTGGAGGTAGTCGATCCCGCGCATCCCGTCCCAGATCTCGAAGCGCGCGGTGTTCCGCCCGAGCAGGATGCTGCCCACGCCGATCATGTTGTGCCCCTGCGTGCCGGCGGTGCGTGGCCGCCCCTGGGCATCGAGGCACTGGTGTCGCTCGCCCTGGTCGATCGGGTCGAAGATCAACGCGGCCATCCCGTTCCGGGCCGCGAGGGCACACGCCCGCTGGTAGACCGCCAGCGCCTTGCCGTTCGCCGAGTGTCCGCAGGGGACGAGGATCCCGGGGTAGGGGGGCGCGTACCGCTCGACCGACGGCAGGAAGAGGGCGGCGGTGACGTGGTGGCGCGGCTGGCTCTCGAAGACGATCTTCTCGACGCGATAGCCGTCCCGCGCCAGGCGGTCGACGATCCGTGGCTCGAGGGGCGTGCGCTCGGGCAGCCCGCCGATCCTCTCGACGAACATCGCCTTCAGTCGCTCTCGGTGCGCGGTGATCTGCTCGGGCGTGGTTCGCGCCTCGTAGTCGGCCTCCCACTGCTGTCGCGCGGCTTCCACCCGGGCGAGCAGATACCGCGACATCATTTCGCGCGGCGCGACGCCGGTACGCGTCTGGAACTCGGTGGCTTCCTCATCGACGGGCGGCGACTGGGGCTTCGGGGCGGCGCCTGCTGCCACCGCGAGGAGACCGATCGTCGAGAGGAGGAGAACCGTGAGGCTTCGAGGGGCTCGCATGGTGGTGTTCAGGATACGGCGTGAGGGCGAGCGCCGTCACGTGATGAACCCGACCCCCCTCGCCGGTGAGTACGCCGCGGCATCGCGCGGGAGGGACGGCTCGCGTACGATGGGCTTCATGATTCCCCTGCTGGCCCTGGCGACCGCTACCGCGCTCCTTTCGACCGCTCCCCCGGCCGCCCCTGCCGAGGAAGACGCGCTCCCCGGCGAGGTCCAGCCGCCGGCAACCCTCGGGCCGGGTGTCGTCGAGACGATGGCAGAGGTCCTCGCTCGGATTCGTGAGCGCGAGGAGGAGGAACCGGACTGCGTCGGAGAGGAACGCGGTCGGGCCCCGGGCTCGTGGGTGGTCCCCTCACGCCGCGGGACCTTCGCCCCGCACTCCGGAGAGCACCACGTCACCAATCGGTGGGGCGACACCCGGATGGGCATCGGCTTTCCCGCGCCCGTGCGTTTGCGCGGCGCGTGGATCGCCGGGCAGGCTTCGCGCGGCGCCTGGACCGACGGGCTTCGGGTGATCGGCTATCGCGACGGGGTCGAGGTCGCCCGGACGGAGTGGTTCGAAGAGATCGGCGAGTCACCCGCCTGGTTCGCCATGGAGCTCGAGGACGTCGACCGGATCGAGCTCGTCGCGCGACCCGTGCTCGAGGGCGCGGGGTGGTATGCGCTCGACGACCTGACCTTCGAGCGGCCGTCGACCGAAGGCGGCGCCGAGGGGCAACACGTCGTGGTCGGCTTCGACGACCTGGAGTGGCGCACGCGGCTCACCGGGACGGACTATGCCGGGCTGTCGTGGGAGGAGGGGGCGGGCGAGTATCGGGACGAGCCGGAGGCGATCCACGCGCCGATCGTCCCGCCTGGCCACGAGGAACCGGTGGGGGACCGCTCCAGTTCCTCGAGCACGGTGAGCTCGGGGACGCTGCCCACGCTGGTGCGCGACTTCGCCGGGATGGGAATGTTCGAGAACGGGACCAGCTACATCCCTCCGGACACCTGCGGCGTCGCGGGGCCGTCGCACTTCGTCTCGGTGGTCAACGTGAAGCTCGGCGTCTTCGACCAGGCGACCGGGTCGAGGGTCTTCGCGCTGCCGCTCGCCGACTTCTTCAACGTGGCGACCGGACTGGGCGACCCGCGCGTGACCTACGATCACCACTCGCAGCGCTACTTCCTGCTCTGTTCCAGCGGCCCCTCGACGGCCCGGATCCACCTGGCGATCTCGCTCACCGGTGATCCGACCGGCGCGTGGTTCAAGAGCTGGATCGATACGGCGCAGGGTTCCGACGCCGGGCGGTGGCCGGACTATCCGACGCTGGGTTTCGACGAGAACGGGTTCTACACGAGCGCGCTGATGGTGCCCTCGACGGTGACGATCTGGGCGATCGACAAGGCGCCGCTCCTCACCGGCACGCCGAGCCTCGGCACCGTCACCGCGTGGCGGGACCTTCCGTTCGAGGGAGCGACCCAGCCTTGCGCGACCTACGGGGACTCGGGAGGGGAGCTGTTCGTCTCGCGCCTCTCCACGGCGAGGCACCTGCGCATCCGCCAGATCTCGGGGCCGCTCACGGCGCCGACGCTCTCGATCGTCGCCAACGTCACCGTGCCCCTTCACGGCAACCCCCCGGCGGCGCCCGCGCTCGGCAGCCAGACCGATCTCAGCACCGGTGACACGCGACCGATGAACGCCGTCTACCGCGACGGCTCGATCTTCACGGCGCACACGATCAAGGTCGACGGACGGGCGGCGTGCCGCTGGTACGAGGTCGACGTGGCCTCGGGGACGACGCTGCAGGTGGGGACGATCTCCGACCCCCTCCACAGCTACTACTATCCTTCGATCGCGGTGAGCAGCAACCACCACCTGGTGCTCGGCTTCAGCGGATCACACGCCGGGGAGTACGCCGGCGCGTTCTACACCGGGCATCACGCCCTCGACCCGCCGGGGGTCACGGCGACTCCGGCGCTCCTGTGTCCGGGCGCGGGGCCCTACAACCACGTGGACGGTTACGGGAACGCGCGCTGGGGAGACTACAGCCTGACGTCGGTCGATCCCGGCGACGACACCACGCTCTGGACGATCCAGGAGTACGCGGGCAGCAACAACCGCTGGGAGACCCGAATCGCGGAACTCGCCTACCCGGCCTCCGACCCGGTGAGCTACTGCATCACCGCGCCGAACTCCGCCGGCGCCGGCGCGAGGATGACCTGGAGCGGATCCTCCAGCATCGCGGCGGACGACTTCCACCTGGTCGCGACCGACTGTCCCCCCGGCCAGTTCCTGATGTTCTACTACGGCGCGGGTCAGACGCAGGTTCCCTTCGGCGACGGGTGGCGCTGCGTCAACGCGGGTGGCGTGGGCGTCTTCCGCTTCCAGCCGTTCCTGGTCGATTCCCTCGGAGTGGCCAGCCTGAAGTTCGACTGGGACAACCCGCCCGCGGGGACCGGTGGCGGCCTCGGGCAGTGGTCGGCCGGCGACACCTGGAACTGCCAGGCGTGGTTCCGCGATCCGCCGGCGGGGGGGACCGGTTTCAACCTGAGTGACGGGTTGGTGGTGAGCGTGAGCCCGTAGCTGGCCCGCCCGACAGGACTTGAACCTGTGACCCTCGGATTAGAAATCCGATGCTCTATCCAGCTGAGCTACGGGCGGAACTCCACCATTCGGTGAGGCTACGCGGGAGCATATCCTCCCGGAGGGGAGGATGGGAACAGGGTGTCGCTCAGGATGTGGGGGGTGGACCGCGCCGCAGGCGCGGGAGCACCGCAGGTGTTGGAATTGTCTAGAGGTCCGGCCGTCTTCGGCCGGACCTCTACAGGACCCCGACGATCATCGGGGGCTGGGGACGAATGGAGCCGTGATCAAGAGTCTGCCACTGGAGCGCCGCGAGCGCGGCCTGGACCGAGTCGCCGTGATTGGCGGAGACTGGCAGGCCGAAGCGGCGCGCTGCGCGAGCGCGGAAACGTCGCGAAGGTTCGCCGGAGGGGGCGTCGTCCTCGTAGAGATCGACACTGAGCCGATACTCCCGACCGTCCCCTCCAGTGCGAAGCGCAATCAAACTACCCTGCTCGATCCGGATGGCCTGACATCCGTTGGTCGAGAGGAACTCACGAATGCCCTGTTCGTAGAGTTGCGTTGCGTTCTTCATGAAATCCAGACTAGGCAAGAGGGTGAGCGCCACAACTAGGGTAAAGACCCGATAATGATCTTCATCTTCCGCGGTGGTTCACCCCGAAGTGGATCGCTCCGAGAACGGCGAAGCTACACCATCGAAAGCGAGGAGTGAACACGCGAATCGAAGTGCTCGACGAGCGTCGACCCAACCGTCGAGACGACCGGCGCCGCCAGGTTCTCCAGAGCTCTCGTCAACGAGCCGCGGCCGCCCGGCGTACCCCTTCGCGCGCCGGCCTGGACTGGTCGGGGAGATGGGACTCGAACCCACGACTCGGAGCACCCAAAGCTCCGCCTCTGCCAACTGAGGTACTCCCCGATTTCGCCCCCCCGGAGAGAGGCGGTACCACAGGGCGCAGGGTATCCGAGGGTCGGGGCTCCTGCGAGGGCGGGGATCGGGGTTTTGGGTGGTCTCGGAAGGGGAGAGGGGATAGCTTGCGCCTTGCGGCGGGGTGAAGACGGGCGTTCTGGTCCTCTGCCGCCGCTTCTCGAGTCGCCCAGGTTCGACGCATCCGCAGATTTCGCACAGCATGAAGGTCCTCGTCGTCGGTGGCGGGGGGCGTGAACACGCTCTCTGCTGGAAGATCGCACAGTCTCCCGAGCTCACCGAGCTGTACTGCGCCCCAGGCAACGCCGGGACCCGCGGACTCGCCCAGAACGTCGACATCGCCGCCTCCGACGTGGCCGGCCTGGAGCGCTTCGCCCGGGAACGGAAGATCGACCTGGTGGTGATCGGGCCCGAGGACCCGCTCGTCGCCGGGCTCGCCGACCGCCTGCGCGAGGCGAAGATCGCGGCCTTCGGACCCGGCTCGAGCGGCGCCCGACTGGAAGGCTCCAAGGCCTTCGCCAAGGACCTGCTCGACCGCCACCGCATCCCCACCGCGGGCGCCCGGCGCTTCGATCGCTCCGGCACCGCCAAGACCTACCTCGAGTCGTGCACCGTCTGGCCCCAGGTGATCAAGGCCGACGGTCTCGCCGCCGGCAAGGGCGTCATCATCTGCCAGGACAAGCGCCAGGCCGCCCGCGCCATCGACGCGATCATGGAGGAGCGCACCCTCGGCAGCGCCGGCGAGCAGGTCCTCATCGAGGAATACCTCGAGGGCGAGGAGGCCAGCGTGCTGGCCATCACCGACGGCGAGGCGATCCTGATCCTCGAGCCGGTCGTCGACCACAAGCAGGTCGGCGAGGGCGACACCGGCCTCAACACCGGCGGCATGGGGGTCTACTCGCCGGCGCCCAGCCTCACCCGGCGACTCCTGCGCCAGATCGAGCAGCGCGTCGTGCTGCCCTCGATCCACGGCCTGCGCCGCGAGGGGATCGACTTCCGCGGCGTGCTCTACGTCGGGCTGATGATCACCGAGCAGGGGCCCAAGGTCCTCGAGTTCAACGTGCGCTTCGGCGACCCGGAGGTCCAGGCGATCGTGCGCCGCTTCCAGAGCGACCTCCTGCCGTACCTCCGCGCCACCGCGCAGGGCAAGCTCTCCTCGATGGAGCCGCCGGAGTGGGACCAGCGCTTCTGCGTCGGTGTCGTTGGAGCGAGCGAGGGGTATCCCGGCGGCTACCGCAAGGGCGACCGCATCAAGGGCCTCGAGGCCGCCGGGGAGCCGCAGGACGTGGTCGTCTTCCACGCCGGCACCTCGGAGTCCGGCGGCAAGGTGCTCACCTCCGGAGGGCGCGTCCTCTGCGTCACCGGGATGGGGGACACGATCGAGACCGCGCGCGAGAGCACCTACTCCGCCTACGACGCGATCGACTGGGCCGGCAAGTTCTGCCGGCGCGACATCGGCGCCAGGATCGAGAGCCGCAAGGAACGGATCCAGCGCATGCTCAGCGGCGGGGCCGCCGGCGACCGGGAGGAGCGCTTCTAGCCAGCGAGAGCGACGGGGGATTCGCGTGGATCAGGCCGCCATTTTCAAGCGCTTCGTCGAGTACCTGCGCACCCGGTCGCTGAAGATGACCGATCAGCGCAAGCGGATCTTCGACCGGGCCTTCGCCACCCACGAGCACTTCACGCCGGAGACCCTCTACAACTGGATGCGCGAGGAGGAGGGCCCGCGCGTGTCCCGCGCCACCGTCTACCGCACCCTCAACCTGCTCCAGGAGGGTGGCTTCATCGGCTCGATGGACAACGGCCGGGGCGAGGTGATCTACGAGCACCTGATCGGGCATCCCCACCACGACCACCTGATCTGCGTGCGCTGCGGCAGGATCGAGGAGTTCCGCAGCAGCGAGATCGAGGTGCTGCAGCACGCGGTCGCCGAGCAGCGGGGCTTCGAGCTCCTGCGCCACACCCTCCGACTGGAAGGCCTCTGCCGGGACTGCCAGGACGCCCCCTGAGCCCCCGAGCCCGAAACGGGCCCCGCAGATAGCCCTCCGACAGTCGTGCCCGACCACCCCGCTGGAACCGGGAGAGCCAGCTTCTGGGGGGTGGGTGGGCGGGGGACGGACCCCGGCGGGTTCGAACTCCGTGGGGTGGGTGGGCGGGGGACGGACCCCGGCGGGTTCAGGAACCGTCTCTCAGCTGCTTGAGAATCTTGTCGAAGACCATCTCGGCGATCTCGCCGTTGCTGATGCCGTACTTGCTCGCGGAGACGGACATCCGACAGCGGTTCAGGTCGTAGGCCTCGACCGAGACGATGACGTCGGCGTCGTCCACCAGGCCCCTGGCGGTGCGCAGGTCGTCCTCGATCTCGATCGGCGCCTCCGACTGGTGGCTGAGCGAGGACTTGGCCACCGCCCAGGCGACGTCGACGTCCTCCTGGAGCTGAGCGACGTAGGTCTCGTTGTCGAGGATGTCCTGGCTGATGACGATCCCCGCTCCGACGCCGAGCAGGGCGACGCAGCCGGGCAGGATGAGGCACAGGATGGCGGCGAGGAGGGCGGTCGATCGCATGGCTAGTGGGGCATCGTAATCGGGGGCGGGGCGGCGGCGGGCCGACGCGCGGCCCGGGGCGCTCCCCGGCGTTTCACTCTTCCGGCGGCCGCGCCGCCGTTTCAGGCCCGAACCTACCGAATTCGGAAGGGCGAATCAGGCCTGCTCCGCGACGAAAATCGTCCGAATTCCAGGGGATCAGCAAACCGGCGTCGCGGCCGCGGTCTCGACCAGTCGGCGGTAGAAGGCGATCCCCTCGCCCTCGCTTCGATGACCCATTCGCCGCCAGAGCGGGTGCTGCCACGGATCGAGGTTCCGCTCCGGGTGCGGCATCAGCCCCAGCACCCGACCGCTCCGGTCGCAGATGCCGGCGATGTCGAACGCCGAGCCGTTGGGGTTCTGCGGGTACGGGGCGGCCTCGCCCCCGCCGGGATCGACGTAACGCAGGGCGACCTGCCGGTTCGCGATCAGTCGCTCCAGCGTCGCCTGGCTCTTCACCGCGAAGCGACCCTCGGCGTGCGCGACAGGGACGGGCATCGTCTCGCCGGCGACGATCCAGGGACAGGCGCAATCGACCGACTCGAGGGTCACCCAGCGGCACTCGAAGTGGTTCGACTCGTTGTTCGTCAGGGCGATGTCGCGCTCCTCGCCCTCGGGCTGCGAATCGAGCAGCCCCGACTCGACCAGGATCTGGAAGCCGTTGCAGACGCCGAGGATCACGCCGCCGCGCTCGACGTGGGCGCCGAGAGCGTCGGCGAGGCCCCGGCGCAGCTCCAGGCCGAAGACGCGCCCGGCGGCGACGTCGTCGCCGTAGCTGAAGCCGCCGGGGAAGACGACGATCTCCGCGCGGCTCAGCGCGCCAGGGTTGGCGAGCAGCCGGTTCCAGTGCAAGAGCTCGGTCTCGGCTCCCGCCAGGCGCAAGGCGCGTTCGGTCTCCGCGTCGCAGTTGGTGCCGGCGGTTCGCAGGATCAGGGCTCGGGGGGTGCTCATCGGCTAGCCTTGGAAGGAGCTCTGGTGGGCGGAGGAGAGCTCGTCGAGCTCGAGGGAGGCGAGCAAGCCACCTTGGGCGCCGCGGATCTCCAGGAGTCGATCGGCGCGCACGCGCCCGACCAGGGCGAAGGGGTGCTCGCCCAGGGCCGCCTCGAACGCGCCCTGGTCCTCGGGAGCGATCTCCACCAGGAAGCGGGTCGTCGACTCGGAGAAGAGCGCGGTCGCGTCGGGATCGGCGCCCTCCCCGAGCGGCTCGCAGGGGATGCGGGCGAGGTCGAGGTCGAGCCCCAGGCCGCCGGCGAACGCGCTCTCGGCCGCCGCGACCGCCAGCCCGCCCTCGGAGAGGTCGTGGCATGATTGCACCAGCCCCGCGGCGATCGCTCCGTGCAGGGCGGCGAGGAGCGCGGGCGCCGTCTCGAGGTCGGGAGCCGGAACGACCCCGCCTTCCGTGCCGCGCAGGGCGAGGTACTCGGACCCGCCCACCTCCGCGCGAGTCAGGCCGACCTGGAAGCAGAGGTTGCCCGCGCTCTTCAGGTCGATCGTGACGCTCCGCCGGACGTCGGGCACCATCGCCAGCGCGGAGATGACCAGCGTCGGCGGGATCGGGATGCTCTTCCCCCCGACGCGGTACTCGTTGTTGAGGCTGTCCTTGCCGGAGATGAACGGCGTGCGGTAGGCGAGCGCCGCGTCGCGGCACGCCTCCGCCGCGAGCACCAGCGCGCCGAGCCGATCGGGCTTGTCGCAGTTGCCCCAGGCGAAGTTGTCGAGGATCGCGCAGCGCGCGGGATCGCCGCCGACCGCCACCGCGTTGCGCAGCGCCTCGTCGATCGCCGCCGCCGCCATGCGCCCCGGGTCGAGTCGTCCGTAGCGCGAGCTCGCGCCGCAGGTGATCGCGATCCCCCTGAGCGAGCCCTCCAGCGGCCTCAGCACCGAGCCGTCCCCAGGACCGTCGCCGTTCACGCCGACCATCGGGCCCTCGACCGCGAGCCCCTGCACCTCGTGGTCGTACTGGCGCACGATCCACTCCTTGCTGGCGGTGTTCGGCGCGGCGAGCAGCGCGCGCAGGGTGGCGCCGACGTCCTCGCACGCGGGCACGCCGGGGTCGGCGTGCCCTGGCGGCGACCAGCTCGCCCGTCGCCTCGGCTTGGGCGTGCCGTGGTGCAGGAACTCCATGTCGAGGTCGCCGACGAGCGTGTCCTGGTAGCGCAGCACCAGCCGGCCCGTGTCGGTGAAGGTCCCGACCGCGGTCGCCTCGACGTCCTCCGCCGCGAAGACCGCGATGCAGGCCTCGAGCTTCTCCGGCGGCACGGCGAGAACCATTCGCTCCTGCGCCTCGCTGATCCAGATCTCCTCCGGCGTGAGCCCCGGGTACTTGAGCGGGACGGTGGAGAGCTCCACCTCGGCCCCGCACTCCTCGCCCATCTCGCCGACTGCCGAGGAGAGCCCGCCGGCGCCGCAGTCGGTCACCGCGCGGTAGAGCCCCGCATCGCGCGCCTGCAGCTGGGCGTCGAGCACCCTCTTCTCGGTGATCGGATCGCCGATCTGCACGGCGGCGGAGGAGACCGTCTCCGACTCCTCGTGCAGCTCCGCGGAGGAGAAGGTCGCGCCGTGGATCCCGTCGCGCCCGGTGCGACCGCCGACCAGGAGGACGACGTCGCCGGGATGCACCTGCTTGTGCGCGCACTCGCGCGGGAGGATGCCGACCGTGCCGGCGAAGACCAGCGGGTTGGCGACGTAGCCCTCGTCGAACCAGACCCCGCCATTCACCGTCGGGATCCCCATGCGGTTGCCGTAGTCGCGCACGCCGGCGACCACGCCGCGCAGGATCCGCCGCGGGTGCATGCACCCGGGCGGCAGCCGCTCGGCGGGCAGGTCGGCGGGGCCGACGAAGAAGGAGTCGGTGCCCGCGATCGGCTTGGCGCCGAGGCCCACTCCGAGGATGTCGCGGATCACGCCGCCGATTCCGGTGCCGGCGCCGCCGTAGGGATCGATGGCGCTCGGGTGGTTGTGCGTCTCGACCTTGAAGCAGACGTCCCACCCCGCATCGAACTCGATGATCCCCGCGTTGTCGTGGAAGACGCTGATGCACCACGGCAGGTCGAGCGTCTCGGTGGCGTGCTTGATCGTCTCCTTGAGGAGGTTGTCGAAGTGCCGCCCGTCGAAGTCGACCGCGCCGGCGAAGGTCTTGTGCTTGCAGTGCTCGCTCCAGGTCTGCGCGAGCGTCTCCAGCTCGCACACGGTGGGCTCGCGCCCTTCCGCGCGGTAGTGCTTCTGGATCTCGAGCATCTCGACGAGGTTCAGGCTGAGCACGCCCTCCTCGCTGGTCTTCCGGAGCGTCGCCTCGTCCGCCTCGCGCAGCGGGACCTCGACCCGGGCGTGCTGCGGCCCCGAGGCGGGCTGGCCGTAGAAGAGGGACTCGCTGTCGATCGCCACCTCCTCGATGGTGTCGTTGGCGAGCAGGGTCAGCGCGATGCGTGTCACCTCCTCGTCGGTGAGCTCTCCCTCGAGCTCCCAGGCGCGGAAGGTGGAGACGAAGAGGGGAGCGTCCTCCTCGACGAGGCGCGTCCGGCGGAGGCAGCGCTCGACGGTCAGGGCGACCGGGTCCATCACTCCGGGCTTGCGCGCCACCAGCACGCGCCGCGAGGGACCTTCGGGGGGCTGCTCCCGCGGGGCGAACAGGTGCATGGAGTCGAGGAGCGGGTCGCGCAATAGCTCCTCGACGATCGCCTCGACCGTCCCGCGGGAGAGCTCGGGGGGCAGCAGGAAGCCGCGCCCCATCCGCGCGCTGGCGAGGCTCTCGATCCCGAGCTCGCGGGCCGCCTCGAGGAGGTGGGCGCCGTCGGGGTCGTCGACCGGCTTCTCTCTGAAGATCTCGACGCGCCAGGCGTCGGGGAGTCCGGCGATGTCGGGGAGCTCGGTGGGGGTCGAGGTTGGAGAGGCCATTCGGGGCTCGCGGGGACGTGGCCGACGGAGGGGCCGGGGAGGGGAGGGGCGCCGCGGGCCGATGATAGCTGGCGTTCCGGCGCGATCCAGCGGGGCGGAGGGCGGAGACGGGCAAAGCTCCCCTGTTGGTCCTTGCGCCGGAGGCCAACCTCCGGGAACATGCTCCGTTCTCGGTGCCGACGGGCGGTCACCGGGAGGTCCGGCGCCGGCGAAACGGCCCGGACGGCCACCAGAGGACCGAACGTGCCAGAGTCGCGGATGAACTTCGAGAGCGAGATCCAGGAACTCGAGTCGCAGCTGGTCGAGCTGAAGGAGCTCTCCGAGCGCACCAAGCTCGACCTCAGCGAGGAGATCGAGACCCTCACCGGTCGCCTGGAGAAGGCGATCGAGGCGACGTACTCCGACCTCACCGCCTGGGACCGGGTGGCGGTCGCGCGGCACCCCGAGCGGCCGGTGGCCGGCGACTACGTCCGCAACGTGCTAGACGAGTTCGTCGAGCTGCACGGCGACAAGGCGTTCGGCAACGACCAGGCGGTGATGTGTGGCCTGGCGCGGATCGAGGACACGCGCTTCATGCTGATCGGCCACCGCAAGGGACGCGACACGCGCGAGCGGATCAAGTGCAACTTCGGCAGCGCCCACCCCGAGGGGTACCGCAAGGCGCTGCGCAAGATGCGGCTGGCGGAGAAGATGCGCCTGCCGATCGTGACCATGATCAACACGCCGGGCGCCTACCCGGGGATCGGCGCCGAGGAGCGCGGCCAGGCGGAGGCGATCGCCGAGAACATCCTCGAGATGTTCGGCATCCGCGTCCCGATCGTGGTGATCGTGATCGGCGAGGGGGGCTCCGGCGGCGCGCTCGGCATCGGCATCGGCGACCGCGTGCTGATGATGGAGTACTCCTACTATTCGGTGATCAGCCCCGAGGGGTGCGCGGCGATCCTCTGGAAGGACGGCGCCCGCATGGCGGACGCCGCCGCGGCGCTGCGGCTCACCTCGCAGGATCTCACCGAGCTGAAGCTGGTCGACGGGGTGATCCCGGAGCCGGTGGGGGGCGCGCACCGCGACCGCGAGGCGACCTTCGCCGAGATGCGGGCGACGATCCTCCGGGAGCTCGCCGCCCTCGCCCCCGTTCCGATCGACGAGCTCCTCGAGCAGCGGAGGCTGAAGTTCCGCAACGCCGGCGAGATCGAGGGGCGATTCCCGAAGGTCAGCTACTAGCTTCCAGCTATTGGCCCCGACCTGTGAGGGGGAAGGCTGCCAAAGTGGCAGATGTCGACCGCGACGCCGCTTCCGCGGGCCGAGACCGACCGGGTGCGAATCGCCGACTACCAACAGCTAACTGCTAATACCCAACTTGCCCGCGGCCGATGCGTAGGATGTGTCCGGTGCCATCGATCCCATGGACGAGTCTTCAGCAGACGCCCCCGACCGGCGGCTGGATCACGAGCTGATCCGGCGCGCGCAAGCGGGGGAGGAGTCCGCCTTCGCCGACCTCGTGGCGCGCCACGAGCGCCGGGCCTGGCGGGTGGCCCGCAACCTCGTCCCCAGCAACGAGGACGCCTCCGATCTGGTCCAGGACGCTTTCCTTCGCGTTTTCCGGAGCCTGGACCGTTTCGATTTCTCCCACGCCTTCAGCACCTGGCTCTACCGGATCGTCACCAACCTGGCGATCGACCACCTCCGCAAGCGTCGTCCGACCTTTTCCACCACCGGCCAGGACGAGGAGGAGCCCGACCCGGAGCTCGTCGACCCCCGCCTGGAGGCCCCCTCGGAGGCCCTGGAGCGCGAAGAGACGGTGGATGAGGTACGCTCCTGCCTGGAGACGCTGGCGCCGCACTTCCAGTCGGCCCTCGTCCTGAGGGAGCTGGAAGGCCTGCCCTGCAACGAGATCGCCGAGATCGTCGGGGCGACCCACGTCACGGTGCGCTGGAGGCTGCACCGGGGGCGAAAGCTGTTCCAGGAAGAGTGGGAGCGGCGGCGCCGGGTCGAGGACTCGGGAACTGGCGCCAACACTTCCGGGGCCCCCTCCGTACCCCCGAATGCCACCGGAGAGGTCCGGGGCGACAGATAAGCGAAGCATTTTCAACCATGTCCACCTCCTCCAACTGCGCTGAAGTCCAGGGCGAGATTCCGCTCTACGTGGGCGGCGACCTCGAGTCGCCGGCCCTCGAACGGCTGGAACGGCACCTGGGACAGTGTTCGGCGTGCCGGGAGAACCTGAGTCGAGCGAACGAGGCACGTGGCGCCCTGCGGGACCATCTCGGGAACCCGCAGATCGAGGCGTCCTGCCCGTCGCACTGGCCGGGGATCCGCTCTGCCTTGATCGCAGAGGGGACTCTCGTGGCCGAGGGGATTCTCGTGGAGGAGGGCGGGACAGCTCCGACGGGGGCGACCGGACCCAGGGGCACCGAGCCGACCGCGGCTCGCCCCGTCCGGCGAGGTCGCCTGCTGCGGATCCTCCCCCTGGCGGCGGCCGCCGCGGCGCTCTTCGTGCTCGGCATGCTGACCGACCGCCTGGGCAGTGTCTCCCCTGGCGAGGCCCCCGGTGTGCACCCGGGTGGCGGAGGCCCGATCGACGAGGTCGTCCTCGACGATGGCCCGGCGACCGGCGATCCGATCGCCGAGCGGGTCGAGACGCCGCGTCCGGGAGTCTCACTGAAGCCGGTGCCCTCCGGCGACGAGTCGCTGCGGAGCGAGGCCCTGATCTGGGGCGGCGAGGTGATTCTCGATCCCCGATTGCAGCGTGGGTCCCGCGACGGTGCCGCGGGCATGCACGGCGAGTCCAAGCGGCGCCGTGACGGGGTGCACTGACCTCGAGCGTCCGACCGACCGACTCCGCTAGAACCCCTTCCCTCACTCGAACCGTGAAGACCCCCAACCGATGGAGCGCGCTGTGGCCGGCGGTCCCGCTCGGCCTGGGAGCTCTGCTGTCGCTGGGGGCCGCCGCCCTCGGACAGGAGCCGGGCTCACGCGAGGAGGATTCGGCCACCGGCGGGATTCGGTGCGAGGTGCACTGTGTGAAGGCGCGGCAGGGCGAGCAGGTGCTGAGCTTGGTGGTCACCGACGGTTTCGACGCGAAGCACTGGAGCGAGCGTCTCTCCGACTCCGACATCGACGCGCGGGAGATCGCCTACGGCGAGTTGCTCTCCCTGGCGGGGGGAAACCGAGCGGCGTGCCTGGCGCTGGAGTCGTGGGCGGTCGATCCGACCGCGCCCGAGCTCGCCTGGACCGCGCGCCTCGCCCTGCGCGAGCTGAAGCGCGAAGCCGCGCTCCACTGCGACAATCCGCGCTGGGTTCTCCTGCGCGGGATCGGCGGGTCGGAGGCGGCGCAGGAGTCGGTGTCGCCCCTCGATGCACCGCGCGTCGACGCTCCGCCCGCGCTCGACCCCATCGTCGAGACGGAATCGCTGCGCAACATCGACGTCGTCGCCGAGGCGCCCTTCGACGCGCCCGGCGTTCGCAGCCTGTACGCTCCGCGCATCTTCGCGTTTCCGCAGCGACCGCACATCTCACGGATCCAGACGCTGCGCGAGTTCAGGCTCGAGGTGCTGCTGGAGGGGGTGGCGCTGCGCATCGAGGATCACACCGGGCAGCGGCGTCGCTCCTTCGAGTACGCGGCGGAGACCCTGGACGTGCTCCTCACCGAACACCCCGAGCTGCGGCACCAGGTCCCCTTCCTGGTTCATCTCGCGCTCGAGCCCCCCGCCCCCGGCACCCGGCTCACGTGGGGCACGGGCAAGGCGACGCTTTTTCGCAGCGAGTCGGGGACCCTGCCGCCGGGAGTCATTCCGCCGGGCCGGAGCGGGGATCCGTGGAGCCTGGCCCCGCATGGCCGGAAGGTCGAGATCCCGACCGACATCCTCGGCGTGAAGTGCACGCCCGTCTCCTCCGAGGAGGAGATCGAGAACTACCTCGGCCCGGGAGTCGGCTTGCGCATCGAATACCGCGAGCACGGCACCATCGCCTCCGAGCTCGGTCTGGAGCGCGGCGACATCCTCGTCGAGCTGTGCGGTGAGCCGCTCTGCGGCGTCGAGGAGATCAGCCGGATCATGTCCGAGCGCCGGGGCGACGAGGTCGAGGTCAAGATCATCGACCGGACCGGCCGCGAGCGCACGCTCATCTGGGCGCCACGGGCGACGGCCGTGCTGCACCTGTCGGTGGGGGGCGCCAAGGACGAGTGAGGGGCGCGGAGGAGGCAGAGGCCGCGGTGGTTCAACGCAGAGATCGCGGTGGATTCGGGGAGATCGCGGAGATCGGAAACAAGAACAGATAGGTATCAGAAAGCAGCGGGGCTGGCAGCTGAGAA
>CAZCAC010000006.1:11108-130449 GCA_964496575.1 uncultured Planctomycetaceae bacterium | reverse complement strand
AATGACCTGGATTAGCGTGACGAGCTCGTCCTGGCAGAATCCGGCTGCCTACACCGCGACCCTCCCGGCCGCGGAGAAGTTCGTGGCTCTGGACGGACTCGCCGATCGTCTGGATCCGCCTTCCTTCTATGTTCAACCCCATCTCTTTGTCACCATCGAGGCCCTTCGACGAGCGCTGCGCGGATTCGTCGCGGGAAGGAAGTGCCGGACCTGCGATGCAGGGGGGGAGCATTGGGCGCTCGCTTCTGCGGAGAAATCCTGCCAGTGGCCCGACGGCTGGGAACAGCAGGTGGAGCAAGCTCTGGCGAAAGTCCCCGAGATGAAGGACAATCCCGACTTCCAGAGGACGATCGTACGACAATGCAGGGCTCCTGACACATGCGCCCCGATTCATGCAACCATCCGCTCATGGCTCAGCAGGGAAACGGCGTGTCGGGCTCGCTCCCTGGTCGGTGTCGATCGCGGCCCCCGTCAAAGCGTTGCATACCTTATGACGCACCCCCTCATCGTGAATGAACGGCATTCGGCCAATGCCGCCACTCCACGCACCTATGTCAGGAGCCCTGCAATGTCGAGACCAGCTCCAATACTGCACCTTGACATTCATGTGCCAGTGTGATCAGTGCGGTCATCCGTGGGGCATCACCTGGGATCCTACGGTCATCACGCGCTTCTGTGCAGATGCAGAAGCTCATACGGATTGAGCGTGCACACACGGCCAGAGTAACTGACTGCCACTGCGTGTGGACCGGGCGTTGGTAGGCCCCTGGCCCCCGGCGGACCCTGGCTCGACGAGTCCGCGCCGCCGCCCCCCGGAGCCAGTGCCTACTCGCCCACGGGCAGGAACAGGGTGAACGAGGTCCACTCCCCGACCTCGCTCGCGACCCGCACCTCACCCTCGAGCTGGCCGACGATGTCGTGCACGATCGCCAGCCCGAGACCCGTGCCCTTGCCCACCGGCTTGCTGGTGTGGAAGAGGTCGAAGATCTTCTGCATCGACTCCTCCGGGATCCCGATTCCGTTGTCGCGGATGACGACCTCGATCCCGCCTTCGGCGCCCTGCGTGCGGACCTCGATCTCACCCCGGCAGCCCTTCTCCTCGATCGCGTCGATCGCGTTCTTGAGCAGGTTCACGAAGACCTGCTCGACCAGCATCGGGTCGACGAAGATCTGAGGCAGTCCGACGGCGTACTCGCGCCGGACCTCGATGCCGGCGATGTGGAGCTCGGCTCCGACCAGATCGAGGGCTTCATCCAGAAGCGCGGAGACGTTCTCTCGAGTGCGCCCCGCCTGCGTCTTGCGGACGAACCCCAGGAGGCTGTGAGTGATGGCGGAGCACCGCTTCACCTGGTAGCGAAGGCGCTCGATGGCCTTGGCGAGTAGCTCGCGGTTCTCGGGCTGCAAGCCCTCCGCTTCCTCCTCGATCGTATCCTCGAAGACGCCGCCGATCGTCTCGATGATCGCGAGCGGGTTGTTGATCTCGTGCGCGACGCCGGCAGCCAGCTTGCCGACCGCGGCCAGGCGGTCGGCGCGGATCAGGTCGGACTGGAGGGCGAGGCGACGGGTGATGTCACGGCAGAGGACGACGAGCTCGATCGGCTTGCCCTTCGAGTCGTCGATGGTGGTGACCGAGGTATTGCAGATGATCTTGTCGCCATCCTTGTGCCTCAGGATCGTCTCGTACTGGAAGGTGTGCCCCTCCGCCAGAGCGTCGGAGATGAGGTTCTGGATCAGCTCGGGCTCTTCGCAGAGCTCGTGCAGCGGCCTGCCCTGGACCTCTTCCTCGGTGAAGCCCAGCGCCATCTGCGCGCCCTTGTTGAAGGACTCGATGTAGCCCCGCACGTCGAGCAGGAGAATCAGGTCGCGGCTGTTCTCGAGCACCCGCTGGAGGTGTGACTGCGTCTCGGAGAGCTGCCGCTTCTTGCGAGCCAGGTCCTCCTCGCGCTCGTGAAGCTCCGTCGTGTCCTCGAGCAGGCCGAAGAGCCCGATCACCTCGTCGTCTTCCACGACGGGGAAGAGCGTGCTGCTGAAGTGCCGGTCCTGGCCGCCGATGGGGATCAATCCCTCGGAGCGAACGGTCGAAGCCGTCTGCAGTACCTTGCGCTCGAGGACCTGATTCCGGCGAGCGGTCTCCTCGGGGAAGATGTCGAAGTCGCTCTTCCCGATCACCTCGGTCTCCTCCAGCCCCAGCATCTCGAGAGCCTTGCGGTTCACGATCCGGTAGTGCAGCCGGATGTCCTTCATGTAGATGAAGAGCGGCGCCGTATCGAGGAATCGGTTGAGCCGCGTCCGGGTCTCGCGCAGCTTCTCCTCCACGCTGATGCGAGGAGTGATGTCGCGGATCGTCTCGACTACGCCGTAGGTATTGCCCTCCTCGTCGCGGATCGGCGCCGCGCGCACCGTGGCGAAGTGCTCCTGGCCGCTCTCGTCCACGTGGGGAACGACGGTCGCGAAGCTCTTGCCGGCTTGCAGGGACTGCCAGTAGGGGCAGCCGTCCACCGTGACGTCACAGGGTGCCTTGGTGCGGTGGTCGATGTCGTAGCAGAAGCGACCGACGACATCCTGCAGCTCGAGATTGTTGGCCTCCAGGAAGGTGCGGTTGGCCAGCTGGACGTCGAACTCCTTGCCCATCACGAGGATCTCGTAGGGCAGGCTGTCGAGGATGTGCTGCAGGCGGTTGCGCTCCTCGAGCACGCGGCGCTCCGACTGTCGTCGCAAGCGGTTCCGCTCTTCGGACAGAGCGAAGAGGTTGCGGAAGAACCGCGATGCATAGTGCCCGATGAAGTGCGCTCCAGGAGGCAGGGAGACGGCGACCTCGTCCTCGATCTCGGGCCGGCCGGTCATCTCGACGACCAGATCGATCCCCATGTACTCCTGACGGAAGATGTCGTGGAAGTCGGGGACCACCATTCCGATGCCGAGCTCTCGCGCCTTGCGCATGCCGGGGGAATCCTCGTCGGGATCGGCCACCCCGACCACCTCGATGCCCAAGAGATCGGCATCCCCCTGGATCACCGACAGCAGCTCGACGCACTCGCGCCCGCCGCCGACGATGGCGACCCGGGTCCTAGTCTTCTTCATACTTCTTACGCAGCTTCTCCTGCGAATCGAGGATGTCACGCGGGGAGCCGCCCCGGTCTATTATTGCCTGCATCTCCCGACGGAAGCCCTCGGCCATGGTCCGCTTGCGAGCCTCGAAGGCCTCGCTGATCTGCTCGAGCAGCTGGTCGAACTCGTACGGTTTGAGGAGATAGCGAAAAGCGTCCTGCCGTCCCGCCTCGAGTGCCGAGTCGTGTGATCCGTGCCCGGTCAACATGATGACCTCGAGGAAGGGCTGGATCTTCTTGATCCGCTGCAGGCACTCGATGCCGTCCATCTCGGGCATCTTCAGGTCCACGACGGCGACGTCGAAGCGCTGGCGCTCGACGGCGGCGATCGCTTCCGCACCCGAGTTGGTGGCGGCGATCGTGAAGCCCTGCTTGAGGAGGCGGCGGGAGAGGAATTCCACCAGGTCCTCTTCGTCGTCGACGAGGAGGATTCGAATGCGGTTGTAGGCCATGGCCGTGATTGTCGATGTCGCGAACCCCGGTCGGGGTCGCTCTCTTGGGACTGCAGAACCGGGAATCTATCACCCCGGAGCCGGGCCGGCGATGGAAGGAGAGAGAATCAGTTGATCTCGTACTTCCGGCGCAGCTCCTCCTGCCGGTGCATGAGGTCGCGCGGTGACATTCCCGGCGTCGCGGCGAGTCTCGAGGACTCCTCCCGGTACCCCTCGGCCATCCGCTCTTCCTTGGACGTGCAGGCCTCTCGGATCTGCTGGAGGAGCTCGTCGAACTCGTAGGGCTTGATCAGGTAGCGGTAGGCCTCGAGCCGCCCGGCTTCGAGCGCGGACTCGTACGAGCCGTGGCCGGTGAGCATGATGACCTCGAGGAAGGGCTGGATCGTCTTGACCAGCTGCATGCACTCGATGCCGTCCATTCCCGGCATCTTGAGGTCCACGACGGCCACGTCGAAGGGCTGGCTCTCGACCGCCGCGACGGCCTCGGCCCCGGAGCTGGTCGCCGTCACGGAGAAGCCTTGCTTGAGCAGGCGATGCGAGAGGAATGTGATCAGGTCCTCCTCGTCGTCCACGAGGAGCACTCGGATGCTGTTCTGCTTCTTGGTCATGTCTGTGGCTGCGGAGTCCGCTTCGCCGCTCGAAATCGCGGGAGCGGGATGATATCCGATCTCGCGGAGTGTTTCAGGGTGCTGGCGGGCAGCTGCGGCCCCTCGGCCGCCCCGATGCCCCGCCTCCGAACCTCTCCGTATTGCCGGTGGCCGCCGCCCGGTCTCCCGGGCCGCACCCCAGCCGTTCCCGTGCCCCGGGCGGCAGCCGATCGGCGGCGGAGGGGCGGATTCCCCGAGCCGGTCGGACGCCCCGCGAGCCGCCGCCGCGCCTCCTTGCGGGCCATCGGGAGGTTGGATATACACGACCGCAGATCTTTGGCCTTCGACGTCGCTCGCGCACTCCAGCCCCGCCTGGCTCACGACCTTCGAAGGGTCCATCGCGTTTCACTCTGCAAACTGCCTCACTGAAGGAGACCGATGACCGCTGACCCAAGGGGCCGCGACCTCTTCATCGTCGACAACAGCGTTTCGGGATGGTCCGGACTGCGCTACCTCGAGGAGTGGACCGGAATCGCCAGGGCCTTCGACATCGCCACGGGCTACTTCGAGATCGGCGCGCTGCTGGCCCTCGACGGCAAGTGGCAGGGACTCGAGAAGATTCGCATCCTGATGGGGGCCGAGATGGCGCGGCGCACCCACAAGGCGCTGCTCGAGGCCGTGCGGTCCCGGGCCGTCGAGGTGCTCGATCACAGCATCGAGGTCGACAAGGAGCGCAATCCGTTCCTCAACGGCATCCCCGCGATCCTGGAAGGGCTCCGTTCCGGCCAGATCGAATGCCGCGTCTACGACCGGGACAAGTTCCACGCCAAGGCGTACATCACCCACGCCAAGCTGGAGGTGGTCGGCTCACAAGCCCTAGTGGGTTCGAGCAACTTCACCGCTCCCGGCCTGTCCGAGAACATCGAGCTGAACATCCAGGTCCAGAGCGCCCGCGAGGTCGCCCAGCTCCAGGAGTGGTTCGAGGAGCACTGGGAGGCGGCCGTCGAGGTCAGCGACGCGGTCATCGAGACGGTCTCGCGACATGCTCACCCCTTCACGCCCTTCGACGTCTACACGAAGGCCCTGCAGGAGTTCTTCCGGGGCCACGAGCTGACCGATACCGAATGGGACGAGACCCAGTCGAAGATGTTCGGGGCCCTCGACCGCTATCAGCAGGAGGCCTACCGGGCGCTGATGAACGTCGCAGGCAGGTACCGGGGGGCGTTCCTCTGCGACGGCGTCGGCCTCGGCAAGACCTTCGTGGGCCTGATGCTGATCGAGCGGCTGGTGCTGCACGAGGGCAAGCGCGTGGTGCTCTTCGCCCCCAAGGGCGCCAAGGAAGGTGTCTGGGAACCGCATCTGCGCCAGTGGCTGCCGCATATCGGCGGCGTCGGCGGCAACGCGGACTTCAGCAACCTCGCCGTCTTCAGTCACACGGACCTCGGCCGCAAGGGCGAATTCCCCGAGCGCTTCCGGCGCATCGCCGAGCTCGCCGACGTCGTCATCATCGACGAGGCTCATCACTTCCGCAATCCGGGCCGCAGAGGCGATCCCACCAAGGGGATCGAACCGTCGCGTTACCACCGGTTGTTCGCTCTGCTCGACGACACGGAGCGCACCAAGACGCTCTTCATGTTGACGGCCACGCCGATCAACAACCGCCTGAGCGACTTCCGTCACATGGTGGAGCTGTTCACGCGGGGCGTAGAGGACTACTTCGGTCGCACGCTCGGTGTGAACAACCTGCGGGCCCACTTCAACAACATGGAGAAGGCGCTGCGCAAGGCGCTCGGCCATGATCTGACGGATGTCGCCGAGCACATGACCGAGGCGCAAGAGCTTCTCGCCGCTGACGAGATCTTCAGCCGTCTGGTCGTTCAGCGAAGCCGATCCTACGCCCGGGAGAGCCAGCTCCGAGAGACGGGTCAGGCCGCCGCCTTCCCGAACCGACGCTCTCCGGAGGTCGCCGACTATTCGATCCACAAGACCTATGGACGCCTGCTCGAGATGTTCGAGAGGGCGTTCCGGCGCCAGAACCCGCTCTTCACCCTGCCCATGTACTATCCCCTGGCCTGGTACCGGTGGCCGGACGAGAGCATCGACCCCATGGAAGAAGGTCGCCAGCGGCAGGTGGTCGGTCTCATCCGCACGGGCTTCCTCAAGCGGTTCGAGAGCTCCGTCGCCGCCTTCGAGCTCTCCTGCGACCGGTTGCTGAAGAAGCTGCTCGCCTTCATCGAGGTGCACAGCGAGAGCAAGGCGGAGAAGAGCCGGCTCGAGCGCTGGAAGGCTCAGAATGCCGAGATCCTGGGCTACGTGGCGCAGCGCCAGCTCGAGTTCTGGGGCGAAGACGTCCCCGAGTCCGATGACGAGGATGTCGTGCCCCAGGAGATGCTCGACGCTGTCGAGCCTCGCGACCGCGAGGAGTTCAACGTCGAGGAGATGATGTCGGAGACCTTCCTCGACCTCGACCAGATCGTTCAGTTCCTCGGCGAGGCCCGGAAGTTCGAGCCCGGCAAGGATGACAAGCTGAAGAAGCTCATCCGTCTGCTCCGGAGCAAGGAGCTGGCCGACCAGAAGGTGCTCATCTTCACCGAGTTCGCCGATACCGCCCGCTACCTGAGGTGCCAGCTCGCCGAGGAGGGGATCGACGGCGTGGAGCAGGTCGACAGTGCCACCAAAGGGAACCGCGCCGACGTCATCCGCCGCTTCTCGCCCTACTACAACGGCAGCTCCTCGGCGGAACTGGCCGATGCCGGCGAGACGGAGATCCGGGTGCTGATCTCCACGGACGTCCTCTCCGAGGGCCTCAACCTCCAGGACGCCTCGCGGATGATCAACTACGACATCCACTGGAACCCCGTTCGTCTCATGCAGCGGATCGGCCGCGTGGACCGGCGCATGAACCCCGAGGTCGAGGAGCGGCTCGTCGCCGACAACCCGGATGTGGCCTCGTCGCGGGGCAAGGTGAGCTTCTGGAACTTCCTCCCACCCGAGGAACTGAACGCCCTCCTCACCCTCTACCGCACGGTGACGAACAAGACCATGCTGATCTCCAAGACGCTCGGCATCGAGGGCAGGAAGCTGCTGACCCCCGAGGACGACTACGACGCACTCCGGGAGTTCAACCAGGCGTACGAGGGCACCAGGACTGCGGTCGAGGAGATGCACCTCGAGTACCAGGCATTGCTGGAGACGGTTCCCTCGCTCCGTGACCACCTGCGGCGGCTCCCAGGTGCCATCTTCAGCGGGCGCAAGCGCCTGGCGCGGGGAGCCCGGGGCGTCTTCTTCTGCTACCGGCTCCCCGCTCTGGACAAGCAGTCGGGTGAGTTCACCCAGGATGCGGGCAACACCTGCTGGTATCTCTACGATCTCGACCGAGACGCGATTCTCGAGGAGGCCGGGGAGATCGTCGCCAGTATCCGATCCAAGCCGAACACTCCGCGCAAGTGCGCCGCGGACGAAGCGACCCTGGTCGACCTGCGGACCAGGGTCGAGAAGCACATCAAGAACACCTACCTCAAGCGCGTCGATGCGCCGTTGGGGGTCAAGCCTGCGTTGAAGTGCTGGATGGAACTGTGCGAATGACCGGCGGGAAGACTGACCACGGGCGACGATGATACCGACCGACCACCGAGCCGAGCTTAGAGGGATCCGCACGTTCACGTCCCTGGTCCGCTACCTGCGCGACGAGATGGGCTGGCCCATCGGCGCCGACGACTTCGAGGAGTTGACCTTCGAGTACACTCCCGAGGAGCTGGGCATCGATGCGAGGAACGCCGCCAAGATCCAGGAGATCAAGCGCCTGCGTCCCCTCGTCACCGGCCAACCCTGGGGCATCTTCTTCGTCAAGTTCGAACCCCGGCGTCTCCCCGTGGTCGCTCTCCGGCGCATCCTGAGCCAGGTGGCGCTGAAGAAGCGCGCCTCGGCCAATCCGGCGGAGCGCACCGCCTGGGCCACGGACGACCTGCTCTTCGTCTCCAACTACGGCGAGGGTGAGGAGCGGCAGATCAGCTTCGCGCACTTCTCCGAGGCCCGGGCGAGCGCCGACCTGCCCACCCTCAAGGTGCTCGGCTGGGACAACCTCGATACGCCGCTGCACCTCGAAGCCGTGGCCAAGGAGCTGACGCAGCACCTCGCCTGGCCCGACGACACGAACGATCTGGAGGCCTGGCGCAAGAGCTGGCGGGCGGCTTTCACCCTCCGCCACCGCGAGGTCATCACCACCTCGAAGAATCTCTCCATCGAGCTCGCCAAGCTCGCCGGCGCCATCCGCGACCGCATCGGGACGGCGCTCGCGATCGAGACCGAGAGTGGCCCGCTCACCAGGCTCATGGCGGCCTTCCGGGAAGCCCTGGTTCACGACCTCGATCCGGACGGTTTCGCCGACATGTACGCGCAGACCATCGCCTACGGCCTGCTCTCGGCGCGCATCGCCAATCCCGGAGGTGAGACCGCCGACGACCTGGCCGCGCAGATGCCGGTGACCAACCCCTTCCTGAAGGAGTTGATGGAGACGTTCCTCCATGTCGGGGGCCGGCGTGGCCAGGCGGGTGGACCCGGCATCGACTTCGACGAGCTGGGGGTGAGCGAGATCGTCGAGTTGCTGGACGACCCGAACACTCACCTGGAGGCCGTGGTCCGCGACTTCGGCGACCGCAATCCGCAGGCAGACCCGGTCATCCACTTCTACGAGCACTTTCTGGCGGAGTACGACAAGAAGCAGAAGATGCAGCGCGGCGTCTTCTACACGCCTCGCCCGGTGGTCTCCTTCATCGTCCGCTCGGTGGACGAGCTGCTGCGCACCGAGCTGGGCCTGGAAGACGGGCTGGCCGACATCAGCACGTGGGCGGAGATGGTCGAGCGTCGGGAGGACCTCGAGATTCCCGAGGGCACCGATCCCGATCAGGCGTTCGTGCAGATCCTCGACCCGGCCACCGGGACCGGTACCTTCCTCGTCGAGGTGATCGGCCAGATCCACCGAACGATGACCGAGAAGTGGAAGGGCGAAGGCCACCGCGGGAAGAAGCTGGCGGCGCTCTGGAACGCTTACGTCCCCGAGCACCTCCTGCCTCGCCTTCACGGCTACGAGCTCTTGATGGCGCCCTACGCCATCGCGCACCTCAAGATCGGGCTCCGGCTGCTCGAGACCGGGTACGACTTCAACAGTGACGAGCGGGCGCGGATCTACCTGACCAACGCGCTGGAGCCGGCGAAGGACTTCGCGGGAACGCTGGCGTTCGCGACCCCGTCGCTGGCGCACGAGGCGGAGGCCGTGAACCTGGTCAAGCGACATCAACGATTCACCGTCGTCCTCGGGAATCCGCCGTACGCTCAGTACAGCATGAACCTGGACGATGACGCCAAGAAGCACATAGAGAAGTTCCGCTTTGCGAACGGGAAGAGGATTCGGGCACGAAACGCGCTGCAGCTGGAACGCAACCTGAACGACGACTACGTCAAGTTCCTCGGCTACGCTGCTGATCGGATTCCGGCCTGCGGCGGTGTCCTGGGCATGGTCACCAACCGGATGTTCCTCGAGTCCGAGTCTCTCACCGGGCTTCGTGAGTGGTTCGCGACGAACTTCCCGCGGAGCTTCATCGTCGACCTCCACGGAAGCAATGAGGAGTCGCGCCGCGTGGAGCGGCTGGCCCACGACGAGAACGTCTTCGACATCCAGCAGGGCGTCGCCGTGTCCTTCTTCGTTCGCCGGCGCCGTGCCGCGGGAGAAGACAGCTCATCGCACGCACAGGAGCTCGTTGGTGACCGCCAGTACAAGTACACCCTCCTGTCGGAGGGGCTGAGCATCGAGGATGGAAGCTGGAACGTGAGGACACCGGCGGCTCCGAGCTGGTGGCTCGATCGCGAGGAAGTCGTGCCCGACTCCAGTGTTCGGACCTTCACGCTCGACGAGATCTTCCCCAGGTTCTCCACCCTGGTCGCGAGCAACCGAGATCACCTGGTCGTCGACTTCGACCGCGAACGGACCATCGCCAAGGTCCGTGCCGTCCAGGATTTCGACGGCACGAACGAGGAGCTGTGCGAGAACTTCGGTATCACTCTCAAGCGCGGGTGGAACGTCACCAGTGCCCGCGAGCGACTGGGAGCGATCGATGAGCTCGGTGAGTACACGCGCACGATCGAGTATCGTCCGTTCGACCGACGCTGGATCTTCTTTCACCAGACGCTCGTGTGGCAGACCGCGCCGATCTGCTCGCAGAACGTTCTCGACAAGCCCAACCGCGTCCTGATCTCCCTGGGGAAGAACCGTGCGGAGACGATCAATGGGCAGTGGGTCACGGCCACGCTCGCCGACAAGAGCGTCGTCACCACTCGGGACAACGCTTCGGGATTCCCGCTCTATCTCTACGGGGGTCCCGGTGACTTCAACCTCTCCGGGACGGACCAACAGGATCGGTATCCGAACCTCGGGCGGGAGTTCCTGAGCGCGCTCGCCGAAGCGCTGGGGGTCGAGTCGACAAAGCCCTTCGGTCTCCCCGAGAGTTGTCGGCCCGAGGACATCCTCCACTACGTCTACGCACTGCTCCAATCCCCGAGTTATCGAGCCCACCACGCGGACGCCATCATCGGTGGCTTTCCGCCTGTTCCGGTGGTTCCAACCGAGATCCTCTTCCGCGAGCTCACTCGCCTCGGCAGCGACCTCGTCGCTCTCCACCTGATGGAATCGGCCGAGCTCGACGATCTACCCTCCACCTTCACCGGCCCGAGGAACCCCGAGGTCGAGAAGATCGGCTGGTCGGACGGGACCGTGTGGCTCGACGCCGGGAAGACCAAGGCCCGGGAAGGCCATCGCGCCACCAAGCCCGGCACCATCGGCTTCGAGGGTGTGCCCGAGGAGGTCTGGGACTTCCACGTCGGTGGCTATCAGGTCTGCCACAAGTGGCTCGAGGTCCGCAAGGGACGCACGCTCGGCGATGACGAGCTCGCTCACTACCAGAAGATCGTCGCCGCCCTCGGCGAGACAATCCGCGTCACGCGCGAGATCGACGATGTCATCGAGAACCACGGCGGCTGGCCGGGGGCCTTCCAGGCGACGACCTCGGAGTAACGATCACCTCGATTCCCGCGGTGAGTCCCGACGACCGGGCCGCGACTCGGTATCGTCTGCTCATGCGACACACCCTCCATTCGATCCGGTCCTGGGGGATCGCCGCCGCGCTCCTCCTCATCGCGTCCACGGCCCACGCCCAGCGCCCGAACCTCGTCGTCTTCCTCGTCGACGACATGGGCTGGCAGGAGACCTCGGTGCCCTTCCACGGCGAGCGCACTCCGCTCAACGACCGCTACCGTACGCCGAACATGGAGCGGCTGGCGGCGAGCGGGGTGAAGTTCACCCAGGCTTACGCGTACGCGGTCTGCTCGCCGACGCGGGTGAGCTTGATGACCGGGCAGTCCGCGAGCCGGCATCGCGTGACCAACTGGACGCTGCGCAAGGACGTCCAACCCGACCACGCGCACGGCAAGGTGCGTGCCGCGGAGTGGAACTGGAACGGGCTGAGTCCGGAGCCGGGGATCCCGCGAACGGTCCACGCGCAGACCCTGCCGCAGCTCCTGAAAGAAGCGGGCTACCGCACGATTCACGCCGGCAAAGCGCATTTCGGGGCGAAGGGCACGCCGGGGTCCGAGCCGCTGAACTGTGGCTTCGACGTGAACATCGGCGGACACGCGGCGGGGGGTCCGGGCAGCTACCACGGCGAGCACGACTACAGCGCGGCCTGGCGCAATGCGGATCGCATCTGGGACGTGCCGCACCTCGAGAAGTACCACGGGACGAAGACGAATCTGACCGAGGCGCTGACGATCGAGGCCTTGCGCGCGGTCAAGGCGTCGATCGACGAGAAGAGGCCGTTCTATCTCTACCTGTCGCACTACGCGATCCACGCCCCGTGGGAGAAGGACCATCGCTTCTTCGACAAGTACGCCGAGGCGGGGCTTTCGAAGTTCGAGGCGACCTACGCGTCGATGGTCGAGAGCATGGACAAGTCTCTCGGCGACGTGCTCGACCTGCTCGAGGAAGAGGAGATTGGGGGCGAGACGATCGTGATTTTCCTCTCCGACAATGGCCAGCCCAGCCAGGCGCCGCGCAACCTGCCGCTGCGCGGGCACAAGCTCACGCCATACGAAGGTGGTTTCCGCGTGCCGATGCTGGCGCGGTGGCCGGGGGTCACTCCGGAAGGGGTCGTGTGCGAGCGCGTGGTGCACGTCGACGACATCTTCCCGACGGTGCTGGAGCTGGCCGGCGTGCCGCGCGAGGCGGTGAAGGGGCCGCTCGACGGGCTGAGCTTCGTCCCGCTCTTGCGCCATCCCGCGGCGCCGGCGCCGGAGACGCCGCGCCCGGTCTTCTGGCACTACCCCAACACTTACGACCAGCCGCCCTACACGGCGATGCGATCCGGGCCGTGGAAGCTGATCTACCACCACGTCGACCGCCACCTGGAGCTGTTCGACCTGGTCGCGGATCTGAGCGAGACGAACGACCTCGCCCCCGAAGAGCTCGATCGAGTCCGCGAGCTGGCCGCGTTGATGACCGAGCACCTGCGCGAGGCGGACGCGGTGATGACGGTCGACAAGGCGACGGAGAAGCCGGTCGAGCTGCCGCTCGAATGGCTGGATCGCGATGTCGCGCGCACCGACCTGCGGGTGATGAGCTTCAACATCCGCTACGGCCGCGCGCAGGACGGCGAGAATCACTGGGATCACCGGCAGGAGCACGTCCGCGCCACGATCGAAGCCTTCGACCCCGATCTGCTGGGCTTGCAGGAGTCGTTGTCGTTCCAGTCGAAGTTCATCGACGGGGCGTTGCCCGACCACGAGCTCTACGGCCCGAGTCGCGCCGGTCCTGGAACGGACGGAGAGTCCTGCGCCGTGCTCTGGCGCCGGGAGCGCTTCGAGGTACTCGAGCGCGACACCTTCTGGCTCTCACCGAATCCGGAGGAAGTGGGGAGCCAGGGATGGGACGCATCGCTGCCGCGGATCTGCAGCTGGGTGCGCCTTCGCGATCGCAACACCGACGAGGTCTTCATCTTCGCCAACACGCACTTCGATCACCGCGGGCCGGAGGCTCGACTGGAGAGCGCCAGGCTCATCGCGGCCCGCTTTGACGACGAGCGGCTGCTTCTCACCGGCGACTTCAACGCCCCCGAGGCGAGCGCGCCGATCGAGACGTTACGCGGTGCCGGTTTCGTCGACGCCTTCCGGGTGCGCGATCCCGAGGAACCCGACGTCGGAACCTTCACCGGCTTCCGCGCCGAACCGGGTCCGGGCAAGATCGACTACGTCTTCTTCCGCGGCGAGGTCGAGGTCTTCGCCGCCACCATCGACCGCACGCGTTTCGATGGGCGCTGGCCCTCCGATCACTTTCCGGTCACGGCGACGGTGCGCTGGCGTTGAGTGGCCATGTCACCGCTTCGTGGGAAGGAGGACACAGAGGAAACAGAGAGCGCGGTGGTTTCACACGGAGCTCACGGAGATACGGAGCGACACGGAGGGAACGGAGAGCACGGTGAGTTCGCGACGGAGACAGAGACCACGGAGAGTTCAGACTGGTTTTGACACGGAGGGAACGGAGATCGCAGAGATGACCCGGGTCGAACGCACCGACCGAGCCAGCGGTGTGGCTTGTCCTTGAGTAGGGTTCCCGGCCTCTCCGTGTCCTCAGCTTCCTCCGTGATCCAACCAATCCGGAATCTCCGTGATCTCGGTTTCCGCCGCGAACTCACCGTGCTCTCCGTTCCCTCCGTGTCGCTCCGTATCTCCGTGAGCTCCGTGTGAAACCGCCGTGCTCTCCGTTTCCTCCGTGTCGTGGCTGCCCCGTGCAACAGCACCGGCGGTCCCCGGAATACCGAGATCGGTGTGAACATCACGTGCGCTGCGGACATACAGTGATTCACGCCTCGCGTGAGGATCATGAAGCCCGCCGACCTCCTACCCCGCAACCCTCGCAGCCGCCTCTTCGGCATTCCCGCGCCGCCACGCCCCTTCGAGCCGCTAGCGCTCGGTGGGGCGCTCGTTACCCTCATCGCGCACTTCGTAGCGATTCCCGGATTGAACGAGCTCGCGGGGCAAGGCGGCATCTTGGAAGGGGACCTGCCGAGCTGGTATCACACGACGACCGACCTTCTCCTGCTGAGCTTCGCGGTCAATACCCTGGCGCTCCTGCGCATCTGGTGGTGCGGGCATGAGCGGCAGGGTGTGATGCTGGCCTTCTACGCGATTGTCACCAGCGCGTGGATGCTGTTGCTGCTGGGATTCATCCGATCCTCGGGCATCGAAGTTGTGAGCCTGGAGGGGTTCGACCTCACGCTGACCCGGCCGACCTTCCTCACCTGCGCGGTAGTCTACGGCTCCTTGGTGTACGGCGGGTTCGCTCTCGCGACCCGCCTGAGGCGAGCGATACCCGGGCCTACTCTGGCGGCGACGCTTGCCCTGCTGCTCGGTGCGACGGTCGTTGCGGCAGGCTGGACCGCGCAGATGGTGCGTTCGGCCCTCGTGCGCGAAACGTTCGCTGCCTACCGTGCCGTGCTCCCCGAGTCGACGACTGCCCATCCCTACAAGAGTCCGTTCCCCGACCACTGGGTCTCGGGGGTCGTCCTCGGGTTCGAAGTGAATGGGACCGTTGGCTTCCGCGGGCTCGGGAACTACGCGTGGATCGGCATGTGGGGTTTTCCCTTTCCCGAAGAGCCGGACGAAGAGGTCGAGGGCGGTCCGACCTCACTGGAGGACGCGCGCGAAGGGCTGCACCTGATGGAGTCCGACTTGCTCTGGCCGACTCCCTCGGAGCATCCCTTGCTGCAGCCCTGGCGGGACAACTCCCTCTTTCTCGCCCCGGCTTCCGATCACCGTTACGAGGACCTGGCCGAGCTGCTCGATGTTGCCCGAGAAGTCTTCCCCGAGCGCTCGACCGTCGGGCTGCTCACCTGCCGGCGCTACGATCGTTCCCACGGGATCCGCGCCATGCTGACCGGTGCGGACGTCGCCGCGCTGCACTGCATCCCCCTCGAGACACTGCCGATCCAGGGCGCACCGACCGTCCGCGTGAGCTTCCGCGACTCGAAGATCGTGCTGGAGCTGAACGGCATACCCGTCGATGGCGACCAAGGCCTCACCACACAGCTGGCAGGTCTCCAACCCGAAAGCGTCAACTTCGAGTGCCACCCCCGCGTCCACGTCTCCTATGTGGTTCGCATACTCGACGCCATCCGCTCCGCGGGGACGATCCCTGTGGCGATCCCTCCGGTCTCGGATCAGTCGGAGTAGCCGCCTCCTCCCTCAGCCCTGGATGATCTCCCCCGCTCCCAGCGCGTGGAGGAACTCCGCGGGTACGGAGTCAGGGCAACTTCCTCCCGATTCCCAACACCGCGACTGGAATCAGGAGGGAATCGCCCTGACTCCGTTTCGCTGGAAGTAGCGCCGCAAGTCGTCGGCCCGGAGCAGATCGATCCACCGGGCATCGGGATAGGCCTTGCGCAGAAGCGTGGTCTTGCCGGTCCGTCGCGGCCCCCAGAGAAGGAAGGTCTCGGTACCGGGAGCGGGTAGGACGAGTGCTCTATCTCGAACCATGACTGCAAACCATCATGATATCTTGAGGGAGGATCTCAAAAAGACGCGGTCTGGAGGGGTGACGCCCGGCCTCGCCGCGCCCGTCCGAGGCACCGGGGCTGGCCGTCTCGTATTCCCTCGACGGGACGGGGCCACCAGGGGTTTCCATACTTCCGGTCAGAACCTCGGTCTCCAGTTCGAGTTCCAGATCCATGCTCCTCCCCTGCGCGCTCCTCGTGCTGCTGGCCCTGCCCCAGGGCCCGATCGAGCCCGAGCCGGCTGCGCCGCGGAATCTCACCTCGTGGCTGGTGGTCGAGAGTGGACATGCAGATGCCGCGCTGATCCTGGACGCGGTTCGCGAGCGGTACCTCTTTCCGGTGGAAGCCCCCCCGCCTCGCCCCGAGGAGACCTTCCTCGACGCGAGGGGCGAGCTCCACCGCTGGGTGCACCGAGAGGGCGGAGTCGCACAAGTCGCCTACACCGGTGTGTCCAGCGAACGGGGCCAGGTCGTCATGGCCGGCCTCCGCGGCGCCGGAGTGCTCTACGTCAACGGCCGCCCCTTCGTCGGCGACCATGAGCGGCGCGGGGACCGCGGCGTGCCGATCGAGCTGCGCGAAGGGCGGAACGAGCTCTTCGTCGCCGAGATCGACGGCGAATTCGAGCTCGAGCTGTGGGAGCCCGAGGCTCCGCTGGTGATCGCGGACTGGGCGGTACGGCACACGACGCTGGGGGAGAACCCGAACCTGTGGTACTTCTGCGCCCTGCGCATCCCCGTGTTCAACGTGACGACGCAGCCACTCGCGAGGGTCGACATTCTCCACCGCGGTCTGGTCCCCGAAGGCGGTCGCTTCCCTCCAGGGCTGGGGCATCCGATGACCGACAACATCACCTTCGGAGCCCTGCCGCCGCTGTGCCAGGCCGAGCTCACGGCTCAGGTCACCGTCGCCCGGCAGGTCGAAGAGGCGAACGAGCCCGTACCTGACGGTTCCAGCGCCGCGCTCCTGGAGGTGAGGTGCGCGTACGAAGGCCGGGCCGGATCGGACCACGTCGAGGAGATCCTCCGCGTTCCGTACGCCGCGCCGGCACCTTATCACGAGCTGGACCCCCCCATCAGGAGATCGCCGGGCACGCGAGCGAGCAGTCGCCGCCGCGTCGAGGGGACCACCATCGTCTACGGCTCATCGGGGAGCGCAGCCGAGACCGAGCTGCTGCTGGCCCAGGCGCGGTGGATTCAGCAGTGCGCGTGGTACCGCTGGAGCGTGACCCCCGAGGTGCGGCGAGACGTCGACTACCTCGAGGCCATCTCGGTGCCGTGGCGTCGGGATCGGGGGAGGCGGCGGCCCGTCCTGTTGATCGGCAACGAGGACAGCAATTCCGCCTTCGCCGAGCTCCTCCCGGTGAACCGGCACTTGCGCGCCTTCGCGGGACGGCTGCACGCCGGAGGCCGCTGGTGGAAGGGTGATGACCAGCTCGCGATCCACCGCGTGACTCCGCGGCAGACCGTGATCGCCAGCACGGGCGAGACCGGAGCGCGGCTGGGCCTGTTCTTCGACTTCGACTGGGGCGAGGCGCGAGGCGAGGTCCTGCTCGTGCGTCCGACGGTCGCTCCGGGTGCGCTGGCCAGAACCAAAGAGATCGAGAACGTGCTGCCCGAACTGATCGAGCCGAAGCGATGGCTGGTCCTCGCCGCTCCGGCGGAGACGGGTGAGCCGATCGACGAGGCGATCTGTGCGCGGCACATCCTCGCGCCGGACGCAGTACCCCCGTGCGCAGGTGAGTCGCTCGTCGATGCAGCGGGCGGGACGCACGTCTGGATCGAACACGACCTCGACTCCGATTCCGAGCGTGAGTTGCGCAGCGCCTTCACGAAGCTCGAAGCCGAGTTCCCCGGGATCCACCTGGCGCGACTGACGGGCGCGGAGCGTCTCTTCGTCAACGGTGTACCCGTGCAAGGGGACCCCGAGGCTCGCGGCGACCGGGGCTTTCCCGTCCAGCGGCTTGCCCTGTGCCTAGACTCCGAACCCGACTGCGAGGTAGGGGAGGTGATCGTGTACCGCGCCGAGGAGGGAGTGATCCGCGCGGCGTCCTTCTCCGTCTCCGGTGACTCGCAGTGAGCCCTGCCGCTTCTCGGCGATATGGAGCTGCGGCGAGAGTGAAGAGGAAACGCAAGAGGCTTCCTTTTCCGGACGCTCTCTCACTCGTCGTGCGCTAACCTCCAGGGCATGACCGGGATCTCGACCCTCTTCGAGGACCACCCTCACCTTCGCGCGGTCATCGACGCGGTGCTCGAGGACCGGCAGGGGACCATCGTCAACGTCGAGGACCCGCCGCGGGCCGCCCTTCTCGAGCTGGGTTGCTACTACGTGCCGGGTGGCGACGCCGGACACCCGGCGGCGCGCCGATTGCTCGCCGGACTCGAGGGTCCCAAGGAGCTGGTCGTGGCCGATGACGATCGCTGGCGCGAGCTCCTCTCCGACGTGTTCGGCGACCGCGTCCGGGACCGCTCCATGAAGGCCTATCTACCGGCCGCCGACATGAGCCTGACTCGGCTCGACGCGCTGGCTGGCGAGCTGCTCGCCGGCTACGAGCTCGTCGACATCGACCTGCCCCTGGCCAGGCAGATCGACGACTCCCTCACTCCGCACGGCATCCAGGTCTTCGGCGGCCCCGAGGGTTTCGTGCGCGACGGCCTCGGCGTCTGCGCGCGACGCGACGGCGCCCCGGCCTGCGTGGCCACGGCCTATGCGCTGAGTGCACACGAGTGCGAGGTCGCGATCTCCACCCACGTCGATCATCGCGGTCAAGGCCTGGCGACGGCGGTCAGCGCGGCCCTGCTGGCAGTCTGCCTGCGACGTGGCGTGGTGCCTCACTGGAACGCCTCCAATCCGGTCTCGCAGAGGTTGGCTCTGCGCCTGGGGTTCGAAGAGGTCGGCGTCTGCGAGATCCTGATGCTGGACGGCTGAGGATTCCCGTCCACCGCAAGACCACGAAACCTCGTGCCCGTCCCCATCCCGCGGGCTATCGTGAGCGGAATAGAGCGAGTCGAGCAGAGGCCGATCGGCCGGTACAGCACAAGACGATGGCGAAGAAAGAAGATCTGAACGAACCCCCGAAGGTGTCCGCCAAGGCCGACACCGTGGGAGCGAACCAGCCGACGCCGCGCATCACCGGCTGGAAGAAGTGGGTGCTGAGACTCGTATTGATGTTGGCCATGCCAACGCTGCTCTTCGGCGTTGTCGAAGGAGTCCTCTCTCTCAGCGGCTATGGCGTCGAGACCAGCTTCTTCATCGAGATACCCGGCGACACGGCCTACACGGTCAACGACAAGTTCGGCCTGCGGTTCTTTCCCGAACACCTGTCGAGAGCTGCGAGCCCCTGCCGCATCCCGAGCTCCAGGTCAGAAGACTCGTACCGCATCTTCGTCCTTGGCGGTTCGGCTACCGTGGGTACACCGAGTCCAGCACACTCCTTCTCCCGGTATCTCGAGATGATGCTACGTCAACGCTTTCCCGGCGTGGACTTCGAGATCATCAACTGCGGCATGACGGCGGTCAATTCCCACGTGGTGCGTCAGATCGCGGCAGAGTGTGCGAACCATGATCCCGACCTGCTTCTGGTCTACATGGGCAACAACGAGGTGGTCGGACCGTTCGGGCCCGGCACCATATTCAAGCAGTTCTCACCGAACCTGACGCTCCTGCGCGCATCCATGTGGCTGAAGACCACTTGCACGGGCCAGCTCATGGGCAACGTGCTCGGGTCTCTCGCGAGCGACACGGCCGATGCCCCCAAGAAATGGACCGGCCTCGAGATGTTCATGGAGAACCTGGTCCCCGCGGATGACCCGCGTCTCGATGGCGTCTACGCTCACTTCGAAGCAAACCTCGCCGACATCTGCGACTACGCTTTCGACGCCGAGGCCAAGACGTTGGTGTGTACGGTCCTGACGAATCTCAAGGACTGCCCCCCCTTTGCGTCCGTACACACCGAAGGACTCGCGGAGGCCGAGCTGGATGAGTGGAAGAAGCTCTACGCGAACGCCGGTCAGCTCGAGGACGAGGGCAAGACTCCCGAAGCCCTCGAGGTCTTCCTGTCGGCCGCAGAGATAGATCGTGGCCACGCCGAGCTTCAGTATCGCATGGGTAGGTGTCTTCTGAAGCTCGGGCGCACCGACGAGGCCAGGACGGCGTTCGCCGAGGCGCTGCGTCTCGACGCCCTGCGCTTTCGCTGCGATCAGCGGGAGAACGAGATCATACGGCAAGTCGCCCGATCCCGCGGAGACCGCGGCGTGTACCTGGCGGATCTGGCCGAGAGCATTCCAGCCGATTCCAGGTTCGAGGACGGCATGCCGGGCAGCAAGCTCCTTCACGAACACGTGCATATGAACTTCGACGGCAACTACGCCATCGCGAGCAGACTGTTCGAGCGGGTTGTCGAGCTCCTGCCGGAGAACATTCGCAGCCTCAATGCCGCTACGGTCTCGCCCCCGTCACAGGAGGCGTGCGAGGAACGCCTCGGCCTCACCGTCGTCGACCGCTACAAGGCCCTGACCGATATCCGCGGCATGATGAGTGAACCGCCATTCACTAATCAGCTCGACCACGATGCACAAATAGCAGCCCTCACCGCCAAGAGCGAGGCGCTGGCCCCCGCGTGCATGGAGAGCATCGCCCAGATTCACCAGGCCTACGCCGACGCACTCAGGCGGATTCCATCAGACATTCCTCTTCGGTCGAAGCTGGCCTCGTTCGAGCGCGACCGCAGGAACATGCCTGAGGCTCAGAGACTCTACAGCAGCCTTCTCGAGACGATCCCAGGACAGGTCGACTGGCTCGAAGGCCTCGCGACCGTCAAGCTGGCGTTGGGAGAGGCCGAGGAAGCCATCGAGCTGTTCGACAGAGTCCTGTCGGGCAACCCGACCCGCGCCTTCACCCGGGTCAACCGGGCAGCCGCAATGGGGAATCTCGGTCGTATGGACGAGGCCATTGCGGAGTTGCGAGCCGTCATCGCCACACGCCCCGATCTGGATGCTGCGCACTCCAATCTCATACGCACTCTTCTCAGACGCGAAGAGACGCGAGGCGACGCACTGGAAGCATGCATACATTGGGTCGAGGCGATCCCGCGGAGCGTCAAGGCCCACCGCTTCTATGCGAACCTCATGGTGGCCAATGAGGGCGACCTGGCCGAAGCCGAGAGGCACTACAAACAGGCCATGGAGATCGGCCAGGATGGTGAGAGCTACAGGGCAATGGGCAGGCTCCTGCTGGAACAGGGCAGGAGCACCGAAGCTCTCGATTGCCTTCGCAGTGCGATCAAGGCGAACGACCGAGACGTCGAGGCGCTGCTGCTGTTGGCCTACAGCCTCGCCATGGACAGCAACCCGGCCATACGTGACGGAAAGGAAGCGCTCGAGCACGCTACCAGAGCTTGCGTCCTGACGCGTCAGAGCAACATGGAGGCCATCGCGATACAGGCCATTGCCTATGCCGAGGCAGGGCAGTTCGACGAAGCGGTCGAGAGCGCCAACACGGCCCTGGACATGGCCCGCAGGGCAGAGGCGCCGGCGAGCATCATCAGCAGATACGAGACCTACCTGCAGGCATTTCGCGCGGGGCAAACCTGCGCCGAAACAGAGGCGGCCGCCTCGAAGTGAGCCCGTCGGAGCGAGACCGACCCCCTGGCCAACAGCGAGGCTCTCGTCCTAGAAGAGCGTGTAGATGAACGGAGCAATGCCGCCTACGCCGCCCAGGGCTACCAGTGCGCCGAGCATCAATACCGCGACCAGAACCGGGAACAACCACCACTTCTTGTTCGTCGCGAGGAAATCCCAGAATTCACGTATGAGGGATCTGCGTCCGCTCTCGGCTGCGGCTTGGAATGAGTTCTTGTCTTCGTCGGTACCGGACATTCACAGCGCTCCGCTCGGGTCGGGCTTCACTCGCCCACTACTGGAGTACAAGCATACCCCGGACGGTCAATACCGTCCACCGACTCACCACAATCAACTGTGACCAAGGCAGTTAGAACTGTCTGAAGTAGTCGCTTGCCGCTCTTACCCGCTGGCGCCGTTGCCAGTACGAGCTCGCCTGGCTGTCGAGCTTGCGCTCGAGCAGGTCGCGGCCGAAGAGCCGCAGTACAAGTCCGATCGGCGTGAATACCAGGAAGAACAACACCGCCAGTATCACGTGGGATATGACGAAGCCGATCGGGAGGGTGATGGCGGTGAGCACGACATACGGCCAGGCCAGCCACCCGGGGCGCCACACGGCCAGAAGGCCGAAGAGCGAGGCCAGACCCCACAGCACATACGCAGTCGTCCGCGAGGTGTCGAGCCCCATCTGGACGCCGAAGAGGCTGTGACGCCACAGAGCCCAGCCACCCAGCAGCCCGAACGCCACCAGGCCCGCCAGCCCGAATTGAAGGAGGGCTCTCCTGTTTGGATTCCAGTTGACCTTGATCAGCGGCATGGATCAGTCCAGCTCGAACTGTGCGAGGTAGTCGTCTATCTCGTGCTGTGTCGCCTGCGGCTGATCGTCCTTCTCGAGGATGTAGTTCTCCACCACAAGCACATCCATATTCGTAGCCATGAAGCAGTTGTATGCGTTCTCGGGCGTGCAGACTATCGGCTCACCGCGGATATTGAAGCTGGTGTTGATTATCACCGGACAGCCCGTCTTCTCATGGAACCTCTTGATGATGCGGTAGTACGGACCGTGGCGTTCGGCGTCGACGGTCTGCACTCTCGCAGAGCAATCCACATGGGTGATGGCCGGCACCGCCGACCTGGTGACCTTCAGCAGGCGATCGATGCCGACCAGCTCATCACCGCCTACGTCGTCCAGGAGCCGGTCCCCATGCACCGGCGCGACCAGGAGCATGTAAGGGCTTTCCTGACCTTCGGGCATGTCGAACCACTCATGCACATGCTCCTGGAGGACGCTCGGCGCAAAGGGCCGAAACGACTCACGGAACTTGATCTTGAGGTTCATGATCGACTGCATCTTCGGACTCCTGGCGTCGCCCAGGATGCTCCGATTGCCCAGGGCTCGCGGCCCGAACTCCATTCGACCGGCCATGTGTCCGACAACCTTGTCCGACGCGATGAAGCCACTCACGATGTCGGCGAGCTCTGCTTCGTCTTCGACGCAACGGTACCTCGCGCCCACGCTGTCCAGGAACACCTTCACCTGCTCATTGCTGAACGAAGGGCCAAGGAGCGAGCCGCTCTGGGTGTCATGCACACCGTCGACCGTGCGGGGGTTGTCCAGCAGTTGATGCCAGACGAACAGCGCCGCCCCCAACGCTCCCCCCGCGTCGCCGGCCGCAGGTTGGATCCAGATATTGTCGAACACACCTTCGCGGAGGATCTTGCCGTTGGCCACGCAATTGAGCGCCACGCCCCCGGCCAGCGTCAGGTTCCGCATCCCGGTCGTATTCGCGAGATGTCGGGCCACTCGGAGCGTGATCTCCTCGGTCACGACCTGAATCGAGGCAGCGATGTCCATCTCTCGCTGCGTCAGCTGGGATTCTGGTTTCCGTTCGGGGCCGCCGAAGAGACTCGCCATCTTCCTCGACGTCATCGTCAGGCCCTGACAGTAATTGAAGTACGACATGTCCATCCTGAACGACCCGTCATCTTTGAGGTCGATCAGCTTGTCCAGAATCACGTCGCGGTACACCGGCTGACCATAGGGAGCCAGACCCATCAGCTTGTATTCGCCCGAGTTCACCCTGAATCCGGTGAAGTACGTGAACGCGGAATAGAGCAAGCCGAGCGAATGGGGGAACCGTTGCTCATGGGTCAGCTCCAGGCGATTGCCCTTCCCCGTTCCATAGCTGGCTGTAGTCCACTCGCCCACCCCGTCCACTGTCAGAATCGCTGCCTCGTCGAAAGGTGACGGGAAGAACGCACTGGCGGCGTGAGACTCGTGGTGCTCGGGGAACACGTACCGACCCTCGAACGCCTTGTGCAGTCCCTTGTCCATCTCGCGAGGCAAGTGCAGCTTCTGTCGCAGCCACAGCGGAATAGCCTGTATGAACGATCGGAAGCCCGACGGGGCATACATCAGATAGGTCTCGAGAATGCGATCGAACTTCTCGATGGGCTTGTCGTAGAACGCCACATGATCCAGCTGTGACGCTTCGATGCCTCCCTCGTCCAGGCAGTATTCTATCGCCTGGGAAGGGAAGCTGAAGTCATGCTTCTTTCGCGTGAATCGCTCCTCCTGAGCTGCCGCTACGATGTGACCGTCCGATACCAGGCATGCTGCGCTATCGTGATAGAATGCCGAGATACCGAGTATGTTCATGGTCATATCGCCACTTCTGCTCCTGCCTCACCGGCGATGCCGCTCTGCATGGTCAGCCTCGAAAGACCCGTGCCGATTCCGGGGCGCTCTCTTCTCCATGGGCACTCGCTTATCCATTCTTATCCATTGCGTATGCTCGTCCAGACGGTAATCGTCGATCCGACGGAACTCAAGGCATTTCGCGGTGATTGGCCTGCATCGGCAGGAGATGGACGATGGTGCGAAAGCCATACCACGCGACTCGAAGGAGCCTCCCGGTGAGCGCAGGCCCCGTATCAGCTATTCGCGTACGCCGTTGCCAGCGTCTCACCAAGGGTCCGGTACTCATCGGCCCGAGGAGAGTTTGCACGCCACGCGAGTCCCACGGAGCGCGATGGACCATCGGCGCCGAAGGGGATGACTCGCAATCCCGGCACGGCTGCCGCCTCTCGCCCGACCGCGAGTTCCGGAAGGAGGGTTATGCCCAGCCCGGTCGCAACCATCTGCGTGATCGTGCCCAGACTGGAGGCGCGGAAGCCACCCAGCTCATCGGCACCCACCGATTCGCACAGTGGCAGGGTCTGCTCGCGGAGGCAGTGCCCTTCGTCGAGGAGTAAAACGTTGCGCCCCTCCAGGTCGGACAGACTCACCTCCCGCGAGCTGGCGAGCTCGTCACTCTCGGGCACGGCGAGCATGAACGGGTCGGAGAACAGCGGCTGAGTGATGACTCCTCCGAGATCGATGTCGATGGCCAGCAGAAGGAGATCGAGCTTGCCTTCCTCGAGCTGCTCGAGCAGTCGGACGGTCATGTCCTCTCGCAGGAATAGCTGGAGCTCGGGATACGACTTGGAAACCGCCGGCAGGACCTTGGGAAGTAGATAGGCGCCGATCGTGGGGATCACACCCAGGCGCAGCGGGCCCGTGAGCGGCACGCCGAAGGACCTGGCCAGCTGACAGAAGTGATCGCACGAGGCCAAGGTCTCCTTCGCACCTGCTACGAGCGCCTCTCCACCCGGCGTCAGTCGGACGCCTCTACGATCGCGCTCGAAGAGCTTGACCCCGAGGAACGCTTCCAGCTGGGCGATCTGCGCCGAGAGCGCCGGCTGGCTCACGAAGCACGACTCGGCCGCCCGGCTGAAGCTCAGCCGTTCTGCGACGGCCACGAAGTACTCGAGCTGACGTAAGGTGGGGCGTTCCATTACGGTACCTGGTCAGAATCCGCCGCCATCACCGAACGATACCGGCTTCCGCTGGGCCCTTCGAGGGTAGCGGCGGATTCTGACCAGGTACCGTACCGGATCAGAGGTCGAAACGGTCGAGATTCATGATCTTGGACCAGGCCGCCACGAAGTCATCCACGAACTTCTGCTTCGAATCGTCGCTGGCGTACACTTCCGCGAGGGCTCGAAGCTGCGAATGCGAGCCAATCACGAGGTCCACCGAGGTGGCGGTCCACTCGAGCTCACCGCTCTCACGGTCGCGTCCTTCGAAGAGGTCGGCGCCATCGGCGGACTTCTGCCACACCGTGCCCATGTCGAGCAGGTTCACGAAGAAGTCATTGGACAGCACCCCCGGCCGCTCGGTGAAGACACCGTGCGGCGAGTCCCCGTAGTTGGCGTTCAGAACCCGGAGACCGCCGATGAGGACGGTCATCTCGGGAGCGGTCAGCGTGAGCTGGTTCGCTCGATCGACCAGTGCCTTCTCCGGACGGAGGAAGCTGTTCTCGGTGTAGTAGTTGCGGAATCCGTCCGCGGTCGGCTCGAGGTAGGCGAACGAATCCACGTCCGTCTGTTCCTGCGATGCGTCCATGCGGCCCGGCGTGAAGGGAACTTGCACGCCGTATCCGGCCTGCTCGGCTGCGGCTTCGACGGCGGCGCACCCGCCCAGGACGATCAAGTCGGCGAGGGACACCCGCTTGCCGCCGGATTGGGCACCGTTGAAGTCAGCCTGGATGCGCTCCAGCGTAGTGATGACCTTCCTCACCCGAGCGGGCTCGTTGACCGCCCAGTCCTTCTGGGGCGCGAGGCGCAGGCGCGCACCGTTCGCACCACCACGCTTGTCGCCGTCGCGGAACGTCGACGCCGAGGCCCAGGCGGTCGAGACCAGGTCGGGCCCGGAGAGCCCCGTATCGAGAATCTGCCCCTTCAGGGCGGCGACATCACCGTCGTCGACCAGCTCGTGATCGACCTCGGGCACCGGGTCCTGCCACGGTTGCGGCGGAGCGACTTCCGGCCCGAGCAGGCGGGCGACGGGGCCCATGTCACGATGCGTCAGTTTGTACCAGGCGCGGGCGAAGGCCTTGTTGAACTCGTTCGGGTTCTCGAAGAAGCGCCTGGAGATCGGCCCGTAGATCGGGTCCATCTTCAGTGAGAGATCCGTCGTGAGCATCATCGGGTAGTTGAACTTCCCCTGCACGTGGGCGTCCGGAACGCTCTGCGGCCCGTCCTTGGGGGTCCACTGGTGGGCGCCTGCCGGACTCCTGGTCAGCTCCCACTCGTAGTTGAACAGGTTGGCGAAGTACCCGTGCGACCAGTGGATCGGAGTGGAGGTCCAGGCCCCTTCGAGACCACTGGTGATGGTGTCCTCGGCGTTGCCCTTGCCGTAGGTGCTGATCCAGCCGAGGCCTTGTTCCTCGACGCTGGCGCCTTCGGGCTCCGGGCCGACGTGCCCCTCGACGGGGCCCGCACCGTGGGACTTGCCGAGCGTATGACCGCCGGCGATGAGGGCGACAGTCTCTTCGTCGTTCATCGCCATGCGGGCGAACGTCTCACGGATGTCCTCAGCTGCGAGGAGCGGGTCCGGATTGCCGTTCGGCCCCTCGGGGTTGACGTAGATCAGTCCCATCTGCACGGCGGCGAGAGGCTTCTCGAGCTCCCGGTCACCGCTGTAGCGCTGGTCCGCCAGCCACTCGCCCTCGGGCCCCCAGTAGACGTCGGTCTGTGGCTCCCAGACATCCTCGCGGCCGCCGGCGAAGCCGAACAGTTCCAAACCTGACGATTCGAGGGCGCAATTGCCGGCGAGGATCATCAGGTCGGCCCAGGAGATCTGCCGGCCGTACTTCTGCTTGACCGGCCAGAGCAACCGCCGCGCCTTGTCGAGGTTGGCATTGTCGGGCCAGCTGTTGAGGGGCGCGAAGCGCTGCGTGCCGTCGGACGCGCCTCCGCGGCCGTCGCTGACCCGGTAGGTGCCGGCACTGTGCCAGGCCATCCGGATGAAGAGCGGCCCGTAGTGGCCCCAGTCAGCCGGCCACCAGTCCTGGGAGGTCGTCATCACCTCCTCGATGTCCTTCTTCAGTGCATCCAGATCGAGCTTCGCGAATTCGGCGGCGTAGTTGAAGTCCTCGCCCATCGGATTGCTCTTGACCGAGTTCTGGTGGAGGATCGACAGGTCCAGCTGATTCGGCCACCATTCCTGAATCGACATCTCTCCGGCCGATGTCTGCTCGTGGCTCTCGCCCATCACCGGGCAACCCCCGCTGGGCCCCATGGTCTCGCCTGGCGATCCAGCGCTCGGCGACCCACAGGCGAGTACAAAGGGGGCGGCGCAGAACACCGCGAAGTTCGTCCAGGTTCGAACGAATTGAGACGTAGGGATCATGACTTCTCCTCGGGTTGCAGTTCAACTCTGGCCAATGCACACATCTTCGTTCGATGGCCCAGCGGTCTCCAATCGCAAGTCCCGATGCCCGTGATAGGGAAAACCTATGCAGTCAGGATGGACCGAGGCTCCTGACCCTGGATCAGTCCGGGGAGTTGATTGCGTATCGCTACGAGGAGGGAGCGATCCTGTCGGTGCCTTCTTCCGTCTCCGATGACCCGGAGGAAGCCTCTGCCGCTTCTCGGCGGCGATGCACCTCGGCGAAGCGTCCACGGATCTCCTCGACACTGCCGATGGTGAGATGGATGTCGTACTCGAACACGGCCCCCGGCGTGATGGCCAGCGTGCGCACCGGCGCGAAGTAGGAGCAACCGCCGCCCTTCGGCCCCGGCCTCCCGGCGTAGCGGTAGCAGGTCATCTCCGGCGTGCCCGGCGTGAAGACGCCGATTCCATGGTCCTCGTCGTCGACGTAGGCAGCCCAGCATTCGCCACGCCAGTGCCCTTTATTCGGCCAGCCGGGCACGATCCGCGTCAGCTTTCCGTCCGACCACGGCTTCTCGTCATCGCCCGCGGCATGGAACACCAGATTCGGCAGGGCGTGGTCGACGAAGACCGCGGGCATCTCCTGGTGCTTCTTCGGGTGCTCGACCTCGCCGTTGTAGGTGAACCGATAGCGCACGTGCGCGAGTTCGCCCTCGAGGGTGATCCACTGCTCCATCTTCGCTTCGGGCACGTCGACGCAGCCGGACCAGTGCCGCGGCGTGCTCCTGGTGTAGAGCGTCGTCTCGGTCTTCTTCTGCTCGAGCAGCTTCCCCGGGTTCCCGCGCCAGTCACCGCCCTGCACCGGATTCCAGCACCACTTCTTGTCGTTCCAGTGCGTGCCGTCGGGCACGCCGTACCAGGACTGCTGAATGAAACGCCCGCGGTCGTGGTGGTTCAGGAGGTTCCGCTGCTTCGGGCCGCGGGAGAAGTGGAAGACGCTGCCGCCCGACTCCAGGTCGACGCCGAGGCGGATCGTGCCGTTGTCGAGGAAGAGGTGTCCGGGAGGGTCTGCCTCCTCCTGAGGGGAGACGAGGGCGACCAGCAGGAGGGTGCCGAGCGAAAGATAGAGCATGGCCTGAACAGTAGAGAAGTCGGGGGCGGGAGGGATGGGTTTCTCCGGTACCCGGCGCCGTGGCGAGCGTCCATTCCATCGAGCAAGGACGGAGAGCGCGACCCGCTGCCCCAGGAAATACCTCTCATGACTCGCCGGAGCGCGATTGAATGGATCGACACCACCTGGAACCCCACCCGTGGCTGCACGGCGGTGAGCCCGGGTTGCGACCACTGCTACGCGGAGATCTTCGCCCGGCGCTGGCGCGGCCTGCCCGGACACGCGTACGAGGAGGGGTTCGATCCGCGCGTGGTGCCGGAGAAGCTCCTCGAGCCGCTCCGCTGGATCCGGCCGAGGCGCGCTTTCGTCGGCTCGATGAGTGACCTCTTCCACGAGCGAGTACCGGCGTCCTTCGTCGCCGAGGTCCTCGGCGTGATGCGCCTCGCCGACTGGCACGTCTTTCCGATCCTGACCAAGCGCGCGGAGCGGATGAAGAAGCTGCTCTCGGCGGCGCGTCACCGCGGGCTCGAGGACAACGAGCACATCTGGCTCGGAGTCAGCGTCGAGGATCGGCGCCACGGGGTGCCCCGCATCAAGCGGCTGCGCGAGACGCCGGTCGCCCGGCGCTTTCTGGCGCTCGAACCCCTGCTCGAGGACCTCGGCAAGCTGAACCTCCGCGGGATCGACTGGGTGATCGTCGGTGGCGAGACCGGTTGGGGCGCCCGCCCGATGGAGACGAAGTGGGTGCGCTCGATCCGGAAGCAGTGCCGCGAGGCGCGGATTCCCTTCACCCTGAAGGGGCGAGGAGCCGTGCGACGAAGCGAGGAGGAACGACGCCTCGACGGACGTCTCTACGAGGAACGTCCGGAGGTCGGGGCGCCGGAGGTTCCCGATCGTGAGGAACGGAGGCGCAGACTGGAGCGGGCCCGCGAGAGGTCCCGGAGTCTGCAGCGTGCGTGACGCCTCACGCTCCCCTGATCAGACAGTGATCGCCAGCGTGTTCAGCACCGCGTGCGCGAGGATCCCGGGCCAGAGGCTTCCGCTGCGTGCTCGCAGCCAGCCGAAGATCAAGCCCACCACGAAGCGGTGCGGCACCTCGAGCAGACCGCCGCCGCCCAGTCCGTGGCTCATGGCGAAGAGGAGGGCGGTCGCGAAGATGGTGCCCTTCTGACCGGTGATCCGCCGCATCGCCACCCAGAGCACGCCGCGGTCGGTCCACTCCTCGACGAAGGCGGGCAGGACGACGTGGGCGCAGAACACCGCCAGCCAGAGTCCTTCGAGGGTGGCGTCGTCCTCGCCCTCCTCGCCCGCCATGGTCCAGAGGAACCAGACCCAGGCGGCGCTGAGGGCGAAGCCGACGAGCCCTCCGACCAAACCCAGGCCGAGCCACTTCGGGGACGACGGTCCGGCGAAACAGCGGCGCAGCGCCCCGCGCCCGAGCACGCCGAGGGCGACCGCGGAGACGACGAGCATCAGCGCGTAGCTCAGCGACGTCCAGGAGAGCTCCTCCAACGTCGTCGTGATCTCCTCCGGCGTGAGGTGCGCGACCACGAAGAGCGAGACGAACACTCCCACGTACATTACCGCCGCGGCGACCACGCCGCGTTTCGCCGGGTTCGGTCCGCGCTCGCGGACCTGGTAGCCGCACGCGGGACAGAACTTCGCCTCTTCGGCGATTCTCTGGCGACAGGAGGGGCAGCGCATGGGAGTGGATCAGGGGCGCCACTCCTTGACGCCCCGGAAGTCCATCGTGCTCGTCGTCCAGACTTCGTCCTCGCAGGTGAAGTTCACCTTGAGATCTCCACCCTCGGTGTTGAAGGTGACCTTGAGCCGGTCCTTCCGCGTCGACTCGTGGGTGAACCCCAGGATGGGAGGCAACTGCTCCTCCCAGCCGTAGCGTCGCATCGCCTTGGCCAGGTTGCGACGGCGCTTCTCCCGGCCGTCCGCCGGTGCGAGCTCAGCCAGCGCGTCGATGTCCGCCCGGTTCCAGGCATCGACGAACGCGTCGATGGTTTCCGTCGGGATCGCCGGCTCACTACCTTCAGTGTCTCCACTCCCTTCCGAGACGAAGATGCCGACCAAGCCGAGCAGCGTCAGCGCACCGAACGCCGAGCTGGTGACGATCAGCTTCCGGCGCTGCTTCTTCTGATGGCGTTCGTGGATCGCGCGGGTGCGGGCCCCACCGGAGCGGCTCGGGGCCCGGCCGCGCAGCTTCTTCGACAGGTACAGGTCGGGGTGCTCGCGCGCGAGGCGTGTGACCTCGGCCGCGAAGAAGGTCGCCGCCCAGAAGAACACCGCCCAGACACAGGGGATCACCCAGTTGCCCTCGCCGAGGTAGGCGAGCGCCACCTCGAGCGTCTTCAGGAGGGCCAGGGTGAGCGCCACCGGAAACGGATTCCGCTCGAGGTGGTGGAGGGCGAGCATGACCAGGCCGACCAGCAGGGCGCTGAGTGCAAGCACGAGCGCAGCTCCGCCGGCGGTGAGATCTCCCGTCCAGGCGGCGCCCACGGCGGCGAGCAGCTGGATGACCGCTCCGAACATGGCCAGGTAGAGGAAGAAGCGCAGCAGGCGAACTCGCCCCATCGCCCTGCGCATCTGCTTGCCGGCGACCCGTCGCTCGGCGCTCTTGCGCGAGGGCCCGGCCATCTTCAGTACGGCGCCGCACGACTCGCAGAAGCGATCCTCTTCCTCGATCTCGGCGCCGCACTTCGGACACTCGAAGGTGGTCTCTTCCACCACCTCGGACTCCTCCAGCTCGAGGGGCACGTCACAGGCCTTGCAGCGCCACTCCTTGTCGGCGTGGGGGACTCGGTACTTCTTGTGGCAGTCGGGGCAGGTGGCGAGCAGGCTCATCGTTACACTCTCGTCCGAATTCGGGTCTCCTGGGGCGAGTAGAGGATAACCGCTCCAAGGCGGGTCGGTGCTCTCCATTCGACGCGGGCGGCTTCCGTGGAGGATCCGGCGGGGTAAGATCCACCCACGATGAAGACCGAGTTGAGCAAGGAGGAGCGCGGCTGCTGCCTGAAGGCGATGGGCATCACCGCCATCGCGCTCGTCGTCCTGGTTCTCGTGGTCGGCTGGCTGTGGTCGAGGCACGCGGAAAAGGTGCGCGACAAGCTGCAGGTGGTGGAGAATCGATGGGCGGCGACGGGCGCGCCGTTGACGATCGATGACCTGATCGCCCGCACTCCGCCCGGCGATCCGGAGACCTTCGAGTGGCTCGAGAGCTTCGGCGAGAAGGACCCCTGGCGGATCGAAAACCTCGCGAAGATCGGCGGGGCACGAGAGGCGCTCAGGCTCGCCCGCGAGTCCGGAGCGGACCCGGCCGAACTCGCGAAGCTCGAGGCGTGGATCGAGTGCCTCGGCGAGGCACCGCCCGATTCACCACTTCACCATCTCTATCCGTCCGAGAGCCTCTACTTCGAGATCGATCTCGCGGAGGTGAGCGATTGCGAGCGGCACGCCGTGCACCTGTGGGTCGAGGCCGCGGGACCGCGCTACGAGCGAGCTCTGCGCGTGCTCGAGCGAGGTCCGATCGACTGGCGGGGTCGCCTGGAAGAGCAGCTCGATGCCGGCGACGGACCCACGGTGCATCAATTCCCCGGTCCGCCGATCACGGGTTACCTGGAGCTGCTGAGGATCCTGGACGACTTGGCCATCCTCGCCGCCCGCGAGGGGCGCACTGCGGAGGCGCTGGAGTTCCTCGACCGAGCCAAGCACGCGGTCGACCTGATCGGCGAGCCACAGACGCTGTTCGTGTTCCTGGCCTCCAGTTCCGGATTGTCCAGCTTTCTCTGGGGCCTCGAACGGACGCTGCCCCACCTGCCGGCCGGAACGGATCTGAGTGAGCTGCGGAGCTTCCTGTCGAGCAAGGGGCCTGTTCAGGGCCTGATCACCGCGATCGAATCCGAGCGGGTCCACGGCTGTCGGATGTTCGACTTGATTCGCGCCGGCGACTGGGATGGAGACGGAGCGATCGGCCGGCGCCCTTCCGACTGGCTGATTCCCTGGACGTCCGTCTCTCTCGATTCCGATCGGATCGCCTATCTCGAGGCGATGGAGGGATACCTCGAGGAATGTGTCTCGTACCAGCGCGGCTCGGCCCCAGTCCGCGGCTCGGAGGCTACTGAGCGGGCCGATTCTCGAGTGGCCTCGATGCTCCTGCCACGGCTGGACTCGCTGCTGGATGAGGCCCTCGAAGCGGAAGTCCGCCTCCAGTTCGCGTTGGCCGGGCTGCGGGCTCACGCCGAGGGTCCCGACGCGGCTCTCGCCGAGATCACGGCGACGATCGACCCCTTCTCCGGAAGACCCCTGCAAGCGCGGATCGAGGAAGACGGGACGCTCTTGATGTGGTCGGTGGGACCGGATGGCCTGGATACCGTGGCGCCCGACTATTTCAACCCGACCTGGCGCTTTCGGAAGAGGCGGTGACCCGGTCCTTGTCGTTCGCGCTGGCGTGCTCCGATGGGTGATTCGCGGCCTTCGCGCATTGTCGGCGGCGATCTGCGCAACAGGGCTTATGCGCGGACGGGCGGTTCGCTCGGAGGCCGCTGAACACGGTCGAAATGGTCCGTTTCCGTCGCCGGATCTCCGCCGAATCCCGCTAACAGGAGGCGAAAGCTAGGCTCGCAGCCGATTGCCGAAACGAGTTGGAACGCTTATCCTCCGCGCGATCTCGGCCGGTCTGAGATGGCTGGCCGTCGTCGCTCCCCGGCTCCGTAGGAGCCGTCGAGTCAACGGCCAGACTGAGGTGACCAGAGGATGACCGAGACCACGCAAGCCACCGCCGGCGCTTCTTCCGAAGCCGGAGGCGGGGCCTTCCAGAAAGCCACCAAGAAGCCCTTCGACGTCAAGCGCGCATTCTTCCTGCTGCTCGGTGTCGCCCTGTTCTTCGTGACGTACCTGTCGCCGGCCTGGCCGGACGCGGTCGACCCGCAGGGCAAGGTCTTCCCGCTCACGCCCCAGGGCAAGGCCGCCGTCGCCCTGTTCCTGCTCGTCGTCGTCTGGTGGGTCACCGAGGTCGTGCCCATCGGGGTGACCAGCATCATGATCGGGGTGATGCAGGCGCTGTTCCTGATCCGGCCGGACATGATTCTGGAGAACGGCGAGACGATCTCGGGCACTCGCATCGCCTTCACCGATTTCCTCGCGCCATCGGTGTGGTTCATCTTCGGCTCGCTGGTGATCGGCATGGTCTTCACCAAGACCGGCCTGACCAAGCGGTTGGCCTACAAGATGCTCTCGATCATCGGCGAGAAGACCAGCATGATCTACCTGGGTTGCTTCGTCCTGACGAGCGCGCTCACGCTGATCATGGCCCATACCGCGGTCGCGGCGACGATCTTCCCGCTCTTGATGGCGATCCACGGGCTCTACACCGACGAGGACAAGCCGACCCGATTCGGCAAGGGCCTCTTCATCGGCATGGCCTTCGTCGCCGGCGCGGGCAGCATCATCACCCTGCTCGGCGCGGCGCGGGGAGCCGTGGCTCTCGGCTTCTTCAACGACATCACCAACAAGAACGTCGGCTTCTTCGAGCTGTCGTACTACATGGCGCCGGTCGGCATCGTGATGACGTTCGTTCTGTGGGCCTACATCATGGTCTACTACAAGCCGGAGCGGAAGACGATCCCCGGGCTCAAGGAGCGGGCGAAGGATCTCTACAAGAAGCTCGGCCCGATGACGCGCCAGGAGATCATCGTGCTCGTCGTCGTGCTTTCGGCGATCTCCCTGCTCTCCATCCGCTCCTTCCTGCCCGAGACCCACGAGCTCCGGCCGCACCTGGACAAGAGCGGGATCATTCTCCTGGGCACGGTCATGTTCTACGCCCTGAAGATCCTCGACCTGAAGGACCTCGAGGGCACACCGTGGAACATCATCCTGCTCTTCGGTGGCGCAATGAGCATCGGTTTCTGCCTGTGGCAGACCCAGGCCGCGAACTGGATTGCCGTTCAGTGGCTGGGATTCTTCGAGGAGGCGCCCGGCCTCGTGTTCATCCTGGGGATCGCCTTCTTCGTGATGATCATGACCAACCTGATCATGAACGTGGCGGCGATCGCGATCTCCTTGCCAGTTGCTCTGGTCATCGCGCCGTACCTCCACGTGGAGCCCGAGGTGATCCTCTACTCGAGCCTGGTCACCGCGGGCATGCCCTTCCTGCTGCTGGTCGGCGCCGCTCCCAACGCCATCGCCTACGGCTCCGGACAGTTCACCACCAAGGAGTTCTTCGTCTGCGGCATCCCCGCGTGCGGCATCCTGATGGTGGTGCTGGCGATCTTCGTCTGGCTGATCTGGCCGATGATGGACATGCCGGTTCTGATCCCACAGGTGGAGTCACCGTAGGGCCGGCGGCCGGACAGGGCGACGTCGCCCGAGGTCGCGAGTCTCCACGCGGGGCTCGTTCAGCAGTTCGTGTCAACGCAACGTCTTTTTCGCTCATGAAGTTGATCCCCGCCGCGCTGCTCCTCCTCGGGCTGACCCCGGCCCTTCCCGCCTCGACCACCCCCGACGACGAACCGACGAACTTCGTCTTCTTCCTCGTCGACGACCTCGGCTGGACCGACCTCGGCTGCTTCGGGAGCAGCTTCTACGACACGCCCAACGTCGATCGCCTCGCCGCGACCGGCCAGCGCTTCACCGACGCGTACGCGGCCTGCCCGGTCTGCTCGCCGACGCGAGCGAGCATCATATCGGGGAAGTACCCGGCGCGGATGGACACCACCGACTACTTCGGGGCGGCGCAGCCGAAGAGGTGGAAGCGCAATACGAAGCAACTGCCGGCCTCCTACGAGGACCGTCTGCCGCACGAGGAGGTGACGATCGCCGAGGCGCTGAAGGAGTCGGGTTACGCGACCTTCTTCGCCGGGAAGTGGCACCTGGGGCCGGAGGGATTCTGGCCGGAGGATCAGGGCTTCGACGTCAACCGCGGCGGGATCACGCGCGGCGGTCCGTACGGGGGCAAACGCTACTTCTCTCCCTACGGCAACCCGCGCCTCGAAGACGGCCCGGACGGCGAACACCTGCCCGCTCGCCTGGCCAGCGAGGCGGTGAAGTTCATCGAGGAGAAGCGGGAAGAGCCGTTCCTCGTCTACCTCTCCTTCTACTCGGTGCACACGCCGCTGATCAGTCGCGAGGACCTGAAGCAGAAGTACCTGGAGCGCAAGACCGAGCGCGCGCTCGCCGCCGAGTGGGGGAAGGAGCACAACCGCAAGGTCCGCCTGGTCCAGGAACACGCCGTCTACGCCGGCATGGTCGAGGCGATGGATCTCGCCGTTGGCAAGGTGCTCGACGCGCTCGATCGACTCGAGCTCGCCGGTCGGACAGTGGTCTTCTTCATGTCCGACAACGGCGGCCTCTCCACCTCGGAGGGGCACCCGACCTCGAACCTACCGCTGCGCGCGGGCAAGGGCTGGATCTACGAGGGTGGGATTCGCGAGCCGATGGTGATTCGCTGGCCCGGGGTCACCGAGCCGGGCAGCGTATGCTCGGTGCCGGTGGTTTCCACCGATTTCTACCCGACGATCCTGGAGATGGCCGGCCTGCCGCCGCGGCCGAAACAACACGTCGACGGGCTGAGTCTGGTGCCGCTCTTGAAGGATCGGAAGGCGCCGGAGCGCGACGCGATCTACTGGCACTACCCGCACTACGGCAACCAGGGCAGCGCGCCGGCCGGCGCCATTCGCGCCGGCGACTGGAAGCTGATCGAGTGGTACGAGGACGGGAAGCTCGAGCTATTCCAGCTGCAAGACGACATCGGTGAGACGCGCGACCTGGCCGGCGAGAATCCGGAGAAGGTCGAGGCGCTCCACGCCAAGCTCGCCGCCTGGCGCGAGGAGACGGGTGCGCGCATGTCGAGCGACAACCCGAAGTTCGATCCGGAGAAGAAGGAAGGTCGCTGACGCGGAGGGGCTCGATCCCACTCCCCGTCACTCCACGCGCACCGCCTCCACCGCCGAGAAGCCGGTCCCCAGGAGCCCCTGGGCGAAGAGGTTCGACGGAGCCGGAGTCGACGGGGGGACGGTCCAGAGCTCGCGCAGGAGATCGCCGGGGCCGACCGGCTTCCCGTTGAAGAGGGTCACGCGCCGTCCCGCGAGCCAGAAGTCGCCGTAGATCGTGCTCAGGGGATTCGGCATCAGCGACGGGCTGAGCCAGGCGGAGCAGGGCGTGCCCGTGGGCAGGCCGACGACGACGAAGGACACGATCTGGCCCGGCGAGGGATCGCTCGTCATGTACAGGTGCGGCGCGTACTCGTCGGCGCCCATGTCCGCGACGCCGCCCGTGCCCCGGTCGTTCCCCTCGAAGTCGGTCGGGAGCAGGCCCGGCGCGGTCGACAGGCCGGCGTCGCGGCAGGGAGAGCTCGAGCGGAGGTGGAAGTCCAGGGAGGTCGCGTTCACGAACTCGGGCGGTGCGTCGATGTTGCCGTTGAGCGCCGGTGCGCTCCCGAAGTTGCTGAACTGCACCTGTGACCACGACGGCACACCGATGTCCCAGGAGGCCCAGCCCGCCTCGTTCTCGCGGACGATGCAGTTGAGGATGGCCGGACTCGACTGGTAGGAGTTGATCCCCCCGCCCCCGAAGTCCGCGTAACCATGACGCAGGGTGAAGCCGTCCAGTACCCCGTTCGCGCCGCCGCTGAACTTGACCACCGAGTCGAGCTCCTGGCCGTCGACGATCGTGACCCGCGGGCCGTGGAGGCTCCTCAGAGTGAGCACTTCTCCCTGGATGTCGAGGTTCTCGTAGTAGGTCCCCGGGGCGACCAGGATCGTGTCCCCGCTCACGGCCACGTCGATAGCTTCCTGGATCGTCGAGACGTCCTCCGGAACGTGCCAGGTCGTCTGCGCATGGGCGGCGGTGGAGGCGGTGAGGGCGGCGGCGAGAGTGAGTGCGAATCGCATGACGTAATCCTTTCCCTCCGGAGTGGACGGTCTGGCGCTCCGCCGGCGAGCTCGCGGCGACGGAGCCCTGCATCGAGATCGATGATACCGGCGGACACCAGATGTCGAAACCCATCCCGGCTTCGCCCCGGTCCGAGATGCCGCGGGCCGCGAGCCCTGCCAGGATGCGCAGTTCCGGAGCGAGTGCGGAGAGGGGCTCAATCCCCGAGCAGCGCCGGCAAGCCCCCCGAGCCCTTCTTCGGCGGCTGGCACGCCAGGACACAGGTCCAGCACGCCGTGGTCCAGACCTCCCCGAAGGTGACGTCGGAGTTGCTCGCCATCCGCAAGCTCTCCGCCCAGGGGCGCGGCTGGAAGGAACCGTCCGGCGAGAGGGCGAGGACGATGTCTCGCTCCATCGTCGACCAGTAGCTCTTCTCCGCGGCACCACCCTGCGCCTGGGCCGCCAGGCCGGCGAAGAGGATGTGCTGCATCAGGCTCGCGTGGCCCCCCAGCACCTCGTCCGCATTGCGCTTCACGTACCCGGCCAGGCGCGCGGCGAACTTGTTCTTCCCCTGGCCGAGCGTGCGGTAGCCGAGCCAGGTGGAGGCGGTGCGGCCGATGTTGGCGATCCCACGCTGCCCGTCCTTGGTCGAGTAGCCCACACCATCGCCACTCGAGGCCTCGATGTAGGCCATCAAGCGCTCCACCTTGTCCTCGTCGATCGTGCACCCGGCCTGCTGCCCGAGTCCCAGCGCGCAAAGCGCCAGGCCGCCGACGATGTTCAGCTCGACGTAGCCGAGCGCGTTGGGCCCTCCGGGACCGTGCGCGTAGCCGCCGCTCGCTTCCTGGTTCCCCTGGATCGTGTCGACGATGCGCTGGAGCGCCACCCCGAGCTCCTCGTTCGGCGAGGCATGGTGCAGCTCCCCGAGGAAGATCCCCGCGTGCACCCAGCCCCAGTTCACCTGACTCCAGTTCGAGCCCGCCTGAGCGCTCAGCGCGGACTTCGCGCCGACGTTCGCGTCGACGAAGGTGAGGGCCTTCGCCAGGTTCTCCGAGTGCGGCTCGCTCTCCAGGCTCGAGCCGCCGGCGATCCAGGCCAGTCCCGCCATGCAGGTCTGGACCACGGCGCCGTTCATCCCGCCGAGGGTCTGCGGGAAACCGCCGTCCTCGCCCTGCTGCTCCGCGAGCCAGTCGAGCGCACGCGCGGCGAGGAGGGTGCGTGCTTCCGGTCTTGTCGGTTTCGCCAGAAGCCTGTCGAGCGGTTCGATCGGCACGGCGATCTTCAGCACTCCGCGCTCCCCCTCTCGCTCGACGCGCAGCGTTATCTCCTTCGGCTTCTTCGCCGAGGCCGCGCCGATCAGCGCCTTGGAGAGCGGCGCGAAGTAGCCGTCCTTGAACTCCTTCGAGCCGAGGCCGACCACCACGTCTCCCACCCGGAGTCCGGCCACGGCCGCCGGGCCCTCGGGGAAGAGGCACTCGATGCGCAGCTTCTTCGGACCGTGATCGGGAACCTCCTCCACCACGCCCTCGAAGCGCTGCAGGCCAGTGCCGGGTTGCGGCTCGCCGCGGATCGCGTCAGTGGCCTTGGCGCCGAGGAGTCCCAGGTTGTAGAGGTCGCGATTGCGGGCGCGAGGGTCCTCTGGGTCGTTGCCGAACGGCCACTCCTGGGGGGCGGCGGAGGCAGTGACCAGGGAGAAGCTCAGCAGGGCAAGCAGTGAAAGCAGGAGGCGAGCGAACATGGATTGAGGGGGCGCGATGGACGGTCGCCCTGGGCGGAAGAGCCGGGTGGTGGCCGACCGCCACCCGTCGGGAGGGTTGACGGTGGAGGCCGTGAGCCCCGGCATTGTATCCGGAAACAGGCGCGCGTTTGCCGCGCGACAACCTCGCGAACGATCCGGAAACGAGGAGGGGGGGTAGTCCGTCTACAGCCGCGACGTCGAAACGGTCAACCCGGTGCTCGGATCCACCCACCCGAGCTGACGCGGACTGGCGAGGAAGCGGTACTTCGCCGTCGAGTTCTCCGGACCGACCTCGACGACCTCACCGTGATTCAGGTCGATGAAGTCGCGAGAGCCCCGGTACTGGTACGCGAAGCCGTTCTCCGGGGCGAGCCAGATCCAGACGTTCACCCCGTAGCCGTCGCCGCACTGGTACACACCAGCCCACGGATGGTCCTCGCTCAGCGTCCGGAGCTCGGCCTCGATCCGCTTCGCCCGGGCGTTCTTGTTGGCTTCCTCCGCCCGCCAGGGCTCTGCGCGCTCGATCTTCTGCTCTGGACCGGCCGCCGGAGGCTCTTCCGCCGAAGTCTCCGGGGCGGCACACCCCGGAGCGAGCAAGGGAAACGACGAGAGGAGCACCGCGAGGGTGAGCGGTCCGCGAGGTGCGCGATCGTCGAGCCGATGCCACATGGAAGGATCCTCGATGCTGGGGAGGGGCGAGGGGGTCGACGAAGCTGGCCCCGCCCGGCGGTCGGGTCACACCGCGTTCCTCGCCCCGATCCGGATCGGGGCGCCCGGTCGGCGGCGGAAACGCCGGGATTGCCCGAATTCGCCCGGTCCCACGGGCGTTATCTTGGGTCATCCGCGTCCCGAGCCTCACCGGGCGGTGTTCTCACGATGTCGATCCGACCGCTTCTCGCGCTAGTCACCTTCCTGCTCCTCGCCGCTCTCGGCGTGCTCTGGTACACCTTCTCCGAGCCATCCGCGGGGTCGAGAGAGCCGGCGCTGTCGGGGCCCGGATCGGAAGGTCCAGAGGTCTCCCGCGACGGCAGCGCCGAGCTACTCCCGCCTCCGGAGCCGCGCCCCGAGCCGGTGAGCGAGGCGAGCGAGCCGGAGCGCGAAGCGGTGGCGTTCGCAGAGACGGAGAAGGGGGGCTTCGCGATTCCGGGCGACGCCCAGTGGGTAGAGGGGAGGGTGATCTTCCCCGCCGGCACCCCGTTCGACGAACAGCTCAGCGTGGAAGCCAGCGGCCGGCGCTTCACCAAGGACCGCAAGTCGCCGCGCCGACACAAGGTCGACGTCGAGTCCGACGGCCGCTTCCGGGTCGCCTTCAGCGCCGCGACGAAGAAGGGGTTCATCGGCATGTCCGGGCGTTTCCTCTACCTCGAGGGAAAGCAGAAGGTCGATCTGAAGAAGCAGGATGGCGAGGTGACGCTCGAGCCTCTCCTGGGTGGAATGATCGCGGGGAAACTGCTGCTGCCGCCCGGGGAGATCGCCTCCGAGGAGACGTTCGAGAGCGTGATGCTGGCGGCGCAGAACTGGGGATCGGGCCGGAACCGGGTGCGGCGCAACTCGAAGCCTGGCCTTGACGGACGCTTCGAGATCACCGGCTTGCCCCCCGGCGGCAAGTACCACCTCGACCTCTCCTCGACGATCTTCTCCGACAGCTGGAAGGAGGGGCTCGTGGTCGCCGCCGGCGAGATCACCGAGATCGAGCTCACCCTGGTCCGGGGCGTGCGCCTAGCGGGGCGGATCACCGGAACCGATGGTGTGGGGCTGGAGGGTGCCGAGCTGGAGCTCGAGAATCACGTCGAGACGGAGGAGCGCAGCTCGACGACCCACCTCCAGAGACGTTCCACCGAGAATGGTGCGTTCGAGTTCACCGGGCTCCAGCCCGGGACGGCCACCCTTCGCATCCGAGCCGAGGGGTGCTCCGAGCGAGTCGTGGAGCTGGGTTCGTTCGAGGCCGGCGAGGATCGAGACGACCTCCACTACCAGGTGAGTGCCGGCCTGGCGCTCGGCGGAAGCGTGGTCTGGCCCGATGGCACGCCGGCGGTGGGCGCCATGGTGAAGGTGCAGCACGTCCTCGCCGAGGACGAGGACTCCTGGAACGCTCGCGAGTTCCACGCCAAGACCGACGGCGAGGGGAACTTCCGCATCACCGGACTCGAGGCACGGCCGGCGTTCTTGTCCGCCTCCGCGCGGCGCGAGCTCCCGATCCGCGACGAGGGAGCCGGAGCCGGCGATTCCTCGGGGAAGAAGCGACGCACCCGGAGGGGCCCGATCTGGAAGGGTGAGCAGAAGGACCTCACCCCCGGCGACGAGAGCGTGATCGTGATCCTCACGCCGGGTGACACCCTGCGCGGGCGAGTCACCGACGACACCGGTGCGCCGGTGACCAGCTACCAGGTGCAGGCGACTCCACGAGAGGAGGGGGGCGGAATCCCGAACTTCGACTGGTCGCGTCAGATCAGCGGTCGTGCGCGCGACGACAACGGTGAGTTCGTGCTGGCCGGGCTCAGTGCCGGAGAGTGGCGAGTCAGCGTCTCCGGGAACGGTTTCGTCGGCACCGACCCGGTCGTGGTGACGATCCCGACCGACGTCCCGCTCGACCTGCGAGTCAGGCGATCCGTTCGCCTCGTCGGAGTGGTCCAGGACCCGAGCGGCCAGCCGGTGGGTGGGGCGGAGATCGACCTGAGCCACCGGACCGGGCCGCAAGGGACCATCTTCAGCATCACGACCACGGCTCACAGCGACGGCGGCTTCACGGTGGACGATGCGCCGCCGGGCTCGTTGTCGCTCTACGCAGAGGCTCCCGGTTGGGCCCGGTCGGATGCTCTCGAGCTCGAGGTGGGTCCGGGAGAAGAGCGCGAGGGTTTGCTGCTCGTGCTGCGTCCCGGCGCTCGGCTGACCGGAGAGATCCACGCCTCGGCGAAGCCGGTCGCCGGTCGCCGGGTCTACGTGTCGGGCCGCCAGGGAGTGAGCTTCTGGGAATCGACGTACAGCGACAGCCAGGGTCGGTTCAGCTTCGAGGGCCTGCCGCCGGGTGAGTTCAACGTCCGGGTCGATCCCCCGCGCGGCGCCGAGGGGGAAGAAGACCGCCGGCTGTATTCTGCCCAGCAGCACAAGGCGGTCGTCACCATGACCGAGGGCGGCACCGCTCACGTGGTGCTCGGCGAGCCGTCCGCTTCGGCGATCCTCGTCCATGGGCGGGTGACGGTCGGTGGCGAACCGATGCCGGACCTCGTCGTGCGGTGTGGGGCGAACGAGTTCAACACGGCGGCGGCCTGCGACGAGTTCGGCAACTACGAGCTGAAGGTGACCAGTCCGGGCTCCTACTGGTTCTCGGTCACCGCCCGCGATGGCGACCGCGCGACCTTCAGCCGCGAGCTCGGCGAAGAGGCGAGCCAGCGAGTGGACTTCGACCTGGCGGTCGGCTCGATCGCGGGGATCGTGCTGGGGTCGGACGCCCAGCCGGTCGCGAAGACCTCCGTCGTGCTGGAGCGAATGGACGAGAAGACGGGCGACGGTCACCACGTCGCGAGCCACGAGAGCGACAGCGACGGCTCCTTCCGCTTCGGATTCCTGAAGCCGGGGCGCTACCGCTTGCGCGCCGGGGGCCCCGACTGGCGCGATGGAAATGTCAACCTCACCAGCGTCGTGACCGAGGAGCTGGTGCTCGAGGAAGGACAGGCCCTGAACGGCCTGGTGATCGAGCTGCACCCCGGCGGAATCCTGACCGGAGTGGTGACTCACTCCGACGGCAGCCCGGCGGAATACGTCTGGTTCACGGTGAAGGACGGGAGCGGGCAGGAGGTCGCGCAGACCGGAGTCCACTGCAATCCCGACGACGGAGTCTACGTCTTGTCCGGGATTCCCGAGGGGACGATCACCGTCTCCGGCAGGACGCAAGTCGGTGAGTCGGTGCCCGTGACGGTGAAGGTCTCCGCCGGGGCGACCTCACGCGCGGATCTGGTGATCTCGGAGTAGCTGCGAACGAGGGAAACACCCCGCTCGGGACGACGTAAGTCCATGCACCGGCGCAAGCGGACGGTCGGTGCTATTCTCGGACGGTACCCCCCTGCCAGAGAGCGCTGATCGGCAATGCCCAGATGCGATCGACGAGCCGGAAGGGGAGGGCCCCCGAGTAGAGGACTGCTCCAAAGTGAAAGGGCTCTCCGATCCGATCCCTGAGCCAGATCAGTCCCTTGGCATCCGATCGATCGACCTTGCTCGATGACTTGACCTCCAGCCCGACGATGCGGCCGTGGCTCTCGAGAACCACGTCGACCTCCCGTCCATCGCGATTCCGAAGGTGAAACAGGCCTGTCTCTTCGGCTGCCGTTTCGAGATGTGCGGCGAGCTCGGCAACGACGAACGACTCGAACATCGGTCCGATCAGAGCCGGAGAACGCCCCAGTTCCTGAGCGCCCACATTGAGCAGGTAGGCGGCCATCCCCGAATCCGTCAGGTGGATCTTCGGAGACAGCGTGAGCCGTTTCAGTCGCTTGGCGTGCCAGGCCGGCACACGCAGGACGATGGAGAGGTCCTCCAGCAGCCCGATGATTCGCTCCGCACTCCGGTAGTCGACACCCGCGTCAGCAGCTGTCGCACTCTTGTTGAGCTCCTGCCCGGTCCTTGCGGCGCAGGAGGCCAGCACGGAGCGAACCAAGTTGGGGCGTGGCTTGTGCTCGGAGAGCTGCCGGGCATCACGCTCGACAAGCTGTTCGATGTAGGCACCGAACCACCTCGACCGGTTCCTTCCACTCAGCTTGACGACCGACGGAAAACGCCCGGCGACGATTCTCTCGAGGTAGTCCCCTCGAGAGAGGCGGCTGGCCCGGAACACCGGCTGTTCCATAGCGAAGAGGGCATCGATCGGGTTGTAGTCGCGATCGCCCCCCAGCTCCGCCTGAGTCAGCCCGTACATGCGCAGCCGAATCAGCCGGCCCGTCCCAGGCCACGTCGCTGCCTGGTGAGCGGCCCGGACGGACCCGGTGACGATGAACCGACCCGGCGTTCTGGCCGGGTCACGATCGACTGCTCGCTTCACCGCCCCCAGGATCTCGGGTGCCTCTTGCCACTCATCGATCAGCACCGTGCCTCTCCCTGCCGACAGGGTCCCATCGGGATCCTCCGCAGCGGCCAGCCGAGTCCCCGGCTCCGAGAGGTCCAGGACCGTGTCCGCCAGCGCAGTCATCGACGTGGATTTGCCGCTCCCCCGCGGGCCCACGAGCAGGATCGCGGGGAACACGGGCAGCAACTCATCCGCCACGACCCGATCGATGGCTCGGGGATAGAGGCTGACCTCCATGGCTCCCATGGTGGGCCTTCGAGGCCCCTAAATCCAGGATGTGCCGCAACAAAAATCCACAATTTGCCGAATATTCCATGCGGAATCTGCCGTCATCAGGGGCCAATGGGGGGCCGTGGGACGGAATCGCGAGAGCGCCTCGATGGGGCGGCCCAGCACACCACGCGTCGAGATGCCGGGCTTGCCTGGGCCACGAATCCACCGAGCCCCTACACTGAAGACCGAGCCCTGTCCCGCACTTGCCCGGTCTGGGCTTCTGGCATGTCGGTCCGCAAGTCCCTCGCGCTCGTCGCCGGTCTGCTCCTGGCGGCGCTCGGCCTCCTCTGGTTCCTTCTATCCGAGGTACACATCGGACAGAGTGATCCGGCGCTTCCCGGTCCCACCATGGATGCACCGGACGTGTCGGGGCGAGGGACTAGGGTGTCGGCTCTACCCTCAGTGACACCGCTCGGGTCAGCAATCGAAGAGGAGAACGCTACCGAACCAGAACGGGAGGCGGTGGCGCTCGCCAAGGCGGGATCGGGTGGCTTCACGATCCCCACCGACGCGCAGTGGATCGAAGGGCGAGTGATCTTCCCCGAAGGGACCCCGCCCGACGAAGCGCTGCGGGTCGAAGCCAGCGGCCAGCGCTTCACGAACCGACGCAAGTCGCCGAACAAGCACACCGTCCACGTCGAACCCGACGGCCGCTTCCGCGTCGCGTTCGGCGCGAGGACGACGTGGGGTAAGCTCTCGTTGCAGGGGCGCTACCTCTACCTCGAGGAGAACCGTAACGTCGACCTGAAGACACAGATTGGCGAGGTGGTGCTCGAGCCGCTCCTGGGCGGTGCGATCACCGGAGCCATGTTGCTGCCCTCAGGAAGAGTGACCCGCGAGAATGTCCACTGGAGAGTGGTGCTGGGGGCGCAATGCTGGGACTCGGAGCGAGGCATGGTACGCCATGTCACGCGGCCTGCTCGCGACGGGAGTTTCGAGATCGGTGGTCTGCCTCCAGGGCCCGACTACCGGCTCGACCTCCGTTCCAGGGTCTTCGTCGGCCAGCAGCTGCCGGGGATCACCGTTTCTCCGGGTGAAGTCACACAGGCGAACCCCACGCTCATCCGCGGTGTGCGCCTCGCCGGCCGTGTCGTCGACGAAGACGGTAAGGGGCTGAAGGGGGTCGGGCTGAAAGTGGAGATTCTCGTCGCCAGGGGACGGCAGCACCCCACGGACTGGAACCCTGCTCGCACCGCCGAGGACGGCACCTTCGAGTTCACTGGCCTCCAGGCGGGCGAGACTACCCTGACCATCCTGGTCGGAGGAGAGGTTGCGCGGGTCGAAAAGATGGGCCACTTGAGACCCGGGGAGGTGCGCGAGAATCTGCACTTCAAGGTGAAGGCCGGCCTCGAGATCACCGGTCGAGTCCTCTGGCCCGACGGTACTCCGGCGGTGGGTGCTGCGGTGAGAGCGCAACCCGTTCTCGGGGAGGACGAGGACTACCTGCGCGTTCGACGATTCACCGGCAAGGCCGACTCCCAAGGGAACTTCCGCTTCTCCGGCCTGGCCGACCGGCCGATGATGGTAATCGCAACTGCGCGCCGCGAGCCTCCACCTCGTGCCACGGGAGGCGGAGCCGATGGCGCCCCGAAGAGGAGGCGCCGCGCCCCCGATGAGCAGCCCTGGAAGGGCACGAGGATGGACGTTCTTCCCCGAACCGAAGGGCTGATCGTAATCCTCTCTCCCGGCGAGACCCTGCGAGGGCGAGTTATCGACGACACTGGCGCACCGCTGACCGGCTTCCGGCTGACGGCGGAACCCCGGTCGCACAAGAGCGGCTGGGAGCACCTCGACGGGCCGGGTCTGATCGGCCAAACGAGCCGGGACGAAAACGGACGGTTCGAGCTGACCGGGCTCGACGAGGGAGTGTGGCTGATCCGACTGGTGAGGAAGGGGATCATCGTACCTGAGCCGAAGACGGTGATGATCCCGACCGATGCCCCGCTCGAGCTGGTCGTGGTGAGGGCCGCCCGGCTGAGCGGGGTCGTCGTGGATCCCCGGGGAAACCCGGTGGCCGGTGCAGAGGTCGACATGGACCTGCAGCGGGGCTGGACCACCAGCACCGGGATCAGAGTGGCGATCACCGATGGAGAGGGCCGGTTCGAGCGGAGCGATGCTCCAGTGGGATCCCTGGCGCTCTCCGCGAACGCGTCGGGATGGGCGCCGTCGCCGAAGCTCGAGCTCGAAGGGGGGCCCGGGGAAGCACACGAGAACCTGCTTCTGGCATTGCGCGCCGGCGCGAGGTTGACCGGGAAGGTCCACCCCTCGGAGCAGCCCTTGGCGGGCCGACGGATCGTCGTGGACGGCCAAGGTGATCTCGACTTCTGGGAGGGGGCACGGAGCGATGACCAAGGGTGGTTCAGTATCGAAGGTCTGCCGCCGGGTGAGTTCCGCGTCACCCTCGAGCCACCGTCGGACGAAGATCCCGGAGGGGACTGGAGGTTGACGTATGCCCGGCGCCGGGAGGTGACCGTCACGCTGGCCGAGGGTGGTTCCGCTCACGTGGTGCTCGGCGGAGTGCACACCGGCGCGATCATCGTGCACGGCCGGGTGACTGTCGGCGGCCGGGAGATGGACGGACTGGTCGTCGGCTGTAGTCAACACGACTTCTACGCCGCTGCGATCCGCGACGAGCTCGGTAACTACGAGCTGAAGTTGAACGACCCCGGACCGCACTGGTTCTCGATCGGCAGACCGGGTGGCAACGACGCGCAGTTCAGGCGCGACATCGGGGAGGAGAAGAGCCAGCGAGAGGACTTCGATCTGCCGGTCGCTTCGATTGCCGGAACCGTGTTGGGCCCGGATGGTCGACCGGCCACGCAGGTCTTCGTAGCGTTGGATCGAGCGGAGGGCCCGGCCGGCCACGGCCTCGAAGTCGGCGAACAGAGCAGCGACGCGGGCGGTTCCTTTCGCTTCGAGTTCGTGCCACCTGGTCGCTATCGCCTGCGCGCCGGAGGTCCTGACTGGCGCGGGAAGGACACCGGCCTGGCCACCACCGTGGTCGATGACGTGGTCCTCGAAGAGGGCGAGAGTCTGGAAGGCCTGGTGGTGGAGCTGCGGCCCGGCGGATCCATCACGGGTGTCGTGACCTCGTCCGACGGCGGTCCGGTGAAACGCGTCTGGATCACCGTGAAGGACAGCAGTGGGCGCTTGGTTGCCGGAGCCGAAGTCGAGTGCAGTCTCGTGGACGGCAGCTACGTCCTACCCGGGATCCCCGCAGGCACATTTAGTATCAGCGGAGAGACGACGACCGGCCAGAGCGGGGAAGTGACGGTCAGGGTCGCGGTGGGCGCCTCCTCGCGCGCGGACCTGGTGATCGTGGAGTGAGCCCGGCAGCTCCCGTTCCACGCGGCCGTCTCGCGGGTGTGGATCGCTCGTCGCCGAGCATCAACGAAGCAACAGGTCGGGTCGCGCGCACAAGAAGACCGTACACTCGTGCCCAAGGAGGCGAACCCCATGGGTCTGACTGTCACGCGAACCATCGTCCTGAACACCGGCGAGCCGGAAGCGAAGCGCGAGGAGATCCGGCGCTACTTCCACGACACGTTCACGATCGACGAGCAGCTCTACGACACACTTCTGGACGACGCGGCCTTCACCCGCCGCGCGGACCCACTCCGCCACCCGCTGATCTTCTACCTCGGCCACACCGCCGTCTTCTTCGTGAACAAGCTCGTGCTCGCGAAGATCCTGCCCGAGCGCCTGAATCCGAAGCTCGAGTCGATATTCGCCATCGGTGTGGACGAGATGAGCTGGGACGACCTCGATCAGACGCACTACGACTGGCCGCCGTCCGCCGAGGTTCGGGCCTACCGCGACCTCGTGCGCGAGACCGTGGACCGGGCGATCACGGAGCTCCCCCTCACCGTGCCGATCGGCTGGGAGAGCCCCTTCTGGGCGATCCTCATGGGAATCGAGCACGCGCGCATCCACCTCGAAACCTCCTCCGTCCTCATCCGCCAGCTCCCCCTCGAGTGCCTCCGCGACGATCCGCACTGGCCGGTCTGCCCGAGATCCGGCGAGGCACCCGCGAACGAGCTTCTGCCGGTGTCGAGCGGCCGCGTCACTCTCGGCAAGGAGAGGGATCACGCCCTCTACGGGTGGGACAACGAGTACGGCCGCCACGTCCGCGACGTCCCCGCCTTCAAGGCTGCGAAGTACCTCATCAGCAACGCCGAGTTCCTCCCGTTCGTCACGGAGGGCGGCTATGCGGAGGAGAGCTTCTGGGACGAAGAGGGGTGGGGGTGGCGCAGCTACTGCGAGGCAGAGTGCCCGCGCTTCTGGGTCAGGGACGGCGGCTCGTATCGGCTCCGGACGATGCTCCGGGAGATCGAGATGCCGTGGGACTGGCCGGTGGAAGTGAACTGCCTCGAAGCGAGAGCGTTCTGTCACTGGCTCGCGGCACGGACCGGCAAGCCGATCCGTCTTCCCACGGAGGAGGAGTGGACGAGGCTTCGCGACCAGGCAAAGGTCCCGGACCAGCCGGACTGGGAGAAGGCCCCTGGAAACCTGAACCTCGAGCACGAGACTTCTCCGTGCCCGGTCACGGAGCATGAGTTCGAGGGCGGTTTCTGCGACGTCGTCGGCAACGTCTGGCAATGGACCGAGACTCCGATCACTGGCCTTCCTGGGTTCGCGGTCCACCCCCTCTACGACGACTTCTCCACGCCCACCTTCGATACGAAGCACAATCTCATCAAAGGTGGCAGCTTCATATCCACCGGCAACGAGGCGACGCACCACGCCCGCTACGCCTTCCGGCGTCACTTCTATCAGCACGCCGGCTTCCGGTATATCGAGACCGAGCACAGCATCGAGATCCGGACCGACGTCTACGAGACCGACGACCTGGTCGCGCAGTACTGTGAGTTCCACTACGGCAGCGAGTACTACGGCGTCGCGAGCTTCCCGCGGGAGCTGGCGCGAATCTGTCTCGAGCTGACCGAGGGACGGCGGCGCGAGAGGGCGCTCGATCTCGGCTGCGCCGTGGGCCGGGCGACCTTCGAGCTGGCCAGGGAGTTCGAACAGGTCACCGGCGTCGACTTCTCGGCCCGCTTCATCCGGATCGCCGACGAGCTCAAGGAGAACAAGCGGATCCAGTTCGTGCTGCCGGACGAAGGTGAGCTGCTTTCCTACCACGAGCGAACGCTCCAGGAGTTCGGTCTCGAGGCGACCGCGATGCGGGCGGAGTTCTGGCAGGGTGATGCCTGCAACCTGAAACCGATCTTCAGAGACTACGACCTCGTCCTCGCCGCGAACCTGATCGACCGGCTCTACAGTCCGCGGAAGTTCCTCGGCACGATCCATGAACGGATCCGCCCGGGCGGTCTCCTGGTCATCGCCTCTCCCTACACCTGGCTCGAGGAGTACGCCGAGCGTTCGGAGTGGATCGGCGGTTTCAAGCGGGACGGCGAGAACGTGACGACCCTCGACGGGCTTCACGAGGTCCTCGGCCCGTACTTCCGCCCGGTCGGCGAGCCCCGGGATGTCCCGTTCGTGATCCGGGAGACGAGGCGGAAGTTCCAGCACACGCTCTCGGAGCTGACGGCCTGGGAGAGAATCGATTGAAGCCGTCGCTCCTCGAGGCGCACCTCGCGCGGTGGGGCGAGGTCGCGCCCCGGTCGCTCTCGAAGGCGGCGGCGCGGACGATGACCATGGAGGAGTTGCTCGTGCTGGCCGACGCCGAGTCGGCGCGCCTCTTCGAGACGCTCTCCCTCGGCTACGCGACCACCGCGGGCCTGCCGGTTCTCCGCGAGGAGATCGCCGGCCTGTACGGCGAGGCCGGCCCTGATTCGGTCCTCACCACGGCCGGGGCCCAGGAAGCGCTCTTCTGCGCGTTTCGGGCGTTGCTCTCGCCGGGAGATCATGTCGTCTCGTTCACCCCGTGCTACGAGGATCTCGCGACCCTGCCCACGGAGCTCGGCACCGCGGTGACCACGATTCCGCTCCGCCGGGAAAGCGGTTTCCGCCAGGACGCCGCCGAGATCGAGGCGGCCCTCCTCCCCGCGACGAAGCTCATCGTGTTGAACTCTCCCCACAATCCGACCGGCGCGACGATCGACGAGGCCGACCTCGCCGCGATCGTGGAGCTCGCCGCGGCTCGGGGGATCTACCTGCTCGTGGACGAGGTGTTCCGATTGCTCGCGCGGAAGCCGGCCACGCCGGTCGCGGACCGGTACGAGCGGGGCATCAGCGTGGATGTGATGGGAAAGTCGTTCGGGCTCGGTGGAGTCCGGGTCGGCTGGCTCGCTTGCCGTGACCGGAGCTTCCTCCAGGCGGCGACCGCGGTGAAGACGCACCTGTCGATCTGCAACGGTGCCCCGGACGAGGTTCTGGCGCTGATCGCACTCCGCGCCGCGGAGACGATCCTCGACGGCAACCTGGCCGTCATCGAACGGAATCTCGAGGTCCTCGACCTCTTCTTCGAGGCGAACGCGTCTCGGGCTCGCTGGTCCCGTCCATCCGCCGGCTGTCTCGCCTACCCGGAGCTCATCCAGGGCGGCGCGGAAGAGCTCTGCGAGCGGATGGCGAAGGAGGAAGGCATCCTCCTCTTCCCGGCCAGTCTCTTCCTGGGCGATGGAGAGCACTTCCGGATCGGCCTCGGTGGCGAGGATCTGCCCGACCTGCTCCCGGCGCTCGCGCGGCAGCTCACGCGCTGCTGATCTCGGCGCCCCGCGTTTCGTACCCTGTCCCGGTGAAGCCGCGATCCTCCATCCAGACCGGCCCCCGGGCAGGGACCTTCGATCTCGCCATCGTCGGCGGGGGCGCCTCGGGTCTGGTCGCCGCGATCGCCGCAGCGCGTCGCGGGAAGCGGGTGGTGGTCTGCGAGAAGTCGGCGTCGCCGGGCCTCAAGCTGCTCTCGACCGGCGGGCAGCGCTGCAACCTCTCCAATACGCTCTCCCGCGAGGAGTTCATGGAGCGCGTCGGGCGGGACGGGCGCTTCATGGGGCCGGCGCTCGAGGTGCTCGGCGGGCAAAAGCTGCGCGAGTTCTTCGCCGAGCTCGGCATCGCGACGGTGGTACACGACGGGTTTCGTGTCTGGCCGGAGACGCGAGAGTCCGCGACGGTGCTCGCCGGGCTGCTGGGTGAGCAGGAGCGGCTGGGGGTGGAGTTCGCGCTCGGTTGCCGGGTGGTGAGCCTCGAACACGACGGCGAGTACTTCGCGGTCGTGCACGAGCGCGGGGACTTTCGCGCGCACGAGGTGATACTCGCCACCGGCGGCCTGGCGCTGCCGGGTTCGGGGGCGTGCGGGGACGGCTACGAGCTCGCGCGCCGCTTCGGTCACCACGTGACCCCGCGCTACCCCGCCGGCGTTCCGCTCCTGACCGCCGAGAAGTGGCCCGCGCGATGCACGGCGCACACCATCGGCAAGGCGCGGCTGCAGGTCGCGCTGAAGTCGCATTCACGGATCGTCCGCACCGGCGACCTGATCTTCACCAGCAAGGGGATCGCCGGGCCGGTGGTGCTCGACATCTCGCGAGAGATCTCCCCGCTGCTGGAGAGGTTCGAGACCGTGCCACTGTGGCTCGACCTCGGTCGCGGCCGTAACCAGGAGGAGTGGCTCGAGATCTTCAAGACGTGGCGCCAGGGCGGCACAGCCACGGTACAGGTGCACCTGGCCGAGCACTTCCCCCACGAGCTGGCCGAGGTCTTTTGCGAGCTGGTCGGCATCGAGGAACCGCTCGCCATCCGCCACCTCGGCGGAGCGAGGCGTGAGGAGCTGATCCGGATCCTGGTCAAGACCCCGCTGACCGTCGTCGCCACCGGTGGCTACGACGCCGCCTTCGTCACACGGGGGGGCGTGAGTCTGAAGGAGGTGCGTCCGGAGACGCTGGAGAGCAAGCTGCAGCCGGGACTCTATCTATGCGGCGAGGTGTTCGACCTCGACGGTCCTTGTGGCGGCTTCAATCTGCAGTGGGCCTTCGCCAGTGGCTACCTGGCGGGTGGTGGGCGGAGGCAGGGTCAGTCCCGGGCACCGTAACCCCGCACGAAGCCGATGCACTGGGCGACCTCGGGCAACGAGTGCTCCCAGTTGTGCTCGTACTCGATCGAGATGTTGCCCGCGAAACCCTGGCGCTTCAACTCGTCGAGCACCGCGACCATTCCGGAGACGCCCTCACCGAACGGCACGTCGTGGGCACCGCGCTTCCCGAACTCGTTCAGGTCCTTCAGGTGCACGCTGATGATGCGCCCCTCCAGGATCTTCAGCGCCTCCACCGGAACGATGCCCGAACGCGTCCAGTGCCCCGTGTCGGCGCAGGCACCGATCCGCGGGTCCCGGTCCTTGACCAGCTCGGCGATGTAGTTCGGATCCCAGACCTTGTAACCGGGGTTGTTCGGGCGGTGCGGGTGGTTGTGGTAGGCGCAACCGATATTGTACTCCTTCACCAGCTTCTCGATCACGTCGATCGAATCGGTCGACTCGGTAGTCACCGCGCGGATGCCCATCTTCTTCGCGAACTCGAAGATCTTGCGGGCGCCCGCCTCGTCGTTCGGGATGCCGACCACGCCGTAGTTCACGGCCCGGACGCCGTGATGCTTCAGCTTCGCCTTCAGCTCGGTCACCACCGTTTCGGGGGCGTCGTGGCCGACACGCAGGTCGGCCTTCTCCGGACTGAGCCGCTGGCCGGGATAGAACTCGATCACCTTGCCGCCGGCCTGCGCGGTCTTCTCGATCGCCTCGAACGCGGTGAAGCGGTTGAAGGTGTAGGCCTGGCAGCCGATGGCGAAACCGCCAGTGAGGCACGTTTCGGGGATCGCCGGAAGATCGGGAGTCTGATCTGGGGTGGACACGTCGGTCACGGGCAGCAAGGCGAGGGCGAGGAGGAGGAGGGGCTTCATGTGATCGGGCGGCAAGAGGAGATCTGATGGCCGGGGGATCGCGCAGGCGCTGATGTGGGCCCGCATCGTACCGGGGTTCCCGCCGGCGAGGGAAGAGGGGCGGGTGCCGCCCCCTTCCGCACCTCGCCTCCCTGCGCCACAATGGGCCCGACATGACCCTCCAGCACGGCTTCCGCGCGTCCTTCTTTTCCCTCGTCCTGCTGATCGGGCTGCAATCTCCGGCCCTGCTCGCCCGGTCGACCCCAACAGACAATCAGGAGCGAGTCTGCGCACGGCTGCTCGAGCTCGCCGAGCGGAATCTTCGGCTGGAGCTCTCCCGAGCCGAGCACGAGAAGTCGGGGACGATCTTCCTGAGAGGGTCCTTCTCCGTGTTCGAGAATCGCTCCCTGGGCCAGGGGCGGGAGATCCGGCTCGGTCTGATCGTTCTGCCCGCGCGCCGAGACGACGCGGCTCCGGACCCGGTCTTCATCCTGCACGGCGGTCCAGGCGCCGCGGCGACGACCCTCTTCGGTAGGCAGGTCAATGGTTGGCTTCGCCAGCGACGCGATGTGGTCCTCATCGATCAGCGCGGCACCGGCAGCTCCAACGAGTTGCACGTGTCCATTCCAGGTGATGACGACGACCTGCAGAGCTACTTCGAGTCGTTCTTCCGCCCGGACGTGTACGAGGCGGCACTCCCCGAGCTCCAGGCTCGGGCCGACCTGACTCAGTACACCACGGCCAACTCGGTGGACGACTTCGACGAGGTCCGCGAGGCGCTCGGGTACGCCCGGATCAACCTGCGCGGCGGCTCCTACGGCACGCGATCCGCTCTCGTCTATCTGCGCCGCCATCCCGAGACGATTCGCACCGCGACGCTGCAGGGGATCCAGCCCGTTTCCTATCGCAACCCACTTCCCCACGCGCGCAGCGCGCAAGATGCGCTCGACCTCATCTTCGCGGAGATTCGCGCGAACCCGCGCTACAGCGAGGCGTTCCCCGACATCGAGACGAAGTTCCAGGAGACGCTGCGGCGCCTGGAGGAGGAGCCCGCGAGCGTGGTCGTGACGCACCCGGCCACCGGCGAGGAACAGGCGGTCGAGCTCACCCGCAACGCATTCGCCGAGGCCGTGCGTCTGCAGCTCTACACCATGCCCTCGAATCGGCGCTTGCCGCGAATGCTGCTGCGAGCCCACGCCGGTGACTACCGTGAGCTGGCGGAAGCCTCGATCGCACAGAATCGCGCGGTGCGCAACGTCATCGCCTGGGGAATGCTGATGTGCGTCACCGGCAGCGAGGACATCTCGCGCATCGACCCCGCCGAGATCGAGCCGGCGTGCGAGGGCACCTTCCTGGGGACGGTTCGAGTGCGCGAGCAGATGGCCGTGGCGACGATCTGGCCGAGCGGAGTCGTTCCCGAGAGCTTTGCGGGGCCGGTGAAGGTGGACGTGCCCGTGCTGCTCTTCTCCGGTACCCACGACCCCTCGACCTCCCCGCGATGGGGCGCCGAAGCGGCGCGCAACCTGCCGAAGAGCCTGCACGTCGTCATTCCCAGCGGCCACGGCGTCTTCGGCCCGGAAGTGCGGCGGCTCGGGCGCGCGTTTCTCGAGAGCGGAACGATCGAGGGCCTGGACCTCTCCGAGGTCGAGGCGCTGCCCTTGCCGCCACTCGAGCTTCCGGGTGAATGACGGGCCGTTGCGCGTGTAGACTGGAACCATGCCCGTGAATCACGTCGGTACGTGCCCCTCCTGCGAGAAGGACGTCTCCCTCGGCGCGACGCTCCCCGTCGCCGGGAGCTGTCATCAGTGCGGGGCGAGCTTCGTGATCCTCGCCCACGAAGACGACGGCTCGGCCGCCGAGGGTGAGGTGACCGTGACGCTGCTGGCAGCCCCCCGGGCGGTGGGGGGCTCCCGCCCCCTGCCCCGGCCGCTGTGGCAGCTGACCAGGCTCCTTCTGCTCGGCCTCGCTGCGATCGCCGTGGCGTTCGTCCTGCTGTTCGCCCTGATCACGATCGAGTCCGGCGGGACGCTGGATTCGGACGAGGACTACAGCGTCACCCGGGTGATCTTCGGCGCGATCCTGGGCCTGGGTGTGGTCAGCGTGATCGGGACGGCGCTGCTCTGGTTCCTGCTCGGTTCGAAGGGTCGCCAGGAGCCCGCGTTCGACGCGGTGCGCTCGCTGTCCTCACTCGCCGGCGGCTTTCTGATGATGCTGGCCGTGGGTCTGGGGCTGGCCTTCACCTGGCCGATGGTCGAGGACTCCGTGCCCCGAGCGGCCTTCGCCAGCGTCGTCACCGCCCTGACGGGGATCCTGGGCGGCTGGGTGATCGCGCGCCTCGCGCCACTCGCTCCCTTCAAGCACGCGCTTGCGCTCGGAATCGCGATCCCTCTCGCTCTCGCCAGCCTGCTGATGCTGACCGGAGCGCTGGGCACGAGCCTCTTCGCTCTCGTCTGCGCGGGCTACCTGCCGCTGATTCTCGCCGGTGCGTGGCTGAGCGTTCGCCTCCGTCCCCGGGTCTGACCACCCACGGACGAACGTCCGGTCCGATCGTCCCACGGGCCCCGTCCATGAACGCGCCGGGCGACGACCCGGAGGTCGCCGTCCGGCGAGGCGAGGGTCACGAATTCCTCGCCGAGGCTCAGAAGACGTACTTCACTTCGACCTTCGAGCCTCCACAGGTCACCACCACCTGGTCGGTGACACCCTCGGCTCCGCCGGGGATGTAGAAAGTGGCCACGCCCGAGTCGTCGGTCTTGTTGGTCTCTTCGTTGCCGTAGCCGTCGCTCCCGGCGATGACGAAGTTGACGTCGATCCCCGGCTGCGGCGGGAAGATCGTGGCCAGCACCTGAACGCCCTGACCGGGGGCGGGGTCGGCCGGGTTCGGGACGACCGCCTGCAGCTGGAAGTTGCCGGTCGCATCATCGGGGTAGCCGACTATCGCGAAGTCGCGCTGCTCCATGCTGAAGCCGTCGGTGATACGGGCGCCGACCGCGATCACACCGCCGTTGGGGCTCATGCACTCGGCGAACTCCGAGCAGTCGCTGGTCGTCTGCGGAACGTCGGGGTCGTCGGGCGCCTCCCAGAGGATCGGCAGCACCTGAGCGCCCGCGGGGGCGTTCGGGAAGATCACCGGATCGGGAGGCAGGTTCCCGAGGCTCGCCTGCAGCAGGAGCTCGGCGTTGTAGGCGTCCATCTCGGCATAGGTGTCGATCATGTCGCCGATCGCGAGTCCCCAGGGGAGATCCAGCGTCGGGGGGACGGTGATCGCCGCGTAGACGGTCCCGTCACCGAAGATCGGCTCGGGCAGGATGAAGCCACCGGAGAGCGGATCGCCGTCGGGGTCGGCGACGATCGCGAAGACGACGGCCATGCCGGTCGGGTCCTGGTCGGGATTCATCGGCCCGGGGGAGACGGGCAGCGTCTTCAACCGGGTCGTGTCCACGACCCCGTCACCGTCGGTGTCCACGAAATCCGCAACACCGGCTACCGGCCCGGAGACGGGCAGAGCGCCCATGTTCCGCCGCTTGTCGTCGAGGCGGCCGAAGTCGACCGTCGTGTCGTCGACGACGACCTCGATGGTGGGCTTCTGGTTCGGCACCACGGTGATGTTCCAGCGCCCCTCGTCGAAGAGACCGAACTGGTCGTAAGCGGTGAAGTAGACGGTATAGGTACCCTCCCGAATCGGGTGGGGGAAGAAGTCGCGAGTGTCGGTCGCGCCATTGGGCAGGGTGTAGTGGTTGGGCAGGGATCCGTACGACCAGGTCCAGGAGATGCGCAGCGGACTGTGCCCCTCGGGATCGGTCGGCGTCCCCGACAGCTTCACCGAGCCCTTGACGAACTGCTCGACCTTGACGTCGCCCATGTTGATCACGCGCGTGGTATTCGTCACCGCGCCGCCGGTCTCGGCGTCTACGATGTCGACGCCGGCGAGGCCCTGGGCCGACACGCGGACGATCGGCCGCATGTTGGTGCCCTCGATCACGTTGGCGCCGGCAAACTGGATCGACGCCTGGGTGAACGGGTCGTCGCTGGTCGCGCCCTGGCGCGTGATCGTGATCCTCTGGTCGATCCCCGGGTCGTCCGCTCCTTCGAGCAGCGCCGGAATGGTGAAGAAGAGGCTGTTGGCGCGGCCCGGCTGCGGGGTCGGGTAGCTCACCACGAAGTGGTACGTACCCGGGAGCAGCGACAGCGTCTTGGGATACCCCGGCTCGATCTGCAGGCCTTCCTTGGGAAGCGGACGGTAGGCGGGGAATGGATGCGCCGGGTCCATGCCCGCTGGAGGAGCGGGACCGGCGATGTGACGGATCTCGATCTTGTTCGCGGAGCCATTGTAGACGCGGACGCGGGACTTGCCGCTGTAGAGCAGGGCGTAGAGCGACAGGTGGTCGACCTCGGTGGAGATGAAGTCGCCCTGGCGGACGCCGCCGAGGTTCTCCCAGTACTCGCCGGCGGGATTCCACCGGCCGATGTGCAAGTCCTGCTCGGCGTCACCAGGAGGAACGGGCAGGGTCAGGGTGGCCGGTTTGCCGGCGGCGAAGGTGGTCCCCGAGGGCTCGATGACGAACGCGTTGCCGACCGGCACTTCGCCGAGCGGTGAGCTCGCCGGCATCGCCTTCGGCGTTCCGATGTTCAGGGTCACGCTCTCGGTGAGCGACTGGGGCGGGACCTCGAGAAAGACCCCGTCGAGCTCGATATCGTCGGTGCCGCTGATACGCAGGAGGCCGCCGTACGCGGGACTCGCCGCCGCGGAGCTGTAGACGGTGCCGATCTCCGCTTCGTTTCCGGTGCCGCCGCCTCCGCCGCCGCCGCCGCCGCCACCGGGCGTGCTGGAGCCCCCTCCACCGCCGCTACAGGCGGAGATCAGGGCAACGATGAGGAGGGCGGTGGAGGGGCTCCAGTTCCTGAGGGTGTGATCGGTGTGCCTCATGATTCAGCTCCAGGCGATTCTCGTGGTCACGGTGGACTCGCCTCTTGGCGGCCTCACGATCACGGGATCGCCGTGCCGGCGGGAGACCGGACATCTGGCCCGGGAATCTCGGAGTCGATCCCGCTGGACGAGGACGGATCCGCGGACCCCCGCCCCTCGTCAGCGGTGCGAGACTGCCGGCGGTGCCGGAGGTGGCTCGTCCCCGAGGGTCGAGGCAGCCTTGAGACTCTGCCGTGGCCGTGTGCTCGGGGCGCCTAAGTGGTTTTCATGAATTGGTTTAAGTCCACCAGGAGTAGTTTTTGTGTACATAAACAGAATTGTGTACACAAAACCGTCCGTGTACACGAAAGAGTGATCAGGAGAAGCGCCATGGCCGAAGACAGATCAAGGAGCAAGCAGAGACGACTCGAGATGATGCTGCTCGGGTGGCTGGGGCGAGCATTCGAGTCAGCGGGCTGGCAAGTCGAGAAACAGTCATCGAGGCCCCGATCGCCCGACCTCCTGTGTCGCGATGACGAGCACCTCTACGCCGTCGAGCTTCGGGCCCTCGACGGCGCCGCGCGCCTGTCCAGGCTCCAGGCGCTCCTGGCCGACGCGATCCTGAGGGCTCGCGCCGCCGCAAGACAGCACGGCGCGCTGCCGCTGGCCGTCGTCGCGGCGGAGCGGCTCTCGCGTCGGATGCTCGCGGGTCTGGAGGCCTACGTGGGCGAGTTCGCCGAGGATGTCGCCTGGGGGGCGATGGACCAGCGAGGACTGCTCGAGCTGCATGGCCCGGGCCTCGAGGATGTCCACTCGGTCACCCCCGTGGAGCCCATCGCGGAGAGAGCGGCGCGCCGGGTCGAGGCCCCCGATCCCTTCTCCGATCTCGGCCAATGGATGATCAAGGTGCTCCTGGCGCGACGGGTACCGGGCGAGTGGCTCGATGCCCCGCGCGGTCCGGTGCGAAGCGTGGGCGAGCTGGCAGAGAAGGCCCGGATCTCTGCGGCCAGCGCCTCGAGACTGCTGTCCGCCTTGAGAGGTCGCGGATTCGTCGACGACCCCGATGGCGCCCTCCGCCTCGTCCGCGTTCCCGCGCTCCTCGCGAGCTGGCGGGCCGTGTCCCTGAAGCCGAACCAGGAGCTTCACGCCCGGTTCCTGTTTCCGGCCGCCGACCCGGCCGAGCGTCTGGAGAAGCTGATTGCCGGACGCCCCGCCGGGCGACGAGCGGGCCAGCGAATCTGCCTGGGGTTGTTCTCGGCCTGCAAGGTCCTCGGGCTCGGCTGGGTGCGCGGTGCACCACTCCATCTCTACAGCGAGGATCTCTCCACTCCCTTCCTTCGTGATATCGGCCTGCATCCGGTCGACCCGGCCGCGGAGTCCGATCTCATCGTGCGTCGTCCGCGCTACCCTGAGTCCGTCTTCCGGGGCGCCATCTCGGTGGAGGGGATTGCCGTGGCCGACGTTCTACAGTGCTGGCTGGACGTCAGCGCGCACCCGGCGCGTGGGGCCGAGCAGGCGCAGGAGATCCTGGATCGCATCGGGCTCCTCGAGGATGGACGAGATGGCTGAGCATGAAGAGGCTCTCGCTCGAGCGCTGCAATGCCTCGCTCCGGTCCGTGAGCGGCTCGTCGTGGTCGGTGGAGCCGCGCACCGGCTGTTTCCGCTGCACGAGCTCGCGAGCGCGCCAGGGTTCGAGCTCTTGACCACCGAGGACGTCGACTTCGTCACCCCGCTCGACCTCGCCTATTGCGGCTCACCCGAGCTGGTCGATCGCCTCGCGAAGGCGGGCTTCCGTGAGGAGGTCGGCGGCGCATCCTATGCGTCCCATCGCTACCGGTTGCCAGGAGGAAATGCCCCGTATCTGCAGTTTCTGGCCCCGCGACGCGGCAGCGGGATCACCCGGAGTGGCGAGCGGGATCACCGCCTGCGCTTCTCCGGCATCACCGCCGAGAAGCTACCTCACGTCGACGTCTTGCTGCACGAACCGTGGTCGCTGGAACTGCCCGATGAAGCCGGGGAGGCCCGCGTCGCCAATCCCGTCGCGTTTCTGGTGCAGAAGGGCCTGATCATGGAGGCGCGCAGTCCCGCGAAACGGGGCAAGGACGTGCTCTACATCTACGACACGCTGGCCCTCTTCGCCGGGAGTTTCGAAGCGCTCGCCGCGAGCGCGACCAGGCTCGTGCCGCAGCTCTCCAGGAAGGCCAGGACGAAGCTGCGCAGGAACCTCGAGGCTTATTGCTTTCGAGGTTGCGATGCCACGATCGAAGCAGCGCTGATCGCGCGCAATCAGCGACTGCGACCACCCACGGCGAATCTGATCGCGGCCGCGTGCTGGAGTGGCCTGACCGGCATCCTCGCACCGCTCGACCTCGGATTCGAATGAACGCCGCCCCGGGGTGGGCATCGCCTGGAGCGCCCAGGAGGTACTGACCTCGATACGCACCGGTGGAGGCGGGACGGCCTCCGCGTCGATCAGCGCGTCGACTCGTCGCTCTCGCGTCGAGTCCCGTCCTCCAGCGATTCGAGCTCTCGAGCGATCGCCCGGCGCTGCCACTCGGTCTCGGCGAGATCCTGAGCCGCGCCGAAAGCGACCAGCGCCGCGCGCAACTCGCCCCTGGCGCCGAGCACGCGAGCGATTCCCGAAGCGGCGAAGAAGGAGCTCGGCCGGTGCCGGAGAGCCTCCTCGAAGTCGCGCTGCGCCGCGTCGAGCTCCTCGCGCTGCAAGGCCAGCTCGCCGCGAACCGCCAATGCCTCGGGCTGCTCTGGATCGAGATCCAGCGCCCGATCCGCCGCCGCCCCGGCCTCGGCCAGCAGCTCGAGCAACAAGGCGAGGCGAGCTCGCGTGGCGAGCAGCTCCGGATTGTCGGGGTCGGCTCTTTCCCGCTGCACCAGCCACTCTCGTGAACGTTCCAGCGCGCGGCGCCGGAACCAGCCGCCGTCGACGCGGTCGATCTCGAGGGCGCGTCGGATCGCCGCGAGTTGGTCCGCGGGACGATCGAGTCGCTGGAACAGGGTCGCTCGCTCCCAGTGCATCCATGGGTTCAGCGGCTCGAGCTGCACGGCATGGTCGGAGTCGGCGAGCGCCCGCTCCAGATAGGACGCGTCGCCGGTCTCGTCGTGCAGCAAGAGCCACTGATCCGACCGTGCCGCGTAACCGGCCCCGAGGTCGGGGCGCAGCGCGATGCAGGTTCCGAAGGCGAGAGAGGCTCCCTGGCGATCGCCCGCCACGTTCAACGCCCAGGCGAGCATGTAGTGATTCCAGAAGTGCTGCGGCTCTATATCGACCGCGGCGCGGAAATGGTGCTCGGCGGCCTTGAAAGGCTCGGCGGTGTCGATCCCCGGCAGCCCGGCGACGAAGTTCTTGACCAGTCGGCCGACGGCGTCGTCGGGGAACTGGCCGATCCAGAGGTGTACGAAGCCGAAGAAGAAATGATCCGCGGCACCTTCGGGCTCGCGGAACCCCTCGAGATCAGCGGGGTCCGCCTCGCCGAGCTTGAAGCGGCAGAAGGTCGACAGCAGGCGACCCGTCTGGGTCTCGTGGTGCAGCGTCGCGAGCTCCAGCGTCCGCAGCGCCATCCGGCAGTTCTCGCCGGTCTCGGGGTCGAAGAAGGCGAGCAGCGCCGGTTTGGCCTGCAGCACCGCCTGGAGCATGAGCAGGCGATGCACGTCGCTCGCCAGCTCCTCCCGCTGCCCCTCCTCGAGGTCGGCCGCAGGCAGCTGCGCCGGCCAGTCGTCCCAGTCGGTCACACCCAGCCGCTGCAATGCGGCCTCGCAGACCTCGAGCGTATCACTGTCGTACTCCTCGCCGGCGAGGAACCAGGCCCGGTCGTCGAGCTGCTCGAAGTCGAGCAGCCGCGTGGCGCGCTCGCGCTGGGCTTCGAGCTCGGCGAGCAGGTCGGGAAGTCGGCCATCGGTGCGGATGCGTTCCGCCGCCTTCTCCAGGATCAGCGCCGCGCTCTCGTAGCGCCCCGCGCGCAGCTCGGAGCTCGCGATCGTGCGATCGGCCTCGCCGGCCACGCGGATGCCGTTCAGCGAGCGTGCCCGCGCGGTGAGGATACCGATCGTCCCCAGGAGACCGAGCAGCAGCGCGACCGCGCCGGAGGAGGCGAGCGCGCGATGTCGACGAACCCAGCGACCAAAGCGCTCCAGATGTGACTCTCGCCAGGCGGAGATCCGCTCATCGGCGAGGTAGCGCTCGAGGTCGCGCGTCAAGGCAGTTGCATCTTCGTAGCGATCTCCGCTGTCCTTGGCCATCGCCTTGAGGCAGATCGCCTCGAGGGGACGGGGAATCCCGGCGAGCACGCTCCGCGGTCGCGGTGGATCCTGCGTCCGTACCTTGTCCAGGACCTCCTCGGAGCTGTCGCCGGTGAACGGGTGCCTGCCGGTCAGAACCTGATAGAGGATCGCGCCGAGGGCGTAGACGTCGCTCCGCTGATCGATCTCATCGATGTTGCCGCCCGCCTGCTCGGGGGACATGTAGACGGGTGTGCCGAGCACGGTGCCCTCGCACGTCTCGTCCGGCAGGGCATCGGCGAACGGGTTCCCCAGCAGCTGGGAGCCGGAGACGTCCTCCTCGCCGATCACCTTGGCCAGCCCCCAGTCGAGAATCACGCTCTCGCCGTACTCTCCGAGCACGATGTTGTCGGGCTTCAGGTCGCGGTGCAGTACTCCCTGGCGGTGAGCGTAGGCCATCGTGCGCGCGACGCTCAGGAGGGCGTTCAGGAGTCGGAGCTGCTCCACCGGTCCTTCAGGCGACGAGCGAATCCGATCGTGGTAGCGCCGGATGCACTGGGTGAACGTGTCCCCGTGCACCAGCTTCATCGTGTAGTAGGGGAGCTGATCGTCTTCGCCGCAGAGCTCGTACACCGGTACCACGCCGGGGTGCTCGAGACGCGCCGCGATCTTCGCCTCGGCGAGGAAGCGCTCGCGGGTTCGCGTTCGCCAGGCCACGTGGCCGCCGAGCTGCTTCAGGGCGACCATGCGCCCGAGCTGTTCGTCCACCGCCCGCCAGACGAGGCCGAAGCCTCCCCGCGCGTGCCGGGAGCTCAGGTGGTAGCGACCCAGGTGCATGCCCGGAGACGCGGCGTCGTCCTCGGTGTGCGGGCCGAAGTCCTCGACCGCCAGCGATCCCTCGAGGTCGGCGCCTGACTGGATGACGTGGGGGAAACGGCCGCGGTACTCGCTCACCACGGGCCGATCACCGTGCAGCTGGCGGGTGCGATACTCCTGCTGCAGGAGGCGCAGCAGGACGGCCTGATCGTCGAGGGCCGGAAAGCGCTCGAGGTAGCTCTCGATGCGCGGGCCTTCCCGCTTCGTGTCTCCGGTGCCCTTCCACCGAAACTCCAGCTCGACCGAGACCAGTTCTTCCAGCGTGGGCAGGTAGTCGGGGTGATCGGCGGCGGGCAGGTGGTCTTCGATCGGCTCGGGCGCCCCTTCGAACCACGCTGCCTCGAAGCGTTGCAGCCGCGACTCGTCGATGGAACCGGCGAAGGAGGCGTCGTGGTCCACGGTCACTCCACCGGTAGCTCCCGTTCGAGGCGGGCCTGGATCCGCTTGAGGGTGCGGCGCACGGTCCGCTCCGAGATCTTCATCTCCGCGCCGATCTGCTCGTTGGTGAGCTCCTGCAACTTCAGCTCGATCAGCCGCCGCTCGGTCGGTTCGAAGGAGTCGAGGATGGCGTGAAACTCCTCGGAGAACGCCGCCGCCTCGAGTGGCGTTGGCGCAGAGTCCTTGACGCCGATGTCCCGCGCCTCGCTGTCGTCGCCGATCGGCGCGGCGTGGACCTCGCGTCCCGGATCGCGCCGCTGCTGGTACTGGAAGCGCGCCTGCTTCTTCACCTTGGTCAGGGTGATCGTGCAGAGCAGCCGCCACAACCCGTCGGATCCGCCCAGCTGGAATTGCCCGTCGGAAGCGCGGCGCAGGAAGGTCCGTAGCGCCGACTGCACAACATCCTCCGGATCGACGCGCCGCCGCAGCCCCGCGGGCATCCGCCCGTCGGCGAGGCGCCGCAACGACTGCTCGTACTCGTGACAGAAGTCTCGAACCGCAGCCTCGTCCCCCCGGCGCAAGCCGTCGACGATTCGGTCCCAGCTTCGATCGGGCGTGGTCATCGGAGCCTTCTTCCCCGCGGCGTGGTCGTCATTCGGAGAGTACCGTCAAGGTACCGCGACCGATGCGGAGTGGCACACGTTTCCACCGATTTGCGGGAAGAGTGCAGTGGGCACCGACTTCCCGTCAGACCCGCCGCCGGCACCGGCGTCTCAGATCTCGTCCTCCGTCACCGGATCGTCGTTTCTCTCGCCGTGATCGTAGCCGAGGCTCTCCTGCGGCCAGGGGACGAGCGTCTTCAAGGCACGGAGGTTCGCCTTGCCGCTGTCGGGGAACACGGCCACCTCCAGCGGGTGCGCGCGAGGCGTTCCGACCACGATCATCCGACACGGCTCAGCGAAGGGGTTCAGGGTCGCGTGCGCGACGCCGGTGCCCGCGGGGAAGCAGGCGTAGTCACCCGCCTTCATCTCGTACCGCTCGTCACCGCTGCGCAGGATGCAACGCCCCTCGAGGATGAAGAAGTGCTCCTCCTCGCGCAGGTGGTAGTGGAACGGGCAGCTCTGCTTGCCGGGCGGCAGCTCGACGAGGTTGAAGCCGAGCTGCGTGCCGCCACCGTGCGCGCCGAGGGGTACGGTGCGGTCGCCGAAGCGCACGCTGTCCCGGGTGTAGTCCTCCCAGGGGAGCTCCGCGCTCGGCAGCGGGACGTTCGGTCGAGGTTGGATCGGTTCGTCGGCGTACTCGGGGCTCATTCGGTTTCCTCCAGGCGCCGAGTCTACACCGGGAAGGACGCGTCGTCCCGAAGCCCGGTGAAGGTCTCACCGACCCGGGCACTCCCACACCGTCCCGCAGAGCGCATCGACGAAATCGTCGCCCCAGGCCTCGCGGAAGAGCTCGACGCCGCGCTCGCCGGTGCAGTGCGTCGCCGCGATCTTCTGCACACCGATGTCCTTCAGCTCCACGATGATCCGCTCGATCGCTTCATCGGAGTGCTGGACCAGGTGAAAGCCGCCGACGACCAGGTGGATCGGCCGATGCAGCACCTGCTTCGCGCGCCGGACGATCTGGCAGATCCCTGGATGGGCGCACCCGGTGATGATCACGAGCCCCTCGGGCGTATCGAGGAAGAGCGCCTGCTCGGGGATCTCCCCACCGACGTCTCCGGTGGTGTGCACCCCAGGCGCGATTTCGCGCGGGCCGCCGATCAGGGTCAAGGTTCCGCTCACCCGCTCGAGGTGCCCGTTCAATTCCGACGGAAACGAGCCGAGGGAGTAGACCGAGAGCTCCGGGTGCTTCTCGGCCAAAGCCGGCAACCCCTGCGTGTGGTCGCCGTGGGCGTGGGAGAGGACGACTGTCTCGACCTCGGTCGGGTCGAGCTCGAGCCGTTCCATGTTGGCGAGCAGCTTCACGCCGTCGAGCCCGGTGTCGAAGAGGATCGGCTTCCCACAGCCCTCGACCAGGCAGGCGAAACCCCACGCGGTCTCGAAGCTCTCGTCGACGGCCTCGTGGTTGAACAGCACCGAGAGGCGAGGGCGCGAGAGCTTCTCCGCGGCAACGGACTCGCGGCCGGTGAAGAGCTCCTCCTCCTCGAGCGGCGGCCAGCCCTCGAAGCTGGCGAACACCTCGTCGACCCAGGTCTGTTCATTGATGAAGGGAAAGAACTTGCCCCAGACGACGTAGTCGCGCAGCGGCCGTTTGCGCTGAATCTGCTCGCGGTTCAGGCCGGCGGCCATCTCCGTCCTGACGATGGCCACGGTCTCGCGCATGCGTTCGACGTAGCGACGGAGCTCGGCCATGGTGGTGACCCGCCCGTGGCCGGGAACGACCTTCACGTCGGCGGGGAAGAGCTCCAGCGCTCGCTCGAGTCCGGCCAGGAGCGAGGCCGCACCGCCGCCGCCATTCACGTCGACGGTGGGGAAGGACTCGGAGAGGTACAGGTCACCGAGGCAGAGCACCTTCGCCCGCTCGAAGTGGATCGCCAGGTCGGCGCCGGAGTGGCCGCCGGCGAGAGGAACCAGGTGGATCGTCTCGTCACCGAACTCGAAACGCGTGGTCTCGTCGACGAGAGTCGTGGTCACCGGGCCGGGCACGGGGCCGCGACAGTAGACGGCTCCATCCGCGGCCAGGATCCCGTTGCCCCCGAAGTGATCGCCGTGAGGATGCGTGTTGACGATCGCCTTCACCGCTTTCGCACCGAGACTCCGCAGCGCCGCCGCGAGACTGTCCTGCGTTCGGTCGAATCCCGAGTCGACCAGGAGCGCTCCGTCCTCACTGACGAGCGCGGTCACGTTGGCGGGGAAGCCCCCGTCGAGCACGATGCGGTGCACGCCTTCCGCGAGCAACTCGAGCTGCGGAGGGACGGTGTCCTGGGTGCCATGGAGAGTGGTCAGGAGCAGGACGGAGAGGAGTGTCTTCATCGGAGCCCTCGGGCGGGAGCTGCTGGTCGGATCGATACAGGCGAGAGCACCCGGGCGCTCCTGTCAACGGCGTCACAGAATCGAAACCACGCATACACCGTCTGAACGGCGGACCCCGATATCGAGACATCCGGACCACTTCTCCATGAGTCGCCCATTCCCCGACCACGCCGCTTGCGCTCCGCGCCGAGGCCGGGGATGATGCGAAGGAGCACGATCCCGAAACCGACCCTTCCTCGGGTCCGGGCGGACTCCGCGCCGGTCTGGCGGGAATCCGTCCTCTAGCATCGAGGCGATCCAGCCGAGATACCTCCCGAGGCCGCCCCATGACCACCGAACCCTCGAGCTCCCTGATCGCTCTCGCCGCAGTGACCGGGCTGGTCCACACCCTGGCCGGTCCCGACCACTACCTCCCCTTCGTGGTCCTGGCCCGGGCGCGTTCGTGGTCCGTGGCGAAGACCACCGTGGTGACCGTGCTCTGCGGCGTGGGACACGTCCTGGGCTCGGTATTGCTCGGGGCGATCGGCATCGCCGTCGGCGCAGCGATCTTCCGCCTGGAGATGATCGAGTCGGCCCGCGGAGACCTCGCCGCCTGGGCGATGATCGCCTTCGGTCTCGCCTACGCGGTCTGGGGCTGGCGCCGGAAGGTCCGGGGCAAGCGCCACGAACATGTCCACTCGCACGCCGACCGGACCGTTCACAGCCACGTCCACTCTCACCACTCCGACCACGCGCACGTCCACGAGAGTGAGGCGCTGGGCCGGTCGATCACGCCCTGGGTCCTCTTCACCATCTTCGTCTTCGGACCCTGCGAAGTGCTCATCCCCCAGCTGATGGTTCCCGCTGCGGCGGGAAACGTGGGGCTGCTGATCACGGTGGTGACCGTCTTCGGGGTGACCACGATCGGCACCATGCTCACGACGGTGCTCGCCCTGACTCTGGGGCTGCGACGCTTCGAGCTCGGCTGGCTGCGGCGCAATACCCACGCCGTGGCCGGGGCGACGATCACCGCCTGTGGGGTGCTGATCCTGATCGGGCTCTGAGCCGCTGAGCTGGTGTTCCAGGAGCGAGCGCGGGCAGCTCCTGTCGGTTCACTTCTCGCCCCGTCCAGGGTGCAGCCGCGGAGAAGGTGGGCATTTCGCGGTGCGGTTCCTGTCGGGCCAGGACTTCCCTGGGTGAAGCCGAGTCGGACGTAGTTGGTCCCGCCTCGGTCGAAGCTCCCGGACTCACCCTGGGAGGCGCACCCTCCTCGTCTTGACACCACCTACCGGCGCGCAGGGTACGGACACGCTGAACTCTCATTCACCCCGTGGTGTGGCACGTTGATCCCCTCGACGGCCGCCTTGCGGGCACCCGATCGGATCCAGACGAGACGAGGGGAACGGAGGAGAATGATGAGTGCCACGAAGATGGCCGTATGGGTGACGACCTGCCTGATGGGTATGTCCGTCGCCGCCGAGGCACAGAAGAGACCTCCCGGGAGCCTCCTGCTCTTCGCCGAGTACGACTCACAGCCTACTGGCGGGATGGTCAATCTGATCACCGTCACGAACTCCGATCGGAGTCCCTCGACGACCGTGGACACGAAGTGGGTCTACGTCGACGGCCAGTCCTGTTCGGAGTGGGAGTACTTGGTGACGATGCCAAGCGCCGACACCCTCACCGTGGTCTCCCATGCGCACCATGCCCAGCCGACGCAGGGTTACCTGTACGTCTACGCCATGGAGCAAGGGACCGACACGCCGATCGTGTACAACCACCTGATCGGGACCTCGACGATCCTGGACGGGGTGGGCATGCTCGATTACACCGTCGATCCCTTCTCCTATCGAGGGATCGGCAGCGGGGAGTTCTCCAATACCGATGTCGACCTGGACGGAGTTCTCGATCTCGACGGCTGGGAGTACGAGCAGGTATCGAACGAGATGCTCGTTCCGAGGTTCCTCGGCCAGGATGCCGCCCTGTTCGACAGCCAGCTGGTCCTGGTCGACCTCACCGGGGGGCGTCACTTCGATACGACCGTCGGATTCGAGGTCCACAACGACAACGAGGAGCTCATCACCCTCGAATACGAGTTCAACTGCTGGACGAAGACCGACCTGCTGGACATCTCCGCCGGCTTCTCCAATCAGTTTCTGAGCTGGATGAACCACGATCCGAACGAGGTCCTGGGGTGGCAGACCCTGGAAGCGGGATGGATGCGGCTGAATGGGGTCGTCACCATGAGCGCCACCCAGACGATCGAAGATCCCGCGATCGTCTGTCTACTCGTCGACAGAGGCCCGACCGACGGGTGGAGAACATCCGTTCACCCCTTCGGCACCGGCATCCAGGACAACGGAACCCTGCCCGCCGATGCGGGGGGGAAGTCCTCCTCCGGTGACCGTCCGTGACCTTGCACGGGAGGATGTCATGAAGAAGCGAAGCCACATTCACCTCGTTCTGACCGCCGCGTCTCTGCTGGTCGTTCTCGCCAACTTGTCGAAGCCGGTGTTCGCCCAGCGTGGGGAGCCCGGCAGTCTCCTGCTGATGCCCGAGTATGACAACCGTCCTGGCACCCTGACACTCCTGACGGTGACGAACACCGCCACGGACGCCTACGACATCTGCGTCAGGTTCTTCTACATCTCCGCCGAGGACTGCAACCACTTCACGCGTGATGTGGTCCTCACCCCCAGGGATACGCTGAGCGTGTTGACGAATGTTCACAATCCGAACAACGACCGGGGATTCGTCTACATCTATGCCTGCGATATCGATCATCCTGACATCCCGATCTCTCACAACTATCTCGTCGGCACATGCATGACGCTGGATGGAACCGGGGCGTCCCAGTACTCGCTCGACCCCTTCGTCTTCGAGGCGATCTGGCCGGACGTAGGATCCGACGACGTTCGGGACTTCGACGGCGTGGAGTACGAGCAGGCCGCGGGGGAGCTGCTGTTCCCCCGCTTCCTAGGACAGAATTACGACAGCCCGGATACAGAGTTGATCCTGATCAACCTCACCGGCACCCGGGAGTTCACCACCGAGGTCGCGCTCGAGGTGTGGAATGACAATTCGGACAAACTGTCGGACTGGTATACCTTCCACTGCTGGGATCGTGTTCGCCTGGCGGACGTATCCGAGTTCTTCGAGAACGAGTTCCTGAGGGCCCAGACGCAGCACGACGCCGACGAGATCCTGGGCGAGACTGGCTGGGAATCCGGCTGGTTCAGCATCGACGGTCAACTCGCCCACACCCCGAGCAGACGGTCGTGGACCCGGCAGTGCTGGCAACCCTGATCGTCTCGGATGTAGATGCCGCCTCGGCGGTCCTCCCCTTCACCACGGGTACGCAGCAGAACGGCGGGCTGATGCACGATGGCAGCACCCTGGATGGAGGGCCCGGCGTGGGATTCTGCTTCGGCTCTCCGGGTAGCGGCACTCCCTGCCCCTGCAACAACGACAACGACGAGAGTGTGCCCGGGTCCGGCTGCGACAACGGAGTCTTCTCCTCCGGAGCCAAGCTCTACGGGACCGGAACGGCCAGCCTGTCGAGCGACAGCGTGGTCCTCTCCTCCATACACCTCGAGCCGAACAACAGTGGCCTCTACTTCCAGGCCAACAATGATCTCTCCCCGGGGACCCCCTGGGGCGACGGTCTACGCTGCTGCGGTGGCGCACTCAAGCGCCTGCAGGTTCGCTTCTCGAACGGGTACGGGTCATCCGAGACCACGATCGGGATCTCCGCCAAGGCGGGCAACATCTCCGCCGGCGACACCAAGTACTACCAGTGCTGGTACCGCACCACGGACAACCCGCCCTGCGGACCGGGGGTCAACGACTTCAACTCGACCAACGGATACCGGATTCCCTGGTCGCCGTAGGTCGGGGCCGGGGCAGCATTCAGAGAACTCACTGAACCCTTGGAACGACCACCGAGAGGCAAACAGAATGTCGAAGCTCAAAGCGAAGACCCTCGCCCATCTTGCGGCTTCGGCCGCATCGATCCTGCTGGCGTGCCCCGAGGTGGCCGCTCAGTGGGGCTGTCCGGTCGATGCCCAGTGCACGCAGGCGGGCTGGGCGACAGGCTTTACGGCTCACGAGTCGGATGCCTACGGACCGGCACCCTTGCCCTTCGGTCCGCCTGTCCTTCTATCCGTACCCCAGTTCGACGAGTCGGTGTACGCGACGCTTCACGGGGTCGACCCATCCGAGATCGAGCTCGTCGCGGTCGAGTTGCAGGTGGAGCTCGAGGTCATCCTTGCTGAAGTGTACATGAAGAACCTCGATCCCGTTCAGGTCTGCGGGGGTGGCTGGCTCTTCGACCTGGGGGTCCAGCTGGAGCCGAACTCGCAGGTACAGAGCCCACACATCCCGACCCAGGTACTGCTGGATTGAACCACCGGGGTCCTGAATCCGGGCGACGAGTACCTCTTCGTCCTGGGCGCGCCGGCCAGCAATGCGGAGTGCTTCAGCTGGAGAGTCCAGGACGGACTTCCAGGTTTCTCCGGCTGGATGGGAACCGGCATGGTCCACTTCCCCTTGACGTCTTGGGCCATGGACAACCAAGGCGCCGGTTGCACCAACCTCCTGCAAACGTGGACCAATCAGGGATTCGCGACCATTTACGTGACATTCCACTACTGCCTGTTCACCGATGACCTCTTCAAGCTGACGGCATCGGACCGGGCGCAGGAGGATGAGTTCGGAGGGGCTGTCGCCATCAACGAGAGTCATGTTCTCGTGGCGGCTCACCAGGACGACGATAGCGGGGAGGACTCCGGTTCGGTCTACGTCTTCAACGCCATGACGGGTCTCGAGCTGCGCAAGCTACTGCCTGCAGATGGGGCTGCATTCGACGAATTCGGCAAGAGCGTCGCCATCAGCGGACAGCGTGCCGTGGTCGGGGCCTGGCGCGACGACGACCTGGGAGACATGTCCGGTTCGGCCTACATCTTCGACGTGAACACCGGCCAGGAGCTGCTCAAGCTCGTGGCCTCCGACGGTGTCTCCCCTGCCGCCTTCGGGCGCAGTGTCTCTGTCGACGAGGACCGCATCGTGGTAGGTGCCTGTTACGATACCGCGGCTGGGTACGACTCGGGCGCGGCCTACGTCTTCGATGCGACGACGGGCCAACAGCATTTCAAGCTGACACCCCTCGATGGAGACCCCTACGACAACTTCGGGTGGAGTGTCTCCGTCAGCGGACCCCTCGCCGCGATCGGATCCCCGCAGGACGACGGCAATGTCGTCAACTCAGGATCGGCCTTCGTCTTCGATGTGACCACGGGCCAGCAGCTCCACAAACTGGTTCCACTCGATGGTGAGTTGCAGGACCGCTTCGGGGAGAGCGTGGCCATCAGTGGCGATCGGGCGGTCGTCGGCGCGGACTGGGATGATGACCATGGCAACCGCTCCGGGGCGGCCTACGTCTTCGATGCGCTCTCGGGGCAGCAGCTCTTCAAGCTGCTACCTTCCGATGGGGCTGACAATGACCATTTTGGGTGGAGCGTCTCGGCCGACGAGGCCATCGCGGTCATCGGTGCTCTGCGGAATGATGAAAGCGGGTTCGAGTCCGGCTCGGCCTACATCTTCGAGCTGATCTCCGGACAGCAGGTTCGCAAGCTCCTGGCCTACGACGGCGCGCCCAGCGATCGATTCGGTCACAGTGTCGCCATCTCCGGCAACCGAATCGTCAGCGGCGCCCCCTTGGACGACGGTATCTGGACCGACTCCGGCTCCGCCTACCTCTGCAACGGATTCCAGACCCTCTGCACCGCCGTTCACCCGACCAGCGGCCACTCATATCACCTGCTGGAGCACTCCGACTGGATCACGGCGGAGGCGACGGCGAGGGCGCTCGGTGGTCATCTGGCGACCATCAACAACCAGGCGGAGGACGACTGGCTGCTCGCGAACTTCGGTGAATGTCCGGCCGGGACTGACAACGAGTTGCTCATCGGGTTCCACGACTCCAACGTCGAGGGCTCCTTCGAATGGACGAGTGGAGAGCCGGTGAGCTTCACGAACTGGGGTCCGGGGGAACCCAACGACTATGGAGGGGCCGAGGACTACACCCACATGAGGTACGCCACCAGCGGTACCGGATGGAACGACTTCGGTGGTACCGGCGGCCCGGCGTTCCACGGCGTGGTCGAGATATCGAGCCCGCCGGGGGCTCGATACTGCTTCGGCACCCCGGGCAGCGGCACACCGTGCCCGTGCAACAACGACAATGACGAGAGCGTTCCGGAATCCGGGTGCGCGAATGGGGTGTACGCCTCTGGGGCGCAGCTGAATGGCTGCGGAACGGCTCGGCTGACCGACGACACGTTCGTTCTCTACAGCTCCGGTCTCGTGCCGAGCAATGCCGGTCTGTACTTCCAGGCGAACAACGACCGCTCTCCCGGCGTTCCCTGGGGTGACGGGTTGAGCTGTGCGGGCGGCGGCTTGAAGAGGCTGCAAGTGCGGATCGCCGATACCTCAGGTGCTTCATTCACCACGATCGCTATCAGCGCCAAGGCGGGCAATATCGTCGCCGGGGATACGAAGTACTACCAGTGCTGGTACCGCGATCCCGTTGCTTCTCCCTGCGGCTTCGAGTTCAACGCCTCCAACGGGTTTGCCGCGACGTGGCTGCCATGATATGGATGGACCTGTCAACAGAGGATTGACGGGCTACTTTCCGAGTTTCCTGACGAGCCGGCTGCAGGAGCCCGCGGTTGGCTCTACCCGCAGGAGCGACGGTCGCGGACGCCCCGAGACATGGGGGTGTTCGTGCTGGACGGCGCCTGATGAGACGAGGAGCGACCAAACCACGATCGACAATGACGGCTCCGGAAACGAGATCGATCAGCCGCCGCGGTCTGGCGATCCTCATCGGCTTCGCCCTGCTGAAGATCCTGCTGCACCTCCCCGTCCTGACCAGGTACGGCTACCACCCCGACGAGCTCTACTTCATCGCCTGTGGCGAGCACCCGGCCTTCGGCTACGTGGATCACGCGCCGCTCGTGCCCTTCATCGCCCGAGCGGCGACGTCGCTGTTCGGTGAATCGCTCTTCGGCCTGAGGATCCTCGCCGTGCTCTCCGGGGCGGCGGCGATCTTCCTCACCGGCCTGCTGGCGCGGCGGCTCGGCGGAGGGTGGTTCGCGTCGTCAATCGCCTGCCTGGCGTACCTCATTGCGCCGGTGTACCTGCGCTCGCAGAACATGCTCTGCCTGCCGGCCTTCGAACCGCTCTTCTGGGTGATCGGCTTTCACCTCGTGGTGCGCCTGGCCCAGGGCGCGAGCCCGCGCCTGTGGCTGGCGATCGGGGCGGTGATCGGGGTGGGGCTGTTCAACAAGCACTCGATGCTCTTCTTCGGCTTCGGCCTGCTCTTCGCCGTCCTGCTGACGCCGCTGCGCCGGCACCTGAAGACTCCGTGGCCCTGGCTCGGTGGCGTGATCGCAGTGGTGCGGCTCGGGCCCAACCTGATCTGGCAGGCGCAGAACGACTGGGCCACGGTCGGGTTCCTCTCCCAGCTGAACGAGGGCACGATGAGCAAGGCCACCGCGCCGCCGAGGTCGTACCGGGCGTGGACGTTGGGTTTGCCGTTGCGTGAAAACGCGCTGCGCGTCGCCGCCAGCACCAGCACCGGTGCGCCGGCGGCCCACCTCTGGTTCGCCGGTACCAAGGCGTCGAAGAGCTGGTCGTAGGTCTCGTTATTCTCGCGTGTGCCGACCACGAACGCCCAGGGCTGTTCGTTGTAGCTCGATGGCGCCCAGCGCGCCGCCTCGAAGAGGCTGGACAGCTTCTCCGCTTCGACCGGCCGGCTCTCGAAAGCTCGAGGGCTCCAACGCCGGGCCAGAAGGTCGTGAATCGGGTAGCGAGTCAGCGCTCGCTTGTCGTTCTTCGTCTCAGGCTTCATCGGGGGAGCTCCCAGACCAGGACTTCCGCGTCTTCGACACCTCGGAACGTCAGCTTCTCTTCCAGCTGAACTGCGGCTCCATCGCCAGGGCCGAGCGTCTCGCCATTGAGATCGACGCTGCCCCGGGCAATCTGCACCCAGGCGCTGCGATCGGCAGGCAGCTCGAACTCGGTCGATTCACCGGGCTGCAGTGTACCCGCAAGGAGGCGGGCGTCCTGGCCGATCGTCAGGGAGCCGTCGGCCCCATCGGAGGAGACCACCAGGCGTAGCGTCCCGGCCCGATGCTCGGCGGGGAACTCGCGCTGCTCGTAGCGCGGGGAGATCTGCTCGTTCGCGGGCAGGATCCACATCTGCAGGAAGTGGGTCCGCTCGTCCTTCGAGGGGTTGAACTCACTGTGGGTGACCCCGCTGCCCGCCGACATCAACTGCACCTCGCCCGACCGCAGCTGCGAGCCGTTGCCCATGCTGTCCCGATGCTCGAGCGTTCCGTCGAGCACGTAGGAGACGATCTCCATGTCGGCGTGCCCGTGCGTTCCGAATCCCTGACCCGGCTCGACCCGATCCTCGTTGACGACCCGTAGCACGCTGAAGCCGTTGAAATCGGGATCACGGTACTCGGCGAAGGAGAAGGTGTGGAAGGAATCCAGCCAGCCGTGATTGGCGTGGCCGCGTTCCTCGGATCGTCGGATGGTGATCATGGCCGTGGCGCCGGTCGTGGAGGTCTGTCGTTGGTCAGAGCCGGTAACTGGAGCTCCTGATGCGCTGGTCGGTCCAGGAGTGTTCGGGAGCATCATCGATCCCCTACGATCGATCGCTGACCTTCGGACCGGTCTTCCCCCTGAGATCGTTCGTTCGGGTGTCACCCACGGATGTGCCCGAGACCCCCCGTATGACCGTCAACCCCCGGGGCGCACCGGATCGAATGCCTGCTCCTCCACCACCCGCACCGGCCTGGCATTCGCCGTGATCTCCTCGTCGAGCGCGATCGCCAGAGCGCGCAGCTCCGCGACCAGCTCGGGGTGCTTCTCGGCGACGTTCCACTTCTCCGAGACGTCATGCTCGAGGTGGTACAGCTCACCGGGACCGAGCAGGAGCTTCCAGGATCCGCGGCGGATGCCGGCGAGGTCGCCCTTGGAGGTGTAGTAGAGGAAGGGCTCGGGGGCGGGGTCGATCCCGTCCTCGCCGAGCAGCACGGCGGAGACGTCGCGCCCATCCAGCACGCGATCGGTGGGCAGCTCCGCGCCGATCAGCGTCGCGAAGGTGGGCAGCAGGTCCATCGCGGTGACCACGTTCCGGCTCACCCGACCCGGCGGGATCGCGCGGGGCCAGTGGGCGATGAAGGGCACACGCTGGCCTCCCTCCCAGTTCTGCCCCTTGCCGCCGCGCAGCGGGCCGGCGCACCCACCCTCGAGCTTGAAGGGAAGCCAGGGACCGTTGTCGCTGGTGAAGATGATCAGCGTGTTGTCCAGGAGGTCGTGCCTCTTTAGCGCGGCGACGATCTGCCCGACACCCCAGTCGATCTCTTCGATGACGTCCCCGTAGAGCCCTCGGGCGCTGGTGCCCGCGACGGTGTCCGAAGCGTAGATCGGAATGTGTGGCATCGAGTGCGGCAGGTAGACGAAGAAGGGGCGGTCGTGGTGCTTCTCGATGAACTCGACCGCCTCTTCGGTATAGCGGCGCGTCAGGAGGTGCTGGTCGGGCTCCCACTCGATCACGGCCTTGTCGCGCATCAGCGGAAGCCGGAACTCGTACTTCGTGTCCGGCTTTCGGTGAAACTGCGTCATGTCGTTGGAGTACGGCACGCCGAACCAGGCGTCGAAACCCTGGTCGGTCGGCAAGAGGCCCGGGCGGTGACCGAGATGCCACTTGCCGAAGCACCCGGTGGCGTACCCGTTGCCGCGGAGCAGATCGGCGAAGGTGACCTCATCCGTGTGCAGGCCGTAGTCGTACGGCGGGAAGATGACGTGGTTGTGCATCCCCACCCGCTTGGGGTAGCACCCGGTCAGGAGCGCCGCGCGCGAAGGGGAGCAGAGCGGGGCAGCGACGTAGAACTGAGTGAGTCGCAGACCCTCGCGGGCCAGCGCGTCGAGGTGTGGCGTGATGATCGTCGGGTGCCCCTGACAGGAGAGGTCGCCATAGCCCTGGTCGTCGGTGAAGATCAGCACCAGGTTGGGGGGGTCCTCTCTGACCCCGGGCCTCACCTCGGAGGCGGACTCACTCTGGCAGACGGGGAGGGGGAGGGCGAGGAACGTGATGGCGACGAGGGAGAGTCTCATGACGAGCATTGTGGTGGTGCCGCGACGAGGCGTCCAGGAACGGCTCTTCCGCGGCACCTCCGGGAAGCCGGAAGCAGCCCCGGAGCAGGCCGGGGGCGGCGGGCGCATCGACACCGAAGTGGACAGAGGCCGCACCTCGAGCGACGACTCGAAGCCCTCCCGAACTGGTACGGATTCAGGCGGCTCCTCTCTCGAGGAGTCCTGTCGCCCCTATCCACTCTGCCGGGAAGTGGTACGCTCTGTTGGAGCCTGCTCGCTACTCCGGCGAGCCGTGCTGCGCGATTCACATCGAGACGAGAACCAACGACCGCGGAACTCCACCATGCGTGCCTTTCTGATCCTTACGCTCACCGCCTGCCCCGCTGCTGCTTGGCAAACCACGATAGACGCGAGCAAGCCCGGCCCGGGAATCGCTAGCCCCACGACGACCACCCTGGCAGCGAGTGGTTCTCGTGCCACCACCGGATCGGACGACTTCAACCGAGCGAGTGGGACCGACATGGGTTCCGACTGGACGGAGATCCTTGGCGACATGGGGATCACCAGCAATACCGGCTACGGCATGAGCAGCCAACACAACCTGATGCTGCACAATTCGGTCAACGGAGATTACGCCGAGTCCGTGCAGAGTATCGACTTCCTACCGCGGGTGAGCGGGCCGGACAAGACCTACGTCGCGCTGATCTGTGCACACCACCTGGTCTCCTTGAACAACCTGCACATCAGGGTCCAGGACACTACCCTGGACGGGCTGTACAACCGCGTCTTCTTCATGTCCGGCGTGAGTCCGACCTTCTGGGACACCAGCTGCTACTTCGATCTCGCGGTGCCGACGCCCTCGGGTCGCATGCGCGTGACCTTCGAGAATGGGGGTGACATGGCGGTGCTGGACATCGACCGCAACTTCGACGGCATCTGGGATGAGCAGTTCAGTTGCGGCGGAATCCTGAGCGCGGGTCTGAGCCTCGGAGATACATACGGGATCGGCTCCTTCCGCCAAGGTGCCTTCGACAACTGGCTGGTGGAGGAAATCCCCGAGCCTGGCACCGGGTACTGCTACGGGGACGGCTCCGGAACGTCGTGCCCCTGCGCCAACGACAACGACGGCAGCGTTGCCGGGTCGGGGTGCGCGAACGGTGCATTCACTTCGGGAGCGAAGCTGACCGGCCGTGGCGTCGCCAGCGTCAATTACGACACGTTGAGGCTCTACGCGACCGGTGTGGATCCCAACAACAGCGGCCTGTACTTCCAGGCCAACAACGACCTCTCCCCCGGCCTCGTCTGGGGTGACGGCCTGCAGTGTGCCGGCGGCCAGCTGAAGCGCCTCGGTGTTCGCTTCTCCGACGCGACCGGTGCCTCCGACACCTCCGGCTGGGCCACGCCGATCTCCGTGAAGGCCGGCAACGTCATGGCGGGTGACACCAAGCGCTACCAGCTCTGGTACCGCGACAACTCCGGCGCCCAGCCTTGCGGTGTCGGGGTCAACGACTTCAACGCGACCAATGGATACGTGGTGACCTGGTCACCGTGATCACCATGGCGTCTTCTCCGGTCGCTCTCCCCGCCTACGCGCAGCGAATGAGCGACTGAGCGGGGGAGAACGAGGCGACCGTGCGGGGATCGCACGGTGAGGGCGAGCGCATCGACACCGTCCACGCCCGGGGACCATCTCCCGAGCGATGGCCGGGAGCGATCCCCGGCCGGTACGGATCTTGCGACCCTGGGATCCCGTCGACCCGCACACTTCGAGGGAGAGCACACGCTGGTGCATCGTCTTCGAGTAACCGGAGGTCGTAACCTGCCGGCTCGAGATAACCGGGCGAGTCGACAGGCCCGCGACCACGGTACGGCCGCCGCGTCGGGAAAGTCCGGCGCGGCGGTCCTCTCTCGATGCGTCCGGCCGTGACCGCTCAGCGCCGACCGGCCGCGAGGCTCGGGTAGGGGACGAGCCGAACGGTACGTGGAGAGCGCGGCTCGATCAGCAGGGCGTTCTCTCCCTCGACGAGCTGTTCGGTCAAGTCGAGCCGGAAGGGCGCGCCGATGACCCCGCCCGCGTACTCGCCGTTCAGCCGGACCGCCGCCGCACCCAGGTCGAGCCCTTCCAGCTCCAGGTGGACCCGCCAGCCGCTCTCGATCCAGGCCGAGGGATACTCGAAGCGCCCCTCGAACGGATCGGCGGTGACCGGCGAGCGGGTGATCCGGTGATCCACGTCATCGAAGCGGCCCCACGGCGCGGCGCCGTAGCGTGCGACCTCGCGGGCGAGCGGCCAGTGGCTGTCGTCGAATTCGACGGAGGTCCACCCCTCCTGCGGCCGATCGATCGCCCGCCAGCTCGAGTCGAGATAGCCGGACACCGTGACCCCGTCGTCATGGACCAGCTGGTACCGACCGATCACTCCAGCCGGGTTCGCGCCCGCGCCGAAGTTCACCGCGCGCAACGCCAGGGTGTTCGCGCCGTCGCGAAGGGCACCGGTGAAGTCGATCGTCGTCGTCACCCTCCAGTCCTCGTAGCCGCCACTCCCGGCGCCGACCGCCTCGCCATTGACGAAGAGCTCGAAGTCGTTGTCAGCGGTGAGCTCGATAGAGGCTTCCGCGATCCCATGCGCGGAATCGAAGTTGAAGTTTCCGCGGAAGTAGCGCTCCCCCTCGGGAGGCTGCGCGCCGTCCCCGGCGAACCAGATCCATGGACAGCCTTCGAGCGCCGAGCGCTCGTCCGCGGGATCGGTCGCCAACGCACCGGGCGGGTTGGGCAGTCGCTCGACGATCACCGCGTCGGCGAGCGGGATCGCGTCGCTCTCCAGGCGGGCCGGCCTCTCGCCCGGCCAGTCTCGGAAGACGACCAGGACGCTCTCGAGCGGCTGGAGCTCCAGGGAGAAGACGACTGAGCCATCCGGGTCGGAGCGCCACGGGATCGAGGTCAGCTCATTGCGCAGCGGGTCCCAGATCTCCAGCTCGTGGTATTCGCCGAACGGGTGGGTGCGCAGCTCGAAGCGCTTCGCGGGGCCCTCGTGCTGCTGGTTGCAGAGAAAGAAGACGTCGCGCCCGTCTTTCATTCGGTGGAGAACGTGCAGGAGGCCTTCGGTGTCGCCCGAGAGTACTTCCAGCGCCAGGAGGACTCCCGCGTCCCTGAACACCTCGGTCACCATCTCCGGCGTCACCTCCGCCGGGAGAAAGTAGGAACGTCCCCCCGCCTCGCTGGTTCGACAGACGCCGGTGCCCGGCGTTCCCGCCTCACCCCAGATCGCCTGGCCCAGCTCCTCGACTCTCGACGCAGGTATCCCCGGAGTCGCCGAGCGGGTGGGTCGGATCCCGTAGCCGATGACCACGCCTCCCGCCTCGAGGAACTCGAGAGCACGCTCCAGGCTCGCGGGAGGAATCACCTCCACCGCCGGCACCACCAGCGCCTGGTAGGCCTCCTGGCGTAGGCACAGCATGGGGCCAAAGAACCATGTATCGCGCTCGAATACCTCGTACGGCAACCAGTCGCAGTCGATGAGCGCGTCCTGCATCGCCGTGGTCAGGCCGTCGGGCGTGATCGCCTCGCCCTCGTGATAGCTCTGCCCGAGGTAGAGGAACGCGACGGGGCAGAGGTGTCGGCCACCGCTCAGCATCAGGCTCAGGCGCGAGGTGTAGTCCGCGTACACGCGGTAGAGGGGCCAGCGCGGCTCCTCGCCGTTGTTGTAGAAGTACGGCGGGCAGTCGCGGTCGTACGGCGAGCGCGGATTGAAGGCGTGGGGAATGTGGAAGTTGATGCCGGAGACGTGCATGTGGTCGGTCCACCACTTCATCTCGCGGTAGCTGAGGTCCTGGCCGCGCGCGCCGAAGATCTCGACCATCGCCAGGTCGTTCTCTTTCCCGTAGGCGTGCGAGATCGAGCTGCCCAGCTTCGGCGTCTGCCACGTCGGGGCATCGCGAGCCTCGCGCCGCCCCATCACGAACTGGTCGAACACCGCGTCGATTCCGCCCATGCTGCTGTACTTCTGCAGCTGGAACATGTCTCCCGCGCAGGCGTGCGTCGAGAGATGGGTGTTGCGGTGCTCGAGGAAGTGTCCGATCGACTGGACGCCGTGATCCCGGCACCAGTCGTCGATTCCCCCATAGAGCGTGCGACCCCAGGCTTCGGCGAGGGCGTAGCGGTACTGGTAGCGGTAGGCGACCTGATCCTCGCCGGCGAGCTGGTCCATCCAGGCGACCAGCGCCGCCTTCCAGTCGACGCCGCGCTCCTCGAGCATCGGAATCACCTCGGTTCCCCAGTCCCCGTGCGTCTCCGGCTCGTCGTAGAAGTAGCCGACAATCGTCTCGCCGAAGTCGTCGGAGAACCGGTCGTAGTGCGGCTGGTAGACGGTCTCGAGGTACCAGTCCACGGCGTCCTGGCTGGCCCCGTCGACCAGCGGGCCACCCCTGCGCCGCTCGTTGAAGCGCCAGGTGAACGCGAGGACCTTCCACTCTCCCGGTGGGGTCGTCCAGCAGAGCTCCAGGTCGCCAGCGCTGTCGGTCAGGTCGATCAAGGTGCTCGCCTCGACGCCCTGCTCGTTGATGCGCCCCGCGAGCACCGCGACGCGATTCTCGGAGGGAAGCGCGAGCGTGACCTCACCCGGACCGCTCACCTCGCTGGTGACCACCTCGAGGTACTTGCTGCCGAACCGAGGTGGCACGCGGTCGGCCACTTCGCCGCTCGGCCACCAGCGTTCGTCGAAGATCCACATCTTCAGATCGTGCTGCTTCGCCGCGTCGAGGCAGATCTCCAGGTCGCGGTACCAGCCCGGTCCGAGCCAGTCCGCGTGCGGCCGTGACTCGGCGGTGAAGCAGCCGTTGCCGCCCTCCGCGACCACGCCGACGTACCGGCTGAGGAGCTCTGGACTCTCGTCGCCGTGTAGCCAGAAGAGTGGCCCGGTCTGTCGGCGTGCGCTGTTTGGCAACTCGCGGAAATCCTCCTCGAGTCGGGAGTCCGGGGAGGAGCAGGCGCCGAGGAGCAGGAAGGCAGCGCTCGCGAGAGCGGCTAGACGAAGCGGCGATCTCGTCGAGGGCATCATGCTCCCAGGTTAGCCCTTCCAGGGTGCCTCGTACCGAAGACCGAGGGTCAGGAGCTTCTGAATCAGCTTGGGGTAGGTGTACCCGGCCAGCTCCATCGCCTCGGCGAAGTCCTCCCCGAAGCAGAGGTCGGGGTTGGGGTTCACCTCGAGGACCCACACCTTGCCCTCACCATCCATGCGCATGTCGATGCGTGCGAAGCCCGACAGTCCCAGGGCGCGGTAGAGGCGGCGCGCCATTCGGGCGATCTCCTCCTCCTTGCCCTCGGGGAGGTCCGTCGCGGGGTCGGTGCGCAGGCCGATCCGTTTCTGGTACTCGAGGTTCCACTTGACCCGCGAGGTGAAGATGTTCGGCGCACCCTCGGGGAGTTTGTCCATGAAGACCTCCCACACCGGGCCGGTCTCCAGGCGCTGGTTGCCGATGACGCCGATGGTCAGCTCGCGACCCTCGATGTACTCCTCGCACAGAGCGCCGGTACCCACGCTGCGGTGGACGAACTCGACGCGCTCGCGCAGCTGTTCGAGGTCGTTCACGATCGAGGCCTGGGCGATGCCCGTTGAGGCGTGCTCACTGCTCGACTTGATGAAGAGGGGGAACTTGAGTCCCCTGGGGAGGCGAGAGACGGTTCGGCCGCGCTGCAGGGTGAAGAAGTGCGGGTGACGGATACGGTGGTAGGAGAGGATCTTCTTGCACAGCGCCTTGTCGTTCGCGACGAGCAGCCCGCGCGGATTGCAGCCGGTGTACGGTTGCTTGCGCAGCTCCAGCCAGCTGACGATCGCCGAGTCGTAGATGCCCGAGTCGTGAAAGTGCATCAGCAGGTTGAACACGACGTGAGGCTTGAACTCGCGCAAGCCCTGGCTGATCGGCTTCAGTTCGTCTTCCACCGGGACGACCTGCACGTTGTGACGCAGATTCTGGAGAGTGGTGAGGACGTCGTACTCCATCTTCCACTGGTTGATCTCCTCCTCGCTGTGCCCTTCCAGCGTTTCGGGAGGCACCAGGGCGGCGTGCATCAGCACCAGGACGCGAAATCGCTTCATCGCTGGTATCTCGGGTGTCCTCCGAAGAGGAACTGGGTGGAGAGAGAGGTGATGATCACTGCCGCGTCGACCTGAGCATCGGCGGGCGTCGTGGCCAAGCGTAGATCAAGTAGCTTGCAGCGAGCGACCATCTCGCGAGCGACATGGTCGAGCAGATAGCTGTGCTGCCCGGTCGCGGCGGCGACGCGACGGACCAGTTCTCTCCGGTACTTGCGCAGAAAGACTGCTGCGCGCGGGCGGCGCACAGCGTCGGCGCCCTTTGGAAACACCCGTGCCAGCTGCCCGTCGATCGCCGGATCTCCTTCCGCGGCGTAGAGCGCCTGCTTGCGCTGGTAGTACTCCCTCAACGTCATGCGCACGGACGACACGGGTTCCTCGCGTTGTCGAGTGCGCCGCTTCGGGCGCGCGTTCGCAAGTTCGGCCATCAGCTCGTCCACGTACTCGAGCTTCCTCAGCGCCGGCCAGCCCTCGTACCGCCTCCGCCACCTCGAGCCCGGCCTCAGCCAGACCGCAAACGTCTCCGCCCAGTCCTCCAGGGGATGACTCTGCGAGTACCAGTAGTTCAGATTGAGGACGTGATCACGACTCGTGGGATCGGGCGAGTAGGAAGTGTCGTACGGCTCGCTCGGCGATCCAAAGACCTCGCGCCACCGCCGCCTTCGGCGCAGGTTGAAGGCGTTGTCGATCACGTGGGCCGCCTCGTGCCGGAGGATCTTCATGCACTCGTCGTGCGAGCCACCCTCCACGTCGAGCATTCGTCCTCGCTCGAGACGGATCAATCGCGGGTGAGCGAGATAGAAGGGGATGGCGAATCCGGTCGCACCGTCGGGCGTGAACCAGTCGGTGGAGAGCCAGGTGTAGGGGAGTGGCCGGAGCCCGCGCCTCTGCAGCTCGTGATGGAGCTGCTCCACGCGGGCCTCCACGGGTGATCCGGAGAGCGTCAACCCCAGATCGCAAATCCGCCAGTCGAGCAGCTCACGCCCGGGGAGAGTGGTCCATTGACGAGGACGAGGGGATCGAGGCATACGCGGAGTATAGTGACCTCGTCCATTGCGCACGAGATCGAGCAGCCAGAGACGAACGATCGGGAGAGGAGGCTTGGAGCGACCTGGATGAGGGACCGAAGTGCGAGTTCCGAGGTCGGGCGAGCTCCGCGCGGTGAGCTCCGGTAGGTGGCCTGAGGGTCGGATCCAGCCGGTTCGGGGTGGTCGGTTCAGAGTGGGGCGACCCGATAGAAGTCGCGGGAATCGAACGATTCCTTCGCGAACGGCACATCGCTGGTCGATGAATTCCCGTCCCAGACTCTCGGCGGGCGTGTGCGAAGACGACACTCCGCCGAGGGGAGCGAGCCCGACGTGTACGACCTCAACGCCTTCTCGATCGCCGACATGACCACTTGCGGGCGGGAGGTCCGTGAGCTCGGCGTGTCCACGACGAGCTTGGAAGAGGTTGCCGAGAAGGTCGTGTCCTTCTTACACGAGCACCTTCGGGACGGGATCGACGGACCACGCGCCTCGGCGCTCGTTCGTTTCTTCAAGACCCACGACGCCGGCGAGCTCACGCCGGAGCTGCAGGACTTCGCGGCCGCACGTCTGGCCGAAGGAAGCCTCGCCCCGGAGACCAAGTGTCTGACCCTGATCGCGACCCGTGGAGAGCGTGAGGAGTGGTGCGATCGTCTCGCCTCGACCGGGCACAGGGCGATTCCCCTACCCAGCGAGGAGGTCGTCCAGCAGTTCCCGATGATCTCCAATCTCGCGCAGCAGATCGGGCTCGAGCTCAGTTCCCTGGTGGAGCCCGACCCTTCCTGTCTGCAGGATCTGGACGAGAGGACGTACGATATCTTCTGTGTCCCCGACGCTCGAGGGAGCGAGCTCATTCCTGACCAGGAAGACTTCGTCGTTCCGAACGGCATCAGATCCGTCCTCGGATTCGGTGGAGTCCTACCGTCCGGGAACCTCTTTGCAGTGATCGCCTTCTTCCGGACTCCTATCTCGGTGGAAACCGCCGCGTGCTTCAAGCCGTTGGCCTTGAGCGTGAAGATGGCCATCCTGCCGCACGATCAGCGCGCCATCTTCAAATGAGACCGATTCACCCTGTCTGACTCGAGAATTGACCGATCAGTCCGAACTCCAGAGGGAACTCGCTGCAACGCGATCTCAGGTCGCGGCGCTGCAGCAGTTGCTCGAGGTCCAGGAACAGACCGTCATCGAGCAGTCTCGTAGACTCGAGGAGCACCGGCGCGAGCTCGAAAAGCGAGTACAGGAGCGAACCGTCGAGCTCGAGGAGGCGACTCAGCGGGCGAACGATCTGGCTCTTCGCGCGAAGGACGCGGATCTGGCGAAGGGGAAGTTCCTGGCGAACATGAGCCATGAGATCCGCACCCCGATGAACGCCATCGTCGGCATGTCGGAGCTGATGCTCGACAGCAACCTGGACCTGGAGCAGCAGGAGTTCGCCGACTCGATTCGGACGAGCGCGCAAGCGCTACTCGGGATCATCAACGAGATCCTGGACTTCTCGAAGATCGAATCGGGCAAGCTCGAGCTAGAGAACATCACCTTCGACCTGCGTGAGACCGTCGAGAGCGTCGTCGATCTCCTGAGCCATCGCATCCCGAAAGACAAGATCGACCTGGCCTGTTTCATCGGCGAGCGGGTCCCGGCGGGACTGCTGGGTGATCCGGGCCGAATCCGGCAGGTCCTGCTCAACCTGGCCGGCAACGCGGTCAAGTTCACCGAGGAGGGGGAGGTCACTCTGCGAGTCACCGCCGGCGACCCCGAGGGCGACCTGGTGCCCGTCGAATTCGAGGTTCAGGACACCGGAATCGGGATCGGTGCCGACACGCTGGACCATCTCTTCGCCCCCTTCACCCAGGCGGACTCCTCGATGACACGCCGCTTCGGCGGGACCGGGCTCGGGTTGACCATCACTGCGAGGCTGGTCGAACAGATGGGGGGGAAGATCGAGGTGGAGAGTGAGCCGGGGAAGGGGTCGAGGTTCCGGTTCACCCTCCCGTTCGAGAGAGCCCCGGCCAGTGTCGAACTACCGACCGACCTACCCGATCACGTCAAGGGTCGCACGGTGCTCGTCGCCTTCCGCGAAGGAGCGACGCGACGGGCGTTGTTCGAGGCGCTCGTCTCTCTCGGTTGTCGGAAGATCGTACAGATCGCACCGGACCGGATCCTCACGGCCATGGAGGAGAGATCCCGCGGGGGAGGTCCCTTCGAGGTCGTTCTGCTCGAGGCGGACAGCGCGTTCGAGAGTGAGAAGTTGATGGTCCCTGGAATCTCCCCAGGAACCAGGGAAGACCGCCCCCTCTTCCTGAAGGTCAGCTGGCGCGATCAGCGAACCAGCCTTCAGGAGTTGCGGGAGGCGGGGTTCGCCTCGTTCATCGACCGACCGATCAGGCGGGATCAGGTCCGCCAGGCTCTGCTCGGTGCCTTCAATCCCACGGCCACGTCCACTCGACCAGGCGGCAAGATCGAGGCGACTCATCTCGAGCTCTCGATGGACACGGAGCTCCGCAGGCGCAAGCGGATCCTCCTGGTGGAAGACAACCGGGTCAACCAGCGCCTCGCCTTGATCCTCCTGAAGAGGATGGGGCTCGAGACGGACGCGGCGGGGAACGGGCGCGAAGCGCTGGGTGCTCTTGCCAGGCAGGACTACGACCTGGTCTTGATGGACCTGCAGATGCCGGTGATGGACGGGATAGAGGCGACACACGTCATCCGCGACCCAGCCTCGAACGTACGGGACCACGATATCCCGATCGTCGCGCTCACCGCCAACGCGATGGTTGGAGATCGTGAGCGTTGTCTCGAGGCAGGTATGAACGACTACCTCTCGAAACCGATCCAGCGGAAAGCCTTGATCGCGGTGCTCGAGCGGGTGTTGCTGAAGCAGTGACGGCTGCTCCTTTGCAGTCCTATCGGTTCTGCTCCTCGGCCCAGTCCTCCCAGACCTCTCGCGCCGCCTTCCGCAACCGCTCCGGAGTCCAGGCGATTTCGTCGGGGGGTCTCAGGGAAGCACCCGGGCTGGCGACGAGGAAGACGAGCTCCACCGAACCGGCCTTGGTCAGGACGAAAGGAAGCTCGGCCTTGCCGCCGGGAAGGATCGACTGGTCCCCCTCGCCCCCGACGTCGACGAAATGCTCCGCCGCGCCATTCAGCTGACCGGCGATCACCAGGTCGGGGCGCACCTCCACTTCCGGTTCGAAGAGCCAGATCGCGTTGAGGATCGGATTCCGGTCGGGCGTGCCCGGCGCGGGCATGATCACGACCGCGAGAGTGCCGTCGCCGTCTGTGTCGGATCCCTCGAAGAGGAGGCCGCCAGGTTGGTGCCTGCCCCAGCGCGTGAGCGGATCGACGACCTCCGCCGGAGCGCCCTCAACCTTGCAGGTCATCAGCCGGCTGCCGGGGCTCGACCAGTAGCTCTCGCAGAAGCCGAGGAACACCTTGCGCTCCGTTCCCGGCTCGACGCCGAAGCGGTAGGTGATCGGTACGCCGCCCATTCCCGCCCGGATGTTGGCGAACGCGGGATCGTGGACGCCCTTGGGTTGCGCCCACCCGGGCAGGTCGCTCGCCTCGTCGAGGTGACCCCAGTCGCGCAGCGCCTGTTCCACGTGAGGGACGTCGGGCAGGATCACCACTCGGCGGGAGCCGATAGTGACCGACCGCCCGCGGACTCGCGCGCCCTCGGGCAACTCGACCACCACCGAGCCGCGCGAGGTCCTTTCCCCGATGGCCTGCAGTCGGAGAGTGAGGACATCGATCCCTGCCGGCCAGACCGGTGCGCGGAACGCGGTGAGCTCCGCAGTGAGAGGGCCCTCCAGCCAGAAGACGCGCGCACCGGGGACGATGCCCTCGAGGATGAAGGGGGAGACCGTCAGCTTGCCCGGCACACCGAAGTCCTCGCCGGAGAGCTTCAGCTGGAGGGTCCCCCAGTCCTCGCCGAGCCGTCCTTGCGCGTCGATCTGCGAGGGGGCGAGCCCCGGGGAGCGCAGGATCACCTCGCCTTCGGGTGAGCCGAGCAGCGGCAGGGTGTACAGGGCGACAAGAGCTGCGGTGATCATGACTTGCGCTCCTCGCGCGGCGAGCGCTCCGGAGACCGTAACGTCCGTATCCCGTAGAGCTGGCAGAACGCCTCGACCTCGCGCGCATGGTCGCCGAGCACCACGACCTGGTGGAAGCCGAGCACGTCGCGCACGTCCTCGACGCGATCCATCGCGATCTCGACCGAGGTCCGGCAGCCTCCCGCCGGCGGTGTGTCGACGTTGGAGACCACCTCGCCGACGTCGACGATCAGCTCGTTGGTGTTCTGGAAGCGAATCAAGGTCGCTTTCTCGCCGACCGGCCACAGGATCTGCGGTGAGATCCCGAGCGCCGACTCGGAGTGGTCGCGCAGGATGTAGGGCGCCGGCTCCTCGTCGAAACCGGCGATGCGCGAGCCGCTGGTGCAGTGGGCGGCGATGAGCAGGTTCTTCGCCGTCTCCGGCACCGGGTCATTCATGTACCCCGGGCGACCGAGCAGGAAGCTGGAGAGCATCATCGAGAGCGCGCCGAAGAGATCGGCCTCGCACCCCGCGGTGATCCCCTGATCCTGCAGCATCATCCACGCCGCGCAGGGTGGGGTCGGAACCAGCTTGGCCCCGACCATGCCGAGGCAATCCATCGAGAGCGAGGTGGCCTTCTCCGTGGCGAGCAACCGCTTGGCGGTGGTGTAGGTCCGGGCCGCGTTCAGGAAATCCTGGTCGGTGGGCTCGACGATCTCACTCGCGCCGCGGCGGAGGGCTTCAGCCACCTCGTGCACCTCCTCGGTGACGGCCATCTCGTCGAAGAGCTCGTTGAAGGTATCCCGCGGAATCGCGCGCACCTTGGTGCCCAGTCGATCGAGCACCGTCTCGTTCCGCTGGTTGGACCGGATCCAGAGAACGCGCGCTTCCTCGAACATCCGCTTGGCGCGGATCATTCGCAGGCCCGCCTCGACCGCCGACCACTCCAGTGAGGAGATCACGTGTACGCCCTCACGCCGCGAGCGGTGCAGGACGTGTCCGGTGAAAGCCGTGCCGATCGGCGCGAAGACCAGCAGCGGAAGCTCGACCTCACGGGAGAGGCGGTCGACCCATCGCCACGACGACATGTGCTGGAGGATCACCAGCAAGCCGTGCGGCCGGGTTTCCTTCACTTCGGCGATCCAGCGCGTCAGCCCCTCTTCGTCCTGGATCGGATCCGCGGCGATCTCGGGCGTGATACCCAGCTTCTTGCCCGACGTCCGCGTCTTGCCGAGGTACTCCTCCTGGTGTTTCTCGAGATCGTAGGTCGTTCCCGGCCAGCCGAGCCAGTAAGGCGGTGGCTCGCGCAGGATCGTCACTCCGACACGCACCTCCGGCTTCGGTCGCAGGGTGAGTGGGTCGACGAATTCCCCGGGATCGGGGCCATCGAGACATGTCCGGGCGAAGGGCGTGCCGGCCAGGCCGATCCCCGCGGCGGCGGCCGACAGGAGCCCGAGACACTGGCGACGCGAAAGGCAGGAGCAGCAGGACGAGTTCGACATTTCAGGCCTCCTCACCCACAGCATAGCTTCCGCGCCGCTTCGGTATGGCGCGGGAGTCGAAAAGGGTCTCGACGGCCCGGAGACGGGCGGTGGCTATCGCGGCAGTGGGAGGAAGCGCACCTCGCCCGCCGGCCGATCGACCCCGACGCTGAAGTTGCGCGTCTTCCAGTTGGGGGAGTCTTCGACGTCCAGCCAATGGCTGTCGTTCACTTGCCCACTCCAGTACTCGTCGATGCCGCCGATGTCGAGGAACAGCGCCAGCGACGAGGCATCGGCGAAGTAGATCGACGGATCCGGCCGCTCTGCGCTGCCGAGGTCGAACTTGGCGTCGACCCGCGCCATTCCTGGTCGGTTCTCCACCTCGCTCCGTTGTGATGCATCCGCTCGGTAGGTGTCGTCCCCGCCGATGTCGATCACGGCCGTCACGCTGCGGTTGATGTTGAAGCTGATTCCATGCTTGTCGACGGAGTAGAGGTCGTCTCCGCCGATGTCGACGTGCAGGGCGATAGTGAAATCGTGTCCCCAGCCGACGCACATGTTCGAGGTGACCTCGGCCAGGTGCTGGTCGTTTCCGCCCTCGTCGATCAGCGCACCGATGCAGAAGTGCGCGCCGGTCGCCTGCGAATAGCAGACTCCACGGTACTCGTCGTTCCCGGTACCGTCGTAGAGCAGCCCCATTCCGAACCAGTAGCCGGTACCCATCGTCCAGCTTCCCGAGACGTACTGGTCGTCTCCTTCGACGTCGAGCAAGGCGCCGAGCCCTCCCGCCCAGCTGTGGCCGTCGCAACCGTCGCCGCGACGCCCCATGGCGCAGCCTTGCGCGTTGTTGACGCTGATCTTCGCGTCGGGAGAGTGGTAGGAGTGACGACCGGTGACCTCGGCATCGCGGACCGCCGTGTAGACGTCGTCGCCCTTTCGATCGGCCAACACGCCGACCCCGGAGACGCCGCCGAGGCCCTGGCCGTCGGCCCACAGGGTGTACTCGTCGTGACCGTCGCAGTCGAAGAGCAGTCCCACGCCGAAGTACCCGCAGCCCTGGCCGTTGAACTCGAGGCGGTATTTGTCCTCGCCGCCGAGGTCCGCGCAGAGGCCGAGCCCGAACTGGCCGACACCTTGTGCGTAATGCTCGGCTCGGTACTCGTCGTCACCGGCGGCGTCGATCAGCACACCGACACCGCACATCCCCGCGCCCTGCGCGGGCTGGTCCGAATCGTAGGTGTCGTTTCCGCCACAGTCGAGCAGCATCCCGATCGGGCGGTCGGCAGTCGAGGCGGCGACGCCGCCGCGATGGACGTCATTCCCGCCGAGATCGACGATCAGGAGCGCGTCGGCGCCGTCGAGCTCGTCGTTGCCGTCCCCGCGGATACGGATCCAGCCCCACGGCGTGTTCCAGTCGAACGCGAATGGTCCGATCTCACCCTCGAGCTTCGAGAGCGCCACACGCGCGGTGTCGAGCGCCTGGACGCACTTCTCGCCGGCGTACCACAAGCTCGCCTGGTCGAGCGTTTGCGCGAGGTCGTCGAACTCGGGGCAGTAGTCGTACCCGTCGACGATCTCGTGTCCGATCTCGAAACGACGGGCGACGATCATGCGGTCGTTCCCGTCGACGTTGCGGAAGGCGAGTTCCGCCCAATGGTGCGCGACGGTGATCTCGGTCACCAGCCGGCCGAGGATCGGCCGCGCCTTCTCGGGGATCACCTCGACCTGCGCCGCCAGGTCCTCGGCGAGCTTCGGGTAGGGGAGGTCCATGTAGAAGGTGAACGGATCGGTCGTGCGTCCCGCCGCGCGGTAGAGGTTCACGATCGCGAGATCGAGCGGCACCTCCTCTCTCGTCGGGTTCGTCGTGTAGCCGCGCAGCGCACCGAACTTCGGGTTGATTCCGAGGAGGTGCGTCGCGTTGTAGAGGTGTGTCGTCCCACGCCCGGTGTCCTCGTCGATCGTCGCCGGATCGAGGTGCACCCGCGCCGCGTGCCCGAGGATCCGCGAGTAGGGGATCGTATCCAGCGGCTGCGCGAACAGGTCGTCGAAGGCGCGCAGCTTGTAGGGGATGTCCGCGGGGAACTTCGGCCACCACCCCTTGGGGCGCCAGCCGAGGTCCTCGCGCTCCACGCCGACCAGCGCGAGAGCCTCGTCGAGCGCATCGGGTTCGCTCGCCGGCACCGTTACCGCAAGCGGCGGGACGAAGAGGGCAACAGCCAGGAGCATTGTCTTCATCTGAGTTTCCTAGTCATCGCCGAAGATCTCGTAATCGACTTCGTGCATCTCGGGCATGGTCCTTACCTCCACGAGGAGTGTAACGGCCCGAGCGAGATCGAGTCGACCTCGATCCGTGTTGCCGCTACCCGGGCTTGGCGGAGATCCCCACCATGGCCCGTGCCGTCGGGTCCCGCCGCCACAGGTGCTCGCGGACCCACCAGAGAGCCACCACGTTGGAGATCACGCCGCCGATGATGAACGACGCCCAGATCCAGGAGATGGAGGAGTCGAACATGTACACAGCGATGTACGCGATGGGGACGGTGATCACCAGGACTCGCAGCAAGGTGATGATCAGCGAAGGGATGCCGAGACCCAGCCCCAGCAGGATCCGCCCCGAGGTCATCCCGAAGGCCATCAGGGGGTAGGCGAAGACCATGAACGCGAGGTAGCCGCTGCCGATCTCCAGCGCCCGTGGATCGTCGGTGAACATACCCATGACGAGCTCCGAGGCGGCAAAAGCGACGATCCCGATCAGGGTCGCCAGGGTGACTGCCCAGCGACACGCGTACAGCGCCGTCGAGCGAACCAGGTCGACGCGGCCCGCGCCGGCGAACATCCCGATCACCGTGACCGTCGCGGCGCCCAGACCCATCACCGGCAGGGCGATGATCATGTCGACCCTCGAGCCCGCCCCGTAGCCCGCTACCGCCACCTGGCCGAAGTGCGCCAGCACGCGGTTGACCAGCCCGGAACCGATCGCCATCACCAGCATCGCCAGGGCCGCGGGGAGGCCGGTCCGGGCGATCGTCATCACCAGCTCGCGCCGGGGGAGGAGGTGCTTCAGCGAGAAGTGGGCGTGCGTTCCCTTGCGCACCAGGACCAACCAGGCGAACGCGGCGAGCGAGAAGACCTGTGAGGTGAGGGTCGCCAGCGTCGCCCCCCGGATCCCCCAGCCGAACACGAAGATGAAGAGCGGGTCGAGGGCGATGTTGAGCAGCGTCGCGATCCCCAGCACCATCATCGGCGTCTTGGCGTCGCCCTCGCCGGTCAACACCGCTCGCATCGAGCCGGAGATGAAGAAGATCGGCAGGCCGATGCTGAGCGGCAGGAAGTACTGGGCGGCGAGCTCTTCCGTGTGCCCCTCGGCGCCGAGCAGGGGGAGGAAGGTGTCCACGCCGAAGAAGCCGGTCAGGCCCATGGCCAGCCCGATGCAGAGGCCGATGCCGAGGCCACCGGAAGCGAGGCGGCCGGCTCCCTCCCGGTCGTGGCGCCCGATCGCCTGGGCCACGGCGGCGGTGATCCCCGTGGCGAGGCCGTTGACCAGGGCGATGGCGAAGAAGAAGAGAGCGCCGACGAAGGTGATCGCCGCCAGCGCGTCAGGGCCGAGGCGCCCGACGAACACGGTGTCGGTGATCACGTACAGCGCGTGCACCGAGAACCCCGCCATCATCGGCGCCGCCACGACCCAGACCGCCCGGCGGGGGCGCTGGGTGAACTCTTCGAGACGGGTCTGGTCGGTCCTGATGCTCATGGCGGGCTTGGAAGGGCGCACACCCTACCCGGTGAGGGGGAATTGCGAAGCTCCGAGCGGCGGTTTGCTGGGCCGGATGCGTGACCGGCAGGATGCGAGGGGCGTTCCGCGGGTGGCCGGGCCACTCCGCGGCGAGGATCGGCTCCTGGACCGAGCTGCGGGACACGGTCAGCGGCTTCTCCTTCGCCCGTTTCACCAAATCAATTTGTCTGCCTATCGAGATCCGGGCGCCCGGGGTACCGTGGAATTCGAGTCTGCCCGCTGCTATCGAATCCTGACCTACCGGGCGGGAGCTGCCTCTGAAGGAGAGGAAGCGAGAGAGAAGACAATATGAATATCAACCCTGGTCCGCACCGTGGTGGCCTGCTGCGCTGCCTGTCCCTGTTCACCCTGGCCGCCCTGCTTGCGGGACCCGCTGTTACGCAGGGCTCGTCGCCGGGTCAGAACCACCGGAACCCGTCCCTGAACCGGCCCGCGATTCCACCCGGCGGCAGCAACTGGGTCCCGCAGACCCCCGCCGTTCCCGGGCTCGCGACGCAGGACCTGGGCACCGGACTCACTCCTGAGGCACTGGTCCAGGCACTGGTCGGCGCCGGGGTCACCGTGTCCAACGTCACCTACGTCGGGCTCGACCACACGGCCGGGACCTTCGACGGTGGTACCGGGATCGTCGGCTTCGAGGCGGGCGTGGTGCTCAGCTCGGGCAATGTCGCTTCGGTCGCCGGGCCGATGAACGTGGACGACGGCACCACGACGAACAACGGGATGCCCGGCGACACCGACCTGGACTCCCTGATCCCGGGCTACACCTCATACGACGCGACGGTCCTGGAGTTCGACTTCGAGTGCCCCGAGGCGGAGGAGATCTCCTTCCAGTACGTGTTCTGCTCCGAGGAGTACAACGAGTACGTCGACTCCAGCTTCAACGACGTCTTCGGTTTCTTCCTAAACGGTGCGAACATAGCTTTGATCCCCGGCACCACCGAGGCCGTGGCGATCAACAACGTCAACTGCGGCAACCCCTACAGTCCCCCGGGGGGAGCGAACTGCGGCCTGTACCGGAACAATGACTGCACGGATATCCCGCCCGGGACCTTTCCGTGCGCGGATATCGCCAGCGAGATGGACGGCTTCACCACCGTCTTCTCCGCCGTCGGTCCCCTCCAGCCCGGCGTCAACCACATCAAGCTGGCGATCGCCGACGCGGGGGACTATGCCCTCGACTCCAACGTCTTCCTGCGCGGCTCGAGCTTCCAGTGCGGCGCCCCCGGGCCGGTGTTCGATCCGCCGACGCCTTGCGGCCAGCTGGTGGGCGGTCCGTGCAACTCGACGATCGAGTTCGACGTCGTCGCCCTGGCGACCAACGGCTTCGCCGATCAGAGCGTGGTGCTCTCCGTGGACGGGGACCTGGCTCCGCTGCTCGGTGGAGTATTCACTCCGCCGCTGCCGACGCCGCCGCTGCAGCCCGCGATCACCCACTTCAGCTGGACCCCGACGGCCCTCGATATCGGCATTCACACGCTGGTCTTCACGGCCACGGATCAGCTGCAGCTTACCGAGGAATGCACGGTGATGATCGAGGTGACCGACTGCGAGGGAGGCGGCGATGTCGACCTGGGTTGCGCGGAGTTCGACCGCTTCGAGACCCTGACCCCCGAGGACACCTTCACTGCCCTGACGGTGGCTCACAACCCGAACCAGGCGCAGGGGTTCTTCTACGTTGCGGCGGTCGACGCCGATGGCGACCCGATCGGGTTCGACTACTTGACGGGGCAGCTGATGATCCTCGACGGCCTGGAGGCGTTCGAATACGCGGTGAACGCAGTCGACTATCGCGCGGCAGTTGGCCAGGGGGTCGAGACCGACATCGATAGCGACGGAATCCGTGACCTCAATGGCAGTGAGTACGAGAAGACCGCCGGCGAGCTCCTGATCCCGCGTTTCATGGGCCAGAGCAGCCCGGATCTGACGACGCCCTTCTCCAGCGAGCTGATCCTGATCGCGCTGTCGGGAGGAACGAAGTTCACCACGACCGTGGACTTCCTGATCTTCAACGACAACGAGCAGATGTTCTCTTCGGAGTTCTCCTTCGACTGCTGGGACAAGGTCTCGCTGCGCGAGGTCTCGGGGGCGTTCACCTCGTCCTTCCTGGCCGATGGCACCGATGACGATCCCGACGAGATCCTCGGCGCGAAGCACTACGAGGCCGGCTGGTTCAAGATGAACGGCGCGGTCGCCACCTCGACCGTGGCCTCGATCCAGGACCCGGCCGTCTACGGGATGCTCCTGGAGCGCGGTGGCGGCATGGGTGTCGCGGACCTGCCCTTCGAGATCTGCCTGCAGAAGGGACACCTCCTCCCGCGGCATCTCTACGGCGACAACGAGGAGGCCGATCAGGATCTCCAGGACTGCGCCGTCAACCTCGGACGCCGGGAGCCGGGCAGCCTGCTCCTCTTCCCCGAGTTCGACAACCGCCACGGCATCGTCTCGATGCTCACGGTGACCAACGTGCACCCCAGCGATGAAGTCCGTGTGCACTTCGTGTACTACGGAAAATACGGCTTCTGAGTCTGCTGTCCGGGTGGACCCGGCGCTTGCCCGAGGCGAAGAGGGGAGGGGCGGCCTGGCCGCCCCTCCTCCTGATCGTCTGGCCGGTGAGCCGGATCGCCCGAGGGAGGAGGGTCCAGTCGACAATTCCGGCCCCCCCGATCAGGGTCAGGGGGGCCCGAAACGCCGCTGGGAACCCTCGCCCGGCGGGGACTCCAGACATTATCGCGATTGTGTGATGGAATCGGGATCCTCGTTTCGGAGTTCAGGACGAGCCTCGCCCTCCTCACGGCGCGAGGATCCGCTCCCGCCCTCGCTTCGCTTTCCCCCTCGCTGGAGACCAACCATGCGCGCACCCTCGCTCCTTCTCGCCCTCCTGGCCACACCCGCTCTCGGTCAGACGACGATCGACACCATCGACGGAGCCACCGCCGGCGACCTGTTCGGGGCCTCGGTCGCCTTCGTCGGCGACCTGAACCACGACGGCCGGGCCGACTTCGCGGTCGGCGCTCCCGGGGACGACCACGTGTACGGCGGGGAGGGGAGCGTGACCGTCTTTTCCGGCGCCGATCGCTCGATCCTCTTCTACTGGACCGGTCCCTCGGCGCAGGCAGCGCTCGGCGAGTCGGTCGACGGGCTCGGCGACGTCGACCTCGACGGGACCGACGACGTGATCGCCGGAGCGCCGGGGGCGAACCGGGTCCACGTCTACTCCGGGCTTACCGGTGCGATCCTGTTCGACCTGGCTCCGGGTGGCGCGGCGAACTTCGGCCACGCGGTCTGTGGCATCGGTCTCGCCGACGCGGACGGCTGGCCCGACTTCGCGGTGGGAGCGACCAGCGGCACCGGTCTGTGGGTGTACTCGGGGCAGACCGGTCTCGTGCAGTGGAGTGACCCGACGGTCACCTACTACCTCGACGGCCTCGGTGACATCAACGGGGACGGCTACGATGACTTCATCGTCGGCGACCCCAGTCACGGCTGGAACTGGGGTGGCCGCGCCCGCGTCTTCTCCGGGCGAACCGGTGCGGTCATTCGCGAGTACCTGGGTGACAGTGGCTTCTCGGAGATGCTGGGCACGGGCGCCTGCGGGCTGGGCGACATCGATGGGGACGGCGTCGGGGACTTCGGTTTCGGGGTACCGTGCAGTTGCTTCGCGAGCCACTACGCGAGCTTCTACTCTGGAGCGACAGGGCACTTCATCGATTCGGTCCACGAGTACTGGTTCGGATATGACCTGTCTCGAGCCGGTGACCTGGATCTGGATGGAGTTCCCGACATCCTGGTGGCGGCACCCAGCCCGATCCACGTGTTGTCCGGAGCGGATCGCAGCGAGATCACCACCCTGGCCGCGGCAAGTACCCTCGATGGAGGAGAAGATGCCGACGGCGACGGATACCTGGACTTCCTCGGAGGCTCTCCGGGCGCCGCCCCGAACGGACCCGATTCCGGTCAGGTCTCGCTCTACACCATCGGCTGCCCCTACCCCCCGCCGGCCAACTACTGCGATGCGGCGGACAACTCCACCGGCGGCCCGGCGAGCATGGACTGGATGAACTCGACCTCGGTCGCGAAGAACGACTTCCGGCTGTTCGCGGAGGGCTGCCCGCCGGATCAGTTCGCCTTCTTCTACTACGGAGTGGACGAGGCGTACGCGCCGCTCGGTGACGGGTTCCGCTGCGTGAAGGGGCCGCTCTACCGCTTCAACGTGGTCCAGACCGGGCCGACGGGCGTGCCGACCTGGAGCGTCGACTTCCCCAATCCGCCGCAGCCGTCGGGACAGATCTCCTCCGGCGAGACGTGGTACTTCTCGCTCTGGTTCCGCGATCCCACCGGCGGGCCGAACGGCAGCAACCTCGCCGATGGATTGCGGGTGACCTTCTGCCCGTAGTACGGAGTCAGCGGTTCAGCTCCTCCTCGTAGGCCTCGCGCGCCCGGCGCATGCTGGGCGGGAACTCGGGCACGACCGGCGGGTTCTCCGCGTGCAGGCGCAGGACCTCCGCGATCCCGCGGTCGAGCTGCTTGTCGATTCCAGCGGCGACGTCCTGGGGCAGCGCGGGCACCTCGATGTCGGGGATGACGCCGCGGTTCTCCAGGCCCCAGTTGTCGCGCGGATCCCACCAGGCCGCCTGCGACTGGGTGATGAGGCCGCCGTCGACCAGCGGGCGCAGGTCCATGATGCCGAAGACGCCGCCCCAGGTGCGCTTGCCGATGATCGGGGCCAGCCCTTCCAGCTGCACCGCCTGCGGGAAGATGTCTCCGTCCGAGCCGGAGAACTGGTTGGCCAGCACCACGAACGGACCGTTCAATGTGCGCCTCGGGTATGATCCCGTCGCGCCGCCGCGGTAGAAGCCGAAGCTGAGGACCTTGCGCCGGAAGCGCTCCAGCATCACCTGCGAGTAGGCGCCGCCGCCGTTCCAGCGGACGTCCACCACCATCCCCTCCTTGTCGAGCTGCGGATAGAACCAGGTGTTGAATTCGATCATCCCTTCATTGAGCATGTTCGGGATGTGGAGGTAGCCGATTTTTCCGTCAGTCTCCTCCAGCACGTACTCGCGATTGCGGCGCACCCAGTCGGCGTAGCGCAGGTCGCCATCGCTGCGCGCCGCCGTGACCACGACCTCGCGCGAGCCCTCCAGCTTCGGTTCGTCGTTGACGGTCAAGATCACCTTCTGGCCGGCACGGTTCTCGAGCCAGGCGTGGAAGGGGCGATCCGCGGTGATAGGCGCGCGGTTCACCGCCAGAACGTAGTCCCCCTCGTTCACGTCGACGCCGGGGAGGTCCAGCGGCGAGCGCACGCGATCGGGGTCGGCCCCGCGGTAGATCCTGGTCACCTGATACGCGTTCGCCCCGCGTCGCTCCAGGTCGGCGCCGAGCAGGCCGGTCGGCACTCGCGGGACGGTCACGCCGGTGTCGCCGGCGCCCCACACGTAGTTGTGTGACGTGTTCATCTCGCCGAAGACCTGCCCGAGCAGGTCCGAGAGATCACCGCGATTCATCAGCCGCGGCAGCAACGTCGCGTACTGTTCGCGAATCGCGTTCCAGTCGACGCCGCTCAGCCCCTCGTCCCAGTAGAACTCACGTACCTGGCGCCACGACTCGTTGAACATCTGAGCCCACTCCTGACGCGGGTCGAGCTCGACGACGATCCCCGAGAGGTCAACCGCGCCCTTGGCCAGGGCGGCCCCGGGAGGCGCCGCAGTGCCGACCACGAACAGTCCGCCGGGTTTCTGGATGGCGATCTTGCCACCCCCCGCCGCGAGCTCGAAGCCCTGGATGTCCTCGGTGAACACGGCGGGCTTCTTTTCGGCCAGGTCGAAGAACATCAGCTTGTTGGAGAGCACGCCGGGCGTGAAGAAGTCGCCCGCCTCGACCAGGCCCTGCACCGGCTGGCTGAAGTAGAAGAGGTGGGTCGAGGTCGCCGCCAGGGCTCCGTAGTTTCCCATCGGGATCGGCAACTCGATCACGCGACCGGCGAGACCGTCGAACCCGATCTCGATCGGATCGGGAGCGTCCTCGTCGTCCGTTTCCTCATCCTCCTTCGACTCGTCTTCTTCCTCGCCCTTCTCCTTCGTCTCGGCGGACTCGGCACTCTCCTCGTCCGTCGCCTTCTCGCCCTCGGCCTCCTCTTCTTCCTCTTCCGGAGGCAGCCCGGCGCGATCGAGCAGCGGATTCTCCACGTCCTCGCGTAGGAGCAGGGCGTAGAGCTTGTTGTTCTTCATCTCGACGTTGTTGAAGTCGAGTTGACCGATCAGCGGATTGATCTGCCGGCTGGAGACGAAGTACAGGTAGCGCCCGTCGGGGTCCCACGCCGGCGATCGGTCGTTGGTGTAGGGGCCCGTGACGGCGCGTGACACCTTCTCCTGCGTGTCGTAGATGAAGACCGTGCTGAAGAGGTTGGGCAGCGCCTTGCTGTAGGCGAGCCAGCGCCCGTCGGGGCTCCAGTTGTAGCGGCGGAGCTCGCCCTCGGTGCCGCGATCGACCTCGATCACCTCGCCGCCCTCGGCGAGCTTGACGAACAGGCCGTAGCTGTCGTCGGCCCAGGCGATCCACTTCCCGTCGGGGGAGAAGCGCGGCTGGTAGTGCCAGACCCCTTCGGTCGCCGGCAGGATCGCCGTGGGCTCACCGCGACCCCACGCATCGATGACGCGCACTTCCTCCTCGCCGGGCTCATCGGTGACGTAGAGGATTCGCTCGCCCTTCGGGTCGTACGCGACCGAGCGCTCGCGAACACCGGTCCCGCGGGTCACCGGGAGGGTGACGCCCTTCTCGACGGGAACCGAGAAGACCTCGCCGCGCGCGACCACCGCCAGGCGATCGCCTTCGGGCGTGAGCGTGAACTCGGTGGTCGTCCGCTCGACGTCGACGTAGCGGTTTCGTGTCAGCAGGAGATCGCTCTCGAGGTCGATCGCCAACCTCGTGACTTGACCGCTGCCGGGATCGAAGACGTGCAGGTCCGCGGCCAGCGTGAAGACGATGCGTCCCTCGTTCGACATCGAGGGGGCGCGGATGTCCCAGGTGTCGAACGTCGTGTGCTGCTTCCGATCGCCGCCGTCGGGCGTGATCGACCAGAGGTTGCTCGTTCCGCCCTGGTCGCTGAGGAACCAGATGCGCCCGTCGAACCACATCGGGAAGTCGTCGTTCCCGTCGAAATCGGTCACCTCCCGGTAGTCCGCGCGCTCGGGGTGCCCGACCCAGAGGTCGTTGGCCATGCCGCCGCGGTAGCGCTTCCACGGTCGGTTCTCCCGGTTGATGCGGGTGAAGGCCCAGCGGCCCGAGTCGGGATCGACGTCGATTCGCGCCGCCCAGCCCAGGGGCAGCTCTTCCGGATCGCCGCCGCCGAGCGCTACGGTGAACAGGTGCTGGTTGCCCATCGGGTCGTCGCGGCGGCTGCGGAAGATGACCGACTCACCGTCGGGCGTCCACCCGATCACCTCGTCGCCGACGGGGTGGTAGGTCAAGCGGCGCGGCTCCCCGCCACTGGTCGCGATGACGTACACGTCCTGGTTGCCGTCGTAGAAACCGGAGAACGCGATTCTCGTTCCGTCGGGGGAGAACGACGGGGCGTTCTCGGTGCCGACGTGGGTGGTGATGCGGCGGACGTCGCTCCCGTCGACGTTCGCCGTCCACAGGTCGGACTCGGCGCAGAAGACGACGCGATCACCGTGCAGGTCGGGCTGGCGGACGTACGCCTCGTGTGCGAAGGCGGGTAGCGAGAAGGCGCAGAGCGCGGAGAGGGTCAGGAACGCAGGGGTGAGGCGGTGCAGCTCGATCATGACTTGCCCTTGGGGAGAGGGGTCGGGGGCGGGGGACGAACTCGATGCCGGACAGGGGCCCTCCAGGGTACGGATCGGGACCGCGCTCCTGGCCAGGTGGCGGTACAGCTTCAGTAATCTCCGCCGCTCGATTCGGAGCGTCGACGGTGATCTGCTCAGGCGGTAGATTGGCCCGCGGCATCCCCGGTGCCGATCCGGAATCCCCGCCCCCGGCGAACCCCTCGTCCCCATGAGCGAAACCTATCGAATTCCCGACGAGCTGGTCACGAGCGAGAACGCAGACCGGCTGGAGCCCTTGCGCGCCGACCTCGAGTCACTGGGGGCGGCCCTACAGCGCCGCGGACTCTCGATCGAGGAGCTCACCGAGAGCGCCCGGCGTCTCGCCGTGGCCCTGCCTTCCTGGGGTGTCGGCACCGGCGGCACGCGCTTTGCGAGCTTCCCCGGAGCCGGCGAGCCGCGGCACGTCTTCGACAAGCTCGAGGACTGCGCGACGGTCAACCAGCTGACCCGCGTCACGCCGACGATCTCGCTCCACATCCCCTGGGACAAGCCCGACGACGCGGGCGAGTTGCGCGAGCGGGCGGCGGCGCTCTCGCTCTCGTTCGATGCGATGAACTCGAACACCTTTCAGGACCAGCCGGGGCAGGAGCTCTCCTACAAGAGCGGCAGCCTGACCAGCACCGATGCGGGCGTGCGTGCTCTGGCGATCGCGCACAACGTCGAGTGCATCGAGATCGGCCGGGCGCTCGGCTCGAAGGCGCTGACGGTATGGATCGCCGACGGCTCGAACTTCCCCGGACAGCAGGACTTCCGTGGCGCGCTGACGCGCTACCTGGAGAGCCTGCGCGAGATCTACGCGGCGTTGCCGGATGACTGGCACGTGTATCTCGAGCACAAGCTCTACGAGCCGGCGTTCTACTCGACGGTGATCAACGACTGGGGCACCAGTTACTGGGCTGCGCGCGAGCTCGGCGAGAAGGCCCTCTGCCTGGTCGACCTCGGGCACCACGCGCCGAACACCAACATCGAGATGATCGTCGCGCGCCTGATCCAGTTCGGGAAGCTCGGCGGCTTCCACTTCAACGACAGCAAGTACGGCGACGACGACCTCGACGCCGGCTCGATCGACCCCTTCCGCCTCTTCCTGGTCTTCAACGAGCTGATCGCCGAGAGCCAGGGAAACCCCGAGTTCGCACCGGCGTACATGCTCGACCAGTCTCACAACGTCACCGATCCGATCGAGTCGTTGATGGTGAGCGCGATCGAGGTGCAGCGCGCCTATCTGCAGGCTCAGCTGGTCGATCGCGAGGCGCTGGCGGCCTACCAGCAGTCGAATGACGCACTGATGGCGACCCGCACCCTGCGCGAGGCGTTCCAGACCGACGTCTCGCCGATCCTGGCCGAAGCGCGCCGCCGCTCGGGGGGTGCGATCGATCCGATCGCGACCTACCGCGCGAGCGGATACCGGCGGCGGAAGGGCGAGGAGCGCCCGGCGAAACGGACCATGAACGCGGGGATCGTCTGATGACCACCACGAACGAACACGCGTACCTGGCGGTCGACCTCGGCGCGACCAGCGGGCGGGTGATCCTCGGGATCTTCCGCGAGGACGGGCTCCAGCTCGAGGAGTTGCACCGCTTCGAGCAGCCGGTTGAGCGGGCCGGCGGACACCAGCGCTGGGTGCTGCCCGGGTTGCTCGCGGAGGTCGAGACCGGGCTGCGCGCGGCCGGCGCGCAGAAGCTGGTCGACCCCACGACGATCCGCAGCGTCGGCGTCGACAGCTGGGGGGTCGACTTCGGCCTGCTCGATGCGGACGGCGTGCTGGTCGAAAACCCCGTCTGCTACCGCGATCCGCGGACCGATGGGAAGTACGAGGAGTTCTTGACCCGGGTCCCCGCCGAGGAGCTCTACGCCCGCACCGGCATCCAGCTGATGTCGATCAATACCCTCTTCCAGCTCTTCGCCCAGGTCTCGAGCGCGGAGTGGCCGGCGAACGCGGCGCGCTTCCTGATGATCCCCGACCTGGTGCATCACCACCTCGGCGGATCCACCACCGGCGAGTTCACCATCGCCTCGACCAGCCAGATCCTCCGCGCCGGCAAGTCGGAGTGGGATACCGAGCTGCTGGCGGCGGCCGGCGTGCCCGCGGAGGTGATGCCGGAGCTGGTCCAGCCGGGGACGCTCCTCGGCACCTTGCGCGAGGAGCTGCGGCAAGCCACGGGCCTGACCCGCCTCGAGGTCGTCGCCCCGTCGGCACACGACACGGCTTCCGCCGTGGTGGGAACGCCGCTGGAGGAGGGGTGGGCCTACCTGTCCTCCGGGACCTGGTCGCTCCTCGGCGTCGAGACACACGAACCGGTCCTCGGTGAAGCGGCGCGCGCCTACAACTTCACCAACGAGGGTGGCGCCTTCGGCACGAACCGCTTGCTGAAGAACGTGACCGGACTGTGGATCCTCGAGCAGTGCCGGAAGCGCTGGCGCGAGGAAGGGTTGGACGTCGGCTACGAGACGCTCCTCGCTGGCCTCGATCCGGAGACGCCCGGCTCGGTGTTCATCGATCCCGACGACCCGCGCTTCCTCAACCCCGCGGACATGGTGGCGGAGCTTCACGGATCGCTGAAGGAGACTGGGCACGCGATACCGGAGGACCCGGCCGGGCTGACGCGGGTCATTCTCGAGTCACTGGCGAAACGCTACGCCGAGGTGGTCGGGCAACTCGAGGAGATCACCGGCGAAGAGGTCCGCGGGATCCACATCGTCGGCGGTGGAAGCCAGAACACCTTCCTCAGCCGGGCGACCGCGGTCGCCGCCGGGCTCCCGGTCCGCACCGGTCCGGTCGAGGCGACTGCGATAGGCAACCTGCTGGTACAGGGGATCCGAGACGGGCTCTTCCCCGACCTCGCGAGGGCGCGGGAGTGGCTCGGGCAGACCCTGAAGTGACAGTGCCCTGGCCGCGGCGGGCGGGGTAGCTCCGGCTTACGGGTGCGATACAGCTTCTGAACAGGGCGCCCGAACCACATCCGGTCTGCAAGAGATTGGTGGTGGTCAGCGGTTTCCCCGGGCGCCGGATCGCAGCGTTTGGCGTACGATGGGTCTACGTACCAAGAGAGCAGGGGCGGCCAGGCAGCCACCGGCCGAGAACAGGTGGCTTGCCGAACAGCAACCCATCACTCGCGGGATCGGGGGCCACGTCATGAACGGAAGCAAGCGTGTCGCGATGATCCTCCTCATCGCCGGGATTCTGTGCCTTCAAGCGGATACGAGTGCCCAGTCGGCGTTCCTGGTCGACGCCGTGGCGACTCCTCGATACGTGGAGGTCACGGTCGAGATCCCGCCTCCGAGCGTGATCCGGACCGATCGAGGCGATGAACTCGTCATCGACGGGTTCGGGCGATTCGGGGAGCCCGGCACGCCTGATCTCCCCGGCCGCATCTTCGCCGTCGCCGTGCCTCCCGGTGCGCAGGTGTCAGGTGTGACGGTTACTCCGCTCGAGTCATCTCCGCTGCCTGCGCGGTACGATATCCCGGTGGTGGAGCTTCCCCACCTCATCGGACAGCGGGACCGTGACCTGCCGCCGGAGGAGCGGGCTCGATATCGGTCGAACCTCTCCAGGGTCTACGGAGCCGATGACCCGTATCCCGCCACCGCGGGCCACCTCGTCCGGACCGCAGGGTATCGCAAGTACGACCTCATCGATGTGTGTATCACCCCGGTCAGCTATCGGCCTCGCACGAGACGGGTGGTCCATCACTCCCGGATAGCGATCCGGGTCGCCTGTTCCGTACCCGCGGACACTTCCTTCCGACCAGACGACCTCGCCGGTCCCGAAGAAGTCGCGCGGGAGATCGTGCTCAATCACGAACAGGCTCAAGAGTGGTACACCGGTGCAGCCACCGCCGCGGGGCGGGGCTCCAGCGACTTCGTGATCATCACGCTCGACTCCCTCGTCGCGGCCGTTCAGCCGCTGGTCGACTGGGAGACCAGGAAGGGGCGCAGCGTGAACGTCGTCACCACCACCTGGATCGAGAGTCACTGGCGCGGCTACGACCTGGCCGAGAAGATGCGCAACTTCCTGCGCGACAAGTACCCCTCATCAGCCTGGGGGATCGAAGACGTCCTCCTCGTCGGTCACTACGACGACGTGCCGATGCGGCAGACCGCCCAGACCACGGGCTACGGAATGCCGGAGACCGACTTCTACTACGCGGAGCTGTCCAAGCCGGACGATCAGTCCTGGGACAAGGATGGCGACCACAAGTGGGGTGAGAACTCCGATACGATCGATCTCTACAACGAGGTCAACGTGGGGCGAATCCCCTGGAGCGACCCTGCCGTCGTCGAGGATGTATGCCGAAGGTCGATAGCCTTCGAGAGCACCAACGACCCGGCGTACAAGAAGAACATCCTCCTGCTCGGCGCCTTCCTCTGGGCGGACACCGACACCGCGGTGTTGATGGAGCAGAAGATCGACCACCGCTGGATGTCGGACTGGACGGTGACGCGGTTGTACGAGGAGGGGCACACGAACTACGCGATGGACCACGACCTCGACTTCAACAACACGTGGTCGACGTGGTCGAAGGACAGGTTCGCCTTCGTGAACTGGGCCGGCCATGGATCGCCGATGGTGTCCCGCATCTACTACGGCTACGGGTTTCACTGGGAGCACTTCGTCAGCCGGTTCACCTGCACGCTGCTCGATGAGGAATCCGCGTCCATCATCTTCGCGCTCGCTTGCAGCAACGCGGACAGCAACGCCGACAACATCGGCCGAGCGATGATCCGGCGCGGCGCCGTCGGCTTCCTCGGTGCCAACAAGCCCACGTGGGCCGAGCAGGGCTGGGACTCTCCGAACGACCGCGGCATCGCGAGTCTCGACTACCGCTTCACCAGGTACGTGACCTCCGGCGAATTCACTCAGGGGCAGGCGCAGCAGAAGGCGTTCCGGGAGATGTACACGCTCGGGCTGTGGTTCTACACGAAGTACGAGACCTTCGTGTGGGGGGGACTGATGGGCAACCCCGCTCTCGGTCTGGCGGAAGTGGCGCCGATCACCCTGGGTTTTCCGGCTGGACTACCCGAAGGCTGCCTCCGACCCGGCCCGGCGACCCCGCTGGTCCTGAAGATCCATGACGGCGTGGCGAGCTACGTTCCTGGTTCCGGACTCTTGCACTACCGGTTCGATCCCGCCGCGCCGTTCTCGTCGCTGCCGCTGACCTTCCTCGGTGGCGATCGATATGAGGCCACCCTGCCTCACACCCGCGCGGGCGACGAGCCGGAGTTCTATTTCGAGGCCAGGGGAGATGGTGGGTCGACGGTCTGCTCTCCGCTCGACGCGCCGGCGAGCGTGTACTCCATCGACGTCGCCTTCGTCGAGCTGCTCCTCGAGGATGACTTCGAATCGGACACCGGCTGGTCGGTGGTGAACGAGAACATCGCCACCGGCGCCTGGGAACGCGTCGATCCGGAAGGGACCGTGGGCCAGTCAGAGGACGATCACACAGAGGAAGGCTCGATGTGCTTCGTCACCGGGGGGGATGGCGGAAAGGCCTCCGAGTACGACGTCGACGGTGGACCCACCAGGTTGATCTCCCCGACGATCGATCTCTCCAGCGGCGACGCGAACCTGAGTTTCCATCTCTGGTTCCGTCACAGTGTGCTGGGCGTCACGGAGCCCCTGTGCATCGACCTCACGAACGATGACGGAGCCTCCTGGATGGAGATCGATCAGCTCTTCGATGATCAAGGCTGGACCCGCATGGACTATTCCGTCTCCGACCACGTCCGCCCGACGTCCACCATGAGAGTCCGCCTGTCGGTGAGCGACAACCCCGATGACAGCACCGTCGAGGCGCTCGTCGATGACTTCCGACTCGAACGCTACGACCACGCCCCCTCTATGTGGGCGGATGCCTACGAGATCCCCTCCGCCACCGGCGGCTCGGTCGACTTGACCCTCAGCGCTGGATCGTCTCAGGCCGGCTATCCGTACATGGTCCTGGGGTCGATGTCCGGCAGTTCGCCCGGCTTCGACTTCAACGGTGTCCACGTACCGCTGAACTGGGACTGGTTCACGGTCTTGACCATGATGATGGCCGGCTCGCCTCAGTTTGCCGACTTCCAGGGAAGACTCGATCCGTCGGGAGAAGCGACCGCGATCTACGACACCCGGGGTCCGGTCGAGCCCGACCTCGTCGGGCTCGGTGCGAGCTTCGCGTACATCGCTCTCGGCCCATCGGGCTTCGTATCGAATCCGATCACGGTTCAGTTCGAGGAGTAGCCAGGGAGAGAGTCCTGTACGGTCGCGAATGGCGCATTCCGTTGTGTTGCAAGACGAAATGCTGTCGCCTTCGGATGGCCCGGGGTAGACCGGGGGCTCTGCCAGCCACTCGCCGGAAGGACTGGATTCGCGGGCGATCGCCGGGACTCTTGGGGCCGCTCGAGGCCGGCCCCGCCGGGGACTCCCCTCGGGCCGTCGAGCCAGGAGTCGCGACCCGCGCTCGCCCAACGGGACCCCCCGACCCCATCGGAGCGAGCGGGTGAGCCCTCGAAATCCCGGGCGAAACGGTTCGCCGAGGTGGCCGGGCGTACGGAACGAATTCCTCGAATCCACGCCGCCAGGCCCGATTGACACCTCCCAGGGGTCAGCCTAGTCTCTGGCGCCCCTTGCCCAGATCCAGCCATGACGGACTTCCAGGAAGGCGTCAAGAAAGACGTCGCGGAAATCAAGTTCTTGATTCACGACCTGCGGGTCGAGAGATTCATCAATGACGTCATTCATTATCAGGTCACGCTGAACACCGACCTGGAGATTCACAACATCGAGCAGGTCGCCGTGATGCACGGCCATGACCTGTACGAGCTGAAGCAGAAGGCCCAGAGCCTCCGCGACGCGTTCCGGGCCTACTCGAACGCGGTCAAGAGCTTCTCGCCGCCGCAGACGATCCTCCACACGGGGAATCACTACGTCGAGACTATCCAGGACATCTGCGAGCTGATCCTCAATCCCCTGTGGGGGCGCTTCGACTCGGTGATCTCCTTCCTGCCCAAGGATTGCCGGTCGGTCAAGTCGATCCGCCACTACAAGAACTGCCTGCACTGGATCTGCGGCGTGTTCTTCCGGATCGAGCACTTCCTCGAGGAGCGCGAAGGGATCGAGCTCCTCCAGGAGTTCGACATCGGCTCCGACGTCGAGCAGTTCACAGTAAATGTCATCCGGGGCTACGTCCGGGAGAAGAGCAGCTCCCGCGTCGACATCACCTTCAACCGGCTGGACTCCGCGGTCGTCCACGGCAACAAGTACCGGTTCCGGCGGATGCTGTTCAACCTGATGATGAACTCGGTCGACGCGATGGCCGACCAGCAGGTAGGCACGCTGCGGATCGGCGTGACCCGCGAGGATGAGCGCGTTCGGCTGACCGTCCGTGACGACGGCTCCGGAATGCCACCGGAGAAGGTCGAATCGCTCCTCTCCGATCGCGCGACGCTCGACGGAGACCTGCACTCGTTGGGATTCGTCTTCGTCCGGCAGACGGTCCAGGACTTCGACGGCGAGATCGAGATCCAGAGCACCCCCGGGGAGGGGACGGTGATGACGGTCCGACTGCCCTACGTGAAGGGCAAGGTCCTCCCGCCGGTGCGCCCCCTGCGTTGCGAGAAGTTCCGGGTCGCGCTCGAGCCGCTCACCCAGGAGCAGAACGGCCACGATCGACGATTGGAGGTCCGGGCTCCCTACGTCGTCCCGGCGAACGGTCACTCCTCCCAACGTTCGGAAGGCGTTCGTTCAGAACGGCAGCGCCCGAGCCGGCAGCAACCCGTTCCCCCGACCGAGCCCGATCCGCAAGAGATCCCCCCCGACCTGGACGAGTCGACTCCGGGGCAGGCGCTGTACGGTCACATCCTCCTGAACGACTACCGCACCTCGCGCTCCAACTTCCCGGGGTGCATCTTCGCCATCTCGATCGATGGCGACGGTCAGGTTGATCTGTTCTCCCACCGCCCGTACGAGGAGCACTGGGACATCAGCCACGAGGACCTCTCCCCGATGCTCTACGACGCGACGGTGCGCGGACGCATCGAGGAAGACGACAACAAGAGCCCCAGCCTGATCCTCAAGGCTCCGCTCAACCTGCGCGAGTATCTCGGCCTCAAGGGGGTCGACGAGTGTGATTTCAGCGCTCAGATGTACAACGACATGGTGCGCGACGAGTACATCGCGATCTCGCGCATCCTGATCCACACGGGGTTGCCCAGCGAGATGGCCGTTCTGGCGACCGACCTGAAGAAGGTCTTCGCAGACTACGAGAGCTGCTTCGAGAGCGAGCCGTTCCCGCTGCAGGTGCTGGCGGATCAGAAGCAGACGACCGAGGGGTAGACAAAAGAAGGAGAGACACCCGGGCGGGGGTGCCTCTCCAGAGCGGACTCAGGGGGGAGAGTCCGTCAGGATGATCTCTCAGTCCTTGATGCCCGCGACATCCTCCAGCATCTTCGTGGTCAGCGACTTCGGACGCTCGATCGGGTAGCCGAGCGCGCGGTCCCAGACGATGTTGGTCAGCGTGCCGAGGGCACGGCCGATGCCGAAGAGGACGGTGTAGAAGGGGTACTCCTCGACGCCGTAGTACCACTGGATGACGCCGGACTGCGCGTCTACGTTCGGCCACGGGTTCTTGGCCTTGCCCTGCTCCATCAGGACGCCCGGGGCGACCTTGTAGATCATGTTGATGACCTTGAAGAGCGGGTAGTCGGGCAGGTTCTTCTGGCAGAACTCCATCTGCGAGACGTAGCGCGGGTCGGTCTTCCGGAGGACGGCGTGGCCGTAGCCGGGGATCACCTGGCCGCTGTTCAGCGTCGCCCAGAGGGCTTCCTTGATCACTTCCTCGGTGGGTTCCTTGCCCTCGAGGCCTTCGATGAAGCCCTGGGTCCAGCGCAGCACTTCCTCGTTGGCGAGTCCGTGCAGCGGGCCGGCGAGGCCGTTGAGGCCGGCGGAGAGAGCGTAGTAGGAGTCGGACAGCGCGGAGGCCACCAGGTGCACGGTGTGCGCCGAGACGTTTCCGGACTCGTGGTCGGAGTGGAGGATGAAGTACATCCGGGCCACGTCGTCGTACGGATGGCCGATGCCCATCATGTGGGCGAAGTTCCCGCCGAAGTCGAGCTCGGGATCGGGGGCGATCGGGGTGTCACCCCGGAACTTCATCCGGAAGATGTAAGCGGCGATGGTAGGCAGCTTGGCCATGAGGTTCGTGGCGTCCTCGTACATCGGCTGCCAGTAGTCCATCTTGGACATGCCCTTCTTGTACTCCTGGACGAACACCGACTCGCGCTGCATGGCGAGGATGGCCGAGGAGAACATCGTCATCGGGTGCGTGTCGCGCGGCATCGCGCGAAGCACGTCGAAGACGTACTGGGGAACGTGAGAGCGCTTCTTGAAATCGGCGGCGACCTCCTGGGCTTCCGCGAGCGTCGGGATCTCCCCGGTCATCAGGAAGTGCCAGAAGCCTTCGACGTAGGGGTACTCACTTCCGGGCACCTTGGGCAGGGCAGCGAAGGTCTCGGGAATCGTCTTCCCGCGGAAGCGGATTCCCTCCTCCGGATCGAGGTAGGAGATGTCGGTCACCAGGCAGCGAACCCCGCGAGCGCCACCGATCGCTTGGCCGATCGTGACGTCGCTGATCTTCACATCACTGTGCTGCTTGAGGAGTCTCACCGTCCTTGAGCGATGCTCTTCGATCTTGGCGTGCAGGGTTTCTTTGAGCGTGGACATGGGCGTCTCCTTGGGACATCAGTTCGCGGTATTCAGAGCCAGAGAGTCTAGTTGCACGACCCTTCTGAGACAATCGTTCTCGAGAGCAGATTGCACCGTACAAGTGCGTACTGGGCTCAGCCTTCCATTCCGGCGGACGTACGCAACTCCACGCCGTAGTGCACTCGGCGGCGCTTGCGCGGGCGTCGCGCGAGGCGCGGTTCACTCTCCTCCGGGCGCCTTGTCCACGTGGAAGGTGTAGGTGCCCGACCCGACGAGGAAGTTCGCCGCGCCGTCGCGGTAGCCCTGAGCGGTGATCCCCTCACGGCCTTCGATCGAGCGCCCGCTCTCGGTCACCTCGCCGCGCTCGCCGAAGGGCACGCGGATCGTGGCCTGAGTGTTCGGCGGCACGGTGACTTCCAGAGTGAGCTCGGCGGGTGCGTCCACCCAGCGCGTGCGCACCGTCCCTCGAACCGTCTCGTGGTCGACTTCGGCCCAGCTGATCCGGCCGCCGGGGCGAGGCGCGACTTCGATCCATCGGTAACCCGGCAAGGCCGGCCGGATCCCGCCGACGTTCTCGAAGAGCCACTGACCGACGGCGCCGAAAGAGTAGTGCGCGAACGAGTTCATCCCCGGATCCATGAATCCCTTCTCCGGAGTCCAGCCGTTCCACCGCTCCCAGATGCTGGTCGCTCCGTGCTTGATCGAGAACCCCCACGATGGATAGGTGTCGTTGTGCAGCAGGCGATAGGCGACGTCCTCGCGTCCGATCTTGGAGAGCACCAGCATCAGATCCTTGGTTCCGAGGAAGCCAGTGGAGAGGTGCCCGTTCCGCGCTTCGATCCGCTCGACCAGATGCTCCGCGGCCTTTTCAGCGAGCTCGCCGTCGAGGAGGTCGAAGGCCAGCGCCATCACGTAGACGCATTGCGTGTTTCCCTCGATGCGCCCGTCCTCATCGACGTAGGTCGCGACGAAGGCATCTTTGATCCGCTGGAAGAGCTCGCCGTAGCGCTCCGCGTCGCCCTCGCGCCCCAACTCCTGCGCCGCGCGCGTGGTCAGGTCGACGCTGTGCGCGTAGTAGGCAGTGAAGATCACCGTCTTGGGCGTATTTGCGCCGACGCTGACCCAGTCCCCGAAGCAGTGGAACTTCTCGGGGGGCAGTAGTCCGCCCTCGCTGCGCTTTTCACAGAACCCGACGAAGCGAACCATGCCGTCGTAATGCCGCTCGAGCAGCCGGCGGTCGCCGTAGACCTGGTAGATCGCCCAGGGGCAGATCGTTCCGGCGTCGGCCCAGCCCGGGCCGCCGTCTCCGCCCGCCACCTTCAGCGGCGCGACCATCGGGAACTGTCCGTCTTCCCGCTGGGCGTCGGCGAGGTCGACGAGCCACTTGGTGAAGAACGCCTGCACGTCGGTGAAGTACGTCGCGGTGCGGACGTAGATCTGCGCGTCGCCGGTCCAGCCGAGCCGCTCATCGCGCTGCGGGCAGTCGGTCGGCACGTCGATGAAGTTGGCGTACTGCGTCCACAGGATGTTGGAGACGAGCTGGTTGACCGTTTCATCACTGCACTCGAAGGAACCCGCGAGCGGCGTGTCGCTCGAGAGCGCGACGCCGACGATCGAACCGGGCGGCGGGGGGGCGCCGAGGCCGGTGACCTCGACGTATTGGAAGCCGTGGAAGGTGAAGCGCGGCTCCCACTCCTCGACCTCGCCGGTGCCGCGGAAGACGTAGGTATCGGTCGCGCGCGCCGCGCGGAGGTTGGTGACGTAGAGCGTCCCGTCGGGGTTCAAGCGCTCGGCGAAGCGCAGCTGCAGCACGTCGCCGCGCTCGCCCTTCATCCGCACTCGGCAGAAGCCGGCGAAGTTGCGCCCGAGATCGAGCACGTAGACGCCGGGGCGCGGCTCGGTGATCGACTGCGGCGGAAACTCCTCGATCGCCCGGACCGGGGGGCCGGGGTGGGCCTCGATCTTCGCCCAGATCACCTCGGTGACGTCGACCGGAGCCCACGCCGAGTCGTCGAAGCCCGGGAGGTCCCAGCCAGGCTGCTCGAGGCGCGCGTCGTAGACCTCGCCCATCAGGAAGTCGGAGGTGACGATCGGACCGGTGCTCGCTCTCCAGGACGCGTCGCTCGTAACGATCTCCCCGCCGCCATCTTCGTACTCGACCTGCAGCTTGCAGTACAGGCGAAGGTCACTCCCGTAGTGATCGCGCTGGGGCTTGTAGCCGACGTAGCCGGAGTACCACCCGTCGCCGAGGATCGCCCCGAGCGCGTTCTCACCCTGTCGGATCATCGAGGTGACGTCGAAGGCGCGGTAGTAGACGCGCTTCTCGTAGTCGGTCCAGCCGGGATCGAAGTAGCTGTCGCCGACCTTCTCGCCGTTCAGGCGCAGCTCGAAGTTGCCGAGCGCCGAGGCGTAGACGACCGCGCGGCGTATCGGACGTTCGGTCGTGAGCTCGCGGCGGAGGTACCGCGCCGGCGGCAGGGTGGGTGCGGCCGCCTCGAAGGCCCCCCACGGCTCGACACCGAGCTCGCCGATGACCTTGGCCTCGGCCCAGCCCGAGTCATCGAAGTCGAGGCGTTGCCAGCCATCCCCCGGCTCCGGCGCACAGCGCCAGCCCTCACTCGTGGCGACGACGATCGGCTCGCCTTCGCGCGGCCGGACCACCATTCGGGCGATCAACCCGGTCGCCCCCGGGGTGAGGTTCTCGACCGCGATGGCGATCGAGTTCTCGCCGGAGCGCAGCCAGCGGTCGAGCCGCACGGTCGCCGGACGCTTCCACGCCGGAGTCGGGCTGTCGTCGGCGAAGCGGTGCTCACCGTTGACCCAGAGCTCGAGGGAGTCGTCGGCGGTGAGCATCAGCGTCGCCTCCTCTAGCTCAACATCTCGAGGCAGCGTGAAGGTCGTGCGGTAGAAACGCTTCCCGGCCGGCGGCTCGGAGTCTTCCGCCTCGGGGAATCCGATCCACGACGCGCCGCGAAGTGTGGGGCGCAGCGCGGCGAGCTCGCGGGCGGCATCGTGGCCGATCCAGTTCACTTCATGACCGCGGACGACGAGCCCGAAAGCGCCCATCGACCACGTCGCCGGCTCGCTCCAAGGAGACATCTTCCCCTCGCCGTCGCGGACGCGAACCCTCCAGAAATACGCCTCGCCCAGATCCGGCCTGAGAACGAGGTTCAATCTGGGAGGAGGAGCAGACCCCTCCATATACTCGATTTGATCGGTCTCGGAGGACTCGACCATTCCGCTGTCCCAGACGAGCTCCTCGCCGGACTGAAGCGCCTCGAGAGTCGGGGCCACCTGGATCTGGTAGCCGATCTGCACCAGCCCCCGCGCTTCCGGATCGGTCGCTTCCAGAATCCAACTCAGCCGCGGAACCGCGACGTCGATCCCGATCGGGTCGACGAGGTTCTCGCAGCGCAAACGCACCGGTCGGATCGAACAGGGGGGCGAAGCCTTCACATCGATCGGGGTCCAGAGCAGGAGCATCAGCAAGGGAAACAGCGCGGTCATGTCGACACCTCCGCCGACATGATACCGAACCAGGTTCGTTTTCACGCACCAGGTTCGGTACTGCGGTACTGCTACAGACTAAAGAGGTTCCAGCCGCCGTTCTGCCACGGTCCGGAGATGTGATTCGGCTGGTTGCCGCCGAAGGTCGAGAAGCGGATCAGCGGGAGGCTGTTCGCGCTCAGGATCCCCCCGCCGTCGATACCGGCGAGGTTCAGCCCGAACCAGCAGCCGTCGATCAGCGGCTGGCTGCCGCCCAGCAGGTACGCACCTCCCCCGTAGTAGATCCCGATGTTCTGCGCGAAGTCGCAGGAGGTGATCACCGGGCTGCACTGGTTCACCAGCAAGCCGCCGCCGAGGTTGGCGGTGTTCGCCTCGAACGTTGTCGCATCGAGCACCACCTCGATCCCGCCGAGAACCGAAGCATTGAGGGCGACGCCACCTCCGTACGTGGCGTCGTTCTCGGTGAAGCTGCAGCCGTGGAGCATCGGTGCGGCGCTCTCGCCGTAGAGTCCACCGCCAGCCCAGGCGCTGTTACCCTCGAAACGGCAGTCGGTGAAGGTCGGCGATCCCCCGAAGGTGAGGACTCCACCGCCACATCCGGTGACGACGTTGCCCTGGAAGAGGCAATCGGTCACCGTGGGCGAGGTGCCGTTGCAGAAGAGACCACCTCCGTCGCTGACGATTCCGCCGGTGATGGTGAAACCCTGCAAGACGCTGCCGGCACCTTCGCCACTCACACAGGTCACGGTGGAGCTGCCGAGCCCGGTCGCGTCGATGGTGGTGACCGTCTGGCCGCCCGTGCCGACCATGGTGATCGCCTTGCCCAGGAAGTCGAGCGCCTCGCCGTACGTCCCCGGCGCGACCGACACCTGGTGTCCGGGCACGGCGACATCGATCGCCTTCTGGATGGTCTCGTACTCGCCGGGAACCTCGTGGTCCGTGGTCTCGCCGCCGGTCATCTCGAAGTAGACGGCGCCGTAGATTCCCCAGGGCTGGCCATTGGCGACTCCCCAGAACTTCTCCCAGCGATACCCCGAAGTGTTCCAGGTGTCGAAGCAGGCGTACTCCTTCTGCGGGGTGTCCCGGTAACCGATGGCGGTCACGAAGTGGTCGGTCCCTCCGATGCCGTCGGTATCGACCAGGAGGATCATCGGGCGGTCCTGGTCGATCTCCACGACGAACTTGTTCCAGTTGAACGCTCCCCACTGTTCGCTCTTGGAGCTCCACGTGTAGCTCGTGCCATTCATCGTGTTGACGTAGCCGGTGTAGGCATCCATCGCCGGCTTCACGTCGGAGAACCACGACCAGTAGTAGTAGTTGCTCTCGCTGTACCACGACGTCTTCATGAAGTCCCCGATGCAGTCGCTCGCGTGAGCGCCCCCGTAGTAGGACTTGTCCTTCAGGAGCGGACCCGGATGGGCGTCACGAGGCTCCGAGTAGTCGTAGAAGTGACCGGAGCTGCACATCGCCTGCATCACCGGCGGGTAGTAGGTGGTCGATGGCCCGGGGAACAGCTTCGAATAGCCGTGCATGTCCCAGTAGCCGAAGACCATCCCCGCCGAGGTCGGCCCGCAGCCGTGGTAGATCCGATAGGCGGGGACGCCGTCGATCACCTTGCTGGCGCGGTCCTGGAAGCCACCGGTGTACGGCTGATATCCCCCCGCTGGCGGGGGTCCGGTCGGCATGTAGCGGTTTTGCGCATCTCCGGCGCGGTCCTGAGGGATCCCCACCGCGCTGATGGTGAGGGTGGCGGCGGCGAGGAAGGGCCAACGGAAGGCGCGACGACTGGGCGCGGTTGACGGCCGGCAGCTCATCGTTCGATCTCCTTTGCGATTCTGGAGGCGAAGGAGCGGGTCCCGCGGGCACACCTCTTCCCTCACCTGAACTCTCTCGCCACGCGTCCAGTATAGCCGTACCGGGAAGAACGGTCACAATCCCCTGGCGATCATTCGAAGCCCAGCAGCCTACCTCCCTGGTAGACCAGGAAGCTGGCGAGCCAGGCGAGGGCGGTCATGTAGGCGAACATGAAGGCCGGCCAGCGCAACCCGCCGGTCTCGCGGTAGACCGCGGCCAGGGTGCTCATGCACTGGCAGGCGAGGGCGAAGAAGATCAGCAGGGAGAGACCGACCAGCGGGGTGTAGACGGGGCGCCCGGCGGCGTTCATCTCGCCGCGGATCTTCTCGCGCAGGGTGGTCGACTCCTCGTCGACCTCGTCACCGACTCCGTAGACGACGCCCATCGTGCTGACGAACACCTCCCGCGCGGCGAAGGAGCCGATCAGGCCGATGCCGATCTTCCAGTCGAAGCCGAGCGGCTCGATCGTCGGCTCGATCGCGTGGCCGAAGCGGGCCGCGTAGCTGTTGCGGAAGGCCTCGCCGGTCTCCTCGTCGTCGATGCGCGCGAGCTCTTCCTGGAGCTCGATACCTCCGAGGGTCGCTTCGGCCGCGGCGCGCCGGGTCTCGTAGTCTCCCTCGAGCGGCGGGTCCTGCGGGAACGACAGCAGCACCCACAAGGCGATCGTGCAGATCATGATCACCGACCCCGCCTGCTTCAGGAAGACGGTGCTCCGCTGGAACATCATCCGCAGGACGGTGCGCCAGCGAGGCATCCGGTAGGGCGGAATCTCCAGGATCAGCGGCACCGAGGGTCCCTTGAAGACGGTGCGCCCCAGCACCGCCGCGACCACCAGCGTGCACAGCGTGGTGAACACGTACATCCCCACCATGATCAGGCCCTGCACGGGCAGGAAGCCGAAGACCAGCGACGGCGGGAAGAGCGCGCCGATCAGCAGGGCGTACACGGGCAGCCGCGCGGAGCAGGACATCAGCGGCAGCGCCATCATCGTCACCATCCGGTCGCGGCGGCGCTCCATCGTCCTCGTCGCCAGGACGGCGGGGACCGCGCAGGCGTACCCGGTGAGCATCGGGACGAACGCCCGACCGTGAAGCCCGACCTTCCGCATCAGCCGATCCATCAGGAACGCGACACGGGCCATGTAGCCGGTGTCCTCCATCAGGCCGATGAAGAAGAACAGCATCAGGATCTGCGGCAGGAAGACGACCACGCTGCCGACCCCGGCGATCAGCCCCTCGGTGAGGAAGCCGCGGAAGAGCCCTTCGCCCAGGGCGCCGGTCACGAGCCCGGTCAAGGCGCCGAAGAGCTCCTCGATCCAGCCGATCATCGGATCGGACCAGCTGAACAGCGACTGGAAGAGCAGGCCCATCGCCAGGAGGAAGCAGGTCAAGCCCAGGACGGGGTGCAGCAGCACGGTGTCCGCGCGCTCGCTCCAGGGTCGGCGCGCCGGCCGCGCGATGGTGATCAACCCGTCGGCCCGCTCATCGATCCACCGATACCGCCGCGCGATCACTTCACGTTCCAGCTCGCGCTCCGCAAGCGTTGCGCCCTCCATGCGCTCGCGCACGATCTCGCGAAGCTCCGTGGGAATGCTGGTCAGCTCGTCCGGCTCGTCGAACGAGAGCAGCGCCCAGAGCGCGAGTGCCTGGCGGCGCGGCGGGCGGCCGTTCACCCACCGATCGGGAATGCGTTGCGCGACGGCCCTCACGTCCGCCTGTACCTCGCCGGCTTCATCGGGCCAGTCGAACGTCATGGGAGGGACCGACGGCGCCGTGAGCTGCGCCGCGATCGCCGCGCACAGCTCCGACCTACCCGTCCCCCGCAGCCCGGAGACGGCGACCGCGGGCACGCCGAGACGCTCGCTCAGCGCGGCGACGTCGAGCTTCTCGCCGCGCGCTTCGAGCAGGTCGACCATCGTCACGGCGAGAACGACGGGCAGGCCCAGCTCCATCACCTGCCGAGAGAGGTACAGGTTGCGCGAGAGCTGCGTCGCGTCCACCACCAGCACCACGAGGGCCGGCTCCTCGTGCGGCGGCAGCCCGGCGACCGCCTGGATGGCGATCTGCTCCTCGGCGCTGCGCGCCGAGAGGCTGTAGGTCCCGGGAATGTCCAGGATCCGGGCCTTCCGGCCGCCTCCCAGGTCGAGCCGACCTTCCTGCCGCTCGACCGTGATCCCCGGGTAGTTGCCCACCTTGAGGTGGAGCCCGGTCAGCTGGTTGAAGATCGAAGTCTTGCCGGTGTTGGGGTTGCCGGCGATCGCGATCAGCGGCAGCGCGCCGAAATGCGCCGGAGCGGTCCGGGGGCGCGGCGTGTCCAGGGTCGTGGTGCTGGTCATCGTTCTTCTCCGCGGCTCAGAGCTCGAAGGCCAGCCGAATGGTCCCGACGAAGGCGTCATCGAGGCCTTCGCCACCGGGATTGACGATGTACTGCAGGTCGGGCTGGATGCGGAGCTCGGGCAGCACCTGGAACGCGTGGAACAGCTCGATGGCGGTCTCGTGACCCTCGGTGAACCCCGCGTCGGGATCGCCGGAGAGCCGGGCGGAGTGCACGCCCAGGCCGGTCGTATCCTCGTCGCGACCGCCGAGGAGTCCAGCGTAGGCGAGGCCGACACCGACGTGGGTCTCGACCGGCGAGACGGTCTCGTCCGCAGCGCCGAGCAGGGTCCAGGCCTGGAGCCCCTGTTCCCCGTCGGGATCGCCGTCCTCCCTCATCAGCCATCCCTCGGCCAGGGCGAAGTACCCTTCTGCCCCGTCGTCGACACCGCCGTCGAAACGATCGAAGTCGCCGTTGTGGTGCCAGGCACCGATCCCGACGCGGCCGTCCTCCCACTCGTAGCGCACCTCGGCGATGCCGAAGAGGTCACCGGGCGAGCTGAAGAGGCTCGACGGTCCGCGCGAGCCGGTCTTGTAGCCGGTCCCGTCGTACACGCCGACCCCGAAGGCGAAACCACCGCAGTCCTCGGCGAAGAGGTTCCCGCCGAAGGCGGGGTCGGGGTAGGTCGGCAGCGCGTGAATGGGGGGGGGGGGGAAGCCGGGGGGGGGGGGGGTGGACAGCGCGGGGGCGGCCCGGGGTCAAAGGGAACC
>CAZCAC010000006.1:0-11098 GCA_964496575.1 uncultured Planctomycetaceae bacterium | reverse complement strand
CGCCCCGGGCCCCGCCGGCCGGGGGGGCGGGGCGCGGCCGCCCGGGGGGCCGGGGGGGGGGGCCCACGCCGGCGGAGGAGTGGATGAACTCGCCGCCGCTGTCGACGAAGGCGAACTCGCTGTTGGCGTCGATCTTCCCGAGCTTCAGGCGCAGGTGCTGCTCTTCGAAGACCTGCTGGTACCAGACCTCGGAGACCTGGAAGCGGTCCTCGGGGAAGTCGATGTTGGAGTAGGCCTGGAGGTCGCCGACGTCCTCGGAGCCGTCGTCGCCGGCGAGCCACTGGAGGTCCGCGAAGAGGGTCGCGCCCGACCAGCCGAGGAGCCCGTCGAGATCGAGCTCGCCGGTGATCCCGGACAGGGTGCGCAGCGAGCTGTCACGCCGGACGCCCCCATCGAAGCTCCGGCTGCCGTCGACGATCGAGTAGGCGGTGAGTCGCCACGGGAGGTCCCCCTCGGCGAAGGGGCTCGGGCGCGGGGTCGGGGGGATCGGGGCCGCCGGGGGAGCGGCGAGCGCCTCGAGCCACGGGGTCTCGCGCCGGGCCTGGTCGAGGGGGGCGGGCAGCGGCGCGAAGCTGCTGCTGAGCAGGATCAAGGTGGGGAGGGTGGTCATGGCGGATCTCCAGGGGAGTATGTCTGGAGAATCGCCGATTTGCACTTGAGACGCAATCTCAAAATCAGGGAAGGAGATTCCCTACCGACAAGCTTCCGTCGGGCTCCGCAGCAGTGCGTAGGTTCGGCCGCGGGGGAGGCTCTGCCGGGGGCGTGAGCTCGACGATCGGCTCGTCCTGGCCCGAGGCGGATCGGTCTCGGCCAAGTCTCCTCGCGCCAGAACGGGGGGTCATCCCGGCTGCCCCGACCCTCTCCCGCCGGATCAGCTGCGCAGGAAGGGCGCGAAGGCGATGAGGGCCAGCTCCTCGCGACTGACCAGCGGCCAGATCGGCTCCTCCCGGTCCCGCCAGGGGCGCTCCCCCTGGAGGCTCGCCGACTCGGTCATCCGGTCGGTGTTCTCTCTCTCCGCGTCGTGGTGCGGGCGTTCCGTCCGGTCGGACAGGTGGTCGCTAGCCGGTCGGGCGGAGGTGTGTCCGAGGAAATACATGAGGAGGGATCCGGGTCGTCGGCGCTCGACACAGAGTACGCGTTCCGGGTCCGTTCCTCGCATGCAGCTGGGAGGGAACTTCCCCCCAGGCGCATACAGGGCCCTCCGGCGGGGGGAGGCGGGGGCCAGGTCCCGTTCACGATACTCAGGTGCGGGGTCACCATCGAAAACGTCCCCGAGGCCGGATTCGGCACGTGAATACGGGAAAAACGTGCCGGAGCCTCGCCGGTCGGGCTGCCCCTCGTCGCCGCTCCGAATCGTGTTCCCCGGGCCGGCGATGAGTCTTCGGTCTCGGTACCCGAGCTAGCGCCTTCCGCGCCCCTGGCCTCGTCCATTGCCGCGCTTCGCCGCACCTGCACGCCCCTGCGAAGGCCGGGCTCCACCACCCCGGCCCGCGCCCGATCCTCTGGCCCCCCTGCCCTGCGCTTTCCCCTTCGACGCGAGGCGAGAGTAGGCGGCCATGCTGGACTTCTTGTGGTCCTTTACCGTCCGTGCCTGGCGCTCCCTTCGCTGTTCCTCGCTGAACTCCGCGGCTTTCCTCCGGCGGGTGAGCTCCTCGTTGACCAGCGCGCGTGCCCGAGCGATCCGCTCGTAGGCGACCCCCGCGGACGGTCGCCCTCGGTTCGAGTCGGGGCTCGAGGAGCTCGTCTCGGTTCCCGGATCGCGACGCTTCGTACGCCGCGAACACAGCACGTGCAGCGCTGCTCTACGCTCCTTCTCGTCGATCAGGCCGTTTCGATCGAGATCGAGCTCCCGGGCGACCACGAGGTGATCCCTGAAGGGCTTCGGATCGCAGTCGTATCCGGTGAGGCCCGGCGGAGCGACCTGGGGAGGTCCCTTCGCGCGAGCCGGTTCCTGGGCGTTCGCCGCGCCGATGACGAGCGTGCCGGCGGCGAGCAGGGGAAAGAGGGAGCGGGTGAAACTCATTGGAGGGTATCCGGAAGGGCGCCCCTCACCGCCGCGGCGAGGGATCAGGTGATCGATCAGCCCCTTCAACGCCCCCGGACCGCGAGGGTTCCGCTCGAATCGACCGATGGAGGGAACGGTAGCCCGGGTGTTGTGAGGGGCCGCTCGCAGCACATCTGTAAGGACCACGATTCACCTGATCCTCCAGAGGCCGATGAGCAGCGGGCCCGCGGCAGGAGCAGGGTCCCGCCGACCGATCCCCTCGCTCTTCGCGCTACCGGGGCAGCTTCGTCTCCTCGCGGCGAAAGAGGTGGACCCCGCCCCCGGACTCACCGGAGGGCCGCCTGAAGTAGAGGCCGCTGCCCACCGCGATCCAGCTCTTCGAGACGGCGATCGCGCGGCCGAAGCTCCACCCGGTATCACCAGGAGGGACGAGGCCGGCTTGTCGCCTCCACACGAAGTTCGCCCGATCGTAGACATCCACTTTCCCCGTCCGGGCACCGTGCCAGTCAGCCCAGGACACCACGAGCGTGTCGTCGTGCATCGCGACCCCGGTGAGCTCCAGATACGGCCAAGAAAGCTCCGGGGATGGAAGCAGCAGGTCGGTATTTCGGCAGGCCTCTCCATCTATCTGGTAGAGGAGCACACGTGGCTCGATGTCGATATGCTCGACCGTCACGGCGATGTCGTCGCCGTACATCGCCACCGACCAGCCACGTCCATGGCGACTCCACGGGCCCGACGCACCCAACCGGCACAGCTCGTACCAGGCGTCATCTCGTCGCTCGAAGACGTAGGCCAGGCTCGTACCCTCGTGGCACTTGGCACCGACGACGGCGCGGTCTTCGGCCAGGGAGACCGACTCTCCGAACCAGAACTGCCAGTCGGCGGCGCTGTCGTCGCCGGCCTGGAGTTCGGCTTGCTTCTTCCACTCGGTTCCTTCGCGGACGAAGACGTGGACCCGTCTCCCGCTCCACGAATCGCTCCATTCATGTCCCGCGCCGACCAGGGTGGTGTCACCCGCGATGCAGACCGCGCCGCCGAACTTCTCGCGATCATCCTCGGAATCGCTGGTGAGCGTGGCGACTCGAGTCCACTCAGTGCCCTTTCGAGTGAAGACGTACGCCGCACCGAGTCTCTTGGTCGTTCGCTCCTCGGTCTGCTCGGCGTCGTCTACCGAGGAAGCGATCTCCAGGCGTGCACTCGGCGCCCCGACTACCAGCGTGTCGCCGGAGAGGGAGACGGCCGTGCCGAACAAGTCACGGCCGGCGTCCTCGCCCGCGCTGAGTCGCGCCTCTTCCCACCACTTCTCGTCCTCGCGGCAGAAGACGAGGACTCGACCCGGCTTCTCACGATGGGCCGCTCCGGCGACGAGCCTGTCGCCGTCCAGGTCCAGCGAGGAGGGGAAGTAGTCGTCGTGTTCCAGGCCGGCAGGGGCGATCGTCTTCTCGAAGAGCCAGGGAGGATGCGGGTTGGGGGGTGGGGTGGGATCCTCTTCCACCTCGTAGGGCTGGGCGACTCTGGTCGAGACCTCCCCGACGGTTGGACCTTCGGATCGACTCGAGTCCGAAACGACCGTCGGTTTCGGTGGGACGTCGTCGGGACTCTCGCTCCCTCCAACCGGCTCCCGCACCACGGGTGCGTCGTCCAGACGATCGAGCTCCGCTTCGACACCGGGTTCAGGCCTCACACCCTCGGTTCGCCCGCCACCGACCAGCCACCAGACGAGTGTGCAGAGCAACAGCAAGGCCATTGCCAGGACGGGAAGCGTCGCCGCGGTTCGCGCCTTGCTCTTCATGATAGCCGCCGAGCTGGACTCGGCATGCGACCATCGTCGCGTGCGGATCGGATCACGGCAACGAGAAAGGGATCCGACAGACGCCGACAGATGATCGGATATACCGGAGACCGAAAGAAAGTGTCCGACGCCGTACTCCGGCTACTCTTCGCCATGGCCGAGCAACCCCTCTATGGTAGGTGCGTGCCCATTCTCGCCTCGCTCATGCTCTGTTGCCCTGGGATTCCATCGCCGCAGGAGTCCGGGCTCCCCGTCTTCGAGTTTTCCGGCCACGAGGAGCGCGCCGCCCTCCTGACCGACTACCTCCGTCACCACTTCGAGTCGCGGAAGGGGATCGCGCCGACGCTCTTCAACAAGGAGTATCTCACGATCGCCGACGCGTGGATGGACGGCGCTCGCGAGCCGAGAGGGACGCGATCGGTCCAGGAGCTCTACGCGCACTACCTCCTCGGCGCGAAGATCGACGAGACGGGCTACGTCTCCACGCACCAGCACTTCTCGCACGCGCACGACGAGGGCTGGCCGTTCCCCCTCTGGCCGCAGATGATCGGGAGCTGCGCGGGGATCACCCACGGCTGGCACTTCCAGGACACGGGGCCCGGTTGGATGTGGAGCATGGGGTGGCTGACCCCGAGCTCGGCCAACACGGGAGAGCGGGCGATCCGCGGGTGGGGGATCGAGGGGGCGAGGTCGCTGGGGATTCGCGAAGGGCGCTGGCGCTTCGAGACGGCCGAACCGCGAGTGGTGCTCGTCACGCCGCCCGGCGTACAGATCGACGCCTTCAATGCACCCTTCTTGCAGCTGCGCTGGCGATTCGGCGAGAGCGTGGACCTCTCCGAGACCGGCGCACGCCTCGAGTGGCGTCGCGCCGGCGAAACCAGCTTCGTGGGCGAGCGCTTCGTCACCATGGAGCCGCCGACCGGCGCGCGGAACCCCCACACCGGCACGGTCCACACGATCGTCCCGATGTTCCAGCACCGCGAGTGGAGCGGCGGGATCGAGCGATTCCGACTCGTGCTCGACTCCGTGCCGGTGGGGGTCGAGCTCGACATCGATTCGATCTTCACCGTCTACGACACGCGCCACCCGATCAACAATCCGATCCTGATCCTCGCCTCCTGGAACCTCTTTCGCTGGACCGGCGATCTCGACTTCCTGAGGCGCAACATCGACCGGATGCGCACGGCGCTGCGCTACCAGCAGACGGAGATGGGCGGGCTCGAGCTTCGGCACATTCGCAACCGCTGGCCGGGACACGATGGCCTGCCCGGCTGGGTTCGGCTGGCCGACGGCACGAAGGAGGCGCGGCCGGGGCACGGGATCGGCAACAACTACTTCGACCTCCTGCCCTTCGGCTGGGACGACTGCTACTCGACCGCGCAGTACCACGCCTCGCTCCTGGCCCTGGCCGAGCTCGAGGAGGCGATAGCCGTGCACCCCGAGTGGAAGGTGCCGGCGGGCGAGAGCGCCTTCGATCCCACCGAGCTGCGCGCTCACGCCGCCGAGGTGCGCGAGCACGCGAACGAGCTCTTCTGGAGCGAGGAGACGGGGCGCTTCGTGGCCTGCCTCGACGTGAAGGGTGAAGCACACGACTACGGCTACACCTTCCTCGGCCTGGAGGCGATCCACTACGGCCTCGCCAGCGACGAGCACGCAGCAAGGCTGCTCGAGTGGATCAGCGGCGAGCGGATCGTCGAAGGGGACACCTCGACGGGCGCCGACATCTACCGCTGGCGCTTCGGGCCCCGTGTCTCCACCCGGCGCAACGTCGAGTGGTACGGACAGGGCTGGACCGCCCCCGAGTCGATCCCCTTCGGCGGCCAGATCCAGGACGGCGGCGCGGTGCTCGGCTTCGCCTACCACGACCTGATGGCGCGCCTGCGCGTGCGCGGGGCCGACGACTGCTGGGAGCGACTCGGCGCCCTGCTCGACTGGGAGGAGGAGGTGCGCGCGGCGGGGGGCTATCGCGCCTACTACGAGGGCGGCTCGCGGGGCACCACGCTGCAGGGCTGCGGGACCGCCGGCGGGCTCGGGATCGATTGCGAATTCCTGGAATCGAGCCTGGTTCCGGCGGTCGTGATCCACGGCTTCCTCGGCCTCGAGCCCCGCGCGGACCACCTCCGCATCCGGCCGCGCCTCCCCGGGGCCTGCCCGGAGATGAGGGTCTCGGGGCTGCTCTACCGGGGGGTCCGGATCGACCTGCGGGCGACGGCCGAGGAGCTCGAACTGTTCCTCCACTCGAAGCCCTCCCCGCCGCTTCGAATCGAGCTCCCCGAGCCGCTCACCCTGGCCGAGGCGGGGCGACACCACATTCCCCTCACCCCGAGGTAACCGCTCCGGCCTGGCTCCCTATCGACCTTCGTTCTCGATCGAGAAGGAGGTACCCGTGATGAGCCTGGCCATCTTGCTGCTGTCTGGATTCGCCCTCGGACTGGCCCCGCACCCGATCGAGGAGGAGTTGGCGCCCGCCCACCGGGGCGGTCCCGGGCACGCGGGGCACTTCCCGGGGGAGCTCTCCGCGGAGAAGCCGGCCGGAGTCGAGGCGATCCTCTTCGCCGCGACCCACCCCTTTCCGGGGGGGAGCGAGCGACCGCCGATCCCCGCTGCGCTCGTGGCGATGAACGCCGAGGATGGAGCCGTGCTGTGGCGCCGCGAGCTCACCGGGCGTCCGACGGCGCCGACCGTCGCCGGGGGCCTGGTCCTGGTCGGCAGCGACGCCGGTGGGGTGCACGCCTTCGACGCCGCCACCGGCACCCCGAGGTGGAGCTTCAAGACGAAACAGGGCGTGCTCGGGCAGCCGGTGGCCGACGAGAAGACCGTGTACTTCGGCGGCGGCTCCGACCACAAGATCCACGCGGTGAGCCTCGAGAAGGGCAAGAAGGTCTGGGTCGCCGGCGTGAAGGGGGAAGGGGTCTTCTCGCCGGTGCGAGTCGAAGACGATTCGCTCTACGCCTTCAGCGCGACGCACCACGCCGCCCCGGTGCTGTACTGCTTCGAGACGAAGAGGGGCAAGTGCAGCTGGAAGGAGGACAAGCTCGAGATCACCCCGCTCACCGGGCCGAACGACTTCGAGCTCGCCGGGGACCTGCTCGTCGCCGGGGTGACGCCGAACCGCTACCGCAAGAAGAGCGACCGGACCGAGGATGGCGAGCCCACCAACTACCTCGTCGGTTTCGCCCGAGACGACGGCGAGGAGACCTGGCGCGTGCCCACCGGCCCGCTCCGGTGCTACGCCCCGGCCACCGCCGGTGAGATGGTCGTCTGCTACGCGCACGGCGCCGTATCCGACGCGAAGCCGGGGGGCGCGATGCTCCACCTCCTCGCCTGGAAGGCGGGGATCGACGAGCGCCTCTGGAGCGTCGAGCTGGGGCGAGCTCCCGCGCGGTGGGCGTCTACCTCGCCGACGATCGCGCAGGGTCTGGTCTACACCGCCTCCGGGACCGAGGTCGCCGCCTACGACCTCGAGACGGGCGAGGAGACCTGGCGGATGCCCGCCCGCAACGCGGTTCTGGCCGTGGCCGGGGATCGGTGCTACGTCGCGATCGCCGGCGGGCGGCTCGCGGCGGTCGATGCCCGGACCGGGTCTTCGCGCTGGCGCGCCGAGCTGCGCCCCGTCGAGGCCCCGCCGCCGGGCCCGTCCTGCCCCGGCGAGATCGCGCCGCTGGCGGTCGCTGACTGACCGGGTAGCGCAGGATCGATGGTGAACGAAGCGATGCGCCCCGCGTTGCGCTATCGCTCGGTTCCAGGCTGCTCGGGCCCGGTTCCGACCCCCTCCCGGAGCCCGGATGCCCGGTCGGCTGGGCAAGACCCGCGAAGAGGGGCATCCTGGAGGGGGTTGACCGGAGAGGATGGACTCCGGCACGTGGTTTGCGGCCTCAGCTCTTCGCTCCCTGCCGTTCTTCTCCGCCGACACCCCGAGAGAACCCTGTGAGGATTCCGATGCTCGTAACTCTCCGCTCCGCGTTCGGCCTCGTCCTGCTCGTCCTGCTCGTCCTGACCGCCTCCGCGGCTCCTCCCCCCGAGCCCGCCCCCGCTCGCTTCGAGCTCGATCGCGTCTCGATCCAGCCGGGTCAGGAGCGCAAGCTCAACCAGCCGATCGGGCTCGTCTTCAGCGAGGCGATCGACTTCTCGACCGTCAACCCGAACACCGTCCAGCTGACCACCGTCGGCGGAGTGCCGGCGGTCGGGGACTTCTACCTGCGGTCGCCGGAGCACCTGATCTTCCAGCCGGCTTGCCCGACCGAGGAGGACCTCTCCGACAGCGGCCTGGTGGCGGGGGAGATCTACGTGCTCCACGTGCCGAACGCGGCCGGGGGCACGCCGACGGTGCGGTCCGTCACGGGACTGCCGCTGGCCAAGGGTGTGCTGGTCAGCTTCAGCACCCCGAGCTCGACCGTGCTCGACGATCTCTTCTACGACGAGGTCTCCGGCCCGCCGCAGATCCTCGTCCAGCCGGGGGACCTCGACGGGAGCTGGGTTTCCACCGGCGACGGGACCGAGACGTGGTTCCAGCTCGGCGGTGGCGGGACCGCGACGTTGCCGGGCTACCTCCTGCCGCTGAACCTCTACAGCGACGCCGAGAGCCGAGTGACGGTGCACGTGCGCTTCGACCAGTCGCTGTTGCCGGTGCCTTCGAACATCGACGACTCGCGCGTGCGACTCGAGTACCAGGACCCGGGCGGCGTCTGGCGGCCGCTGGTCACGAAGCTGTCGCTGGTGGAGAACTGCGCCGGCGGCGGTGCGACGCTCGAGCTGGAGCCGCAAGGCGTGCTGCCGCAACGGAGCCAGTTGCGCGTCTGGGTCAGCGGTGAGCTGCAGGACATGGTCGGCGACTCGAACAGTGTGCCGCTCGATCACCTCCGGATGCGCACCACGGCCGTCGTCGACGACGCGGGGAGCGCGCTGCCGCTCGGCGACGAGCGGTACGAGGGGTTCTACGCCTCCGGCGAAGAGGACGGCTCGCTCGAGGACACCGACTACCTCGAGACTCTTCCCCGCGCGAAGTGGGGTGGAGGTTCCCTGAAGGCGTCCACCGGCTTCCTCGGCACCGGCGGTCCGGGCGGGGAGTTCGACTACCACGTCCCGACGGGGGTCACCGTCTACCTCAGCACCACCTACGACGTGATCTACGGCGGCCCCGATGGGCTCCCGGTGTACGTGCAAGAGGTGATCGGCGGCATGCTGGATCTGCGCGACCTCTACGTCGCCCCCGGGGCGGCGATCTACTTCGAGGGGCCCAACCCGGTGACGATCCACTGCTCGGGCACGGTGGACATCGAGGGCGAGCTGGTCGTCGACGGGATCGGCGCGAGCCCGATCTTCACCCTCGATCAGCCGCAGCTGCCGGCTCCGGGGGCGCCCGGGCGTGCCGGTGGGGGAACCGGAGGCACGGGGAGCTACCTGACCGATCAGGTCACGCCGCGCGGCGGCACGGGCTTCGGCGCCTTCGACGTCCCCGATGCCGGGGGAGAAGGGGGCGAGTCGGGGTGGCATCCGAGCAATGCCGACCTGGGTATCCGCCGCCGAGCCGCGGGTGGTGGTGGTGGCCGTCTCGGTCACGATCAGCTCACCGCCCTGGGTTGCAGGGACCAGTCGATCCACGGTCTCGACGTCGAAAGCGGATTCGTCGGGCACGACGAGGGGAGCTCCTCCCAGGGCCCGCACCTTCCCTACGGCGGACACGTCGGTCCCTCGCCCTTCGGTGCGACCCCCGACCGCGCCGACGACTTCCACGGCCTCGCCATCCTCGGCTTCGAGGGCAGCAATCCCCTGGTGATCGAAGGCGAGCTCGACACGCCCTGGGCCGGTGCCGGCGGTGGTGCCGGTGGGGACGCGACCTGGTGCGATATCTATCCCCCGGCCGGGCTGATCCCCAATCGGAACGACAAAGGCGCCGGTGGCGGCGGAGGGGCCGGGTCGATCGCGGTGTACGCGCTCGGCGACATCACCTTCGGCGCCGCCGGGAAGATCCGCGCGGTCGGTGGGCACGGTTCGGGTGGGGAGAATACCCTCTACGTGAATCGCGTCGGTGGCGGCTCGGGGGGAGGCTCGGGCGGCCACGTGATTCTCCACACCGCGGGCAGCCTCGATCTCTCCCAGATTCCGCCGGGTTTCCAGGCGATCGATGCCCGGGGCGGCGAAGGTGGAGTGGGCGCCGACAACAAGGGCGGTGCCGACCACGACGAGGTCCCGCACGCCAAGCTGGACGCCAGGCACGTGGGCTGGCCGACTCCGCCGGCCCTGAACACCAGCAACGTCGACAATCCCTGGATTCCAACCCTCTCACAGGCCTGTATCGACGTGCTGGTGGCTACCTGGACCAATCCGACGTGGGTCGTGCGCGCCGCGGGCGGGGATGGCGGTCCCGGCCTGATCCAGCTGCACGTGCCGAACGTCGGCGGCGCGGCGGCCACGCACTCGATCCGCTACCCCGGTACGGGGACCGAGGCGGAGCTGGCCGAGGTGATCCGACCCTACCCGCTGGGCTACGACGGGCTGGACGGCGAGTGGGTGGACCACTTCCTGCCGGCGATCGGCAAGACCTCGCGCAACCGGTCGAAGTGGATCGCGCTCGGCGAACCGCAGGTCGCGCCGGGAACCTCAGTGCCCGATCCGCTCGAGTTCCTCTTCGGCGGGGTCGACCCGAGCACCGGTGAAGTGCTCACCGCCGGCAACTTCGTCGTTCCTCCGCCGCCGCTCCTGTCTCCCGGGCTGCCCGATGTCGTCGGGCCCACCACCATCCACTTCGACGCGACCGAATTCGCCGCGGAGGAGGAGATCTACGCGCGCAATCCCGAGCTCCTGAAGGCCTTCCGCGTGATCGTGGGGACCCGGGAGCACGTCGTGTCCTCGGCGGAGATGCTGCCGGGTGATGTCCTGGCGATCACCGTCTTCTACACCCCTCCCCTCCTGACCGCAGGACTGGCGACGCTGGTGCCGCAGTACTTCGGGATCCGGACCGGGAGTGCCGACGACTACCTGCCGGGGGCCAACCGGATCGCCATGGAGTTCCAGGCCGCGGCCGCCGACGCGAATGGCGCCCCCGACCTCTCGCGAATCTGGCCGGCTCCGGAGACGTGGGAGACCGACCTGACCGCGTTCAACGGCTACGCCGAGAACCCCGACCTGCGCTTCCTGCGCTTCCGTGTCACCTTCGAGCTGGAGGCCGCCATGCAGCACCTCCGGCCGAAGGTGCAGTTCCTGCGCATCCCCTATCGTTTCTAGTACGGTATCTGGTCAGAATCCGCCGCTATCCTCGAGCGCCCTGGCGCAAGCCGAATCGCTCGAGGATAGCGGCG
>CAZCAC010000005.1:0-135160 GCA_964496575.1 uncultured Planctomycetaceae bacterium | reverse complement strand
AATGACCTGGATTAGCGTGACGAGCTCGTCCTGGCAGAATCCGGCTGCCTACACTAGACTCTCGAGCAGCGATTCGAACTCCGGCGAGGGAGCTGGCGTTGGCTTAGTCCGCGAACGCTTCGGGAAGTTGGCGCGATTTAGGAAGCTGGGGGCACGTATCGCTGCATCGTGACTCTCACATCTCAATTCCAACTCGGATGGCTGACATGGACGACGGGATCGACACGAGTAGCACTCCGCGCCTCTCTGGCAAGCACGCTATCGCGAGACCACCGACACCTGGCCGCGGAACTGCACGGAGGTCACCTGGCTGGGTACGGAGTTCGAGCCTTTGGAAGCGGGGAGCTTCCGCCGTACTGCTGGCCAGCTTGGTCGGGACGCTGGCGAGCCCCGGGCCTTCGCTTTCGATCAGTCCAAGAGCCCTTGATCCGGTCAGCCCTGACGGCGGCGACCGGGAATGTCCGCCGGGAAGCGAGTTGCGGACCGTGTCCGAATCGGTCTGTGTACCAACTGACTGCGCTGGCGGCCTTCAGTATCCCTGGAAGGACGCAACTCGCCATCCCGCCCAGGACTTCATCCTGGGGAAGTTCGACCCCGAAAACCCCGACCCGAATCACCAGGACCCCAAGCCAGGGAACCTGATCGGGGTTCAGCTAGACGTGAGTCTAGACCTGACAGGAGAACTATGTTGGCAGAACGATGGAACGAACACCATCACAGACGACTACGAGTGGTTGTTCCTTCACTCCGGCGAGACTTACCCCGACAAGAATCACAACTCTCCTGACCTTGATCTCGGCGATCAGCCTATCCCCCTGGATTTCGTGAGACAGTTCTACATCGACCAAGATCTCCCACCTGGTACCGGGGAACTGGAGTGCGATGGTACTGATCCTGGGGAGGCAACGGAGGACCTAGCATACTCGCACACAGCCACCCCGGTAGTCATTCTGGATCCACGCGAAGTCAGCAACTACGTCTTGAGTCCGGGCGAGCCTGACACAATTAAGTTCCGCACAGAACTTGAGGGAAGAACTAACACGACCTTGCCCCTGCCCTGGAGTGCAGCTGCCGATGCCTACGGCATGGTTGAAATCACGATCACCTACACCTACTGCACCAACGCCCCGCCGGTGTGCGTTCCTGACTGCGTAACGACCGCCGAAGAGACCCCGATCCCCATCTACGTCCTGCAGAATGACTCTGACGTGGATGGTTGCATCGTGTGCGATTCCCTGACTCTGGAATCGGGACCGCAGAACGGCCTGGTGGAGGGTCCCTTTGGCTGTACTGGGTGTGGCGACTGCTCCGACTGCTACTTCTTGTACACCCCGAACGCCGGATGCAGCAGTGGATCGGCATTCGATACGTTCACCTACACTGTCTGTGATGACGACGAGATGTGCTGCGGACCCACCGAGGTCACCGTCTTCGTCTGTCCGATCAACGAGCAGCCGCTGGTGGATCCCGTTCCGCCGGTTCAAGTTTGCGAAGACACGCCGACAGTGATCGACGTCCTCGACTACGCCCGCGACCCTGACGATTCCGACGGCTGTGGCTGCGGCCTCATCGTGAACGACCCGGGCGACCCGATCCTGGAAGTGGATCCGCCACACCCTCACGCCGAGGTCTTCTTCAGCACGGATCTCGGTCGGTGGGCGGTGCGCTACACCCCCGAGCCCGACTTCTGTGGAGAAGACTCGTTCTCCTTCCGAGTACGAGACACCTGCCTTGGCTTTCCCACCTGCGAGGGTCAGGCGTGTACGCCAGCGGCGCAGTGGTCTAGCCCTGCGCAGGTCCCCGTCTGCGTCTGCCCGGTGAACGATCCGCCCGTGGCCGTCGACGACTCGGGAATCGTCTGTGAGGACGGTTCCGTCGACATCCCCGTGCTGGCGAACGACTTCGACCCGGACGATGCGAATGGCTGTGGGTGTTCTCTGTTCGGAGCGCAGGTGACGATCATCCAGGAGCCCAGCTGCGCCGGAGGCTCCGTGACGGTGCTGCCGAACAACGAGATCCGCTTCGTTCCTCCGCCCGACTTCTGCGGAGACTGCACGTTCAAGTACCGGGTCACGGACAACTGCACGGGGGTCGGCTCCTGCGATGCCGCGTGCGCCCAGCTCTGCCCCCTGATCCCGGCCTCAGACGAGGCGACGGTCACCGTCTGCGTCTGCCCGGTGAACGATCCGCCGGTGGCCGTCGACGACTCGGGAATCGTCTGCGAGGACGGCTCTTTCGTCGACATCCCCGTGCTGGCAAACGACTTCGATCCGGACGATGTGAACGGCTGTGGGTGTTCTCTGTTCGGAGCGCAGGTGACGATCACACAGGAGCCCAGCTGCCCCGGAGGCTCCGTGACGGTACTGCCGAACAATGAGATCCGCTTCGTTCCTCCGCCCGACTTCTGCGGAGATTGCACGTTCAAGTACCAGGTGACGGACAACTGCACGGGGGTCGGCTCCTGCGATGCCGATTGTGCCCAGCTCTGTCCCCTGGTCTCGGCCTCGGACGAAGCGATGGTCACCGTGTGCGTGTGCCCCGTCAACGATCCCCCGATTGCCGTGCCCGACGACGACGAATACGTCTGTGAGGGGCAGTCCGTGTGCATCGATGTGCTCTCCAATGACTGGGATCCAGACGACACGAGTGGGTGCGGGTGTGGGCTGGTGGTCGATGACCCGGCCTTCGATCCCATTCAGGTCACCATGCAGCCCGATTGTGGGGGTGTCGCGAACAGTGTCTTCGACGGCGATCTGGGCAGGTGGGTCGTTTGCCTGACGCCGGGAGCCGACGTCTGCAATGTGTACTGCACCTTCGAGTACACGGTAACTGACCACTGCAACGTTGTGGAATCCTGCGATCCTCTTGAATGTCCTTCTTTGTGCCCTCTGGAACCCCAGACGTCGGATCCAGCTCCCGCCCGGGTATACGTCTGTCCCGTCAACGAGCCCCCCGTCGCCGTGAACGACAATCCGGGCTGCATCAATCTTGAGGATTGTACGACCGACTTGGAATGCAACGTCATCGACGTGCTGCCGAACGACTACGACCCCGACGATGCAGACGGCTGTGGGTGCGGACTGACGATCACCGACCCCGGCTTCGACCCGATCCAGATCGTCTCGCCGCCGGACTGCGGCGGGACCGCATACTCGCAATTCGACCTCGCCCTGGGGAGGTGGGTCGTGTGCTTCATTCCATCTGGTACTCTCCCTCCTGGGGACTGTGGCTACGACTGCAGCTTCTCGTATCGCATCCGGGACGATTGCAGTGGTATCCCAGGTGAATGCCAGGACCTCTGTGACTTGCTGGAGAAATACTCGGAGCCAGCGGATGTGCAGCTCTACGTCTGTCCGGTGAACGAGTCGCCGGTCGCGGAGCCCGACTTCGTGAGCGCCGACTTCGACATGCCGATCGCCATCGACGTTCTCGAGAACGACTGGGATCCCGACAACGCGGATGGCTGTGGCTACCCCTTTGACAAGTCCAGCCCCTCGCTGACCATCATCGACTGGGACGCGAGCTGCGGAGAGCCGGAGGTCGTTGAGGATCCCCCGGGGCACTACTACGTACTCTTCACTCCCACGCCCGGCTTCGATGGGAAGGAGTGCGGGTTCACCTACCGGATTTGGGATACCCCCCATCCTCTGCCGATGTCGGACTGTTGCGAGCCGATGCAACGGTGTAGCGACGATGCCGTCGTGACCATCAGCCAGGCCTGCCCCCCGCCCTGCCGCGAACCCGCGAGCCTGCTCATCTACCCCGAGTTCAACAACCTCGACGGCGTCGTCTCGGTCCTCACCGTCACCAATACCAGCCGCTTCGAGTCGATCGACGCCAAGTTCGAGTACGTCGACATGGAGACCTGCCAGGCCTTCGATCGGCGGGAGTTCCTGACCGAGAACGACAAGCTCACCCTGGTCACCAACTACCACAACCCCGAGCACGAGCGGGGCTACGTCTACGTCTACGCCGAGTGCGTCGACGGGAACGATCCGGTGGTCTTCAACCACCTCATCGGGAGCCTGATGATCGTCGACGGGCTCGAAGGGCTCGCCTACTCGGTGAACCCCTTCTGCCACAAGGGGATCGGACTGCCCGGGGTCTACTCCAGCTGCGGGCTCCTCAAGACCGACCTCGACGATGACGGGATCCGGGACCTCGACGAGCTGGAGTACGACCCTGTCGCCGACCAGATGCTCGTCCCGCGCTTCCTTGGGCAGACCGAGCAGTTCCAGAGCGAGCTGATCCTCATCGCCATGTCCGGCGGATCGAAGTTCGACACCACCGTCGGCCTGACCATCTACAACGACAACCAGGAGTTCTTCAGCCGAGAATACGAGTTCTACTGCTGGGCGCGGGAGCCGCTCCTCGACATCTCCCAGGTCTTCGGCCGCACCTTCCTCAGGACCACCACCCACGACCCGAGAGAGATCCTCGGACAGGAAGAGGAGGAAGCCGGCTGGTTCCGCGTCGACGGAGTCAGCGCGATCTCCACCCAGCACACCATCATCGATCCCGCCATCTACGCCGTGCTCGTCGAGTCCGTCGGCGAGGACCGCTACGTCGCCGACCTGCCCTTCGAGTTCTGGTGCCAGGACAACGGCAAGCTCCTGCCCTCGGACCTGCACGGCGGAGAGGAGCCCTGACCGATCCTCCGGGGCGAGCCCCGCGCACGCCCCGGGGGCCCTCCACTCACTCGTAGTACCCCGCGTACGGATCCGGCTCGTACGCCAGCAGCGCCCGGACCAGCGCGATGCCCAGCGGGACGGCCGCGAGCCCCAGCGTCACCCACGCCGCCCGGCCGCCCGCGAGGCGGGGCAGCCCCGGCAGCGACATCAGGAGCGGCATCACCGGCCCCGCCGCGAGCAGCAACACGTCGGTCGCCGTCGTGTAGCTGTAGAAGTGCGCATTCAACCCCAGCCCGAAGAGCACCAGCAGCGCCACCGCCACCCCGCCCCCCGAGAGTGACACCCGCGGGCGCCACCAGGAGAGCACCACAGCGGCACCCAGCGCCGCCGCCACCGCGCCGGAGAGCTGCGCCAGCTTCACGCTGCCCGACAGCCCCGCCACGCCGGCCAGCGATGCGGCGCTCGCCCACAGGACCAGTGGGGCCGAGGCCCCGGGACGCTTGCGCGCGAGGCGCTCCAGCGACCACCACGGGACCAGCAAGAGCGCCACCAGCCCCAGCAGCCAGGCCACCTCGGTCAGCCCCGACCACTCCCGGCGAAAGGTGTTGCGCAACACCCCCTCGACCAGGAGCGCCCCCGCGACGGCGCGCGGCACGACGATCCACCTCCGCGGACAGCGCGCCTCGAAGGCGAAGCCGAGGGCGAAGAGCGCCACCAGCCAGAAGAGCCAGTCCAGCCCCGACGGCGTCCGCTCCGAACCCGGCAGGAGGCTCGCCGGGGAGCCGACGATCGCCGCGAAGGCGGCGAGGTAGGCCAGCGCGATCGCGAGGGCCCCGGCGTAGGCGCCGGAGCCCCGGGGTTCGCGGCTCCAGATCCTCCAGCCGAGGGCGAGGACGAGGCCGGAGATCACCGCCGGCAGCAGGACACCGGTGAGCGTGGCCTCGACGGGGTCCATCTACTTCGGCGGGGAAGGAGCTGGCGCGGCCTCTAGCGAGCCACGCCCTCCAGGCTCACGATCAGCTCGACCTCGTCACCGAGGCCGTCGCTCATGTAGTCCATCCCGAAATCGCTGCGCTTGACCGTGAACGTGCTGTGGAAGCCGATCAGCTGCGAGCCGCCACGGCCCGGGCCCGCGCCCGTCTTCTCGAACTCCAGCGCGATCTCCTTCCTCACGCCGTGGAAGTCCAGGATTCCCTGCATCTTCCAGGTGCCGCCGTCACGACGCACGGACTTGCTCTCGAAGGAGAGCTCCGGGAACTGCTTCGCGTCGAAGAAGTCGGGGCTCTTCAGGTGCTGGTCGCGCTTCTCCGAGTTCGAGTTCACGCTCTCCACCGCGATCTCGACCTTCGCCGAGCTATTCGACGGGTCCTCCTCGTCGACCACCAGCGTCCCCGAGACCTGGTCGAAGCGGCCGTAGAACCACGCCGCACCCATGTGCTTGACCTTGAACAGCACCGCGGAGTGGCCCCCGTCGATCTTGTAGGTGGTCGCCGGGGCGGCGACCGGTACGGGGGAGGCGACCGGCGACGCGTCCGCCTCGGAGTGGGGGAGCAGCGGCAGGAGGAGGGCGCCGAGGGCGCCGGCGATCAGCAGCAGGGAGCTCTTCATCGGATCAGGTGGGTGGGAGAAGCGAGATTCCAGGGGCGGCGCGACCGCCCCGACCCCCCGGGTACGAGCGCCGCCCGGCGCTGTGACCTCAGCCCCTGTCCGCGAAAGAGGCGATCTCGGCCAGGAACAAGGGGCCCAGGTCCGCCGCCTTCTTCTCGCCCACCCCCTTGATCTCCAGGAGCTCCGCCTCGGTCGAGGGCTTCCGCGCCGACATCAAGGACAGCGTCCGGTCGTTGAAGATCAGGTACGGCGGCACCCCGCGCTCCCGCGCGAGATCGCGGCGTAGGGCGCGCAGCTCCTCGAAGAGCGCCTCGTCCACCTCCAGGCCGTCCTCCTCCGCCGCCGCGTGAGCCACTGCCCTGGCCCGAGCCTTCTTCGGCTTCTGGGTGACGAAGAGCTCGATGCTCCGCTCGCCGCGCAGGACCTCCAGCCCGTCGCGGGTCAGGTACAGGGTCGGGTACTGCCCGCCGGTCGTCGCCAGCGAACCGCGCGAGGTCAGCTGCTCGATCCAGCCGCGCACCTCCCGGGCACTGTGCTTCGAGAGCAAGCCGTACGTCGACAGCGCATCGTGTCCCGTCTCGCGAATGCGCGCCGTGTCCGCGCCGCGCAACACGTCGGTCACGTACCCCGCGCCGAAGCGCTGGTCGCAGCGCACCACGCAGGAGAGGATCTTCTGCGCCACCACCAGGCTCTCCTCGACGCGCTGCAGCTCGCCGAGACAGACGTCGCAGGCGCCGCAACCGTCCCGCTTCATCGCCTCGGTGGGGGACTGCCCGAAGTACTCGAGCAGGGCGCGGTGCCGGCACACCGCGCCGCTGGCGAAGCCGAAGATGTGACCGAGCCGCTCCAGCCCCGACTCGAGCTCCGCCTCCGCGTCCTCCACGCCGCGCTCCGTCGCCTCCTGCGTCGAGCGCTCCATCAGGTGCTTCCAGTTGTGGTAGTCGGCGCCGGAGTAGAGCAGCACGCACTCCGCCGGCAGCCCGTCGCGACCCGCGCGCCCCGTCTCCTGGCTGTACTGCTCGATCCCCTTCGGCAGGTTGGCGTGGATCACGAAGCGCAGGTCGGTGCGGTCGATCCCCATGCCGAACGCGACCGTCGCCACCACCACGTCGAGGCGCTCCGCCTGGAAGTCGTCCTGCACCTGCGTGCGACGCGTCCCGCTCATCCCCGCGTGGTACGGCTCGCAACGCACGCCGCGTTCGGCCAGCTTGGCGGCGAGCTCCTCGACGTTCTTGCGCGAGAGGCAGTACACGATCCCCGCCTCCCCCTCGTGCCGCTTCATCACCGCCAGCACCTGCTCGGTCAGGCCGCGCCGCGACTTCACGCGGTAGGTGAGGTTGGGCCGGTCGAAGTCACCGATCAGGATCTCCGGCTCGCGCAGCTCGAGCTGCGCGACGATGTCCCGCTGCACCGCGGGCGTCGCCGTGGCGGTGAAGGCCTGGATCGGCAGGTCGGGGCGCAGCTCCCGGATCCGACCGATCTGCCGGTACTCCGGGCGAAAATCGTGCCCCCAGTGGCTGATGCAGTGCGCCTCGTCGACCGCCAGCGAGCTCATCCCGAGCTCGCCGAGACGCTCGATGAAGCCGGGCATCGCCAGCCGCTCCGGCGCGACGTAGAGGAGGTCGAGCTCGCCGTGCTCCAGCGCGCGGTGGACGTCGCGCCGCTCCTCGGGCGACTGCGTCGAGTTCAGCATCCCCGCGCCGACCCCGTTCGCGAGCAAGCCATCGACCTGGTCCTTCATCAGGGAGATCAGGGGCGAGACCACCACCCCGAGCCCGTCGCGCACCATCGCCGGCGCCTGGTAGCAGAGGCTCTTCCCGCCCCCGGTGGGCATCACCACCAGCGCGTCGCGCGAGGAGAGCACCGCGCGGATGGCGCGATCCTGCAGCGGCAGGAAGCTCTCGAAGCCGAAGCGGCGCCGGACCAGCAGGGTCACCTCGCCGAAGCGCTCTTCGAGGATCGAATCGGAGGTCTCCGGCGGCGAGGAGGAGTGGGGGGAGATCAACGGGGGAGGCCGGGTGTCGAGGGTCACGGGTGAGAGACCGATTGAAGCATCTCGAGGTCACGGTTCAAGTGCCCCCTCCGTGCCCCTTCTCCCGGAAAAAGAGAGAAGAGTGGGTCTCTCTCGAGGCCCACCCCTCCTTCCCAAGAAAGAAAGAAGAGTGGGTCTCTTTCGAGGCCCACCCCTCCTTCCCAAGAAAGAAAGAAGAGTGGGTCTCTTTCGAGACCCACTCTTCCGCGTTCGAAATCGAGCGCGGCTCAGCGCTTCGGCATCGCTTCCTTCTGGAGGAACGACCGCGTCTCGCTCGAGACGCGCTTGTCCGCCAGGGGGTTGCCGTTCTTGTCGGGCTTGACCGTCTTGATCTTGACGTACTCCAGGCCGTCGTTCTGCTTGTGCGCCTGCTTCTGCAGCCGATCGGCCTCGTCCCGACGCTTGCTCGGGATCATGATCAGGGTGGGCAGCCCCTCGAGTCCGACGACGTCCTTGTACAGGTTGTAACCGAAGGACTCGATCTGCGGGTCGACCAGGACCACCCCCCGGACGCTCTCGTCGTGGAGCGCGTGGCGCGCCGCCAGGGCGGCTCCGGCGCCGACACCGACCAGGCTGAAGTTCGCGTTGTGCACGTCCTTGCGGTCGCGCAGGAACTCGGTCGCGGTCTCCAGATCGCGCAGCGCGAAGGCCCACAGCTTGATCCGGTCCGCCTCGGTGCGCTTCGACCAGTCCCAGCCCTCGGAGATGCTGGCACCGTGACCGCGGAGGTCGAGCGCGAGCACGGCGAAGTTACGTTTCTGCAGGTTGAGCGCCACCTGCTGAAGCCCCGAGCGGTCCTGGCCCGCGTCGTGGATCAGGATCGCGGCAGGCGCGCGGCCCTTCTTGCGCGAAGGGTAGAAATCCGCCGTCAGGGTCAGCTTGTCGCGAGTCTTGAACTGGACCTCCTCGACGTTGATCTTCGGCTTCTTGGCCGCGAAGGGGGGCGGCTCGGCGTCGAAGGTCGTCGCCTGCGAAAGCGTTGCTTGCGAAAGCACCGTGTTCGCGACAAATGCCGCCGACACTGAACCGTAGGGCTCCAGGCCACCGGGGGTGGTCGAGCCGGATCCGTCGATCGAAGCCCCGTGGGCGCGAACGACCGCTGGGGCGCGAGCGGGCAGCTGGGCGCGGGTGACTGCCTCCGTTTCGGCGTACGAAACGGCTGCAATCGCCACTGCTGCTATCGACAGGGCGGCGAAGGTTGTGGATTGGATCATCTGCTCGTGGGATGGGGTCCCGACCAGACGGGAGATACTGGGGGTCTGGATGCTACGAAGCCCCGTCCACCGCGGGGGAGCGGGGTCGCGGAGCCTCGAGGGATCGGCTTCAACCCGGTCAGGGCGAAGGTGAGTTCCAGGAGAGAACGAGTATCGGCAGCCCATTTCTAAGAGGCCACCGAGGGGATTTCCAGCGCCCTCTGGGTTATCCGCTCAATCCCGAGCGACTCCCTCAAGGGTGAGAAGGGTCCCCACAAACCCTGGGAGACCAGTGTAACCAGACTCCGGAGGCCTGCAACTGCTCTACTTCGGGGCAGAGGGGGGGGTACTCTTTATTTCCTTTTTACGGACGTTCCGGGGGTGCTCCTGGGCCTTCGAGGGCAGATTTCTCCTCTCTCAGCCGAGTTCCAGCTGCCGCCGGGCATCGACCTCGTCGCGGTTCAGCGCCGCCATGGCGGCCTCCAGGTGCTCGTAGAGGTCCCAGTCGCGGTCGATCGCCCGCCGGACCTGCCGCATCAGCTGGACGCCCATGCGGAAATCGCGGCAGAGGTCCCCCGGGCTGGCCGGGACCGACGGCTGGAGATCCTCGAAGTCCTCGCCGTCGATCCAGGCGATCACCGCCGAGGTGAGACCCCACTCGGGGCGCTTGGGCGGGGACGGGATGTCGAAGTGGAAGGAGCGCCCGGCGACCTCGCGCACCACCCGGTCGACGCGCCGGCGCAGCGGGCCGTAGAGGCGCCCGGGGACCGTCGGCTTCTCGAAGTGGCGACGCTCCTCGTGGACCAGGCCGACGAAGACCACCGCCAGCGCCTTCGGGGAGAGGTTCTCCAGGACGCCGCGGAAGAGGAGCTCGGTGATTTGTAGCTCGTATCCGTTGATCGAGCGCGCGAGCAGACCTCGCGGACGCAGCCGGTCCCCCTCGAGGTAGCCGAGGTCGGTCAGGAAGTCGAGGTGCGCCTCGATCAGGAGGTGCTGGCGGCGGCTGTTGCGCTCGCGCCGCTTGCGCGACTCCTCGACGTGCTGGTAGCGGTTGAAGGACTTCTCCCACGCCTCGTGCACTCGCTCGCGGCCGATCGTCGAGACGAGGTGCAGGAGCGAGCAGTAGGCGAGGCGAAAGCGACTCTCCACGGGCTCGGGCTTGCCGGCGAGGAGTCGCTCGAGCGGGGCCTCGTGCAGGTCTTTCTCGCTGAGCATGGTGTAGACCAGCCCCTCCTCGTCCATCCCCTGCCGCCCCGCGCGCCCCGCCATCTGCAGGAAGTCTCGCGTGCGCATGTAGTCGAAGTTGACGCCGTCGAACTTCCGCAGCGAGTGGAACACCGCCGTGCGCGCGGGCATGTTGATTCCCAGCGCGAACGTCTCGGTGGTGAAGAGCATCTTGATCAGTCCGGAGGTGAAGAAGCGCTCGACGACCTCCTTGTGCGCGGGCAGCATTCCGGCGTGGTGGTAGCCGACCCCGCGGCGCGCCATCTGGAAGATCTCGCCCTCGGTGATCCCCTCCTCGAGCTGGAAGAGCTCGATCAGCTCCGCCTGCAGCGCGACCATCCGCGCGGCTTCCGCCTCGTCGAGCAGGTCGCGATGAACCGCCTGGCGCGCCAGCTGCTCGCAGGCCTTGCGGCTGAAGGCGAAGACCAGCGCCGGCAGCAGCTCCTCCTCGGCGAGCTGGTCGAAGAGCGGTCCGGGGTCCGGGGGCGAGGTGGGGTTGTCCTCGTCCCAGCGCCTCTGGCGTCCGCCACGCCGGCCCCTCCGCCCACCGTGCCGTCCCTTGCCGCGCCCCCTCTTGCTCCGCGCCGCGCGCCGCCCCTCGTGGGCGCGCACCGCGCGCAGCTCCCCGGGCACGAAGCTGCCGCTGCGCTTGCTGAAGAAGCGGAAGCTCAGCGGGACCGGACGGCGCTGCGAGAGGATCGTCACCACCCGCTGCTCGCGAACCTCGGCGAGCCACTCGCCCAGCTGGTCGAGGTTGGAGATGGTGGCGGACAGCGAGATGAACCGGATCCGCGGCGGCGTGAAGATCAGCGCCTCCTCCCACACCGTGCCCCGCTCGAGATCGTCCATGAAGTGGATCTCGTCGAAGATCACGTACGCCACGTCGGCGAGCAGCGCCGGGTTCTCGAAGATCGCATTGCGCAGGATCTCGGTGGTCATGATCAGGACCTGCGCCTCCGGGTGGATGGTCACGTCCCCGGTCATGAGCCCGACGTCGATCTCCGGCTCGTCGCGAAAGTCGCGGTACTTCTGGTTGGAGAGCGCCTTGATCGGGGCCGTGTAGATGCAGCGCTGCTTCCGCTCGACCGCGTCGACGATCGCGTACTCGGCGATCAGCGTCTTCCCCGCCCCGGTCGGCGCGCTGACCAGCACGTCGTGCCCCGCGGCGATCGCGGCGATCGCCTCGCGCTGGAAGGGCTGGAGCTCGAAGCCCTTCCAGTGCGTGGGGCCGGCGGGCTCCCGCCCGGGCTCGAGCTCCGTTTTCGGATCGTCGCCCTTCATCGGCGGGAATTCCTCCTTGCGGCCCACGATCGCCCCCCGGGCCCCGAGCGCGGCGGCGGGGGGAGTCCCCGATCGGGGCATGGGGACAGGCTTGCGGATGCGGGCGCTTGAGACGGGCGGCTCATCGGAGTATCTAAACAAGGGCGCCGGCCGAAAAGAAGCGGCCCGCCGCCTCCGGGGGAGCGGGCAGCTCTCGAACCGGACCACCACCAGAGATCGACCACATCATCCCGGAGCGACATGGACTCCTCGAGCCAGCAACGACCCAACTCCGTCCTGCAGCGCCAGCTCTCCAACCTGAAGCTGGTCTCCCGCCTGCTCGGCCACGAGCTGCACTCCCAGGCCAGCGCCAAGTCGATCACCCTCAGCCGCGAGGCGGTGATGGAGATCCAGACCACCCTCGATCTCTTCATCGAGGAGGCCGCCCGCGGCCAGATGAACATCGGTGCGCCGAAGGGCAGCACCTCCCCGCCGACCCAGCTGGTGACCAACAACGCCTGACCCGGAGAGCTCGAGCGCGAGACCCGGCATGAGCGCGAGCCGACCCAGAAGACTCCCGAGCCACCCCCCCGGAGGTTCCCGGCGGGGGGGGGCGGCGCCGACGTGGCTCCTCGTCGGGCTGGGCCTCCTCGCCTTCGCCTGGGCCGCTTCCGGGCTCCAGGACAGCAGCCGCGCCGCCGGCTTCACCACCATAGACCCCTCGCGCGTGGCCATCGACGCGCCGGGAGTCGACGGGGTCCCGACGGTCTGGCGCGAGCACCTCGCCGCCCGCCTGGCCGCCCTCGGCGAGCTCTCCAGCCTCGACGACGACGTGGTCGAGCGGGTCACCGCCGAAATCGAGGCGCTCCCCTTCGTGACCGAGGTGGGGCCGGCCCGGGTGATCTGGCCCGACGGGGTCACCGTCGAGGTCCGGCTGCGCGAGGCGGTGGCCTGCGTCCGCTACGGGGAGGACTACCTGACCGTGGCCAGCGACGGCATGGTGTTGCCGGGGTACTGGAGCGCGCCGTGCGACCTCGGCCTGGGGCTTTTGCCGGTGATCGGTCCCAACGACGGCTCCCTCGACCACCTGGCCCCGGGCGAGGTCCTGAGCGAGGAACGCCATCTCGACGCCCTGTCGGTGGCGGTCTCGATGCGCGAGTTCCTCGGCCCCGCCCAGCTCCGGGCGCTGGGGCCGGTGCTGATCGACGCGAGCCGCGCGCACCTCGCCAGCGTCGAGGAGCCGGGAACGCGCCTCGAGCTGGAGGATCGCCGCCGGGTGCTCTTCGGCCGGCCGCCTCGAGCCCGCGCTCCCGGAGAGCTGCCCCAGGAAAAGAAGTGGGGGCACCTGATGCGCGCGATCGGCTACCTCTCGATGGAGCGTCCCCGAGACTGGGACCTGGTGGACGTGCGTTGGGACGTTCCGGCCCTGCGACACCGGTAGCGGCCGAGAACCAGCCCGAACGCTCCGCGCCCTCCGCGGACGCGCGGGTTGGTCTCGTCCTCCCCCTCCTCGCCTGGGGGCTGTCGCTCCTCGCCTGTCTCCCGGGCGGCGAGTTCGCGCGCGCCTTCGGCGACACCCCGCGGTTGCTCCTGGCGCTGCTCCCGTGGGTCGCGTTGATCGGCCTGCCGCGGAGCTCGGGCGGGCGGCGCGAGTGGGTGGTGGCGCTGGCCCTGGCCCTCCCGCCCCTCACCCTCGCCGGCTGGCTCGACGGGCGGTCGGGAATGGACGGTCCCGGGACCGCGGGGCTCGCCGTCTCGGGGCTCCTCTACCTCGTCCTCCTGGGGGAGGCGGCCCACCGGGCCCGCGGGTCCGCCCGCGGCGTCTACGCCCTCGCCTGGCTGGCGCTGGTGCCGGGGGTCGCGGCGCTCTCCGCCGCGCTGTCGTGGGGGGTGACCGGGGAGGCCGCCGATTCGGGCCTGCCCGCCCTCCTCGCCTCGATCACGCCGCTCGGAGCCCTCTGGATCGATCACGACCCGACCGGGCTCCACCTCGCCTCGCGCCTGTTCGCCCCCGCGACCCTCGCCTGCCTGGCCCTCTTCACCCTGGCCGCCCTGACCGCGCGCCGGGAGGAGGCTTCGCGATGAGGTCGTCGATCGCGCTGCCCCTGGCGCTGCTCCTCGCCGGCGCCGCGACCGCGAGCCCGCAGCAGCGGGTGGAGCGCATGGAGGTGGAGCTCGAAGGGCCTCTCGCCCTGCTGCGCCTTTCCGTGGGCGAGGCGCCCTCGACGACGATCGCCGTCGAGCTCGAGGCGGGGGAGCGCCGCTCCCTCGTGGTTCCCTTCCTGTCGGGGGAGGCGGGACCCGTTGCGCGACCACACCTCGACCCCGGGCCCGAGGGGGGCACGGCGCGGGTGATCGAGGAGTCCCGGAGCGGGCCGACCGCGTGGGACTCCCTGCCCTGGGGGCTGCGGCGGCGGCCGCGCCCGGTGGTCGCGCCGCCCCCGCCCTCGCCGGGGACCGCGCGCCTCTTCTGGGTCGCCGCGGCGCTCCTCCTCGTCGTCGGGTTGCGCCGGCGCCCCGCGGTCTCGCTCGCCTGCGGAGCGGTGGCGGCGGCGGGGATCTGGATCCTGCCCGCGCCGGAGGTCCCGGAGAGCGCGATCCTGGTCCTCGAGACCGACCGCGGCTCCGACCGTGGGCTCGAGGTGCGCGGGGCGATCGGCACCCTGCCCTTCCCCGGGGTCGCTCCCGGCTGGCTGCGCTGCACCCCGCCCACCGCCGAGGCGGCGATCGTCGGGGTCGAGCGGGACGGGGAGCTCCGCTGGAGCTTCCACGCGCCGGGAGCGCGTCTCCACTTCGCGCGGGAGCTCCCGGGCGCGGTGGAGAGGCGGCTGGAGACGCTGATCTTCTCCCGCGTCTGGGCGCGCGACCCCGGAGGGGGGTGGCACTTTCGCGAGTCCTGGGAGCCCGCCGCGGGGCACGACGCCCCCGGCCCCGGGTCCCCCCCGCCGCCCCCCGGGTGGCTCGCCTCCGGCCTGCCGCAGGGGATTCCGGTCCAGCTCGGCGAGGCGGTCGATCGCCTCGGCCAGCCGGTCTGGGTGCGGAGCTTCTGAGCCCTCCGGAGCGGGGCCCGGAGGGGAGCGTCGGCCCCTCGGATTCGGGGTCGGAGGGAGCTCCAGGGCCTGGAATCGGAGGAATCCCGTTGATGGGGAGGCGCTCCACGGATAACCTCTTCGCCCCTTGTTGGCCAGTTGAGCCACTCCCGGACCTGCGCGGCGCGCTCCGCGGCAGGGCCGGGGAGCGTTTGACCGGCCACGGTTTCTCTCCAGCCCGGCTTCTTTCGGCCCATGCTGGTCCCCGCCGACCGCGGTCGGCTCGTCGCCGCTCTCGCGGCGCCTCCCGAGTCCAGAAGTAGTCACAGCAACCGACCCCTCCGATGCGGACCACCCACGTCAAGGCGGCAGATGTCGAGGACCGCTGGTTCCTCTTCGACGCCTCCCAGCACAACCTCGGTCGAATGGCGGCCAGGATCGCCACGCTTCTGATCGGCAAGGATCGGCCGACCTACACGCCCAGCGAGCACGGCGCGACCCACGTGGTCGTGATCAACTCGAAGCAGGCGGTGATGACCGGTTCGAAGAACAGCCTGAAGGAGTACCAGCACTACACCGGGTACCCCAACGGGCGCCGCGTGCTGCCGACGGACGAGATCCGCGAGCGCCGCCCCAACGACATCATCACCCTCGCCGTGCGGCGGATGCTGCCGAAGAATCGTCTCGGCAAGAAGATGCTGAGCCACCTGAAGGTCTACCGCGAGTCCGAGCACCCGCATTCCGCGCAGCAACCCGAGCTGGTCGAATCCCTCTAGAGCAACCCCACCGATATGGTCGTCAACAACCCGTACACCTGGGGCCTCGGCCGCCGCAAGTCCTCCGTCGCCCGCGTTCGCATCAAGGCCGGCGCCGGCGCTTTCCTGGTCAACGGCAAGCCGATGGACGTCTTCTTCCCCACCCTGCAGGGGCAGCAGCGGGCCAAGGCGCCGCTCGAGGCCACCGAGACCAGCTCCACCTACGACGTCTTCTGCAACGTGAACGGCGGCGGAATCACCGGCCAGGCCGACGCGGTGCGCATGGGGCTCGCCCGGGCGCTCAACAGCCTCAACCCCGCCTTCTACGAGGTGCTGCGCGATCAGGGGCTCCTGACTCGCGACAGCCGCATGAAGGAGCGCAAGAAGTACGGCCGCCGGGGCGCTCGCCGCGGCTTCCAGTTCTCCAAGCGCTAGCGCTTCGGCCCCCCGGCCCGGATCCCACCACGATCGACCCGGGCCGGAGGGCGTGACTCACCGGGGTCCGCCAGCCCCACTCGCGGCGCCGCGGATACCGGTTCTCGGTTGTTGCGGCGTCGTTCGCATCTGCTTGACATCCTGAAGCTCACCTTCGAGCCCGTCTCGGCTCCTCCGCCGGACCCGGTGATCCGAGGAGCCCCAGCCAGACCCGAAGCCAATGGCCGGCCACTCACACTCCGCCAACATCAAGCACCGCAAGAACGCGGTCGACGCGAAACGCGGCAAGCTCTTCAGCAAGCTGGCCAAGGCGGTGATCTCCGCCGCCCGCCAGGGTGGGGGCGAGATCGAATCCAACCCGAAGCTGCGCCTCGCCGTCGAGAAGGCGAAAGCGGCCAACATGACCCGCGATTCGATCGAGCGGGCGATCAAGAAGGGCTCGGGCGAGGACGCGGACGGGACGACCTACGAGGAGCTCCTCTTCGAGGGCTACGCCTCCGGTGGGGTGGCGGTGATGGTCAGCTGCCTGACCGACAATCGCAACCGCACCTCCCCCGACATCAAGCACATCTTCGACAAGAACGGGGGCAACCTCGGCTCGTCGGGGTCGGTCGCCTTCATGTTCGACTTCCGCTCGGTCTTCGTGATCGAGAACGGCGAGCGGGACGAGGACGCCCTGATGGAGCTGGTTCTCGAGGCGGGCGCCGAGGACGTCGAGGTCGAGGAGGAGTACAGCACCGTCTTCGGAGCCGCGACCGACTTCCTCGCGATCAAGGCGGCGCTGGAGGCGGAAGGGGTCGGGGTCGACTCCGCGGAGACCGGCTACGTCCCCCAGAACACCATCGCCGTCGAGGACAAGAAGGACGCCGCGCGCGTCCTGCGCCTGCTCGACGCGCTGGAGGAGAACGACGACGTCCAGAACGTCTTCGCCAACTACGATATTCCGGATGAGTGGATCGCCGAGCTTCGGGACTGACCTCCCGTCTCGTATAGTCGATCGCGTATCGAGACTTCTTTTCCAGGCGCCGCGGCAGAGCGCGGCGGTACGACGCCGGAGGAACAAGGCTGATGGGTGACGGACTTCGCACGATCCGCGTGATCACCACCGACGCGACTCTCTTGAGCCAGACCCAGGCCGCGGCCGCGGGGCTGGAGGGCTGGGAGGTCGCCGGAGTGGATTCGGTCGACGAGCTGTTCCGGTCGACTCCGGTCGCCGGCGACATCATCCTGATCGACAAGTTCCTGCGGGGCGAGAACGTCTACGAGGTCTGCCGGCAGCTGACCGGCCGCACTCGCTGTCGCACCTTCGTGGTGGCCGAGCACGGGAACGAGACCGGAGAGGCGATCGCTCGCTTCGTCGGGGCCACCGGTCTCCTCGAGTGCCCGCTCTCCTCGACCAAGCTGCGCGTGGCCGTCGAGGAGCACGCCGTTCCGCTCCCCTGCCTGCCCGGCGAGGCGCGCGGCGAAGGCGCCGAGGCGGTGCTGCCCGAGAAGCTCCTGGTGGGGATCTCCGACGGTCGTCCGGACAGCGACCTGGTGAGCGCGCTCGTCGATCCCGACACGAGCATGTTCAACTACGCCTTCCTCAACTTCAAGCTCGACGAGGAGTACAAGCGGGCGATCCGCTTCGGTGATCCCCTCTCCTGCGTGATGCTCGGGTTCGAGGGGCAGTGCTCTCCGGAGGTGCTGCGGCAGCTCTCCGGGATCATCCTGGGCTGCTCCCGCGACACCGACGTGCTCGGCCGTTTCGACGAGAGCTCCTTCCTCTTCCTGCTGCCGCGGACCGGCCCCGACGGCGCCGAGGTGATGGCGCTGCGCGTGGGGCAGGCGGCTCAGGAGCAGGGGCTCACCGACCTCGTCGGGGACTCGCTGGTGATCTCGGTCGGCATCTCCTCGTGTCCGCACCCCGAGGTGACCCGTCGGGAGGACCTCTACACCCGGGCGCGAGAGGCCTTCCAGACCGCGACCGCCGCCGGCGGTGGAGTGACCTGCCGGTAGAGCGCCGGGCTCGCCAGAAATGGTCCGGATCGGGCCACGCAAGGGGGGGCGTTGGGCCCATTCGTGGCCCATTTTCGAATGACGCCCCAACTCCCATCCTTCCTCCGCCGCCGCCTGCGCCTCTCGGAGGCGCGCCGCGCTCTCCTGGGGGGCGAGCCGGAAGCGGCCCTGAAGCAGCTCTCCGATCCCTGCCTGAACCTCTCCGACGAGGCGGACCGCCTCCGCGAGCGGGTGCTCGACGTGATGTGCCGCGAGGCGGCGCGGCACGACGCCGAGGGTCGACCGGAGGAGACCGCGCGCCTGCTCGGCGTCGTCGCGGTGCACGACGAGCGGCGCGCGGGATTGTGGCGACGGCGTCTCGAGGGGGAAGAGGCCTCGCGCGAGGCCGGGCCCGCCTCGGGACTGACCCCGGCGGCGGAGTCGGGAATCATCGGCGCGCTGGAGCAGCTGCTCGAGCAGATGCGCGACGAGCGGACGCGCTCGGGAGTGCGGCGCCGCCCCGCCGCCTCGAGCGGCGAGAGCCGCGGCGACGGGGTCGACTCCCGGGACTCGCGGGCCGCCGATCGGCTGACGGGGGACCACCGCTTCCACCTCGCCGTCGACGACGTCGGGGAGTTCCTGGTCGCCTACGGCAGCGAGATCACGCTCGGGCACGCGCGCGCCGGCAAGGCCGACCTGCCGCTGCTCGCGGACCTCGATCCGGTGCACGTGCGCCTCTATCGAACCGAGAGCTTCCACACCGGACCCACCTGGCGGATCGAGCCGGCGAGGAAGCAGCGGATCGCCATCGGCGGGCAGCTGGTCGATCCCGGCGGCGCGGCGCTCGGTGACGGTGACGAGGTGCAGCTCTCGACCAACCTCGCCTTCCGCTTCCGGCGGCCGCACCCGGCCAGCGGCTCGGCGCTGCTCGAGCTCCTCCACGGCGCGGAGTGCGAGGGAGCCCAGCGGATCCTGCTGCTGTCACCCGGAGAGGCGGGACGGATCCAGATGAGCGCCTCGCGCGGCCGTCACCTCCGCGTGCCGCGCCTGACCGAGGAGGTCAGCATCTGGATCGACGACGACGAGCTGGTGGTCGAGTCGCGCGCCCGACTCGCCGCCGCCGGCGCCGACGCGGCGATCCAGCAGCAGGGCGAGAAGGGCCCGGGAGGCCTGCGCGTGCCGTGCCCCCCGACCCGGAGGATCGACTTCAGCGTCGGCTCCGCCACGTCTTCGGGGCCGCCCTTCGCCTTCTCGGTGAGGCCGGTCGAGAGCTCGCCGAGCGGGGAGGCGTGGCGATGAGCCCCCGTTGCAATGCGCGGGCTGGCGCCCGCAACTCACGGGGGCTGCGAGCTACTCGGATCGCGATACTCGAGAGCTGCACTGCTCTCCCTGGCCTGCTTTCTGCGCGCAACGCGCAGAAACCGACTCCGAGTAGAACAGGGAAGATCCTCTCTTCGGTGCGCCCGCGCGTAGAATCGCCGCCCTGGTGCCCGCCGCTCGGCGGGCGGCCGGCCTGGACCGATCGACCGGGACCGAGGTCATGAACTGGGAGGATTTCTACAACAGCTTCCGTCAGCCGGATTTCATCCCCGGCTACGAGATCCAGAACCGCCTGGGGGGAGGCGCGTTCGGGGAGGTCTACAAGGCGCGGAAGCACTCGATCGGCAAGGCCTACGCGATCAAGTTCCTCAAGGTCGACGACTCGGCGCAGAGGGACGCCGTGGGACGCGATCTGGAGCAGGTGCGTCACTTCGCCGCCATCGACCACCCGAACCTGGTGACGATCGAAGACCTCGGCATGGTGCTCGACGTCCCCTATCTCGTGATGGGCTACGCCGGGGAGGAGACGCTGGCCAAGCGCTTGCGCCGCGGCGACCTCGAGCGCCACGACGCGCTCTCCTTTTTCGCCCAGGCGTGTCGCGGTGTGCTCGCCCTGCACGACCGGCGGCTGGTGCACTTCGATCTCAAGCCGGCGAACATCTTCCTGCACGGCGACGTGGCGCGGGTGGGGGACTACGGTCTCTCGAAGCTGATGACCGACGGTCGCCTGACCCTCAGCTTCGGTCGCGGCACGCCGCACTACATGGCCCCCGAGATGCTGCGCGGCCGCGCCGATCACCGCGCGGACATCTACTCGCTCGGGGTGATCCTGTACGAGTCGATCGCCGGCCAGGTGCCGTACGACGCGGAGAGCTCCAGCGGGCTCGTGATCCGCGAGGAGGACACGCCGCCCGAGTTTCCCGAGGAGTTCCCCGCCGACCTGAAGGAGGTGGTGGAGAAGGCGCTCCGGCTCGCTCCCGAGGATCGCTACGAGAGCGTGGCCGAGCTGCTGGAGGCCCTCGGCCAGACCGCGCGACGCGGGGACTCGATCCGCTTCGACCACATCCCCGAGGCGGACGTCCCCGCCTCCGTGGCCGCGCTCCGGCCGACTCCACCCGCGGCGGAGAAGGGGCCCGCAGCGGAGGCGGAGACGCCGCCGACGCCTGGCGCCCGGGCGGAGCTCACCCAGAGCGCCGGCGAGCTGCGGACCACCGCGGCCGAGTTCGCGCGCGGCGCGGTGGAGGTGGCGCGCGGGGTCTGGGACGGATTGAAGACCGCCCGCAACGGTTCGGAACCGGGGGGCGAGGGGGCCCGGGACGCCGAAGGCGCCGCCGGGTCGGCGAGCACGCCGGCGAGTCCACCCATCCACATCGCTCCCGTGCCGATGGCGAGCGACTCCGCCTCGTCCACTCTCTCACCGGCGGGCACCATCCCGGTTCCCCCGCGCTTCTCGGGGGGGATCTTCGGCGCGCTGCGGGCCACCGTGGTCCTCGCCGTGGAGGTCTTCGTCGCCCTCGTGCGAGGTCTCGTCCGCCTGCTCGTGTCGGGGTTCAAGCTCGCCCGGGGGCGCGTCGATACCGAGAACTCCTCGACTTTCTGGAAGGTCGTGCGCCTCACCGTCTTCTTCCTCTTTCTCGCCCTGCTGGGAGGCTTCGTCATGATTCTCTTCCTGGCCGTCCTCGGCGATCCCCTGGGGCTCTAGCCCGACCCACCTCTCACCCGGCACCCGATGAGCGACTGGTCCCCCGACATCGACAAGCTGCGGCTCTTCGACAACGAGGAGTGGTTGCGCGTGGAAAGCACTTTCTGCGGCCGCCTGCTGGCGTACGTCTCCCGGCGCGTCTCGGACGCCCAGGCGCGCGAGGACATCGTCCAGGAGACCTTCCTCGGCTCGGTGCGCGGAATCGAGAACTTCGACCCGATCTTCACCTTCGAGCAGTACCTGTTCGGGATCTGCCGCAACCGGACGATCGACTACCTGCGCCGCCGCAAGTCGACCGGCACCGGCGAGCCCGCGGACTCCTCGGAGAGCCTGCCGGGGATGGAGGACCTGGCGACCGACGAGGACACCCCCAGCGAGATCGTGCACGTCCAGGACCTCGCCTGGCAGGGGCGCGAGCTCCTGGTCAACGTCCTGCGCGACTGGGTCCAGGAGACCTGGCAGCAGGGCGAGTTCGTGAGACTGATGGTGATCGAGGCGCTCTTCTCCGGCGGTTGGCGCAACCGCGACACCTGGAAGCGCTTCCAGCTGCGCGACGAGACCGCGGTGGCGGGGATCAAGTTCCGAGCCCTGAAGCGCCTGCGCGAGCTGGCCCTGCGCCGCGACCCCTCCGGCGAGGTGCTCCCCGCTCTGGCGGACGCGACCAAGGAGGGCACGAGCTACTTCGACTTCGACGTCACCAAGACGTGGCAGATGGGCCGCGTCGCCTGCCCGGCCCGCTACTGGCTGGCCCGTCGCATCGCTGGAACCCTGGCCGAGGGCCCGGCGTCCTTCGTCGAGTTCCACCTGGAGGAGATGAAGTGCCCGTGGTGCACGGCCAACCGCGACGACCTGCGGCGGGCGGAGGCGTCGGCGCTGGAGCCGTTCATCGAGTCGCTGCAGCAGTCGACGGTGCAGTATCTGCGGTCGCGGTCGGTGCGAAGGGACGGGTGAGTCTGGCGCCATTCGACGCGGAGGAAGCAGAGAGCGCGCTCTGCGCAGAAACGCCGCGCTCTCTGCCTCCTCCGCGCCCAAAAAAACCGGGCGAGCCGCGAAGGCCCGCCCGGCGTGGCAGATGCGTGGCTAGCGCCTACTACTACTTCTTCTTCTTCTTGCCCTGGAGCGCAGCCTGCGCGGCGGCGAGGCGGGCGATCGGGACGCGGTAGGGGGAGCAGGACACGTAGTTCAGACCCAGTCGGTGGCAGAACCCGACGGACTTCGGCTCACCGCCGTGCTCGCCGCAGATGCCCAGCTTGATGTCCTTGCGGGTCTTGCGGCCGTCCGCGACGGCGATGTCCATCAGGCGGCCGACGCCGGTGGTGTCGATCGACTGGAACGGGTCGTCGGGGAAGATGCCCTCTTCCTGGTAGACCGGGATGAACTTCCCGCCGTCGTCGCGGCTGATGCCGAAGGTCGTCTGGGTCAGGTCATTGGTGCCGAAGGAGAAGAACTCCGCATGCTCGGCGATCTCGTCGGCGGTCAGCGCCGCGCGCGGCAGCTCGATCATCGTGCCGACCAGGTAGGGGATCTTCATCTTCTCGCGGGAGAAGACCTCCTCGGCCACCTCGCGCACGATCTTCTCCTGGAGGCGCAGCTCTTCGGCCGTCGCCACCAGCGGGATCATCACCTCGGGGCGAGGCTTCTTTTTGGTCTTGCGGGCCACGTTGCAGGCCGCCTCGAAGATCGCCCGCGCCTGCATGGCGGTGATCTCGGGGTAGGTGATGCCGAGACGGCAACCGCGGTGACCGAGCATCGGGTTGAACTCGTGCAGGTACTGGATCTTGGCGTGCACCTGCTCGACGGTGATGCCGAGGTCCTTGGCCACCAGCTCGACCTGCTCCGCTTCGTGCGGCAGGAACTCGTGCAGCGGCGGGTCCAGGGCGCGGATCGTCACCGGCCGGGTTCCCATCGCCTCGAAGATCCCTTCGAAGTCCTTGCGCTGCACCGGCAGGAGCTTGGCCAGGGCGGCCTCGCGCTCCTCGATGGTGCTGGACAGGATCATCTGGCGGACGGCCTCGATCTTGCCCTCGCCGAAGAACATGTGCTCGGTCCGGGTCAGGCCGATGCCCTCGGCGCCGAACGCGATCGCGGTCTCGCACTGGTCGGGCTGGTCCGCGTTGGTGCGGACGCCCATGGTGCGGAACTCGTCAGCCCACTTCATCAGCTTCTGGTAGGCCTTGTAGGTCTTGCCACCCTTCTGCTTGCCACCGGAGAACATGGTTTGGATGACCTCGGAGGGCTGCGTGGGAATCTCACCCTCGAAGACCTCGCCGGTGGTGCCGTTGATGCTGATGAAGTCGCCTTCGCGGAACTGCTTGTCCGCGACGTTCATGGTCAGGCTGGCGTAGTCGATCTCCAGGTCGCCGGCGCCGGCGACGCAGACCTTGCCCATCTGACGGGCGACCAGCGCGGCGTGGCTGGTCATGCCGCCGCGGGCGGTGAGGATGCCCTTGGAGGCCTGCATGCCCTTGATGTCCTCGGGGCTGGTCTCGATGCGGACCAGGATCACCTTCTCGCCGCGGGCGTTGGCGGCCTCGGCGGCGGGAGCGCTGAACGCGATCTTGCCGGAGGCGGCACCGGGACCGGCGTTGAGGCCGGTGGTGAGGTGCTGGCCGGCCGACTTGGCGGCCTTCAGCTGATCGGCGCCGAAGATCGGCTGCAGCAGCTGGTTGAGCGCCTCGGGATCGACGCGGAGGATCGCCTCCTCCTTGGTGATCAGCTTCTCGGTGACCATGTCGGTGGCGATGCGGCACGCGGCGAAGCCGGTGCGCTTGCCGTTGCGGGTCTGGAGCATGAACAGCCGCTTGTCCTGGATGGTGAACTCCAGGTCCTGCATGTCGCGGTAGTGCTTCTCCAGGAGCTTCTGGATGCTGTTCAGCTCCCTCCAGGCCTTGGGCGAGAGCTTCTTCAGGTCCTCGATCGGCAGGGGGGTGCGGATGCCGGCGACGACGTCCTCGCCCTGGGCGTTCATCAGGAACTCGCCGTAGAAGCGCCTCTCGCCGGTGGCGGGGTCGCGGGTGAAGGCGACGCCGGTGCCGGAGTCCTCGCCGAGGTTGCCGAAGACCATGGCCATCACGTTGACCGCGGTGCCCCAGCTGGCCGGGATGTCGTACTGCTGGCGGTAGGCGATGGCCCGGGCGTTGTTCCAGGAGCCGAAGACTGCGCCGATCGAGCCCCAGAGCTGATCCATCGGATCCTCGGGGAACGGCTCGTCGGAGCGCTCGGCGATGATCGCCTTGTAGTTCGCGACCAGCTCCTTGAGGTCTTCCGCGTCGAGCTCGGTGTCCTGATCGACGCCGCGGTCCTTCTTCATCTCCTCGAGGGCGACGGCGAAGGGGTCGCGGTCGTGCTCGCCCTCGGCGCCGACGCCCATGACGACGTCACCGTACATGTGGACGAAGCGGCGGTAGGCGTCGTAGGCGAAGCGCTCGTTGCCGGAGAGCGTGGCGAGGCCGACGACGGTCTCGTCGTTGAGGCCGAGGTTGAGGACGGTGTCCATCATGCCGGGCATCGAGGCGCGGGCACCGGAGCGCACCGAGAGGAGCAGCGGGTCGGCTGCATCGCCGAAGCGCTTGCCCATCGACTTCTCCACCTTCGCGATCATCTTGGCGACGTCCTTGGCCAGGCTCTTCGGATACGTCTCGCCGTTCTCGTAGTAGTAGGTGCAGATGTCGGTCGAAAGGGTGAAGCCGGGGGGAACGGGCAGGCCGAGCTTGCACATCTCGGCCAGGTTGGCGCCCTTGCCGCCGAGCAGATCCGCCATCTTGCGGTTGCCGTCCGCGCGCTTGTCTCCGAAGTAGTAGACGTAGCGGGTGGGCTTCTTCTTGGCGGTGGTCTTCTTGGAGGTGGTCTTCCGCTTGACCTTCGTGACCTTCTTGGCGGTGGTCTTCTTGCGGGTCGCCTTCTTCTTGGTGGTGGTCTTGGTCTTGCGACGACGTGTCGGTGACGCGGCTCTAGGCATGGCGCTGTGTCGTGTGTCTTGAGGTTTGACGGGGGTCTCTGGTCTCAGGCTCAGAGGCCGGGGGGTTCTGCTGGTTGTTCGATGCGGTCGATCTTCCACTCGCGGCCGACGCGAAACTCGATGATCTGCTCGCGCAGCTCGTCCAGGGGGCGGCTGGCCAGGCTGGGGGTGAGCTCGGCGCTGGCCACGACCAGCGGAGGATCGTTGACCAGGATGTCGGCCGAGTCCGAGAACCCTCCTGGGGGAAGTAGCTCATCCGCCAGGAGTTCCGTGTTCGACCAGAGCTGCCAGAAGTCCTCGCGGACGAATTCCACCTCGAATTCGTGGCCATGTGACCCGACCAGAAAGAGGTGGCGTCCCTCTCCGAGAGATTCTGACGCCAGGATCTTAGCGTCGGCGACTCCCTTCTGGAACCAGGGATTCGACGCTAGTTCACGCTTCCTGAACTCGCGATAGACGAGCTCGGAGAGGTCGTGGCGCTCCCTGTACCCCACCGAGAAGCAGCGGAACTCGAGCTTCGGGAGATCCCCCCGGACCCCGGCCTGGAAGGTTCGGAGGGTCATCTCCGGAGTGCGGAATCCGAGGTCGAGGATCTCCTCCGCGGTCGGCGGCGTGACGCAGCACCCCGCCGTCAGGGTGGGGGCGAGGAGGGCGAGCCAGAGGCGAAGACCGTTGTGTTTCGAGATCATGAGGCGAATCATCCTAGACATCGCCGGACTCGAACTCGACGTTTCCCGGCGCCCAGGCGTACACTTTCCCCCCGCTTCCCGGGCACGAGATCCCTCCCGGAACGGTCGGATCTCGGGGACTCGGGACAACTTTCGAGAAAGTCGCGATCCGCGCTCGCCGATGAGGAATGGAGCTCGTAACGCCTTTGTACAGCGCCCCACTCCGTCAGCCCCCGGGGGCCGGCCCCCCGCGCCGCTCCCCGACCGGGCTCGAGAGACACCAATACGAGACCAGTAACGACGTCCGAGGTCCAAAGCCGATGTCCAAGATCAAGCTCTTCAGCGCCGCCCTGCTCACCGCTGTCCTGCCCGCCGCCCTGCTCTCCTCCGGTTGCTCCGGTGAGGGTCAGACCCCCGAGAGCACTCAGCCGGCCGCCGAGGAGACCCCCGCGGCCCCCGAGAGTCCCGCCGAGGTGCCCGGGACCAATCCGGTTGCATCCGCCTCGGACCCCGTGGAGTCGCCGGCGGAATCTCCGGTCGTGAAGACCCCCGAGGCGACCGCCCCGACCCCTCCGGCCGAGAAGCCGGCCGAGAAGCCCGCCCTCCCCCCCGGCCACAGCGCCGACGACGGCCACGACCACTCGACCCCCGCCCTGCCCCCCGGTCACAGCTACGACGACGGTCACGACCACGGCCAGCCAGGGCAGCTCGCCCAGCTCAAGGTCCTCGGCAACAACGAGGGCGCCCGCCTCACCTACGATGTCGGTGGCGAGAAGCACACCTTCGGACGGGTGCTGCAGGGCAGGGTGGCCGAGCACACCTTCCAGTTGACCAGCAGCGGGACCGAGGACCTGATCATCAAGCAGGTGAAGCCCACCTGCGGCTGCACCGTCGCCCAGGTGTTCACCGGCGTGGACCTCGAGGATCTCGCCCTCTACACCTTCGGTGATCCGATTCCCCCGGGGCACAACGTGCACTTCCCCGCCAAGCTGCACACCAAGAACAAGTCCGGGCACCAGAACACCCGGATCAACATCTACTCCAACGACCCGCGGGGGACCATCCAGCTCGGCCTCGAGGCGGACATCGATCCCTTCTTCACCATCAACCCCCGCTTCCTGAACTTCGGTCAGATCTCGGTCGGGGACGTGGTGACCAAGCAGGCCCGGATCACCGCCGCCAAGGCCCAGCCGATCGTGCTGGATATCGTCGAGCAGACGATGCCCGGCGGCGCCGCCTTCGAGCTGCTGCCCGTCAACGCGGGTGACGACGGACGGGCCTCGACCTGGGAGCTGACCGTCACCCTGGGACCGGACCTGGTCGAGGGGAACATGGCCAGCGCTATCCAGATGAAGAGTGACGTGGAGATCGAGGGCGCGGAGAAGTTCCACGACGGCACGATGCCGACCTACTCGGCGCAGCTGACCCTCTCCGCTCAGGTCGTCGGTCCCTTCTCCTACAGTCCGCCCTACCTCTCGATGGGACTCGTGCGACCCGGCCAGGTGGTCACCCGCACGGTGACCCTGGAGAGCCACGACCCGGAGTTCTCCTTCGCGGACAGCATGCCGACGATCAGCGTCCAGGGGCTGCAGAACCCGGGGACGACCGATTTCCGCGAGTGGGAGCACGCCGAGCTGTTCACCCCCGTGGTCCGCCCCGTCGACGGCAAGAACGCGGTCGACATCGAGGTTCGCCTCGAGGGGATGCCGGAGAACGCCACCGGCTCCTTCCGCGGCACGCTGGTGATCGACATCGACCACCCCGACAAGAAGCAGATCGCCCTGGTGATCACCGGGGTCTGCCGAGGCGGACCGGTCAAGAAGTGAACCGGTAGCGAGGCGCCCTTCGACGGCCTCGAGAGAACCGAGGACCCCGCGCACCCCCCGGAGGGTGTGCGGGGTCCCTCGCTGGGGTCCGGGGTACGCCTCTCTCCCGCTCCGACCCGAAACCAGCCGACCGCGGAGGGGTATCCAGGGGCCACACCCCTCCCCGACGCTTTTGCGGGGCCTCCGGCCAGAGGCTATCCTCCCCCGTTCAATTCGCGGCGCCCCGCCCCCCCGCTCCTCCTTCTGAATCCCGAATCCCGCCCGTGACAAGATCCCTCGGGGAACACCTGGTCGCCTCCGGAGTGATCAGCCAGGCCCAGCTCAAGGAAGTCCTCGCCCAGCAGCGGGAGGAGGACTTCTCCCTCGCCGAGATGCTGGTGCGCCGCGGCCACGCCGACGAGACCACCGTGGCCCGCGCCCACGCCAAGGTCGAGGCGATGCCGTTCGTCGACCTCTCCAAGGCCGGGCTGCGGATCCCCGAGGAGATTCTCGCGCACGTGCCGGAGGAGATCGCCCGGGAGCAGGGGCTCCTGCCTGTGCTGGAGAAGGGCGGCAAGCTGATCGTGGCGGTGGACGACCCCTTCAAGCGGATGGTCGCCGACCAGCTCTCGTTCAGCATCGGCATGGAGGTCGCCTGCGCCCTCGCCGCCCCCGGGGCGCTGCGCCGGGCGATCCGCCGCTTCTACGGGGAGGACGCCGAGGAGGCGGTCGCCGAGAGCTTCGGGGGCGCGACCGACGACGACGACGCCCCGATCGTGCGGCTGGTGACGAGGACCTTCCAGGAGGCGCTGCGCGAGCGGGCCAGCGACATCCACATCGAGCCGGGGCACGGCCGGGTGCGCGTGCGCTACCGGGTCGACGGCATGCTGCGCGACGTCGCCGAGCACCCCGAGCACCTGCACGCACCGCTGCTGTCGCGCCTGAAGATCATGTCGCGGATGGACATCGCCGAGAAGCGCAAGCCTCAGGATGGCCGCATCGGGCTGGTCCTCGACGGGCGTGAGATCGACGTGCGCGCCTCGATCCTCCCGTCGAACCACGGCGAGACGATGGTGATGCGTCTCCTCGACAAGAGCGCCAGCCTGATCAGCCTGCGCGACCTCGGCTTCGACGACGAGGACTACGCCTGGTTCAAGCGGATCATCTCGCGGCCACACGGCATCTGCCTCGTCACCGGGCCCACCGGCTCGGGCAAGACCACCTCGCTGTACGCCGCGCTCTCCGAGCTCAACCGCTCCGACCTCAAGATCATCACCGCCGAGGACCCGGTCGAGTACAACATCGCTGGAATCAACCAGGTCCAGGTCAACAACCGCATCGGCGTGAGCTTCGCGCGGATCCTCAAGGCGATGCTGCGCTGCGCTCCGAACGTGATCCTGGTCGGTGAGATCCGCGATCTCGAGACCGCGGAGATCGCCATCCAGGCCGCGCTCACCGGTCACCTGGTCTTCTCCACGGTGCACACCAACGACGCGCCGAGCGCGCTGACCCGCCTTCAGGATCTCGGCGTGAAGCCGTTTCTCGTCTCCGCCGCGGTGCAGTTCGTGATGGCGCAGCGCCTGGTGCGGCGTCTGTGCGGCGATTGCGCCGAGGAGTACGATCCCCACCCGCAGGAGGTCGAGGCTCTCGGCCTCGATTTCGAGCAGCTCGGCGGGGCTCGCTTCAAGCAGCCGCGCGGCTGCCGCAGCTGCGAGGGACAGGGGTATCGCGGACGAATCGCTCTCTTCGAGTTGATGGAGATGGACCACGAGCTGCGGGAGCTCTGCTTCCGGGGCGAACCGCTCGACGTGATACGCTCGGCGGCGCTCGGGTCGGGGCAGCTGAGGCCGCTCCTGCGCGACGGGGCGCGCAAGGTGATCCAGGGCACGACCAGCGTCACCGAGGTGATGCGCGTCTGCCGGAGCGAAGGCGCGCTGGAGTCCGAGGAGGTGGCCCTGGACGTGGACATGGAGATCGAGGAGGAGTGAAGAGTGAACCCGAGAGAGACCAATCGAGCGAGGAGTCGAGCGTGACCGGAATCCACGAGCTGATGAGCGAGATCGTCGCCCGCGGGGCGTCCGACCTGCACCTGAACCCCGGCCGTCCCCCCGTGGCCCGAGTCGACGGGACGCTGATCTCGATGGAGCGACCGGTCCTCGAGGACCCCGACACCGAGGCCTACGCCCGGGAGCTGTGCGACGAGAAGCACTGGAAGGAGGTGAACGAGGTCGGCACCACCGACTTCGGCGCCGCGCACGACGACGGCAACCGCTTCCGGGTCAGCGTCTACCGCCAGCGCAGCCGCTTTTCGGCGGTGCTGCGCCTGATCCCCTCGAAGCTCCTGACCTTCGAGCAGATCGGCTTGCCCGAGCAGGCCAAGGAGCTCCTGCGCCTGCCCCGCGGCCTGGTGCTGGTCACCGGCCCCACGGGCTCGGGCAAGACGACGACGCTGGCGACGATGCTCGACTGGGTCAACCAGAACCTCTCGCGGCACATCGTCACCATCGAGGACCCGATCGAGTACTTCCACTCGCATCAGGTCGGGATCGTCTCGCAGCGCGAGGTCGGCACCGACGTGCCGAGCTTCCCCGAGGCGATGCGCCGCGCGCTGCGGCAGGACCCCGACGTCATCCTGCTCGGCGAGATGCGCGACCTCGACACGATCTCCGCGGCGATCACGGCGGCGGAGACGGGGCACCTCGTCTTCGGCTCGCTGCACACGACGGGCAGCGCGCGCACGGTCAACCGGATCATCGACGCCTTCCCGAGCAACCAGCAGGAGCAGATCCGCGCGCAGCTCTCCGTGTCGCTGGAGGCGGTGATCTCGCAGGTGCTGCTGCCCAGGAAGGGCGGCCGGGGCCGGGTGGCGGCGTTCGAGGTGATGCTGATGACACCGGCGATCGCCAACCTGGTGCGCAAGAACGAGACCGCCAAGATCCAGTCGACGATCCAGACCTCGCGGCGGCTGGGGATGATCACGCTCGACGACTTCCTGCTCGACCTGGCCCGCACCGACATGATCGACGTCGGCGTCGCGCTGGACAGCGCGCAGGACCGGAAGGACCTGGAGTCACGCCTGTGAGCCAGGGCAGAAGACTCCTCGGTCAGATCCTCAAGGCGCGCGGTACGGTGCGCGAGGGTCAGATCCAGGCGGCGCTCGCCGAGCAGCGGCGCCACGGCGGGCTGATCGGTCAGTGCCTCGTCGCCCTCGGCTACTGCACCCAGAACGACGTGGTCGCGGCCCTCGCCGAGCAGGCGGGGATGGAGTCGATCGACCTCGCCGCCACCACCCCGCAGGACTCGGCGCTGGAGCTGGTCGATTCCTCGACCGCCCACGCCTACGGCGTTCTCCCGGTTCGTCTCGAGGGGGACGTCCTGACCGTCGTGATCGGCGACCCGCTCAACACCGCGGTGCTCGAGGACCTCTCCTTCCGCACCGGCAAGGAGGTGCGCGGGGCGGTCGCCGACGCCGAGGTGATCAAGACCGCGGTGCTCGAGCACTACGGCGAGGAAACCTCGCTGGCGGACGCGATCGCCGCCGCCTCCGCCGCGGTGTCCGGGGCCGATCCCGAGAGCGCGGCGGCGAGCCAGCCGGTCGCGCGACTGCTCAACTCGCTCCTGCATCGCGCGATTCGTGACCGCGCGAGCGACATCCACTTCGAGGTCTTTCCCGAGGAGTTCCGGGTCCGCTACCGGGTCGACGGTTCGCTGTATCAGGTCGAGGCGCCGCCGCCGCACCTCGCGCTGCCCCTGATCTCGCGGATCAAGGTGATGAGCAGCCTCGACATCACCGAGACGCGCGTGCCGCAGGACGGTCGCATCGAGCTCTCGATCGACGGCCGTCCCGTCGACCTGCGGGTCGCGACCCTGCCGGGGGTCTCCGGGGAGGGGTGCGTCCTCCGGATCCTCGACCGCTCGGCGGTCAACCTCGAACTCAGCGCCCTCGGCCTGCAGCCGGAAGAGGAGCGGTCGCTCTCGTCGCTGACGGCGCTGCCGCACGGCATATGTCTGGTCACCGGGCCGACCGGCTCGGGCAAGACCACGACGCTCTACGCGATGTTGCAGGAGGCGAACCAGCCGGACATCAAGATCATCACCGCCGAGGACCCGGTCGAGTACGACATCGAGGGGATCGTGCAGGTCCCGGTCAATCACGACATCGGCGTCACCTACGCGGCGGTGCTGCGCTCCGTCCTGCGCCAGGACCCCGACAAGATCCTGGTGGGGGAGATTCGCGACCACGAGACCGCGGTGACCGCCGTCGAGGCGAGCCTGACCGGACACCTGGTCTTCTCGACCGTGCACACCAACGACGCGCCCAGCACCATCACCCGGCTGATCGACATGGGGATCCAGCCGTTCCTGATCTCCGCCACCCTCGAGGCGATCGTCGCCCAGCGCCTGGTGCGCACGATCTGCCGGAGCTGTCGGACCGCCTACGAGCCCGACGAGGAGATCCTGATGGAGTTCGGCCCCGACGCGCAGAACCTGCGCGGGTCGACCTTCTACTATGGGAAGGGGTGCCCCGACTGCCACCACACCGGCTACCTCGGCCGGACGGCGATCTTCGAGATCCTGCTCCTCGAGGACCAGATCAAGCGGGCGGTCCTCGACGGCGCCTCGGCGGGGGACCTGCGCGACATGTCGATCCGGCGCGGCATGAACACCCTGCGCCAGAGCGGGCTCCAGGCGGTGCTCGAGGGACGGACCACCATCGAGGAGGTCCTGAGGGAGACCACCACGTAACCTACGCCCGACACCAAGCACCCCGAGTCGACTCGATGGCCAAGAGAATCCGAAGAACCTCCGCCGGCGCCGCCGCGCCTTCATCCGCCGCCTCCACCTCCACCTCCACCGCCTCCTCTCCCGGCGCGAAGAGGTCGAAGGGTGGTCCCCGCTGGGGGCGCATCCGCGGCCAGCTGATCACCGACTTCACCGTCCAGCTGTCGACGCTGAGCGAGGCGGGGATCCCGGTGGTGAAGGCGCTCTCGATCCTCGAGGGGCAGACGCGACCGGGGCCGTTCAAGCTGGTGCTGCAGGACCTCGTCGAGGACGTCTCCGCGGGCACGCCCGTCTCGGAGGCGATGGCCAAGCACGAGGCGGTCTTCGACGAGCTCTACACCGCCATGGTGCGGGCCGGCGAGGCGGGCGGCGTGCTCGACGCCATCCTCAACCGCCTGGCGACCTTTCGCGAGAAGGCCGCGGAGATCCGCGCCAACGTGCGCGGGGCGATGATCTATCCCACGGTGATCTTCATCGTGGCGATCGCGGTGATGTCGGCGGTGATCGTCTTCGTCATCCCGCGCTTCAAGGAGATCTTCGACTCCTTCAACGTCGACCTGCCCCAGGTGACGCAGGTCCTGCTGGACATCTCCGACTTCGCGGTCCAGTACTGGTACATCGTCTTCGGCATACCGATCCTGCTCTTCGTGGGGCACAGCTCCCTGATGAAGGTCCCCGGGCGCTATCGCTACCGGATGCACAAGTGGTCGCTGAAGCTGCCGTTGATCGGCTCGGTGGTCGCGAACTCCCTGGTCGCCGGCTTCTCGCGCACCTTCGGCACGCTGATCCAGGCGGGCGTTCCGCACATCGACGCGCTGGAGATCGTGCGCGACTCGACCGGCAACGACGTTCTGCGCGAGGCGATCGAGGACGTACGCCGTACGGTGCGCGAAGGGGAAGGCCTGGCGCGTCCGATGGGGGAGTCGGGACTCTTCGACGACCTCGTGGTGAACATGGTCGACGTCGGCGAGGAGACCGGCGAGCTCGATCGGATGCTGATGAAGGTCGCCGACGCCTACGAGGTGCAGGTCGATCGCCGGATCGAGGCGATGTTCAAGCTGCTCGAGCCGCTCCTCCTGGTGGTCATCGCCGGGATGGTGGGGTTCATCGTCGTGGCGCTGTTCATGCCGCTGCTGGAGATCATGAGCCAGCTGGGGAACATGTAGACGCGGGCCGGCGGCGAGGAACGGGCCGCGCATCCGAGCCCCCGCGGAATGCCCTCCTGCGTCGGGGTACGAACTAATCGGGCGGGGTCTGCGCCGGTCCGATCGAGGCGGTGTCCTCGTGCGGGGTTGAGACCGCAATGCGCTCCGGATACCCTCAGCGGCCTAATTCCAAAACTCGTTTCCTGGAGGAGGCCATGTCTGGAATCGTAGGCTACGGGGCGTTCATACCCCGCAACAGGATCACATCGGAGGAGATCGCCAAGCAGTGGGGCAAGGACCCCGGCTCGATCCAGCGCGGATTGCTCCTCGAGGAAAAATCGGTCCCCGCGATCGATGAGGACACCATCACCATCTCGGTGTCCGCGGGACGCTCCGCTCTCGCCCGGGCAGGGATCGATCCGACGAAGATCGGCGCCCTCTACATCGGCTCGGAATCGCACCCGTACGCGGTGAAGCCGAGCGGCACGGTGGTCGGCGAGGCGCTGGGCCTCGGAAACGATCTGCACGTCGCCGACTTCGAGTTCGCCTGCAAGGCGGGCACGGAGACGATGTTCGTCGCCCTCTCGCTGGTCGACTCCGGCCGCGTCGAGTACGCGATGGGGATCGGCGCGGACACCTCGCAGGGTGCCGCGAACGACGCTCTCGAGTTCTCCGCCTCGGCGGGGGGCAGCGCGTTCATCTTCGGCAAGGAAAACATCCTGGCCGACACGCTGGAGACCTACTCCTTCACCTCCGACACCCCCGATTTCTGGCGGCGTGAAGGGCGCTTCTACCCGATGCACGGCGGACGCTTCACCGGCGAGCCGGCGTACTTCAAGCACGTCATGTCGGCGACCAAGGGGATCCTCGACAAGACCGGCCTGAAGCCCGAAGACTTCGCGTACGCGATCTTCCACATGCCCAACGGCAAGTTCCCGCTCACCGCGGGCAAGAAGATGGGCTTCACCAGCGAGCAGATGCAGACCGGCTGGGTCGTCAACAAGATGGGGAACACCTACTCGGGCTCCTCACCGACCGGTCTGGCCGCGGTGCTCGACGTCGCGAATCCCGGCGACAAGATCCTGATCACGTCCTTCGGCTCGGGCGCGGGGAGCGACTCCTTCGTCTTCGAGGCGACCGACCTGTTGCCCCAGAAACGCGACCTCGCGCCGACGGTGCGCTCGTTCCTGGACAACCCGCGTCGCTACCTGACCTACGGTCAGTACGCGAAGTACCGCGAGAAGATCATCCTCAACGACTGAACGGAGGTGTAGTCATGCGAAAAGTAGCAATAGTAGCTGCGGGAATGACCCGCTTCGGCGAAGTCTGGGACAAGAGCCTTCGCGATCTGTTCCGCGACGCGGCGAACGAGGCGATGAAGAACGCCGGGATCGAGACGGTCGATTCGATCTACGCCGGGAACATGTCCGGCGGTCAGTTCGTCGGCCAGGAGCACCTCGGCCCGCTGTTCGCCGACCACCTCGGCCTGGCCGGTGTGCCCGCGACGCGCGTCGAGTCCGCCTGCGCCTCGGGAGGTGCCGCCCTGCGGACCGCCTACTTCGAGGTGGCCTCGGGCGCCAGCGACATCGTCATCGCCTCGGGCGTCGAGAAGATGAACGACGGTGGCGACGTGACCGCGATCCTGGCCACCGCGGCCGATCAGGAGACCGAGGGCTACCACGGGGTGACCTTCCCCGGGCTCTACGCGATGATCGCCCGCGCGCACATGGCCGTGCACGGCACCACCGAGGACGACCTCGCCGCGGTGCCGGTCAAGAACCACCAGCACGGCTCGATGAACCCGAAGGCGCAGTTCCCCCGCCTGGTGGGGCTCGAGGAGGTGAAGAACTCGACGATGGTCGCCGACCCGCTGCGCCTCCTGCACTGCTCCCCGGTGAGTGACGGTGGGGCGGCGCTGATCCTCTGTCCGCTGGACCAGGCGGACAAGTACACCGACAAGCCGGTCGAGATCACCGGCGTCGGCGCGGCCACCTCGACGATCGCGCTCCACGACCGGGTCGATCCCTCGTTCCTCGACTCGGTCCAGCTCTCCGCGGAGCGCGCCTACGAGATGGCGGGCGTCTCGCCCGGCGACATCGACGTCGCCGAGGTGCACGATTGCTTCGCCATCGCCGAGCTCTGCTGCGTCGAGGCGCTCGGCCTCGTCGAGCGGGGCATGGCCGGCAAGGCCACTCGCGAGGGTGCGACCACCATCGGCGGTCGGATCCCGGTCAACACCAGCGGCGGTCTCAAGTCGAAGGGGCACCCGGTCGGCGCGACCGGGATCGCCCAGGCGATCGAGATCTTCGAACAGCTCCGCGGCGAGTCGGGTGATCGTCAAGTCGACGGTGCCAAGGTCGGACTCGCCCAGAACATGGGCGGATCCGGGGCCAGCTCCCTGGTCCACATTCTCAGGAGGGCGTAAGAGTCATGACCAGTCCGAAGTACATCCGCGAGCTGCCCGCGCTCTACCGTCTCGAAGCGAGCCGCTGCACCAAGTGTGGCAAGGTCTCCTACCCGCCCCGCCCGCTGTGCCCGGCCTGTCGCTCCGAGGAGCACGAGCTGTTCCACCTCACCCCGAAAGGGACGGTGATCACCTCGACGGTGGTCCACACGCCCGCGGACGATTTCATCATGGAAGCGCCGTTCGCCATGGCCATCGTGGAGACCCCCGAGAAGGCCCGGATGATGGTCCAGGTCGTCGACTGCGACTCCTCGAAGGTTCTGCCGGGGATGGAGCTCGATCTCGAGTTCCGCCTGATCCGCAAGGAAGGCCACGGCGGGATCCTCTGCTACGGCCACAAGGGCGTGCCGCTGACCTAGCGGGCCGCTCGGCCCGCGGACATTCCCGGTGACTCCCGGCGGCTCAGCCGCTAGGAAGATCGCCCCATCCACCCGCTCCGCCTCCTCTCAACCGAGGAGGGGAGCGGTGTGCGTGGGCGGACTCGAGGTCGAGCTCGACGGAGAGGGCGCTCCCCGCTTGAGATCGGTCCCCGACTCCGTCTAAATGTGAAGGGCCCACCCGATGCCTCGAACCGAACCAAGTCCGGACCCCGATTCCGGCGCGGCCCTCGCCGCGATGCCGCCGGGCCGAGGAGCGCTCCGTTGAGGATCTCCCTGCGCCTGCGCATCCTCTCCCTGATCGCGGCGGCCAACGTGCTGGTCTTCGCCGCGGGGGTCTACTACCTCTCGCAGAAGATCGCCTCGGACCGGGCCGAGGAGCAGCGGCAGGACGCCGAGCGACAGGCCGACAACCTGCGCTACTCGATCGCCTCCGACCGGGAGCTGAACGTGGCGCAGATCCTCAACTGGCCCAACTGGGACGTGTTCGCCGACGCGATCATCCTGGACCTGAGTCCCCGGGGGGTCTCCCTCAACCCGGTGGGCTGCGCGAGGCGCGCCCAGGACTTCGATCGGGAGGCGATCGAGGCGGACCTCGCGCGGGCGGTCGAGCTGGATCGAGCGATCGAGAGCGCGGGGGGGCTGGCGGTACCCGTCGTCGACATCCAGGGGAACCTCTGGGGGGGCTGCTGGTTCCGGGTCGACCAGCAGATCGATCACACCGCGCTGTGGAAGGACCTGCTCCCCTGGTTCTTCGCCTCGACGCTGCTGCTCTTCCTGGGCACCTTCACCGTGCTGCGCCGCTACGTGCTCCAGCCGGTCAGCCGCCTCGCCCGCGGGGCGCGCGACCTGCGCGACGGGGACCTCTCGGTACGCGTCGAGCACCCGCGGCACAAGGACGAGCTCGCCGATCTGATCTCCACCTTCAACACCATGGCCTCCGAGGTGCGCACCTTCCACGAGCACCTCGAGGAGGAGGTGGAGAGCGCGACGCGCAAGGCCTACCATGCGGAGGCGGCGGCGATGCGGCAGCGGCGGCTGGCGGCGATGGGGGAGCTGGCGGCGGGGATCGCGCACGAGATCAACAATCCGCTGGGCGGGCTGATCAACGCGGCCGACGTGCTCGAGCGAGAAGGCCTTCCCGCCGGGAGGCGAGCGCGCTACCACGACCTCCTGCGCGGCGGCCTGGAGCGAATCCAGGGTACGGTGACCAAGCTCCTGCGCCTGACCCCTCGCCAGTCGGAGCTCGCGCCGGTCTCGCTGGACGAGCCGGTGCGCGACGCGATCGACCTGGTGCGACACCGCGCCGAGAAGCAGGGCGTCGAGCTGAAGCAGAGCACCGACGACGAGAACCACGTCGTCCAGGGGCTCCCCTCGGAGCTCGGCCAGGCGGTCCTGAACCTCCTGGTCAACTCTCTCGACGCGCTCGAGGAGCATCGCGACGGCGGGTTCATCGAGGTGAGTCTCTCGCGCGCCGGCGCGGAGGTCATGCTCCGGGTCGTCGACGACGGCCCCGGAGTCGACCCGGCCCAGCTCGACCGCGTCTCCGATCTCTTCTACAGCACCAAGAGCGTCGATCGGGGCAACGGGCTCGGGCTCGCCCTGGTGCACAGCGTGGCCGATCTGCACGGCGGGCGGGTCCACCTGCAGAACGAGGACGGCGGCGGGTTCCGCGTCGAGATCTTCCTCCCGGCCGTCGACCTCGAAGGGAACCAGGGCTGATGGAGGAGCTTCTGCGCTGGGGGCCGCTCTGCTGTCTGCTGGTCGTCTCGGCCGGCTTCAGCGCGTCCGAGACGGCGTTGTTCAGCCTCTCCTCGGAGCAGCGAGAGAGGGCCTCGCCGCGCGTGAGGCGACTGCTGGAGACGCCGCGCGAGCTCCTGGTGACGATCCTCCTGGGCAACCTCCTGGTCAACGTCTTCTTCTTCTCCCTGGCGGCGCACATCCCCTGGGGCGAGTCGGGCTCGGCGCAGCTGCTCTCCGCGATCGGCGCCCTGATCGCGCTCCTGATCCTCGGCGAGATCGTGCCCAAGACGATGGCCCTGCGCGCCCCCGACCTCATCGCGTCGGTCGGTTCGTGGTTCCTCGCCTCGCTGGTGCCGCTCCTGCGGCCGGTCACCGCCGCGTTCTCGCGGACCCTCGACCTCTCGACGCGCGCGCTCGGCGAGTCGGGGCGCGACGAGCGGGCGATCCGCCCCGAGGACCTGGCGCGGGTCCTCTCGCGCAGTGCGGAGTCGGGGCTCCTCGAGAACCGCGAGGCGGACATGCTCGCCGAGATCGTCGAGCTCGGCGGGATCTCTGTGCGCGAGATCATGACCCCGCGCGTCGACGCGCCGATGCTCGACGTCGACGAGGATCCCGAGCCGGTGATCGAGGAGGCGCTGCGCGCGCACCGCACCTGGGTCCCGGTCGTCGAGGACGACCCGGACCACGTGCTCGGCTTCGCCCGCCTGCGCGACCTCCTGATGCGCGGCGACAAGCCGGTGCGGCAGCTGATCATGCCGGTCAAGTTCGTGCCCGAGGTCGCTCACGCACTCGACCTCCTGCGCGAGCTCCGCGAGGAGCGCACCGCCGAGGCGGTGGTCGTCGACGAGTGGGGCGGGACCGCGGGGGTGGTCACCATCGAGGACATCTTCGAGGAGATCGTCGGCGAGCTGCGCGTCGAGGGCGAGGAGCGCGAGACCCCGGTCGTGCCCCTCGGGGAAGGCCGCTACCGCGTGGCCGGCGCTCTCTCGATCCGCGACTGGAACGAGGAGTTCGGTTTCCAGGTGGTGCCGAACGAGTTCGAGACGGTCGGTGGCTTCGTCACCGCCCACCTCGGGCGCATCCCCAAGGCCGGTGATCGGGCGCGGATCGGATCGCTGGTCTTCGAGGTCCACGAGGTGCGCGGCCGGCGGATCCTGTTCGTCGACATGCACGTCGATCCGACCGAGGACGACGAAGAGGAGGGAGCCCGGTGATCTCCATCCTCCTCTCCGTCTCGATCCTCCTGGCGCTCGTCGCCTCCGCGATCTTCTCCGGCTCGGAGACCGGGCTCTACTCCCTGTCGAAGCCGCGCCTCGACCTCGAGGTCGGTGACCGCCGGCGTGGTGCGTTGCGGGTCCGGGCGCTCTTCGAGCGGCGGTCGGCGATCCTGATCACCATCCTGATCGGCAACAACCTGGCGATCGAGCTGATGACGCTCCTGGCCGAGAAGCTGGTCGAGCTGCGCGAGTTCAGCGACCTGCAGCGGAACCTCTTCCTCTCCTTCCTCCTGACCCCGGTGATCTTCTTCTTCGGGGAGCTCCTGCCCAAGGACCTCTTCCGCCGCCGCCCGCACGTCCTGATGCGCCTGGCGGCGCCCTTCCTCCTGGTCTTCCGGGTCCTGGTCTGGCCCCTGGAGCGGATCCTGCGCGGCGTGACCCTGGTCCTCGAGCGCCTGGCCGGGCTGCGCCACGAGGAGCTGATCCGCCTCCCCGCGCGCCTGGAGGTGCTCGGCGTGATCGCCGAGGGCCGGGCGGTCGGCGCGCTGGAGTCGCACGCCGAGGAGCTGGCCCGGAATGCCCTCGCGCTGCGAACGATCCCCGTGACCCGGGCGATGATCCCCTGGGGGTCCGTCGAGACGATCGACCGCGGCACGGAGCCGCGGGTGCAGCGCGCCGCGGTCGAGGCCGCGCCCTACACCCGCCTGCCGGTGGTGGCCGAGGGGCGGGTCGAGGGCTACGTGCACCAGCTCGACGTGCTGCGGTCGACCCCCGGTGGGGAGGTCCTCGAGCACTCCCGGCCGATCCTCATCCTCGCCCCGGAGCTCTCCGTCGATCGGGCGCTCGCGCGCCTGCGCGGGGCCGGGGTGCGCGCCGCGGTGGTCGGCAGCGCGGAGAGCCCGATCGGACTCGTGACCGTCAAGGACCTGGTGGAGGAGATCTCCGGCGACCTGTCGGGGTGGTAGCTGAATTCGAGGGTTGGTCGCAACCCGGCGCGCCGGCTAGGATAGTGCCCCTTCGAGCCTCCTCGGCGGTCGCGAGCGCCCCGCCGGAGGCCGGTGCCCCGGAACCCAGCCCCGATCGAACCATGGAATTCCCCCCCGAATCGCACGAGAACACCCCCGCGCGGCGTGGTGGGCGTCCGTGGATGCTGGTCGCCGGAGTCCTCCTGGCGGCCCTCGGCTACGCGCTGGAACCGGTGCAGGACGACGGAGACGGCGGGCAAGCCAACTTGCCCAACGCCACCCTCAGCCCGCCGGTCCTGGGGATGACCGACTCCAACAACCGCATGATCGCGGTCACCGGGGTCGATCTCACCGGCTCGGCGATCCTCTACCTGGTCGACACCGTCAACCCCCACATCGCCGTCTACCAGGCCAGCGGGGGCTCCTCGGGGACCCAGGCGATCCGCCTGGTCGCCGCCCGCCGGATCGACCTCGATCTGCAGCTCGACGGCCTCAACGACCGCTCGGAGTTCACCTACAAGGAGCTCGCGAAGCGCTTCGAGAAGATCGCCGAGGAGGAGGAGTAGCCCCCGTCCGGGGCCCTCCAGGCGCCCTTTTTTCTTCAAACTAGAGTCTGTTTTTCGATCTGGAGCCGGATCGGTTGGGAACGACGCCCGCGAGGCGTTATCATCTCGCCGCCTACAGCCCGCTCTCGAGATCCCCCGGCTGCTGCCGACCACCCCCCATTTCAGGAGTCAAGACCCGTGCCGAACGAAGAATTCTTCAGCTTTGACGAAGCCCTCTCGGAGTTGCGTCTCAAGGAAGAGGAACTCAAGCGCCTCGTCTCCGAAGGCGACATCCGCGCCTTCCGCGAGGGCGACACCATGAAGCTGCGCAAGGGGGACGTCGAGGCGCTCAAGAGCGAGCTCACCGGGGGCGAGGTGGTCGACCTCGGCGAGCCCAGCGAGGAGCTGGTGTTCGAGGACGACGGCCTGCTCGACGAGGCGGGGATGGCCACCGAGGAGATCTCCGAGGTCGATACGATCATCGAGGACGACATCGAGGACGTCGGTGAGATCGAGCTCGACGAGGTGGACGAGGAGATCGTCGAGCCCACCACCTCCACGACCGTGCGCCGCACCGCCAACCCGCGCATTCCGTCCGCCGCGGCGGAAGAGGACCAGACCGAGCCGATGGGGATCCTCGCGGCGCTGATCATCACCGCCCTGGTGCTCGTCGGCTCCCTGCCGATCATCTTCTCCGTCTCCAGCGGCGAGACCAACGGCATCGCCAAGGGGATCGCCGGGATCTTCTTCGGCGACAGCTTCCAGTAGACCGCTCGAGGTCGGGACAGCTTCCGTACATCGACGGGACCGGGACTCGCGGACGCGAGTCCCGGTCCCGTCTGCTTTTCCCCCCACCGCGACAGGCGTAGAAACCGGCTTTTCCGGCACTTACGGCGACCGCGGTGGGGAGTGGTGAAGGGGCTTGGGGCGCCCCCTCGACTCGGCTAGACTCCGCCACGATCGGGGAACCGACCAGGGCAGCGAGCTCTCGCGCCCTCCGTGCCCCGGCCTTCCCGAACACGACCGAGCATCGACATGAAGCACATCCAGTTCGTCCGACCCGTGACCCTCGCCCTCGGGGCGCTCCTCTTCGCTTCCTGCGCGACCCAGGAGGAGTACCAGAAGGCGGAGGACCTCGCCAAGCACTACCAGCAACAGCTGCTCGAGACCCAGGCCAAGCAGGCTCGCCTGGAGGCGGCCAACGAGCAGCTCCGGCACGAGCTGTCGATCAGCCAGGTGAACGCCCTCCAGGCCTCGAGCTCCAACCCCGACCTCGAGGCGCGCCTCGCCGCCTACGAACGACAGCTGGCCGAGCTCGGACGCAGCCCCGACGAGATCACCCGCATCGACCTCGACGGCGGCGCCTACGTCTACCACGTACCCGATGCCGTGCTCTTCGCCTCAGGGTCCTCCACGGTGAACGACACCGGGCGGCAGGCGCTGATCGACCAGGTCGCCGCCAACATCAACGCCGCGGCGCACGGGCGGATCTGGATCCGCGGCCACACCGACAGCGACCGGGTGGTCAAGCCGGCCACGCTGCAGAAGTTCCCCTACGGGAACCTGCAGCTCTCCGCGGCGCGCGCGATGGAGGTCGCCGCGGTGCTGACCGGCTCGGGCGGCGTTCCCGAGGAGCAGGTGGCGATCGCGGGGTTCGGCCCCTACGAGCCCCTGGTTCCCAACGACTCGGCCGAGAACAAGGCGCTAAACCGGCGCGTCGAGATCTACGTTTCGCCCGCGAGCCGGTGATTCGCGGCGGCGGCCTCGTTCGTCGAGCCGGCCGTTCCCGTCGCTGAACCGGCCGCAGGGGCCGGGCCCTCCGCTCGTCGCGCTCGCGATCCTCACCTTCGCCGGCCTCTTCACCTCGTGCACGGAGGGGGTGGAGGAGCCTGCCCTGGGCCGCCTCGAGCGGCTGGCCTTCGTGCCCGCCGGAACCTGCATCCTCCTGCAGGAAACCCTGCGCGTCGACTGCTCGACCGATCGGCCGCTCCTCGTCGATCGCTTCGAGGTGACCCGTCGGGAGTGGTCGGCCTGGCTGGGCGAAGAGGGGATCCCGGGGGACGGCAGGGTGGCGCTCGAGTACTGGCCCGACGACGCGCCGACGCACCCGGCCACGGGGATGACCCTCGAGGAGGCGCGCGCCTTCGCCGCCAGCCAGGGGATGCGTCTTCCGACCGCCGCCGAGTGGATCCGCGTCGCCGTCGGCACGCGCGCCCAGAAGTGGCCGTGGGGCCCCTTCCCCGCCAGGTCGGTGACCAACACCCTCGACCTGCGGCTGCGCCGCCTCGCCCCGGTGGGCAGCTTCGAGGGGGGACGCACCTCGCTGGGGGTCTACGACCTGCTCGGCAACGCCGCCGAGTGGGTCGACGGCGTGCTCGGCCGCCCCGACGAGTGGGTGGAGAACGTGATCCCCGATCCCGACCCGCAGAAGAAGGACCTGCGCGTCTGGGCGATCGGGGGCAGCTACCTCTCGCACAAGCGCCCGACCTACACCACCGAGAAGGGGGATACGCCGCGAGTGGTCTTCAACGCGGCGCTGCTCGACCCGCGGACCCGCGCCTCCGACGTGGGCTTCCGCGTCGTCGAGGACGCGGAAGCCTGGTTGCGCGCGCACCTCGCCTCGTTGCCGGAGGACGTGGCGACCCGGGCCCGGCTGGTGGCGATCGGCGGGCGCTGGGGGCGTCCCGCGCTCCCGCTGCTCCGCCGGCTCGCCGCCGAGGCCGAGGCTCCCGCCGCCCTCGCCGACCTGGTGGCGGGAGCCGAGCAGTGAGCGTCGCGGGTCGGGGCGGCGAAGGGCGCGGGCTTCGGGCGCGCCTCGCCGAGCTCGGCTTCCGCCCGTCGAGGCGGCTCGGTCAGAACTTCCTCCAGGACGACAACCTGGCGCGAGCCCTGGTCCGCGACGCCGGGGTGGAGGCGGGGGCCTTCGTGCTCGAGGTGGGGCCGGGGCTGGGGCGCCTCACCGCACCGCTGCTCGAGGCAGGGGCCCGGGTGCTGGCGGTCGAGGTCGACGGCCGCCTGCTCGAGCTCCTCCGGGAGACCCTGGGCGAGGCCGAGGGGCTCGAGCTCCTGCACGCCGACGTCCTCGCCGGCAAGCACGAGCTCGAGCCGGAGGTGGCCAGGAGGTTGCCCGAGGCCGGGAGCTGGCACCTGGTCGCCAACCTCCCGTACGTGATCAGCGCCCCGCTCCTGGCGGTCCTCGCCTCGCTGCCGAATCCCCCCGAGACGATGAGCGTCCTGGTCCAGCGCGAGGTCGCCGATCGGATCCGCGCCGAGCCGGGGAGCGCCGACTGGGGGCCCCTCTCGATCCGGCTGCAGGTCGCCTACCACCCGCGGCCGGGGAGGGAGGTCGACCCCGGCCTCTTCTGGCCGCGCCCGAAGGTGAAGAGCGCGGTGGTCCACCTGGAACGCCGCCCCGACGCGCCGGGGCGGGCGGAGCTCGGCTCGCTCTCGGAGCTGGTCGGGGGCCTCTTCCACCGCCGCCGCCAGGGGATCGGACGGGTCCTGGGAGACCTCGCCGGGGACCGGGAAGGCGCTCGCGCGCTCCTTGGCGAGTCAGGGATCCCGCCCTCCGTCCGGGCCGAGACGCTCGCCATCGAGACCCTGCAGCGCCTCGCCGAGAGCCCCCTTTGGAAAGAGAGGGGCAAATAATCGTCGAGGGGCTCGATCCGCGGCGTCGGGAGCGTGGTCCTGGCCCCTCTCCTGTGTTATTCTGGGATCGAGTATCGAGAAACAGGAAAGATCGGACCAGGAGTGGTCATTCCGATGGGCTAGACACTTCTCCGACTCCTCTCGGAACCTCGCACCGGCCGCGTCACCACCCCCGCCACACCAGTCCCTGGCTCCCTACCCGGTGGTCGCCCGCCCCGCTGCGCACCTGGAACCTCAAACGTCAGTACCCCGTGCCGGGGGTATGTCAGAGCAGCGAGAACCGGCTGGCTGATGGCTCGCCGGTTCGCTCTTCGTCGCCCAGATCCGATTCCTCTCCTGGCCCCTTCGCCGACTGGCGGTCCACCTCGACCGGTCGTTCCCGGCCGCCTTCCATCCGTCCCACCTTGACCGACGATTTCCGCAGAGCCATCGAGGAGATCAAACTGCGAGCTCCCATCGAGGACGTCGTGCGCGAGCACGTCCCCTCGTTGCGGAAGTCGGGGGCGTTGTGGGTGGCCTGCTGCCCGTTCCACGACGAGAAGACCCCCTCGTTCAAGGTCGATCCGCGGCGGGGGAGCTGGTACTGCTTCGGCGCGTGCGCCGAGGGAGGGGATCAGATCTCCTTCGTCGAGCGCATCACCGGCGTCCAGTTCCTCGAGGCGCTGGAGATCCTCGCCGCTCGCACCGGCGTCGAGCTGCCCCGGAGGAAGGGGCGTGGTGAGCGGCGCGAGGACGATCCCACCTGGGGAGTGCTCGCCGCCGCGGTCGGCTACTACCGAGAGGTCCTCTCCAGCGACGAGGGTCGGCTCGCCCGCGAGTACCTGCGGCGACGTGGCCTCTCCGAGGAGACGGCGATGGCCTTCGGGCTGGGCTGGGCGCCGGCGGCCGGCCAGGCGCTGGTGGAGTACGCGCGCCGGGAGCGGCTGGCCTGGGAGGTCCTCGCCGGCTGCGGCCTGGTGCGCAAGAACGACCGCGGCCGCCCGTACGACTTCTTCCGCGGCCGGCTGATGATCCCCATCCGCGACGTCGAGGGGCGCACCGTCGGCTTCGGCGGGCGGCGCCTCGGCGATGACGAGGGCGGGCCGAAGTACGTCAACACCGCCGAGACCGCGCTGTTCAAGAAGGGGCGGCTGGTCTACGGGCTCGATCTGGCGCTGGCCGAAGCGAGGCGCGAGCGGCACCTGATCCTCGTCGAGGGCTACACCGACGTGATGGCGGCCCACCAGGTCGGGGTGCAGCGCGTCGCCGCGGTGCTGGGGACCTCGACCACCGAGGATCACGCCGCCCGGATCCGGCGCTGCGGCGCGAAGCGGATCAGCCTCGTCTTCGACGGGGACGAAGCGGGGCACCGGGCCGCCCGCCGGGCGCTCGCCGGTCTGATCCCGCTGGAGATCGGCATCGAGGTCGTCACCCTGCCCACCGGCCAGGACCCCTGCGACCTGCTCCTCGGCGAGGGCCCCGAGGCCTTCCTGGAGCGCGTCGATGCCGGCGAGGAGTGGTTCGAGTTCCTGCTGGCCGGCCTCGTCCCGCTCTCCGGGGCGGAGCTCTCCGCGGAGGTCGACGCGGTGATGGAGCTCCTCGCCCGCCTGCCCCGCCCGGTCCACCGCCAATCCCTCCTGGCGGAGCTCTCGCGCCGGATCGGAATGTCGGTGGAATCGCTGCGCGAGCAGTGGCGAACCAGCGTCGCCGGACGCCGCCGGACGCGCCCGATGACAGCGCCTGACCCGAATAGGGGTGAGCTCTCTCCCGAGCCCCTCCCGAGCCCCGGAAGGGCCGACCCAGGGCTTCTCCGGGCCTTTTCGGAGGTGCTCGGGGCGGTGTTGCTCGACAACAGCCTCGTCCCGCTGCTGAGACCGGTCGCGACACATTGCGAGGATGAAGACCTCCGCCGCATCCTCGAAATCGTTCTAGAGTTGTATGAGGACGAGGAGGCCGTGATCGACGTAGGCACGGTCCTCACCGCCCTGGCGGACCACCCCGCGAGATCCCACGTGGCTGGCCTGGCCGAGAACGCCAGTCGAGCCGCCAGTCCCAAGGAGCTCCTCGAGGGTGGCTTGGAATACGTGCGTCTCCACCTCTTGCGGAGGCGCAAGGCAGAGCTCCAGGCACGGGCCCTGGAGCTGGAAGAGTTGATATCGAATCCCGCGGCCGGCGAGGCCGCCCAGACGGCCAGGGGGGAGCAGGTAGAGGTCCTGGCCGAGCTCACAGCGCTCTTGCGCAGCGAAGAAAGGTCCCCAGGCGAGTCCGACGACTCGCTCGTTTCCCACTCCGTCGAGTAGAGGTACGCATGTCAGTCAAGGTCGACGACGCCATCAAGCTCCTGGTCGAAGAAGGGCGCAAGAAGGGCTTCCTGAGCTACGGGGAGATGAACCAGCTCCTCGAGGATCAGTTCGTCCCTCCCGAGCAGCTGGATCAGGTGTTCGTGGCCCTCGAGGAAGCCGGTATCGATCTCGTCGACGACGATTTCGAGGAGGGGGAGTCCACCGAGCGCGTCCCCCCCGCCAAGAGTCCCGCGGAGACGATCCAGGCCAAGGTGGCCGCCGCCGCGGACGCACAGGCGCGAGTCGGCGTGCTGCCGGAGAAGATCGACGACCCGGTGCGGATGTACCTCACCCAGATGGGCGAGATCCCGCTCCTGACCCGGCCGGAGGAGATCTACCTGGCCAAGACGATCGAGATCACCCGCAAGCGCTTCCGCAAGAAGGCGATGGGCTCGGGAATCTGCATGGATACCTCGATCGACATCCTCGGTCAGGTGCTGCGGGGCGAGCTGGCCTTCGACCGCACGCTAAAGGTCAACCCCAATCCCAAGCCGGACGACGACCCGCTGATCGTCGAGACGCTGGGCAAGCCCTTCCTGGCCAAGCGCCTGCCGCTGAACATCGAGACGATCCAGCGACTGCTCGCCCGCATCCGCGAGGAGTACCGTCCGCTGCTCGGCGGGGAGATGACCCCCGAGGAGCGCAGCCAGCAGCTCACCCGCGTGCAGAACCTGCGGCGGAAGCTGATCATCCTGATCGAGGAGTGCCACCTGCAGGTCAAGAAGGTGCGCCCCTACATCGAGATGCTCGAGGAGAGCTACCGCGAGATGCGCTCGATCGAGCGGAAGATCGCGGCCTTCAAGGGCAACAAGAAGGGCGGCGAGCAGCTCAAGGAGCTGTCCGAACGATTGCAGGAGATGGAGCTGAAGGCCCTGGAGCCCTCCTATCGCCTCAAGCGGCGCGTCGACCAGGTCCGCCTGCACCACGCCGAATACGAGGAGGCGAAGCGCAAGCTCTCCAGCGGCAACCTGCGCCTGGTGGTCTCGATCGCCAAGAAGTACCGCAACCGTGGCCTCTCCTTCCTCGACCTGATCCAGGAGGGCAACACCGGCCTGATGAAGGCGGTGGAGAAGTACGAGTACCGCCGCGGCTACAAGTTCTCGACCTACGCCACCTGGTGGATCCGCCAGGCGATCACGCGCTCGATCGCCGACCAGGCGCGCACGATCCGCATCCCGGTGCACATGATCGAGACCATGTCGAAGCTGCGTAACGTCAGCAAGCGACTGCTCCAGCAGAAGGGTCGTGAGCCGTCGGTCGAGGAGGTCGCCGAGGCCACCGAGATCACCGTCGAGGAGGCCAAGCGGGTGATGAAGATCAGCAAGCACCCGATCAGCCTGGACCGCCCCATCGGCGACTCCGACGACAGCTACTTCGGCGACTTCATCGAGGACGACTCCGCCGAGAGCCCGCTCCAGGCCGCCGGCCACGAGATGCTCAAGGAGCGCATCGACGAGGTGCTCAGCACCCTGACCTTCCGCGAGCGGGAGATCGTCAAGCTGCGCTACGGCATCGGCGACGGCTACACCTACACCCTCGAGGAGGTGGGTCGCATCTTCCGGGTGACGCGGGAGCGCGTTCGCCAGATCGAGGCGAAGGCGGTTCGCAAGCTCCGACACCCCGTTCGAGCCAGACAGCTGGCCAGCTTCCTGGACGGGGTGGTCCTCCCCGTCGATTCCGACGAGATCCTGTAGAGGTCGACGATGACCGCTCACCCCGCCCCGCCCCCGCCTCTCCCGGGGGCGGGGCGGGGTCCTCTTCACCCCTGAACTTGTACGCTCACCAACCGACGCTACACTGTTCCGCCCCTCAGCTTCCGAGACACACCCATGGAGAACCCCGTGCAAGCGCTCCGAGCCCTGCAGGAAATCGACCGCGACCTCTTCCGAGTCAACGAGGAGCTCCGTCGCCTGCCCGCCGAGCTCGCCCGCCGGCAGGCACAGCTCGACGGGCAGGCCGAGTCGCTCGATGAGCGCAAGGGGCGGGTTCAGGCGCTCCAGGTTCGCGTCAAGGAGATCGAGGACACGGTGGCGATTCAGCAGCAGCGGATCCGCAAGCTGGAGAAGGAATCGAACAGCAGCCGGGACATGTCGGTGGTCGAGGCGTGCCGCTACGAGATGCGCGGGCTCAAGCGCCAGATCGACGAGGCGGAGCGGGAGGCGCTCGGTTACGTCGAGCAGATCGAGTCCAACACGACGGAGACGACCCGGCTCACCGGTGAGCTGACCGCCGAGCGCGAGGTTTTCGCCGAGTACTCGGCCAACATCGAGAGCGAGGTGGGGGACGCGCGCGGCCGACAGGAGGCGCTGCAGAAGAGGCGCGAGGCGCGCCTCGGCAACGACCTCGATCAGGGCACCCTCGACCTCTACGACCGCCTCCTGCAGGCGCGCGACGGCGAGGCGCTGGCGATGCTCGACGGCGCCATCTGCCAGGCGTGCTTCATGCAGGTTCCGCCCAATACGGCGGTGCGCGTGGCGCGGGGGATCGATCTGGTGCAGTGTTCGAGTTGTGACCGGATTCTGTACCTGCCGTAGTCGGACGCGGAGGTAGCGGAGCGCGCGGTGGTTCTCCGCGAGCTCTGCGTGAAACCACCGCGCTCTCCGCTACCTCCGCATCCCCTGTCGAGTCCCACGGCGCTCCAGCTCGCCGACCAGCCGCTCGCGGATCGCGCTCTTGTGCATCTCCCACCGCGGCGCGAGCAGCTTGTCGTCCGGCGCGTCGCCGGTCAGGCGGTGCACGACCTGGTCGGGGGCCAGGCGCTCGATGAAGTCCGCCAGCCAGGTGACGTAGGTCTCGGCGTCTAGGGGCTCCACCTCACCGGCGCGCCACTGCTTCTCCAGCAGCGTCCGGCGCAGGACCATCAGGTGGTGGACCTTGACGCCCGCCACGCCCGCCGCGGCCAGCACCTCGGCGGTGCGGCGCGCGCCCTCCCGGCCGTCGCCCGGCAAGCCGAGGATCGCGTGGCCGATCATCTCCAGCCCCGCCTCGTGCAGGCGGCGGGTCGCCCCGGTGAAGTCCTCCACGGTGTGGTGTCGGCCGATCGCCGAGAGGATCGAGTCGTCCGCCACCTCCAGGCCCATCTCCACCCAGACGGGAACGCGGTCGTTCAACCGGACCAGGAGGTCGAGAGCGTCGTCGGAGAGGGTGTCGGGGCGCGTGGCGAGGCTCACCGCGACCACCGGGCCCTCGAGGTGGGGCTCGACGACCGAGAGGACCTCCGCGAGGCGCGCGGTCTCGACGTAGGTGTTGGAGTAGGACTGGAAGTACGCGATCACGCCGGTTCCCTCGTCGCGCCGGCGCACCCGGTCGATTCCAGCGGTGAGCTGTTCGGCGAGCGCGGCGCCGCTCTTCAGCGCGCCGGTGCCGGAGCCCTCGACGTCGCAGTAGCTGCACCCCCCGAAGCCCTTCGAACCGTCTCGGTTGGGGCAGGTCGAGCCGGCGTCGAGCGCGACCCGGAACACCTCACGCCCGAATCGTTCCTTCAGGTAGGGGCGCAGCGGCTGGAAGGGCAGAGACGTCATCGTGGCGCCCGAGTATACTCCCGGGCGCGCAGCGTGGGCTGATGCCCACCACTGGACGGCTCAGTAGACCAGTCAGGCTCCGATTCTCGACAGGTTCAATGCCCTAGCGCGGGCTGACGCCCGCAACCCAATGGGTCAACCGACCATTCCGATCACGATTCTCGAGAGCTTCAATGCCCTAACGCGGGCTGACGGGTCAATCGACCGTTCCGATCACGATTCTCGAGAGCTTCAATGCCCTCCCAGCCTGCTTTCTGCGCGCAGCGCGCAGAAACCGACTCCGACTGGATCAGCCTGCTTTCTGCGCGCAACGCGCAGAAACCGACTCCGATTGGATCACCCTGCTTTCTGCGCGCAGCGCGCAGAAACCGACTCGAAGTAGACCATGGAGATCCAGCCCATCGTCATCGGGACCGCCGGGCACATCGACCACGGCAAGTCCACCCTGGTGCAGGCCCTGACCGGCATCGATCCCGATCGCCTCAAGGAGGAGAAAGCGCGCGGGCTGACCATCGACCTCGGCTTCGCGCCGCTCGAGCTTCCCGACGGCCGGCTGGTGGGGATCATCGACGTTCCCGGGCACGAGCGCTTCATCAAGAACATGGTCGCTGGCGCCTCGGGGATCGACCTCGTGGTGCTGGTCGTCGCCGCGGATGACGGGGTGATGCCGCAGACGCGCGAGCACCTCTCGATCATGGGGCTGCTCGGCGTGTCGCGCGGGCTCGTCGTCCTGACCAAGATCGATCTCGTCGACGAGGAGCTGGTCGAGCTCGCCGAGGAGGACGTGCGCGAGACGCTCGAGGGGACCTTCCTCGAGAGCGCGCCGCTCTTCCGGGTCTCGGCGATCACCGCCGAGGGGCTGGACGCGTTTCGCGAAGCACTCTTCGCGGAGGCGGCGAGGACCGAGCCACGCTCCGCCGACGGTGTCTTTCGCATGCCGATCCAGAGGGTCTTCAGCTCGAAGGGATTCGGCACCGTGGTCACCGGTATCCCGGTCACCGGCGAGGTGAAGAACGGCGACCGGCTGGAGATCCTGCCCGGGGGTTCGAAGGGCAAGGTGCGGGGGCTGCAGGCCTACAAGCAGACCACCACCACCGCGCGCGCCGGGCACTCGACGGCGGTCAACATCTCCGACGTCTCCCACAGGGACGTGCACCGCGGCCACGTCGCGGCGACTCCGGGCTTCTTCCGGGCGATGCGCATGGTCGGGGCGCGGCTCTCCCTGCTCGGCGACCTCGGCTTCCCGCTGGTGAACCGCACCCCGATCCGGCTGCACTGCGGCACGGCGGAGGTGGTGGGGGAGGTGGTCCTGCTCGACGCGCCCGAGCTGCTCCCGGGAGAGACGGGGCTGGTGCAGCTCCGCCTCGAGGAGCCGATCGTGTGCGCCCCCGGAGACCCCTTCATCCTCCGCCTCTCCTCGCCGCTCGTCACCCTGGGCGGAGGCCGGATCCTCGAGGAGAGTCGCCACCGGCTGAAGCGCTTCAAGGAGTTCGTGCTCGAGGAGCTCACCCGGCAGGAGGGGAGCCTCGACTCTCCCCGCGAGCTGCTCGAGGTGCTGCTCGCTCGAAGCGGCAAGGTGTTGCGGTCGGTCGAGGAGCTCTCGCACGAGGTCAAGCGTCCGAAGGGGGAGACGCGGGCGATGCTCGACGAGCTGTCCCGGATGGGCCGCTGCGTCACCGCCGACCAGGGGCACAAGTGGCTGCACGCCGAGGCGCTGGAGTCCGCGCTCGAGGAGCTGCGCGGGACGCTGGAGCGCTGGTTCGAGGAACACGCCAAGCGCGAGATCGCCCCGGTTCGCGAGATCCGCAGCCTGCTCGGACACGAGCCCGCCTTCCTCGGCTTCCTGCTCGACGAGGAGAGCGCCCGCGGGGGGATCACCGTCGAGCCGGGGGGGCGCATCCGCCTCGCCGGGCGAGCGATCGCCCTCGACGAGCAGGAGCAGGAGCTGGCCCGGAGGATCGGAGAACGACTCAAGCAGGCGCGCTTCCAGCCCCCCGCCCTGGGCGAGCTCGCCGGAGAGCTCCGGTGCGGGGAGCCGGCGCTGGAGTCCCTGGTGGCGATGCTGGTCGATCAGGGGGAGCTGGTGCCCCTCGGCGGGGGCCTGCACCTCGCCGGCACCGTCGCCGAGGAGGCCCGGGCGGCGGTGATCGAGAACTGCGAGCGGAATGGTCGCCTCGAGATCCCCGAGCTGCGGGACCGCCTGTCGACGACCCGCAAGTACCTGATCCCCCTCCTGGAGCGCCTCGACGCCGAGGGCCTCACCCTGCGCCAGGGGGGTCATCGGGTGCTGAAACGCCGCTGATCGCCCCGGCGCGGGCGGGGCGGCGATTTCTTCCCGGAGTGGGCTGAGTTCGGGACCTCGCTCCTGCCGATAGAACCGAGGCCTTTCCTCTCCGAGGAAGTGGTCGGTCCGTGCCCCTCCGGAGCCGGGAGCCGCCAGCTGGACGCGCGGCAACGAGGGCCATCGAAGAGAAGCGATCCACATGCAGGAAAAACCTTCCAACCCCGTCGACCCCGACCGCACCCCGGACCCCTTCCCCGTCGACTCGGGAAGCGGAGAGCCCCAGGACTTCCTCGGTCTGGGTGCGAGCGGCGACGCTGCGATCGATCCAGCGCTCGAGGGTCCCACCACCATCGATCCAACCCAGGGCGGAGACGCGCCCCCTCTCGCCGAGGAGATGACGCAGAAGCTGCAGGAGCTCACGGCGATCGACGACCAGGATGCATCGTGGCTGCAGGAGGTCGAGGAGGGAGAACCCGATCCCACGGGCCAGGAGGAGGACTGGGACCAGGAGGAGGACGGCGAGGAGACGATGAGCTGGCTGATGGAGCTCGACGTCGAGGACGAGCACCTCCTGGCCACCGATCCACAACCCGGAGAGACCTCCGCGGAAGAGGGTGGGGAGGTCGTGACCTCGGGAGCAGGGCCCGGCAAGCTCGACCTCTTCCTGTACATCGTGATCTCGGTCGGAGCGGGCTTCGGCGCCGCCCGCTACATCACCACCCGCGGCGACTCGCCGGATACCGCGCCGCCCCCTCCGCCTCCTGGCGTCGAACAGCCCGCCGCGGAGACGGTCGCCCAGGCGCCGGTGGAACCCGCCCCGGTGCCCCCGCCCGCCGACGCCGTCGTCGACCTCGGCCCCCTGCCCGCCGGACCGCTGTTCGACGGTCCCTGGCGGCCGGCCCGACCGGCGCCGGAGGTGATCGAGGCCCCCGCGCCGGTGGTGGTCGCGGAGACGGTTCCGGAGCCGGTTCCCGAGACGACCCCCGAGACGACCCCCGAGCCGGCGGTCGTCGCCGCGGCCGAGCCCGAACCCCCCGTTCCCGCCGAGCCGACCCCCGCGGTCGACCCGGGAGGCGCGGTCGAACCCGAAGGGCCGCGCCGGGCGCCGCTATTCCGCAACCCCTTCCGCACCCTGGCCATTGGCGGGCCGTCGAGTGGACCCGACGGCGGGACCTCCTCGCCGTTCCTGGTGGCGACGCGCACGCCATCCGTCGATTCGCCCGTGGTCACCCCCGAACCGGAGGTCGCGATCGCCGAGGGCCCGAACCCGACGATGGCCGCCACGGATGGCACGGATGGAGTCGAGGCGGGGCGTGAGCGCCGCACCCAGGTGGTCAAGGTCGAGGACATGACCGTCCTGCCCGAGGAGATGGGCGACCGGATTCGCGAGGCCTCGGCGAGCGAGCTCTCGGGGATCTGGAGCGGAGGCGCGATCCCGATCGACGCGATCGAGGGCCAGAGCCGCCTCCTGACCCCGTCCATCGGTCGGGTTCGCGTCCATCTCGGAAGCGGCGAGATCTTCGAGGGACAGCTCTACGCCGTCGGCCAGAAGAAGGTCTGGCTGGAGACCGAGCTGGGCAAGATGGCCCTGCTCTCCTGGCAGGTCCACCGCATCGAGCACATCTTGACCACCGAGGGGGTCGCGGCCCTCGGAGACGACGGCTCTCAGGATCTCGCCGGGCTCGAGCAGGTCCGGGTACGCACGCCCGGCGGAGTCTTCTACGGCAAGGTGATCGACCGCGACGAGGACACCGTGACGCTGGTCACCGACGAGGGCGCCCGGATCACCCTGCGCGACGCCGTCGTCGACCCCGCGGGGAAGAGCGCCACGCGCCTGGTGGACTCGAGTGGCGCGGAAGAGGATCCCGAGGAAGGGACGGAGAGCTCCGACTAGTCCGGGCCCTTCGTTGACGGCCTCGGTCGATCCGAGCCGGCGCCAGGCGGCCTCTGCGGGCCCCTGCCGGGGGGGAGAGTGGAATCGGTGTAGACGCGCCGGGCGGGCGAGGTACAACAGCCGTCCCACTCTCTTCAAAGGTCGAGCCGATGTCTTCGAAGATCCACCGTTTCGCGGCCCTCCTGACCCTGCTCTTGTTGCCCGCCCTGGCGCTCGGCGGGGACGACGAGATCGTCCGCGAGTTCAAGAAGTACTTCCGCAAGTTCAAGGACACCCCCACCCGGATCGAGGCGATCTACTCGCTCGACGGCGCCGACACGCCGGGAGTGGTGAAGGTCCTCGTCCCGGTGCTGAACGACCAGGAGCCGGAGATCGTCGACGCGGTGGTGACGGTCCTCGGCGCGCTGAAATCCAAGGCGGCGATCGACGAGGTGTTCCTTCGACTCGGGGCGGACAAGCGCGAACCGGTGCGCGTCGGGCTCCTGCGCGCGATCGGGGAGGGCGGTTTCCAGGGCGACAGCGAGATGCTGATCGAGTGCCTCGCCGACAAGGCGTGGGACGTGCGCCGGCGCGCGGTGCAGGCGCTCCAGGCGCGCTCGGAGAAGACCGCCATTCCGGAGATCCTCCCCCTGGTGACCGACAAGGAGGCCGCGGTTCGCTGCGCCTCGCTCGAGGCGCTGGCGTACCTCCGTGAGCCGCAGGTCGTCGATGTCGCGATCGCCGCGCTCGGCGACAAGGTGTGGCAGGTGCGCTCCAGCGCCGCGCTGGCGCTCCACGAGGTCCGCGCGAAGCGGGCGATCGGGCCATTGATCACGGCGATGGAGAAGGAGGAGGGTAGACTCGTCGACGACTATTCCCGCGCGCTGGAGGAGATCACCGGCAAGGGCATGGGCGCGCGAACGGAGCTGTGGCGCCAGTGGTGGACGGGGATCGAGCATCGCTTCGAGATCCCCAGCGACGAGGCTCTGGCCAAGGCGAAGGCGCAGCGGGCCAAGAACCAGGCGAAGTACAACCCCGGCGGGGCGACGAATTACCACGGCATCGAGACGCCCAGCCGCTCGATCCTCTTCATCATCGACGTCTCCGGCTCGATGGAGAACCACGTGGTCGAGAAGGAGCGCTTCGATGATGGTGACTACCCCTCGTACGCCCGGATCGACATCGTCAAGACGGAGCTCCGCCGCACGATCGAAGGGCTCGAGAAGTACGTGAAGCTCAACATCCTCTCCTTCGCCACCGAGATCGATCAGTGGAAGAAGAAGCTGGTGCCGGCCAACGTGTTGAACAAGAAGAGCGCGGACGACTACGTGCGCAAGCTCGACGCGATCGGCGGCAGCTCCAAGGAGGACCTCGCCCACGCGGGGCTCGTCGGCAGCGCGAACCTCGAGGCGGGCAAGACCAACACGTACGGCGTCCTGATGCAGGCGCTCGACGCCGCCGGTCGAGGGAAGACCGACAAGTACTACGAGGTCGACGTCGACACGATCTTCTTCCTCTCCGATGGCCGCCCGACGGTGGGGGACCTGGTCGATCCCCACGACATCCTGCGCGAGGTGCGCAAGGCCAACGAGCTGCGCAAGGTGGTGATCCACACCATCGCCATCGGCGAGTTCCAGAAGTCGTTCATGAGCACCCTCGCCCGCGAGAATGGCGGCGTCTTCGTCGACCTCGGTCGCTGAGCCCCCCGTCGCTCCTCCCCGAGGGGATGTCGGCGGCCGCGAAACCGGCTCCGATCCGCCCCGCCGCGGCGATCTCCGGCGAGGAGGATCGAGCCCCGGCTTGACGGGGGGCCCGACTCGGCCTATCGTCCCTCTCCGCTTTCGCGGGATCGGGGCGTGGCTCAGCTTGGTAGAGCGCTGCCTTCGGGAGGCAGAGGTCGGAGGTTCAAATCCTCTCGCCCCGACCAGTCCCGGGACCGCCCCGCGTGGAGCGGCCGAGGAGCGAGGCTCGCCCCACTCCCCCCGGGGACCCCTGGAGCCGGTTTCTGTCCCCTTTTTGGGGCCCTTTTGATACCCAGTTCAGGGTAGCCGGCCCTCCCGCTCGATAAATGTGTTGAGATGGGGGAAACCCCATTGTCCGCGCGCCCCCGTTCGGTAGGCTGGAAGTCGCTTCGGCCGTCCGGGCAGGCCGGTCGAGGGACCTGGCCGCGAACTCCTCCCGAGCTCGGGAGGATCTGCCAGGGGACGCCATTCAGCCCCGGTTTCCGTCCCAGAGGGAGCTCGCCCGAGCCCCGGGGGCAGATGGGAAGCGTGATGCCGCTGTCGCGCACGCGCTGCAGTTGTACTCCGAGCCAGAGTCTCGGGGTCTCCCGGGCCCCGCATCCCGCGGGCGACCCACGACCGCATGTCAAGCGAGGATCCTCTTGGCCTCCAAGGACCAGACCACGATCAAGCCCGAGAACCTCCCCTTCGGCGCCATGGAGCGCTCCGGCAAGGCCGGGAAGGCCAAGAAGGCCGAAAAGGCCGGCAAGGCGGCAAAACCGGCGAAGGCCGGCAAGCCGGCGAAGGCCAAGAAGTCGGAGAGTACCGGCGAGGGCGGCGCGTCCTCCACGGTCGCCGACTCCGACTCCACCGGCGGCGAGCGCCAGAACCGGGAGAAGGAGCGGGATTCCGGCGGCGGCGCCCGCAAGGACTACCGCAGGGCCGAGAAGCGGCGGGGCAGCTCCCGGCGCGGTGGCCGCCGTCGCCGCAAGAAGAAGGGCGGCGAGGGAGAGGGCGAGGCCGGCTCCGACGGGGGTGGCGCCCGCCAGCAGGGGGGCGGATCACGCTCCAACGGCAAGGCCGGTGGGCAGTCGGGCCGGCGCTCGCGCGGCAAGCGCGGCCGCGGCAAGGACCGCCCCGGCGGCACCGCGGTGATCGACGAGAAGGCCCCGATCGGGACCGGCATGTTCGTCTCCGAGAAGGGAGGCTACGGCACGCTGCGCCGGGAGGAGGCCCAGTACATCCCCTCGAAGCAGGACACCTTCGTCCCGCAGCGGCTGATCCAGCGCTACAAGCTGCGCGATGGATCGATCGTCACCGGCCCCACCAGCAAGGGCAAGAAGCACAAGTCGCAGCTCGAGGACGTGATCACCATCGATGGCCGTCCGCCGAAGGAGCTCTCCCAGGTGCGTGGCTTCAAGAGCCTCACCACCATCGACCCCGACTTCCACTACCAGGTGGGGGACATCACCGACGAGTCGTCGATGCGCATCGTCGACATCATCGCCCCGATCGGCCGCGGACAGCGCGGCCTGATCGTCGCCTCGCCGCGCACCGGCAAGACGACGATCATGCGCCAGTTCGCCAAGGGGATCGAGATCGGCTACCCCGACGTGCACCTGATGGTGCTGCTGGTCGACGAGCGCCCCGAGGAGGCGACCGAGTGGGTGCGCAGCACCGCGGGCAAGGTCTTCGTCTCCACCAGCGACGAGACACCGAAGAACCACGTGGCGCTCGCCGAGGCGGTCTGGAAGCGTTGCCAGCGGCTGGTCGAGCTCGGCGAGGACGTCGTGCTGATGCTCGACTCGATCACCCGCCTCGCCCGCGCCTACAACAACCACACCGGCGGCAGCGGCCGTACGATGAGCGGTGGTCTCGACAGCCGCGCGATGGAGCGTCCGCGGCAGATCTTCGGCAGCGCGCGCAATACCGAGACCGCGGGCAGCCTGACCATCATCGGCACCACGCTGGTCGATACCGGCAGCCGGATGGACCAGCTGATCTTCGAGGAGTTCAAGGGCACCGGCAACATGGAGCTGGTGCTCAATCGCAAGCTGTCCGATCGCCGCATCTTCCCCGCCATCGACATCGAGAAGTCGGGGACGCGAAAGGAGGAGAAGCTGATCTCCTCGAAGCGGCTGAGGCGGATCAACACCTTGCGCCGGGTGCTCCTGAAGATGAACTTCATCGAGGCGGTGGAGCTCCTGGTCGAGAAGCTCGAGGACGTGGAGAAGACCGAGGACTTCCTCCAGCGCTTCGATGTCGACCCCGAGGCCTGAGGACTCTCGTCCGCCCACGGAGGAGAGCTCGCGTTCGCCGAGGCGGAGCGTGCTAGGGATCCTCGTCATCTGCCTCTTCGCGCTCTTCCTGCGCATCTTCCCGCTGGATCACGGGATGCCGCGCAGCTACCTCCCCGACACGCACATCGTGCGCTCGGCGCTGGGCATGGCCGCGGAGAAGACTCCCGTCCCCGAGATCGGTGTCTACTCGACCTATCCGAACCTCCTGCCGTACGCGCTGCTCCCGATCTACGCCGGTCACTTCGCGCTCGGGAAGTTCTCGGGTGAGTGGAACAGCACCGCGGAGTACAAGGACCACGTGATCGCGCACCCCGAGGAGGTGCACCTCCTGGCGCGCTTCCTCGTCGCCCTGTTCGGCGCGCTGACGCCGCTGGTGATCTTCCTCGCGGCGCGCGCCGCCGGCCTGCGGTCGGGGGCCTGGATCGCGGCGTGGCTCGTCGCGACGGGGTTGATGCACGTGCACTTCTCGGTACAGGAGCGGCCGTGGGTACCGATGGTCTTCTTCACGGCGCTCGCCGCGTGGCCCGCCGCCCGCTACGCGCGGGAGCCGAAGGCGAAGATGCTGCTCTGGTGTGGCGTCGCCGCAGCGCTGGCCGCGTCGTGCCACCAGTCGGGGCTCTTCGTGCTCAGTCTGCCGGGGCTCGCGTGGCTCGTCTCGCCGCTCGGCTGGCGTGGGCCCGAGTTCGCCGCGCGGCTGAAGCAGGGAGTGATCTGCGTCGGCGTCTTCTTCGCGGTGGCGCTCTGCGTCGGCTACCCCTCCTACCTCGTCCACGGCCTGCCGGCGGACGAGCAGACGATCGGCGGCGGCGTCGCCGACGCGACGATCGGCGGGCAATCGATCGACTTCTTCCGCCGCTGGGAGACCTTTCCGCGCCTGGCGAAGTCCTTCTTCGGCTACGCGCCGGCGCTCTTGGTCCTCGCGCTCCTGGGGCTGGTCCCCTTCCTGAAGCGCCGCGCGGCGCTGCCTGCCGGGCTCTTCGCCCTCGGCTGGGCCGCGTTCTTCATGACCCACTCCAACGACCACACCCGCTACCTCCTGCCGCTCACGGTGCTCCTCGCCCTGCCGGCGGGGCTCTTCGTCGAGAACGCTCTGCGGTCGCGGAAGGTCGGCGTGCGTGTGGCGCTCGGGCTCGCGCTCCTGATTCCGCTCTTCCTCTCGCTGCGCCTCGGCGTCCTGCTCGGCCGCGAGGACACCCGCAACGTCGCGGAGATGGCGGTGGCTGGACGCTTCGCCGAGGGCGCCGGAACGCTGGCGCTGGACCGCCACGGACCGAGACCCGACCTGGACCGCGCCGCGCTCGAGCGCCTCGCCGCGCTTCGCGAGGCGACGGGGAGCGCGCTCTACACCCGCGAGGCGCGCCGCCTGGAGCGCCTCGTCGCCGGGGAGCTGGGGGGCGGGATCGACGCGATCTTCGTCGAGGACCTCTGTACCACCGACGAGCGCCGGGGCACGATCGAGGTGCGCCCCTCCCTGCGGGCGCGGGCGGGCGAGACCACCTTCGAGGCGCTCGATCGGCTCGGGGCGACCCACCTTCTGCTGGTCAACCGCCTGGGCACGGGAACCGCCGAGAGCCTCCTCGCGGCGAGGGTCGAGGGAATCGAGCCGCTGGAGGTCTTCACGCCCTTTCGCGGCTCGGCCGGCGTCGAGGCGCGGCTGCCGATGGAGCTCGACTTCCCGCTGGTCACGCTCTGGAGGCTGGAGCGTCCCGGGCCGTGGATCGGGCTGTATCCTCTGGACTGAACACGGAACCCCGAGAGGAGCTGGCCATGATCATCAGCGCTGCGATTCTCGCCCTGGTGGCGAGTGGATCCCTGCCGTCCGTCCTGGAGCCGGAGGAGATCGCCCTCGAGCGGGTCGAATCCGGGGTCGAGGTGCGCGCCGGCGGCGAGCTCTTCACCACCTTCCGCTTCGTCGAGGAGGGCGGGAAGAAACCCAGCCTGTACCCGCTGCTCGCGCCGGGCGGGATCAAGGTGACCCGGGACTTCCCCTTCGAGAAGGGCGAGGGCGAGGAGTACGACCACCCGCACCACCGCTCGCTGTGGTTCGCGCACGGCGACGTCAACGGGCACAGCTTCTGGCACGGGGTGAAGACTCGCATCGTCCTCGAGGGTGAGCCGAAACTCGAGCTGGGGGAGGGCTCGGCGACGGTGGAGACGACGTTCCGCTGGGTCGGCGGCGACGGCGAGGCGGTGGCGACCGAGGAGCGTGAGACGACTTTCCGGGCGGAGGCCGAGCGACGCTTCGTCGACTTCGCGATCACGGTGAAACCTCTGGATGAGCCGCTGGTCTTTGGCGACACCAAGGAGGGCACCTTCGGCCTGCGCCTCGCCCCCGAACTCCGCCTGCGGGGCAAGGTGGCGAAGGGCAGCGCCCTGAACAGCGAGGGGGTCCGGGACCGGGACTGCTGGGGCAAGCGCGCGCGCTGGATCACCTACTGGGGCCCGATCGACGGGAAGGAAGTCGGCGTGGCGATCTTAGACCACCCGACGAACCACGCGCACCCGACCTGGTGGCACGCCCGGGACTACGGGCTGGTTGCGGCGAATCCGTTCGGGGTGCATGACTTCGAGAAGAAACCGGCGCACACCGGGGATCTGACGGTGCCGGTGGGGAAGGAACGGACGTTCCGCTACCGCGTGGTCCTGTACCGGGGCGTGGCGGAGGCGAAGGCGATCGAGGCCGCCTGGAAGGCCTGGAGCGGCGAGAAGCGCTAGCGGTATCGATCGCGCTGCATATGCCCCTGATGGACAGAACGGACACAGAGGGATACAGAGAACACGGCGGCTTCACACGGAGATCACTGAGACGCAGAGCGACACAGAGGGAACAGAGGACACGGTGAGCTGGAGGAGGAACAGAGATCACGGAGTATTCAGATTGGCTTCGACACGGAGGGAACGGAGATCGCAGAGGTGACCCTTGGCCGAGCTGAGTTCGTGTCGAGCTAGAACCAGAAGCTGTGGAGACTCGGATCAGGCGACGTGGCCGATGAGGCCGCGCTGTTCTTCTCCGTGTCCTCAGTGGTACTCCGTGCCCCAACCATTCCGATACCTCCGTGATCTCCGTTCCCCCGGTGAACTCACCGTGTCCTCTGTTCCCTTTGTGTCGCTCCGCGTCTCAGTGATCTCCGTGTGAAACCGCTGTGTTCTCCGTCTCCTCTGTGTCCGAATGGAATACCCCCGTTCCGCGCAGCTGCCATGTCGCCATCGAAGCGAATAGCGCCTCGGTCGTGAGGAACTACTTCTCGGGGAAAACTTGCCGTCCCGGCTCCGGCTTCTTCACCTCCGGCGCGGAGACGCGAAGCCTGGCAACCCGCCCCGAGTCGTCGAAGGAACCGAAACCGACCCGGCCCCACGAGAGGGTCTTGTCCACCGTCTCCAGCACCGGCGTCTCCATATCGTCGAAGAAGACCCGGATCGTGCCGCTCTCGACCCGCCGCTCGATCCGCACGTGGTGCCAGATCTCTTCGCCCCAGTCGATCCCCTTCTCGCCCACCGGTGAGATCGCCCGTCGCGGAGCGTCGTCGACCAGGAAGATGTTGTGCGCGTGCGGGTCGGGTTGTGAGGCGAGGTGGACGTAGTAGAAGCGCGACGGGGACTCGAAGCCGAAGAAGAGGCACATGTCGCGGTGCCCGTACTCCCGACCCGTCTGCATCAGGTCCACGTCCAGGTCGAAGTCCGCGACGAGCAGCTCGTCGATCAGCGCGATCGAGTGCGGCGAGCGAAACGGCGGGGAGTACTCGCTCTTGCCGAGTAGCTCCAGGGACGTGACCCCGCCCTCGTCGCTCCAGTCCCAGGCCTCGGGATCGGTGAGCTGGAGCTCCTCGAGCACCGCCTCCGTGGCGAAGTCCTGGACGTAGGCCGGGCCTGCCTCGGTCTCGGCGGGGTCGGAATCCTCACCGCAGCCGCAGGGCGGCTCGCCGCAGCTGCCGGTCAGGAGGAGGAGGGGGAGCGTGGCGGAGACGACGATGGGGAGGAAGCGCTTCATGCGCGCATCCTACCTCGCCGAGCCGCCCCGCTCACGCCAGCGCAGGTAGTACAGGAGCGAGAGCGAGGTGAAGCCGTCCTGCAGGAGCCCCGCGTCGAGCAGTCCCTCGGCCTGCTCGCGGGTGAACGCGCGGATGACGATCTGCTCGCTCGCCTCCGGAGTCGCCTCGGCGACCTTCTCGCAATCGAGCGCAATGAAGGCGTGCGCGTAGTGTGCGCTGATCCCGTTGGTCGGGTAGAAGCCGGGGAGCGCGACCAGGCGGCCCGCCCGGTAACCGGTCTCCTCGGCCAGCTCGCGCGCGGCGGTCTCGGCGGGGGTCTCGCCCTCGGCCATGCGGCCCGCGGGCATCTCCCAGTGCGTCTTGCCGTGCGGGTAGCGGTACTGGCCCACCATCACGATCGCCCCGTCGGTCCGCACCGGGACGACGACCACCGCGTCGGTGATCTCGAAGACGTGGTACTCCTGCAGCGAGCCGTCGGGCAGGATCACCTGGTCGCGGCGCAGGCCGCACCACGGCGAGTCGTAGATCCGCTCGGAAGACTCGAGCCCGAAGGGCGGGAACGGGATCGGGTCGACCGGCTCCCCGTCGCCGGGAAAGGGGCCGTCGGTTTCGTCAGCCACGTTCAGTACCCGCCCGCGACCCACAGGGTCTTGTCGTACAGCTCTCGATAGGTGTCCAGCATCGTCGCGAAAGCGTAGCGCTCCTCGACGCGCGCGCGGTTCGCCGCGCCGAGATTCCTCGCGAGGGTCGCGTCGCCGAGGATCTGTTCGAACGCCGTCGCCAGGCGCGCCTCGAGCTCCGCGCCCGAGAGCGGCACCACATAGTCGCCCTGCGCCACGGGCAGGATCCGCCGCACGTCCCCGACGTCGGTGGAGACGCACGGCAGGGAGCTCGCCATCGCCTCGAGCAGCGCGACCGGCATCTGCTCGCTGTCGGAGGTCAGGGTGAAGGCGTCCATCAGCCGGTACCACGGCGCGGTCTCCCCCTGGTGGCCGACGAGGTGAACCCGGGGCTCGATCCCGAGCTCGCGGGCGAGGCTCACGATCGAGTCCCGCTGCTCCCCCTCGCCGAGGATGAGCAGGTGCGGCGGCACCTCGCCACCGATCCGCGCGCAGACGCGGAGCAGCCGGTCGGCTCGCTTGACCGCGCGCAGGTGGCCGACGAAGCCGATCACCGGCGCGTCCTCGGGGATCCCGAGCTCGGCGCGCCGCTCCGGGTCGCCCTCGCCGCCGGCGAGGGCCGTCAGGTCGATCCCGTTCGGCACCAGCGCGACCCGCACCGCGGGCAGCTTCCACAGCTCCGTGGCGATCCCGTGCAGCCGGCCCGAGGGCACGATCACCCTCGCCACGCCGCGGAGGAAGAGGCGGCGCATCCACACGCGACGCTGCTTGAAGCTATGCGCCTCGTCGGAGTTGAAGCCGTCCTCGTGGTGGAGGTGGCGCTGCTTCAGGCCGCTGAGGCGCGTGGCGATCACGGCATCGAACGCGCCCCAGTTGTAGCTGCAGACGAGGTCGGGGTGCTCGACCTTCAGGAGCCGCCGTAGCGCGCGCACCGTCTTCGCTGTGCCCGCTCGCGGCAGCGGATCGAGCACCTGGTACGGCACGATCTCCTTCAAGAGCTCCTGCGCGTCGGTGCGTCCGTCGATGGCGAGGATAGAATGTCGAAAGTCCTCCCCCCACGCGTTCATCATCCGGACCGTGCGCACCTCCGGCCCCGCCGGCACGAAGGTGGAGAAGACGTGCAGGACGTGGGGGACGCAGGACTCTCCTCTCATGCTCCGATCACAGGTCGCTCTTCGGTGCGTAGATCCGCACCGTGCGATCGAGGAACGCCTCCCGCTCCTCGACCGGAGTCCAGCCGAGGAGCTTGCGGGCGAGGTCGCACTCGAACGCCGGCTCCAGGGCGCGGGCCTTCAGGTCGCGATAGGAGGGGAACTCGAGACCGGGGCGGCGCCCGGCGAGCTTCACCAGCCACTTGCCGACCTCCATCAGCTGGCTCTTGAAGAGCCCGCGCGGGTGGAAGTGGAGGTCGCGACCGGTCACCCGGCGCAGCTCCTCGACGATCTCGCGGGCACAGAGCGGCGGGCGCGCGCAGAGGTTGAGCGCCTCGCCGAAGAGCTGCTCGCCCTTCTCGTGCTGGACCGCGGCGACGATCGCGTCGGCGACGTCGTCGACCCAGACCAGCGGGAGGGGATTCTCCCCCAGGCCCCAGCCGACGCAGTGGTTGTCGCGCGCCCACAGGCCGTAGCCGGAGTGCTGCATCGGCGTCCCTTCGCCGACCACCACGCCGGGGCGGAAGACGACGAGCGGCAGCTTCTCCTTCTCGTGGAGCTCGAACAGCGCCCGCTCGGTCGCGGCCTTGCCCTTCGAGTAGAGCGAGCGCGCCTCCGGCTTCGGATCGGTCTCGGGGGAGTCGAGCAGGCTCGGCGCGGGGGCGTCGCCACCCGTGTACAGCGAGGCGATCGAGGAGATGTAGATGAAGCGCTCCACGCCGCAGCGCTGCGAGGCGCGCGCGACCTCGACGGAGCCGTCGATCATCGCGCGCTTCACTTCGGCCCACGTGTCACCGTTGCCGGTGGCGAGGTGCACCACCGCCTGCGCGCCGGTGAACAGCTCGGCCAGGTCGGTGGCGTTCTCCAGACTGCCGCGTTTCAGGCGGATGCGGCCGTCCTTCGCCGCCTCCTCGACGACGGTGGGCAGGCTGTGCGTGCGGCGGACGAGGCAGGTGACCGGCCGGCCCGCGTCGAGCAGCCGCTCGACGACACGCTTGCCGATGAAGCCGGTGCCGCCGAGCACCACCACCTCGCCTTCGCGCGGCGGGGCCTCGGAGAGGGGCAGGGAAGCGGCGCTCTCCGAGCTGCTCATCCCAGCGACGGCGTCGCACCACTCGAGCACCTCCGTCGCCTGCGCGCCGTCGACGGGCAGCTCGGCACCCTCGCGCAGCGCTTCGTGGAAGGCCGTCACGCCGGAGCGCATGCCGACGAAGAAGGCGTCCTCGCGCTGGGCGAGACCCAGCGTGGCCGCCAGGTAGTTCTTCAGTACCCGCCGCGCGTCGCGGCGGTACGCGCCGCCGCGGCGCCAGCCGGCGAGGAAGGAGTTCCAGAACTCCAGCCACTTGCTCTTGCGCTCGCCGCTGAGCGTGTCGTGGCTGAAGTCGGCGGTGAGGCAGCCGTCGCTGCCGAGCACCTGGATGGTGTTGCGCGTGAACCCCTGGCCGAACGCGAGGTAGATCTCGGCGGTGGCGCGCTCCCCGCGCGCGCTGACCAGCCAGCGGTCGTTGAAGGTCTGCCCGGGCAGGAGCTCGCGCGAGCCGAGGATGGTGGTCTGGCACTCCTTCACCGCACCGACGAGGCGATGCACCTGCGCGAGCGGGTGCGGCCCCTGCTCGAAGACGATGTTGCGCGGCGAGCGGAACATCCAGTGGCTGTACTGCTCGGCATCGAGCTGCGCCAAGGGCACGCTCCAGGTCACCTGCACGTGCTCGACGACGCCGATCTCTCCCGCCTCGAGTCCCTGCATCATCCGCACGAAGGCGGGCTGGAAGACGTGATTGTGGTTGACCCCCAGGGCCAAGCGCTTCTCCGCCGCCAGCGCGACCAGCTCGCGCCCTTCCTCCGCCGAGAGCACCATCGGCTTCTCGACGAAGACGCCGATCCCCTGCTCGAGGAGCTCTCGGGTGAGCTCCAGGTGCAGGTCGGGCGGGGCGACGAGGTGCGCCACCTGGACGCGGTACTTCTTGCTGGAGAGCTGCGAGAGCTTCGCGACCGCGTACTGCACGCCCCACTTCTCGGCGAGCGCGCGCGCGCGCTCGATCACCGGGTCACAGATCGCGACCACCTCGACGTGCTCGAGCTTCGCCAGGATCTCCATGTGGAAGTCGGCGATGAAGCCGGCTCCGACGAGGGCGACGCGGGTCGGGCCTTCGGGGCGGAACTCGTAGGTGGGGGAGTGGCTCGAAGGGGCGGGCACGACGGGGTCCTGGAGGAGCGAGGCGGCGGAAGGACTCGAGAGGGGCGGGGAGGTTGTTTCCATGAAGGTATAGAGAGGTCGCGGGCACGGGGAAAGGGGCGCCGGTGACCCCCGGAGAGCATCGGAGGCGGGAGTGGCCGCTCTTGAGCGAGCCCGGAAGACTCGTCGCGCCCCCGACGGTGTCAGGCCCGGATTTGGAAGTTTCGGGAAACGAGCCTCAGGATCCACCCCCCGGTTTCCGAAAGAGAGGCCATCTCCTCCTTCTTGGGGCCCGCTTCGGCGCTTCGTGCACCGGGGTTGGCCCCTCTTCTTTTGCCCGGGCCGAGGTCGAGGAGAGTTCGCGTTCCCCGGGACGGGGGGCCTTGGATCGGACCCCCACGATTCGCTAAGATCGTTCCCTTCCACAGGACCCGCCACGACACCCGGACGCGCCTCGCGAGGTGACCGGTAAGGGCCTCGCTCCCGGAGCGGGCCGCGCGCCGCTCGGGTTCACTCCGATCAGGGAGAGGGACCCGTCCCGCTCGATCGGGTGTCCTCCCTCTCCCGCGACGGGGCGCCGCGGGGTACGTGCCAGCCGAATCCCATGAACACCGATTTCCCCGAAGGGCTGACGTTCGACGACGTGCTCCTGGTGCCGCGTCACTCCGACGTGGTGCCCAAGGACGTGGGGCTCAAGACGCGCTTCTCCCGCAACGTCCCGCTCAATCGCCCACTCAGCTCCGCGGCGATGGACACCGTCACCGGCTGGGAGCTCGCCGTGGCGCTGGCTCGCGAGGGGGGCATCGGTATCATCCACCGCAACTTCTCGATCGAGGGACAGACGGCCGAGGTCGACAAGGTCAAGCGGTCGGCGAACGGGGTGATCCTCGACCCGGTCACGCTGAAACCGACGGCGCTGATCGGCGAGGCGCGCAAGATCATGGCGGACGCCAACATCTCCGGCCTGCCGATCGTGGAAGGGGATCGAGTGGTCGGGATCCTGACCCGGCGCGACTGTCGCTTCCAGACCGGCGACGAGATCCCGGTCGGCCAGATCATGACCAGCGAGAACCTGGTCACCGCACCCCCGGGCACCAGTCTCGAGGACGCTCGCGTCCTGCTCTTCCGCCACAAGGTGGAGAAGCTGATCATCGTGGACGACGACCATCGCCTTCAGGGCCTCATCACCATGAAGGACCTGAACATGCTCGAGCGGTTCCCCGACTCGGCGACCGACGCGCGCGGCCGCCTGCGCGTCGGCGCCGCGGTCGGCGTGATGGACTACGAGCGCGCGGAAGGCCTGGTCGAGGCCGGCGTCGACGTCCTGGTGGTCGACACCGCGCACGGTCACAGCAGCAACGTGATGGAGACGATCACGCAGCTGAAGAAACAGCTCACCGTCGACGTCGTCGCCGGCAACATCGCCACCGGCGAGGCGGCCGTCGCGCTCGCCGAGGCGGGCGCGGACGGGGTCAAGGTCGGCATCGGCCCGGGCTCGATCTGCACCACGCGCGTCGTCGCCGGCGTGGGGATGCCCCAGCTCACCGCGGTGATGGACGTCACGCGGGCGGTGAAGGGGCGCGAGATCCCGGTGATCGCCGACGGCGGCATCCGCTTCTCCGGCGACATCGTCAAGGCGCTGGCCGCCGGCGCGTCGACGGTGATGCTCGGGAGCCTCTTCGCCGGCCTCGACGAGAGCCCCGGCGAGCGGATTCTCTACAAGGGTCGCTCCTTCAAGACCGTGCGCGGCATGGGCTCGATCGGCGCGATGCAGCACGGCTCGAAGGAGCGCTACCGCCAGGGTCACGTCCAGGACGTCGACAAGCTGGTCCCCGAGGGGATCGAGGGGATGGTCCCCTACAAGGGCCCCCTCTCGACCTTCGTCCACCAGCTGGTCGGCGGTGTCGCCTCGGGGATGGGTTATTGCGGGGCACGCACCATCCCCGAGCTGTGGGAGCGCGCGCGCTTCACGCGGGTCACCACGGCGGGTCACCGCGAGGCGCACCCGCACGACGTCACCATCACCAAGGAAGCCCCCAACTACTTCCACAACGAATGAGCTCGGATCCCAAGGGTGTCCTGGTCGTCGACCTCGGCACGCAGTACACACAGCTGATCGCTCGGCGCGTGCGCGAGGCCGGGTCCTGGTGTCAGATCACCACTCCCGACAAGGCGCTGGAGAAGGCGGCGGGGATGAACCTCGGCGGCCTGATCCTCTCCGGCGGACCCGCTTCGGTCTACGACGCCGACGCCCCCCAGGTCCCCGCCGCGCTGCTCGACCTCGACGTGCCGGTGCTCGGCATCTGCTACGGGCTGCACTGGATGTGCCAGACGCTCGGCGGCGAGGTGGCCTCGGTCGAGCGGCGCGAGTACGGCCGCACCTCGGTCCGGGTGGTCGCCTCGGAGGGACTCTTCACCGACGTCGGTGGTCACACCGTCGTCTGGATGAGTCACGGCGACTCGGTGAGGACGATCCCCGAGGGATTCCGCGCCTACGCCCAGTCGGAGGACTGCGCGTTCGCGGCGGTCGGTGACCCCGAGCGCAAGCTGTGGGGCGTGCAGTTCCACCCGGAGGTCTCGCACACCGTGCGCGGTCGCGAGCTGATCGACAACTTCCTCGGCGTGATCTGCCGCTTGCCCGGAGACTGGAAGCCGGATTCGATCGTCGAGCGCGAGATCGCCAAGGTGCGCGAGCAGGTCGGCGAGAAGGGCGAGGTGATCATGGGCCTCTCCGGCGGCGTCGACTCGTCGGTGGCGGCGACGATCCTGCACCAGGCGATCGGTGATCGCCTCCACTGCATCTTCGTCGACAACGGCCTCCTGCGAAAGGGCGAGCGCGAGTCGGTGGAGACGGAGTTCGCCGAGCACCTCGGCATGGACCTCACCGTCGTCGACGCGGCCGACCGCTTCCTCGGCGCCCTGAAGGGGGTGACCGACCCGGAGGAGAAGCGCAAGATCATCGGCCGCGAGTTCATCGAGGTATTCCGCGCCGAGGCGAAGCGCTTCGGCGGTGCGAAGTTCCTCGGCCAGGGCACGCTCTACCCCGACGTGATCGAGTCGGTCGCCGCGCACGGCGGCAACACCGCGGTGATCAAGAGCCACCACAACGTCGGCGGCTTGCCCGACGACCTCGACCTCGACCTGGTCGAGCCACTGCGCGAGCTGTTCAAGGACGAGGTGCGGGTGATCGGCCGCTTCCTGGGCCTCGATCGCACGATCGTCGACCGCCAGCCGTTCCCCGGCCCGGGCCTCGGCGTGCGCATCATCGGCGAGGTGACTCCCGAGCGCTGCGACCTCCTGCGCGAGGCGGACTGGATCGTCACCACCGAGATCGAGGCGGAGGGCGCGCACGTCGACCTCTGGCAGTACTTCGCGGTGCTGCTCCCGATCAAGTCGGTGGGCGTGATGGGGGACCAGCGGACCTACGAGAACACCTGCGCCCTGCGCGTGGTCGAGTCGACCGACGCGATGACCGCCGACTGGGGACACCTCTCCCACGAGCTGCTCGGGAGGATCTCCAGCCGCATCATCAACCAGGTCCGGGGGATCAACCGGGTGGTGCTCGACATCAGCTCGAAGCCGCCGGCGACGATCGAGTGGGAGTGAGTAGCGGCCGCTGACGGCCAGGAGCCCGTTACCGGGGCCAGGTGGGGTAACTGGTTCCCCGCCTGCGCTCGTCTCCGACCCGCCGGGGAGCCACGTGGTCCCCGATGGCCCGGTTGCTGCCGGGCTTCCCCCAGACGCCGAAGATGGCCTCCCGAGTCCTTCCCGAGTAGATGACCGAGCAACACGATTCGGTGCTCATCGACCGGGGTCTTCGAGGGAATGTCACCGGTCTGGGAGAAGCTCGCAGCTACCCCCGGGTAGCGACCGCGCCCGACGCGGCCTACGATGAACCGTGCTGGCCAGCCAACAATAGGCGCCAGAGGAGCTCCCCTCAGATGCGACATCCCATCCACCCCGGCGAGCCGGACGCCAAGCTGCCGATGACGTCGATGATCGACGTCACCTTCCTGCTCCTCGTGTTCTTCCTGTTCGCCTTCCGGTTCCCGACGTTGGAGGGGAGGGTCGACTCCCATCTGCCCGCGACCGAAGAAACGAGCGGGGGACCGATCGAAAAGGTCGAGGTCCTCATCGAGGTGGTGAGACCGGGGCGGAAGATGGACCCCTTCGAGGAGGGGAAACCGTGGAGTGGGCAGCCCGGGACACGGTTCGCCTTCGATGACTCCCGAGTGATCGAGTACTGGATCGGCCCGCGCAGGACCAAGGACCTGGCCGTCCTTCAGGACCGGCTGCAGCAGCTGCGCCGCGCCGGCCACTCCTTCATGTCGATCGACGCCCGCAAGGGGATCGTCTACGACGAGGTGGTCGGGGTCATCGACGCCGCGTTGAGTGCTGGCTACGAGGAGGTCGGAATCGTCCAGTCGTACGAGTAGACGCGACGCGCCAGGCCGGCAAGCCCGGCTCCTCCCGGTCGGGCAGCGGAAGAGGGGAGAGGACGCTGGCAGATCCTCTCGCCGTCGAGTCTCACCGCTCCGAGCCCCGTGACGTGGAATCTTGAGGGCGGGCCTCGTAGTTCTACCAGGTTCCACGGCGACGACCGGGTGCCGGCCGCGCCCCCGCCGCCTCGCTCCCGTCCCCGGATCGTCGGCCATCCCCGAATGACCCCGAAATGAGGCCCTGCGGCAGTTTCAAGGGCAAAAAAGATGATGATCGGGGTGAAAATGGACCACCCCGCCGATCGAATCCTGTCTGATCTACCCCCGATCACCGGGTCGTAGATGGCCCGGCTCCGCGCGCCTGGCGCGGGTGGCTCCCCAAGCTCAGATTCACCTTCAATTCACTCGATGAACACCACCAAACGCCTGATCCTCGGCCTGCCCCTCCTCTCCCTGCCGCTCTTCGCCTTCACCTGGAGCGGCGACGACGTCACCTTCGAGCCCGGGGAAGGCCTGACCGTCTCCAAGGAGCTCTCCTTCGAAACGACCTTCTACCTCGACGACCTCACCATGAGCGTCGACGGCCAGGAGATGCCCGCCGAGGCGATGGGCGGTGCGATGGAAGAGGGGATCCTGGTCAACGCCACCATCGGCGTCACCGACGAGTACGTCAAGATCGCCGAGGGGCGGGCGCTCACCCTGCTGCGCACCTTCGACGAACTGACCCTCGAGGCGGGCCCCGAGAGCGAGGCCGAGAACGTCGACGAGTTCTCCGAGCTCGAGGACGCCACCGTCCAGTTCCAGTGGGACGAGGACGAGGGTGAGTACATCACGAGCTACCACGGAGATGAAGAGGGGGACGAGGAGCTCCTCGAGAACCTCGACATCGACATGGACCTCCTCGCCCTCCTGCCCGACGACGAGGTCGCGGTGGACGACACGTGGGAGATCAAGGGCGAAGGTCTCGAGTCGATCTTCTTTCCCGGCGGCATGCCCGGGATCACCACTCCCGACGAGGAAGGAGCCGAGGAGATGGCGGCGCTCTTCAAGGAGGAGCTCGAGGCCCAGTTCGAAGAGGCCTTCGACGACTTCGTCATCCGCTGCAAGTACGTCGGCTCCCGCGAGGAAGACGAGATCGAGGTCGGCGAGATCACCTTCGACTACGAGGGCCAGGCCAGCATCGATCTCTCAGAGCTGATCCAGGCCGCGATCGACCTGCAGGCCGGTGAGATGGGCGTCGAGGCCGACGTGGTGGCCACGATCGACCTGGAGTTCGAAGGGGAAGGGACCCTCCTGTGGAACCTCGCCGCCGGACACGTCGCCAGCTTCGACATGAAGGGCGACATCACCGTGCTGGCCGACGTCGAGGCCGACATCGACGCGATGGGCGAGTCCCACTCGATGGTCATGTCCGCCGAGGTGTCCGGCGAGGCGGCCTGGGAGATGGTCGCGGGCGGCGACGAGTAGAGAGCGCAGAGTTTCAATGCAGAGCTCGCCGTGACAGCGGGGCTGTCGCGGCGAGCGGTGCGTTGTGGGTGCGCGCTCTCTACTCGCCGGCGGTGAGACGCTTGAGAATCTCGCGTACCTTCTGCGGGTTCGCCTTGCCCTTCGAGGCCTGCATCACCGGGCCGATCAGGGCGCCGAGGGCCTTCTCCACGCCCTCCCGCACCTGCGCCGCGATCTCCTCGCGGCCCTTCAATGCATCGCGGCACCACGACTCGAGCTGGTCGTCGTCCTGGACCTGCTCCAGGCCCAGCTCCAGCACCAGCTGGCCCGCCGCCTTGCCGGTCTTCATCATCTCGCGCAGGATCTGGCGGGCGCCGGAGGTGTGCACCGTACCGCCCCGCACGAGGCCGATCAGCTCGGAGAGGTCGAAGGGCCGGATCGGCAGCTCGTCGATCGCGCTCGCTCCGTACTCCTCGTCGCCCAGCGCCCGCAGCACCTCGTTGGCGATCCAGTTCGCGGCCTCCTTCGACTGCCCGGAGAGGCGCGCGGTCGTCTCGAAGAAGTCCGCGAGGTCCCGCGAGGCGGTCAGCACCCCCGCGTCGTACGCGGAGAGCCCCATCGTCCGCTGGTAGCGCTCCCGGCGCGCCGCGGGCAGCTCGGGCAGCATCGCGGCCTGCTTCTCCCGGAACACCTCGTCGATCACGATCGGCGGCAGATCGGGGTCGGGGAAGTAGCGGTAGTCCGCCTCGCCCTCCTTGATCCGCATCGTCCGCGTCTCCCCCCTGTCGACGTCGAAGAGGCGCGTCTCCTGCACCGGGTGTGCCGCCGGGTCGTCCGCTTCCCACGCCTCGATCTGGCGCGGGATCTCGTACTCCAGCGCCGCCTTCACGTTGCTGAAGGAGTTGAGGTTCTTCACCTCGATCTTGGTGCGCCACTCCTCGCCGACCGGGTGCACCGAGACGTTCACGTCGCAGCGCAGCTCGCCCTTCTCCATGTCCGCACTCGAGGCCCCGACGTAGATCAGCACCTCCTTCAGCGCGGTGAGGTACGCGTACGCGTCCTCGGGCGTCTCGATGTCCGCTTCGGTGACCGACTCGATCAGCGGTACGCCCGCGCGGTTGAGGTCGACCAGCGTGCTGTCGCCGCGGTCGTGGATCGCCTTGCCGGCGTCCTCCTCCAGGTGGATCCGGTGAAGGCGCACCTCGCGCCCCGACGGCAACGTGATCCCGCCGCCGGTGCAGTAGGGCTCGTCGTACTGCGAGATCTGGTAGTTCTTGGGGATGTCGCAGTAGAAGTACTGCTTGCGATCGAACTTGGCGCGCTCCGCCACGTTCGCCCCGAGCGCCAGCGCGGCGCGGACGGCGAGCTCCACCGCCTCGGCGTTGAGCACCGGCAGGACACCGGGGTGGCCGGTGCACACCGGACAGGTGATCGAATTGGGCGGCGCGCCGAAGCGGTACGCGCAGCCGCAGAAGAGCTTGGTCTGGGTGGAGAGCTGCGCGTGCACCTCGAGCCCGATCACCGGGACCCACCGCGTGCCGGTCGCCGTGGAGACCCACTCCGTTCCTTCGCGTTGGACCGCGGTCATGAGACCCCTCCGGGATCGGCGAGAGGGGGACGTCGGAGGTGGAAGTCGGTCTCCATCTCGAAGGCCGCGGCCACCCGCAAGAGGCGCGCATCGGAGAGCGCCGGGCCGATGAGCTGCAGGCCGACCGGCAGCTCGGGGCCGTCCTCCACGGCGGCGAAACCACAGGGCAGGCTGAGCGCCGGAAGGCCGGCGAGTGACGTCGGCACGGTACAGATGTCGGAGAGGTACATGGCGATCGGGTCCTTCACGCGCTCCCCGAGGGGAAACGCCGGCGTCGGCGCCGTCGGGCCGGCGATCAGGTCCACCTTCTCGAACGCCGCTTCGAAGTCTCGGCAGAGCAGCGTGCGCACCCTCTGCGCGCGGCCGTACCACTCGTCGTAGTAGCCCGCCGACAGGACGTAGGTGCCGAGCAGGATCCTCCGCTTCACCTCGTGCCCGAAACCCGCCTCGCGAGTCGCGGAGAACATCCCCTGTAGCGTGCCGTCGCCCGGCTCCCGCTTGCCGTACACCACGCCGTCGAAGCGCGCCAGGTTGCTCGAAGCCTCCGCCATGGCGACGACGTAGTAGGTGGGGATCGCATAGGGCGTGTGCGGGAGCTCGATGGGCACCAGCTCCGCGCCCAGGCGTTCGAAGATGGTGAGCGCCCCTTCGCACGCCTCGCGTACCCCCGGCGCGATCGCCTCGTCGAAGTACTCGGCCGGCACGCCGATGCGCACGCCGGAGAGACGCTTCACCTCGGCGGGGCGCTCCGGCTCCAGCGAGGGGTACGGCAAGCTCGTCGAGTCGCGCGGGTCGTGGCCGCTGATCACCTCCATCAAGCGCTCGAGATCAGCGATACTACGCGCAAACGGACTCACCTGATCGAGCGAGGAGCCGAAGGCCACCAGCCCGTAGCGGGAGACCCGACCGTACGTCGGCTTCAGCCCGAAGATGCCGCAGAACGCCGCCGGCTGCCGCACCGATCCCCCGGTGTCCGAGCCCAGGGCGAGGGGAACCATCGACGCGGCGACCGCCGCGGCGCCGCCCCCCGACGATCCGCCGGGCGTGCGCGAGGGGTCCCAGGGATTGCGCGCGCACTCGAACGCGGAGTTCTCGCAGGAGGAGCCCATCGCGAACTCGTCCATCTGCGTCGTGCCGAAGGGGATCGCGCCGGCGTCCTGTAGCCGCTCGACGAAGGTCGCCGTGTAGGGAGGGCGGTACGACTCCAGCAGGCGGCTGCCGCAGTCGGTCACCTGTCCCGCGAGGCACATGTTCGACTTCAACGCGACCGGTACTCCGAAGAGCGGTCCCGGCACCTCGCCGGCGGCGAGGGCCGCGTCGCACTCGTCCGCGCGCCGCCGCACGAAGGCGCGGTCCAGGTGGCGGAAGGCGAGGAGCTCGCCGTCGAGGGCGTCGACCCGTCCGAGCGAGGCCTCGACACCCTCCCGCGCGCTCCAGCGCCCCTCGACGATCCCCGCGCGCCAGGCCCCGGCGTCGAGGCCGACCGGGGGCTTCACTCCGCGCCCCCGAGCGTCTTGGGCACGCCGAAGAACTCCCCGCGCCGATCGGGGGCGCCGGCCAGGGAGCCCTCCACCTCGAGGCTCGGCCGCGGGTCGTCGGGGCGCTTGACGTCCTCGAGGGGCGTCGCTCCCCGCGTGGGCTCGATGCCCTCGACGTCGACGGTGGAGAGGATCGCGAAGTGAGCGAGGATCGACTCGATCTCGGCCGCGAGGTTCGCGGCCTGCTCCTCGCCCAGCTCGAGGCGGGCGAGCTCGGCGGTCTTCTTCAGGAGCTCCAGCGGGTTTTCGGGCATCGCGTTGGCGGCGGGAGGAGAGCGGGGCGGGTCCGCACCGCGGGCTGCGGTGGCCTCGGCGGGGGACGGGAGGCTCTCGATTCTACGACCGCGGGGGGCCCGGAACCACGCGGGGGACCCCTCCAGCGCCTTCCAGACCCGTTTTACGGGGAGGGAGCATCAACCGTCGATGAGGGACTTGCCCCTGAGGCCCCGGAGGTCTAGTTTCCCGGACATGTTCGCCATCGGGATCATCGCGCGCCCCGCGGAGGGCGGTGGACTGGCCCATCCGGACTGGATGGGGATCGGTCTGGTGCTGGCCATCGTGGGCTCCTTCCTGCTCGCCAATTCGATTCTCTTCCGCCACCCGCGGCAGCTGGTGGTCGAGCGCTTCGGACGAGCGACCCAGCACCTGCGCAAGATCCGCGAGTACATCTTCCACCGGGTCCAGGTCAACGTCGGCTTCGGCTTCCTGCTCGCCGGCTTCGGCCTGCAGCTCTACGGCCACTACAGCCCGGTCCCCGAGGGCGTCGAGCGCACCTTCCCCGCCCTGTGGATCGGCATCGTGGTGGTGCTGGCCGTCGCGCTGCTCCTGGCCAGCTGGTGGTGGTCGTTGCTCGCCTTCCGGAGATACGTGCGCGAGTACTTCCGCACCCACCCCGCCGACTTCGAGGCGGACCTCGCGCTGTCGCGCGAGGTAGGGGAGCTCTTCGGGCTCACCTCCCACTCCGACGACACCGTGGAGTCCTACGTCGCGAGACTGCGGCAGAAGGTCTGCGTGCCGCACCCGTCGAGCGCGGCGGTGGGGCGCGAGGCGGTGGCGATCGAGAACGAGGAAGCGGAGCTCGAGGAAGGCATCGCCTGAGACCCGGCGGGGCTCGAATAACGCCCCCCGACGCGTGACGGGGCTCGAACAACGTCCCGCCGAGGCGTGACCGGCCCCGGCGCCGGGCGTCTCTTCAGGAACGCGACGGAACCGCCGTCGGGGTTCCATGGAGCGGTGGGGGGCTTTCGACGACTTTCTCGACGCGCTGTTTCCTCCGCGCTGCCCGCTGTGCGGCGCGCCTGATCCCTGCGATCGTCACGTCCTGCCGGAGACGGCCGCGGGGCCGCGGTGCGCCCGCTGCGCGGCGGCGATCGCCGCCTCGCTGCCCGACGGCTACCGCTGTGACGCGTGCGCCCGCAAGCCTCCCGCCTTCTCGCGCTGCCTGACCCTCGGGGACTACGGTCACCCGCGCAGCCCGCTGCGGGAGTGGGTCCTGGCCCTCAAGCACGGGGGACGCCGCGACCTCGCCGAGCCGCTGGGCGAGGCGCTGGCCCGGGTGCTCCTCGCCAGCGGAGAGCCGTCGAGCCACTCGGCGGTGCTCGCTCCGATTCCGCTGCACCCGCTCCGCCACCTCGAGCGCGGCTACGACCAGGCGGCGGCGCTGGCCCGGGTGATCGCCCGCGAGAGCGGCCTCCCGCTCGTCCGGGCGCTGCGCCGGCGGCGCTGGACCGAGCCGCAGGGCTCACCCGGGTGCGCTTCCCGGAGCGCCAACGTCGCCGGGGTCTTCGCCGTCCGGGGGCTCTTCCGGCGCCCCTTCCGCGGTCGCTTCGTCTGGCTGGTCGACGACGTGCTCACCTCCGGAGCCACGGCTTCGGAATGCGCCCGCGTGCTGCGCCGGGGCGGCGCGGCGGGGGTGGGGGTGCTGGTGGCCGCTCGCGCAGGGGCGCGGCGAGGGGGATCTCCCGGCTCCGGGGGCTGATGCGCCGGTCTCGCGCAGGTCGCGGGGAATCCCCGGGGCGGCGACGCGTAGAATCCGCAGCCGCTCCTCGACGTCTCACTCCCCCCGATGAAGAACACCCTCCTCCTACCGCTGCTCGGCGTGCTCGCCGCCCTCCTCGTCTTCGCCTGGTTCGCGATGCGCACCGGTCCGGCCTCGACCGAGGTCGAGCCCCTCGAGGAGCTCGCGCCTTCCGTCGACTCGCCCCTCCCGATCGCCTCCGACGGACCGGCGCCCCTCCCCGACCCCACGCCGGCGGGTGACGAGGGGTCGATCGACCGCACGGCGCTCGAAGAGGAGGAGGAGCCGGCGCGGGTGACGGCGGCTCGCACGCCCGAGTCGGTCCCTTCGAACGCGGTGTGGGTCGATGGACGGATCGTCTTTCCCCGCGCGCTGCCCCTCGATGGCGGGAAGGTCGAGATCACCGCGCGTGGGCGACGCTTCGGCGGCAAGCGGAACAGGCGCGACGTCCGGCGGGAGTACACCACGGCCCTGAAGGACGACCAGACGTTCCGGGTCGCCTTCGCCGAGGGGACGAGCAAGGGGTGGATCACGATTCAAGGGCGCTACCTCTACCTGCCGGAGAAGCACACGGTGAACGTTCGCGACCTGCCCGACCAGGTGGTGCTCGAGCCGAAGCTGGGAGGGCTCGTCGCCGGTACGATCTCCTTGCCCCTGGGCCACGAGTGGACCGAGACGACCCTGGCGAAGACGCAGGTGCGCGTCGTCTCCTGGAGCTCGGGGAGCTTCTTCTCCCGGACCGCGCGCCTCCGCGCGGACGGGAGCTACGAGGTGACCGCCCTGCCGCCGGGAGCTTCGTACAACCTCTCCGTCGAGAGCGAGTACTGGTGCGGGATCGAGGCGGCTGAGGTGAGCGTCAAGTCCGGCGAGATCACCACCTTCGACGCGGAGCTCACCCTCGGGGCGACGGTGCTCGGCAAGGTGGTCGACGCAAAGGGCGTGGGGCGCGCCGGCGTCTCCGTGGAGCTCGTCTGCGACCCGATCGAGGACGGCTGGCACCGGCAGTCGAAGCCGACCGAACAGGACGGACAGTTCGCCTTCTTCGGGATCCCGGCCGGTGAGGTGACGTTGAAGGCGGGGGAGAAGGACCACCTGACGACGGAGAAGGAGCTCGGTGTCCTTCACGCGGGGGTGCGGCGACAGGAGGTCGAGCTCCTGCTGGACGAAGGCGGCTTCCTCTCGGGGAAGGTGCAGTGGCCCGACGGGACCCCCGCCGATGGCGCCATGGTCACCGTCGATCAGGAGCGGAAGACGGGCGGCATGCTCCTCGGCTTCGGCGACAACCGGACGACCCGGGCGGCGGCGGACGGTTCGTTCCACGTCACCGGGCTGGAGGACTCGCCGTGCGTCGTTCGCGCCAGCTCGAAGTCCTATCGGCCTCAGGACCTCGAGCGCGCCCGCGAGCGGGAGCTCGAGGGACGGGACCCGAAGCTCAAGCGGCGCGGCCCGATGTTCAAGGTGAAGGTCGCGGACGTGCTGCCGGGCACCAGCGGCCTGCTGCTGGTCCTGGAGAAGGGGGACAGCGTCTCCGGTCGCGTCGTCGACGATCGCGGCGAGCCGCTGACTCGCTTCCTGGTCTCCGCCCGACCGGAGCGCGGCGGGCCGGAGAACCTGGAGCGAGAGGACGGCTTCAACCGCGTCGTGATCAGCCTCGACGGTGAGTTCAAGGTCGACGGTCTGCGCGACGGCACCTGGACGATCAGCGCCAAGGCCACCGGACACGCGCATTCGAACGAGGTGCAGGTGGTCTCTCCCGGCGCGCAGGAGATCGAGCTCGTCGCTCCGCGCCTGGCCGAGGTCCACGGGATCGTCCGGGACCCGAGCGGCGCTCCGGTCTCCGGGGCGACAGTGTGGATCGAGGAAGCCCCGGAGGAGGACGAGGAGGACTACGGAGGCAGCTTCGGTCGCATGGGCTACTGGGGCGGGGATGCGACCAGCGACGAGGAAGGGCTCTTCGAGGCGCGCGAGATCGTCCCGGGGCGTGTGCAGATCGTCGCGGGGATCGAGGGTTCGGCCAGCAGCCTGCCGCTGCTCATCGACGTGCCCCCGGCCGAGGAGGTGGTCGGAGTCGCCTGCCACCTGCGCGAGGCGGCGCGGCTCACCGGCGAGGTGCACCCCTCCAGCGGCAGTCTCGACGAGCGTGAGGTCACGATCCGCGGTCGCCAGGGCCTGAGCTACTGGAGGACCGTGCACACCGACTCCACCGGACGCTTCGAGGTGACCGGCCTCGACCCCGGCACGTACGAGCTGGAGCTCGAGGCGGAGTCGATCGAAGAGGGCGAGCCGGACTGGGTCCTCCGCCGGTCGCTCGCCAGCTCCGAGCGGGTGAGCGTTCACGAGGGACAGCATGCGCACGTCGTGCTCGGTGCTCCGCCGTCGAGCCCGATTCGCCTCCACGGGACGGTCACCAGCGGGGGCTCGCCGGTGGCGAACGTCGTCGTCTCCTGCGAGGCGAGCGGCGACGGGGAGGACAAGGGAGCGGCCCGGACAGGCGGAGACGGAAGCTGGCAGATCGTCGTCGGCGAGGCGGGGCACTACGACTTCCAGGTCGGCACCCAGAGCACGGGACGCCTGCACTTCGGGCGCGACGTGCCCCGGCAGGAGGCGGTGCGGATCGACTTCGAGCTGCCCACCGGCGAGATCTCCGGCGTGATCCGCGACTCCAGCGGGTCCCCGGCGTCGTACTGCCAGGTGGAGCTCGAGTATCTCGGGGACGGTGGCGAGGAGGAGCACCAGCACCACTACCCGCGCCGTTCGGTCGGCACCGACGAAGAAGGCCACTACGAGCTGAGGCACCTCGAGGGCGGGAGCTACGTGCTCCGGGTGACGCCGATGTCGCCGCGACGCCGGCGCAGCTCGGGGGGCGGATCCGAACAGGGCGCGGTGACCCTGGAGAACCTCGTCCTCGCCGAGGGCGAGGTCCGCGACACCCTGGACATCGACCTCGAGGAGGGTGGTGCCGTCGTCGGGACGGTGCTGGGCGTGGACGGTCTCCCGGTGAGCGGCGCGAGCATTCACGTGACCACCGAGGGGGGGCGCCCCATCGCCAGCTGGACCAGCTCCCACTCCGACGGACAGGGACGCTTCCGCTACGAGGGAATCGCGCCGGGGCGCTACCGGGTCCACGCCAACCACGGGGGGCTGTCGAGCGACCTCGCCCCGGTGAAGATCTACTCCGGGAGCGACTCCGAGGTCGAGCTGATCCTCGAGCAGTGACAGCCGGGCCCGCGACTCGCCCTCCCAGGATTGGGCGAGTTGCCCCGGCGGGCGATGTATCGGTGCAGTCGCTCCACGCTCCGGGCCGATGAGAACCGCACCCCCCGTGATCCCGTGATCGTAGCGCGGGCTGGCGCCCGCAACCCAACCGGTCAACTGACTGGTGGACTACGAGTCGCGTGGGCCTCGATGCCCTCCCAGCCTGCTTTCTGCGCGCAGTGCGCAGAAACCGACTACGAGTGAATCAGTATGGCCATCTCGAATCGACCCGTCCGTGTTCTGATCGTCGAGGACTCCGCAGTCCAGCGGAAGATGCTGCGCACGGCGCTGGAGGGCCAGGATGGGATCGAGGTCGTCGGCCACGCCAGCAACGGGGAGATCGCCCTGAAGAAGATCGAGCTGGGTGGCGTCGACGCGCTCACCCTCGATCTCGAGATGCCGGTGATGGGGGGGCTGGAGGTCCTGGAGAAGCTGCAGCGGATGCGCCCCTTCGTCGGTGCGATCGTGGTCAGCGCGATCAGCCAGCGAGGAGCCCGCGCCACCCTCGAGGCGATGCGACTCGGCGCGTTCGACCTGATCACCAAGCCGAAGTCGGGACACACCCCCGAGCAGGTGATCGAGACCCTCCAGCGCGAGCTGGTCCCGCGGCTCATCGCCTGCGGTGATTTCGTGGCCAACGAGCGAGCATCGATGCCCTCGGCACCGGCGCCGCTTCCCGCCGCGACTCGCCCGAGCCCGCCGCCGGTTCCCCGCAGGGCTGCGCGCCCCGCCGGTCCGCCGGAGCTGGTGGTGATCGGCTCCTCCACCGGCGGACCGCAGGCGCTCGATGCCGTGATCCCGGCGCTGCCCGCGGATCTAGGCGTGCCGGTGCTGATCGTCCAGCACATGCCCCCGATGTTCACCAGGACGCTGGCGGAGAGCCTCGACCGCAAGTCGAAGCTCGAGGTGAGAGAAGCACGAGACGGTCAGCAGGTGGTCGCGGGACAGGTGCTGATCGCTCCCGGTGGAATCCAGATGGGCTTCCGCCAGGGAGGACGCGGCTGGGAGATCGTCCTCGCGGATGACCCGCCCGAGCGCAGCTGCAAGCCGTCGGTCGACTACCTCTTCCGATCCGCCTCGCAGGTCGTGGGGGCGAGGACCCTGGCGGTGATCATGACCGGCATGGGTGACGACGGCACGGCGAGCCTCCGGCTCCTCAAGGAGCAGGGCGCCCAGGTCGTGGCCCAGGACGAGAAGAGCTGCGTGGTCTTCGGGATGCCGAAGATCCCCGTCGAGGAGGGGCTCGCGGATGCGGTCCTGCCGCTGAGCGACATCGCCGGCTTCGTCGTCTCGGCGTGCCGGGGCAGCGTGCACGCCTGATCAAGTCGGAGTCGGTTTCTGCGCGTTGCGTGCAGAAAGCAGGCTGGGAGGGCATTGAAGCTCTCGAGAATCGTGATCGTAACGGTCGATTGACCCGTCAGCCCGCGCCAGGGCATTCAAGCTCTCGAGAACCGCGATCCGAACATTCGGTTGACCCACTGGGTTGCGGGCGCCAGCCCGCGCCATGAGCGGACGAGAAGGCGACGTCGATCGATCGGAACCGATACCCCCTCCCGTTCCCCTCGCGGTAGACTCCCGCGATGGTCACCCTCCTGATCGAACCCTTCGGTGGGATGGCCGGGGACATGTTCCTGGCCGCGCTGCTCGACCTCGGCGATCCCCGCTTCACGCTCGAGCACCTGCGCGAGCTCGCCGAGGCGCTGGTTCCCGGTGAAGCGAGCCTGGAGTGCTCCCGGGTGCACCGGGGCGCCTTCGAGGGCGTGCTCCTCGAGGTCGCCACCGACGAGACGAAGGACCCTCCACATCGCCACCTCGCCGATCTGGAGGCGCTGGTGGAGAAGACCTCGCTCCCGGCGGGCGCGCGACGCCGGTCGCGGGCGATCCTCCGTCGCCTCGCCGAGGCGGAGGCGCGAGTCCACGGGATCGAGGTCGAGGCGGTGCACTTCCACGAGGTGGGAGCGGTCGACACCCTGATCGACGTCTGCGGCGCGGCGCTGGCGCTCGAGGCCCTGGGCGTCGAGCGCGTCCTCTCCACGCCGCCGCTCACCGGAGAGGGGACCGTCCGCTGCGCGCACGGCGAGATGCCCGTGCCGCCACCGGCGGTGGTCGAGCTGATGCGCGGACTGCCGCTGCGTCTCGGTGGGGGAGACGGGGAGCGGCTGACGCCCACCGCGGCGGCGATCCTCTCCGAGTGCGTCGATGTCTTCGAGACGGGCGGGACGTTCACCGCGCTCGCGACCGGTCACGGAGCGGGTCGCCGCGAGCCCGCGGCCGAGCCCGCCAACCTGGTGCGCGTCCAGCTCGCGCGCGAGGCGGCGAGCGGAGACTCGCGCCGCGAGGCGTGGCTCCTGGAGGTGCACCTCGACGACGCGACCGGCGAGGAGCTCGGCTGGTGCGTGGCGGCGCTGCGCGAGGCGGGCGCGCTCGACTGCTGGTGCACGCCGGTGCAGATGAAGAAGGACCGCCCCGGCACGCTGCTCTCGGCACTCGGCCGCGCCGAGCAGCGCGAGACCTTCGAGGCGGTCGTCTTCGAGCACACCCCGACGCTCGGGCTACGCTGGACGCGCCTCGAGCGGACCGAGTGCGCTCGCGAGGAGCGGAGCGTCGAGCTCGAAGGCGTGCGCGTTCGGGTCAAGCTGCGCCGGCGTCCCGACTACCCCGGACGCTCTCCCTTCGGTGAGCGCGACATCTTTCCCGAGTACGACGACCTGGTCGCCCTCGCCGCCGCTTCCCGCTGGACCCTGCGCGAGGCGGAGCGAAGGGTCGTCGAGAAGGTCCTCGAGGGGATCGAGTAGCGCGCGGCGGCTCACCACAGCCGATCGTACACCGCGACCATCTTCTCCATCCTCCGGGGGAAGGAGTACTCCCGCTCGACGCGCTCCCGCGCCGCGCGCGCCAGGGATTCGCGCAGCCCGGCGTCCCGCACCACCCGGATGAGTCCGCGGACCAGCTCCTCCACCGATCCGGGATCGATCAGCACCGCGTCCTCACCGTCGCGCGCGAAGGTCTCCATCCCCCCCGAGCGCGTCGCCACGACCGGCACTTCCATCGCCATCGCCTCGAGCACCACGTTCGGCAACCCCTCCCGCAGGCTCGACAGGCAGAAGACGTCGAAGCCCTCGAACAGCTCGACCGTGTCGCTGCGGAAGCCGAGCAGTGCCAGGCGCTCCCGGTGCGGCGATCCGGCGATCCTCGCGGCGAGCGCACTTTCCTGGTCTCCTTCGCCGGCGATCGCGAGCTCGAGGTCGCAGCCCTCGTCGATCAGGCGCTCCACCGCCTCGATCAGGAGGTCGAAGCCCTTCTCCTCCGACAGCCGGCCCACCGCCCCGATCCGCAACGTGCCCACCTCCCGCCGCGGGCTCCGGCGCCGGAACACGTCGGTATCGATCGCGTTCTCGATCAGGTTCAGCCGCTCCTCCTTCACGCGCGACTCCCGGCAGCGGTCGAAGAGGTCGGAGGAGACCGCGACCACCTGGTGGTGACGGGGCAGCGTCCAGCGGTCGATCCCGTAGTACAGCGGCGTGCGCGAGGTGTGCTTGACCCAGCCGTGAACGGTGGTGACCAGCTTGAAGCGCAGGAAGGGGCGCAGGAGAACACCGTAGAGGTTCGACTTGTAGTCGTGGCCGTGCCAGATCGCCACGCGTTCGCGCCGGGCGAGGCGGGCCAGCTTCCACAGGACGCGCGGGTCGATCGGCAGTCGCTCGGGGATCCCGATCAAGGGGCAGCTCCGTTCCGCGGCGCGCGCTTCGATCACCTCGAAGCCCGGATCGTCCGGCGGGTGCAGGTAGACCACCAGCGCGCGATACGCGCTCCCTTCGAGGGCCTGCGGCGAGTTCAGGATCGTCTTCTCCGGCCCGCCTCCAGCTCCGGTGACGATGCGGACGTGCAGGACGGTGCGGCGCTCCCGGTCTTCGTTCAACTCGCTCGACCCCCGAAGATCATCTCCTCGAACTGCCTCGCCTTCTCGCTCCAGCTCTCCTCGGACAGCGGTGCGCGCGCGCGGGCCTGCTCTTCCGGCAACGGCGCGACCGCGCGCGCCCGAACCCGCTCGACGAAGCGCGCCGCATCCGACTCGAGGTCGAGTGCGTCGGCCCACTCGCCCGTCGCCGGCAGCGGCGTCGCGACCACCGGCAGGAGGGTGGCGAGGTACTCCTTCAGCTTGAGCGGCTGCATCGCGCGCGTCACCGGCAGGTCCGCGTAGGGCATCACCAGGACGTCGGCGGTGGCGGCGATCGCGGGGAGCTCCTCGTACGGGACGGCGCCGACCCACTCGATCCCCGGGGCCTCGGCGAGGCGCGGATCCACCTCGCTGCGCGGTCCCACCAGGCGGAGCCTGCACTCCGCGGCGAGCGCCAGGCAGACGGGCGTGTCGAGGCGCCGGTCGACGTTCCCCCAGAAGATCGCGACCGGGCGATCGTCGGGAGCGGGCAGCGCCTTGCGCTCGATCCCCTCCCAGTGCTCGAGTTCGATCCCGTGGGTCAGGATCTCCGCCCCGGTGCCCATCCCCGCGAGGCGCTCGCGGAGGTGCTCGCTCACCGCGATCACCCTCTTCATCCGGGGGAGCATGTCGCGCTCCATCACCCGCAGGCTCTCCCCGTCGAGCCCCGGCCACTCCGAGAGGTCGTCGACGCAGTAGTAGACCCACTCGAGCTCCGGGAGCGCCTCGGCGAGGTCGGCGGTGATCGAGGCGGTGGTGATCACCGCGTCAGGAGGCGAGCCGCCGGGGAGCACCTCGCGCAGCGCGCGCAGGAGGAGGCAGCGATTGAGCCCCCGCTCGAAGCGGCTCCCGAACCCGGGCCAGTGGATCGGCGAGTGGACGTTCGGCGCCGGCCCGCCGCGCTCCTCGGAAGGCGGCTCCTCCTTCCCCCGGCCACCGATCCAGGCGGTGAGCTTCTCGATCCCACGCTTGCAGTCGGCGAGGTTGAGGCTCGGTCGGCGCGTGCCGACGGTGTTGACCCAGTCGACGTGGTAACTGCGGCAACCGTCGTCGCGCTCGAGCAGCGCTCGCACCAGGTGCTGGGCACTCGAGGGGTGCCGCCCCCAGTCGTCGGAGAAGACGACCAGCCGCCGCTCTACCGCGCTCTCGCTCATCGTGCGCGATGATCGGCTTCCGGAGAGCGCAAGTCCATCAGCATCCGCCGGCCGCGCGGAAGCTCTCGATCCCTCGCCGCAGCCGGGCCAGCCCCTCGGTGATCGTCTCCTCGTCGACGCCGCAACCGACGCGCAGGTGCCCGCGCAGACCGAAGAACTCGCCGGGGACCACGTCGACGCCGTGCTCCTCCTGCAGGTGACGCACCAGCGCGCGAGTGTCGTCGACGCCCTCGACCCTCGGGAAGGCGATGATCCCGTGCCGGGGAACGGTCGCGGTGATCCCCGGCGTCTCGCGCAGCCAGCGCTCCCACGGCGGGCGGGAGCGGGCCTCCACCTCCTCGATCGGTCGGCGGAGGAGCTCGAGCCGATCCAGGGCGCGAAGCCCCGCCTGGAGCGAGGGGGTCGGCGGGTCGACGTAGCCGAGGAAGGAGAAGTCGAGCAGCGAGGTGAGCTCGTCCGCGAGGGCCTCGCCGAGCACCAACCAGCCCACCCGCAGCGCGCCGAGGCCGTACGCCTTGGTCAGGCTGCCCAGAGAGACGGCGTTGGGCGCGAGCTCGAAGGCGCGGACCTGCTCGCGCTCCGGCACGTACTCCATGTACACCTCGGAGCTGACCAGGATCCCCCCCGCGCGCTCGGCCTCCGCGGCGATCCCGCGGATCCGCTCCGCGTCGATCAGCACCCCGCTGGGGTTGTGGAGGTTGGTCACGAAGACGTGCCCCGGCCCGGACCCTGCCGCGAGCGCGCGCCGGACCCGGTCGGGCTCCACCTGCCACCCGTCCTCGCCGCGACGGGAGAGTGGCAGCACCCGGGCTCCGAAGAGCTCGGGGAGGGCCCGCAGCGCCTCGTAGGAGGGGGTTTCGGTGGCCACCCGCGCGCCCTCGCGGAACCAGCGCATGGCCAGGATGTGCATCGCCGAGGAGGCTCCCACGGTGACCAGCACCCTTTCCTCGGGGATCGCGAAGCGCTCGGCGAGCCTCGCCTGGAGCCGCGGCCCCACCTCCGCGGCGGGGTGCTCGATCTCGAACCGGAGTCCGTCGAGAAAGCCGTCGTCGGGGACCGGCATCCCCGACTGCGAGAGGCAGTAGGGGGAGTTGAAGGACTCCTCGCGGGCCCAGAACATGTACGGAAAGCGAAGCGGGGACGGATCGGTCACGGGGAGGACTCCGGGTGGGGGCGAGAGGGAGTCTACGAGCCGCGCTCGCGACAAGCGAACCGTCGATCCGGCGGAGGGCGAACCGCTGCGGCGGGACGCGAGCGCCACGCTCTCACTTTTTTGGTCCCGGATCCGGGGGCCCTCGGGGACGTGGAGCGGAGGCCCTGGCCCCGCTCTCGCCGCGGGAAAGCGAGGCGTTCCGGGGTGCGGAGCCTCGCGTCCTCTTCCGACCGATTCCGCCGGAAACGCGCTGTGGATCCGGCCGATTCGAGTGGCTACGATCGCCTCGAAATCGTGGTCGGGTCTCCCCGACCGCGCAACCGGGAACAGCGAGTCCGAAGGGTGCCGTCATGATCAGCGAATTCACAACCGAGAGAACCTCCATCCACGCCTTCTCCCGGGTACGCCTGGGTTGGTGCCTCGCCCTCTTGACCCTTCTCGCCGCCCCGGCCTCGGCGGCGGTCGGGACTCCATCGGCCGCGAGCCAGGAGCCGGAGCGCTACGTCCAGGCGGGCTCGAGCGGGGCGAAGCTCTTCAACCTGCCCGACCCCAAGGGGCACGTGGTGCTCGACGTCGCCGCCGGCACGCCGCTGGCGGTTCACGGATCGTACGCCGGCGGTCGCTACCTGAAGGTCACGGCGCCCGGTGGGGTCAAGGTCTGGGTGTTCGGCAGGTACGTCAAGGAATCGCCGCGCCTCGGCTGGGTCGAGATCTCGGGGAGCTACATCAACATGCGGCCGCTGCCGCGCAGCCAGCACGCCTGGCCCCTCGGCCAGCTCGATCTCGGGGACCGGCTGGTGTTCATCGGCCGCAACGATCCGAGCAAGCCGATGGCCGAGGACTGGGTGCAGGTCTACTCGACGCCGGACACGATGGCCTACGTGCTCGCCGCCGAGACCGCCGCGCTGCCCGCCGGGACCGACGCCGCCGCCCGCTGGCGAGAGGCCACCGCCGCCGCCGTCGCCGCGCACGAGAGGGGAGGCACCCCGGTGGTCGCCGAGGCGACGCGCCAGGGCACCGAGAGCGCGATCGTCGATGCGGGGGTGACCGAGACGCCGCAGGGAGTCTACGAGGCGCTGGCCGTCGCGGACCGGAAGTCGGAGGAGGAGCTGGCCTCCGAGGACCCGGACTTCGCCGCCGTGATCGTCGCCTACGAGGCGGTGCTGGCCTTCGGACCCGACGCGCCGACCCGGAACCTGGTCAACCAGCGGATCGAGAAGGTCAAGGCACACCAGGAGCTGGCCGAGCTGCGCCACGACATCGCCCTGGCCGAAGCGGAGCGGCAGCGGAAGCTCGATGAGGCGAACCGCAAGATCGCGGAGATGAACCGCGGGCGCGATCCCCTCTGGGGTCGCTTCCAGGCCCGGGGCTGGCTCGAGCAGCTGAAGGAGGACGGCGAGAAGGTCTACCTGGTGCGCTGGGGCTCGGAGTACAAGGCTCGCGTCACCTGTAACAGCGGCCGCTACGATCTCGGCCTCTACCAGGGCTTCGAGATCGGCGTCCGGGGCGTCCCGGTGAGTGCCGCGCCCGTCGGGGGCAAGAGCTACCCGGTGATCGACATCGATCGCATCGAGGTGATCTCGGGCCGCTTCGCCGGGCACGCTGACAACTAGTCGTCGAGCTGCGGCCGGGCGAGCTCGGCCGCGCGACCGATGTCTTTCCTGCAAGGTCTGCGCCTCTTCTTCCGGCGCCTCTTCGCGCTCGGGGGCAGTGATTTCATCTGCGATCGCTGCAAGTACAACCACCCCAATACCTGCTCCATTCGCGAGCGACCCAACGTCCGGTCCTGCTCCGATTTCAAGAGTAAGTAGCCAGGCGAGCTAGAGATCCTCCGGTGCGACGCGGCGCGACGCCGCGGGGACGACTCTCTCGCGCAGCTCGGCGAGCTCGCCGCGGCCGATCGCCGACCGGATCCGCTCCATGATCGAGTGGAAGAAGCGCAGGTTGTGGAGGCTGAGCAGGATCGAGCCGAGCATCTCCCCGGTCTTGCACAGGTGGCGCAGCGTACCGAGGTTGAAGCGCGTGCAGGCGACGCAGTCGCACGAGGGGTCGAGCGTGTCGGTGCGGTCGTGGAAGCCGCGATTGCGCAGGTTGACCCGCCCGCGGCTGGTGAAGGCGGTCGCGTTCCTCGCGTTGCGCGTCGGCGTCACGCAGTCGAAGAGATCGACGCCTCGCTCGACCGCGTCGAAGAAGTCGGCGGGGGTGCCGACGCCCATCAGGTAGCGGGGGCGTTCCTCGGGGAGCAACGGCGCGGTGTGGGCGACCACCTCCCGCACCAGGTCCGGGTTCTCGCCGACCGAGACGCCACCGATCGCGTAGCCGACGAGGTCGTGCGAGCAGACCGCGTCGACCGAGGCGCGCCGGAGGTCGTCGAAGGCGCCCCCCTGGACGATGCCGAAGAGGGTCTGACCCCGCTCCTCCCCGCCGTGTTCCCGATGGCGCCGGGCGCAGCGCTCCAGCCAGCGGTGGGTACGCTCGGTCGCCGCCTCCACCTCCGGGCGCGAGGTGGGGTCGCTCGGGCAGTGATCGAAGGCCATCGCCACGTCGGCGCCCAGATCGCGCTGGATGTCGATCACCCGCTCCGGCTCCAGCCTCACCTCCGAGCCGTCGACGATCGACCGGAACGAGACGCCGCGCTCGTCGATGCGGGCCAGGTCGCTCATGCTGAACACCTGGTACCCGCCGGAATCGGTCAGGATCGGCCGATCCCAGGCCATCATCGTGTGCAGGCCCCCGAGCGCTGCGACGACCTCGGCGCCGGGGCGGAGGTGGAGGTGGTAGGTGTTGGCCAGGATCATCTGCGAGCCGACCTCGAGGAGATCGCGCGGCAGCACCGCCTTGACCGTCGCGCGGGTTCCCACCGGCATGAAGGCGGGAGTGGACACGGGCCCGTGGGGCGTCTCGAAGGTCCCCGTCCGGGCGCTCGTGGTGGAGCAGCGGGCTCCGATCTGGAAGGAGAATTCGCCGCTCTTCATCGACCGAGCCCTGCGGTGAGAGGTGCTTCGAGCGCGACCGGGGTCGCCTCGGGGAAGTAGTGCTGGAGGATCCGGGTGCTCGACCAGCCGCGGGCGGCGTACTCGTGCGACCCGACCTGGCAGAGGCCTTCGCCGTGGCCCCAGCCCAGCCCCTCGAAGTAGAGGCCCCGCGCGATGTTCTCGCCCTCGGCGGGCCAGGTCTTCAGGATCCTCCCGCTGCGCAGACGATCGGGCCCGAGCACGGCGCGCAAGCGCGCGACGTTCACCACGGTGGGGCTGCGGTTCCCCTCGACCCGGACCGACGTCCAGCGGCCGTGCGGGTCGACCTCCTCCGAGCGCAGCGAGTGCACCCGGTCGCCGATGTCGAGGCTCCGCGCCAGCTGTCGCAGGTCGGCCTCGCTGGCGGTCCAGCTCCAGGACACCCGGCGCGACCGGTCGTCCGCCGGCGCGGTACGCTCGCGCGCTCCGGCCTCGGCGCACGGCGCGCAGGAGACGGCGATCGATCCGGAGCCCTCTCGCCGGGCGCGCGTCGTCGCGGCCCTCGTGTGCCCGCCGCAGGAGGCGTGGAAGCGAACCTCGTGCAGCCCCCTTCCTCGCTCGCGCAGGACTATGCCGGCGCTCCGGATCATCGCGCTCTCGAAGCGAGCGGCGACGCGCGAGGCCGCGGCGGAGTCTCCGGACTGGAAGCGACCGAGGTAGACCTGGTGGCGGGTGTCGTCCCAGAGGCACCTCGCGGCGGCTCCCCCGGCCGGGTCCAGACAGCCCCCGGCCGGGTCCAGACAGCAGAGCGCGTAGGTTCGCGCGGTGATCGCCTGCGCCTCGATCTCCGCGGGGAGCGCCGACCACAGAACCAGCTCGGCGGGTACCACGCCCGCCACGTAGGTCTCCAGGTCCACCCGGTTCTCGACTCGCAGCCCGCGCACGCGGTGGGGGGTGACGACCAGCACGCCGGGGTAGACGCGGCCCCCGAGGCTGAGGCCTTCCCCTCCCGGCGCCGGCGAGGCGGTGAAGCTCTCGGCGAAGCCTCCCGCGGAGGTGCGCACGCCGTCCCCCTCGCGCTCGAAGATGATCGTCCCCAGCGGCGTCCCTCCGATCCGGACGAGCTCCTTCTTCTCCTGCGCGGAGAGGCGGACCCGCACCGTCGAGTCGTGCCGGACGGCGGCGGCCTCCACCGCCCGGGCCGGGCGATCCGTCCGCTCCGGCCTCATCGCGGGGGGCGGCGCGACGCAGGCCGACAGGAGGAAGAGCAGCGCGAGCGGGACGCGTTTCACGGCGCCGGCGGTCAGCGGAAGAGCTCCGGTTCGGTCGGATGGTTCCCGGGCGGGTCGAGGCCCAGGATCTCGCACCCGCGCGGGGTGATCACGCGTCCGCGCCCGGTCTTCTGCAGGAAGCCGCAGCGCAGGAGGTGGGGTTCGAAGACCTCCTCGATCGTGTCCTCCGTCTCGCCGATCGCGGCCGCGATCGTCTTCAGTCCGACAGGCTCGCCGGGCACCATCGCCAGGCAGCGCAGGACGCGCCGGTCCATCTCCTCCAGGCCGTGCTCGTCGATGCCCAGGCGCTGGAGCGTCTCGATCGCCACCTCGTCGTCGACCGCCTCCCGGCCCCCGACCTGCGCCAGGTCGCGGGCCCGGCGGAGGAAACGGTTGGCGATCCGCGGGGTGCCCCGAGCGCGCTCCCCGATGCGCCGGCCGGCCTCGGGAGCGAGGCCGATCCCCAGGAGCTGTGCGGAGCGGGCGAGGATCCGCTCGAGATCCTCGGTGGGGTAGGGGTAGAGGCGCTCGAAGAGACCGAAGCGGTTGCGGAACGGCGCCGACAGGAGTCCCTCCCGGGTCGTCGCCCCGATCAAGGTGAAGGTCTGCAGGCTGAGGGGCAGGATCCGCGCGTGCGGGCCCTGGTCCAGGGTCACCTCGACGCGGAAGTCCTCCATCGCGGTGTAGAGGTACTCCTCGACCGAGGCGGGGATCCGGTGCACCTCGTCGATGAAGAAGACGTCCCCCGCCTCGAGCTGGGTCAGGAGCCCCACCAGGTCCCGCGGTCGCTCCAGTCCGGGACCGGTCGTGCTGTGGAGCCGACCGCCCATCTCGTGCGCGAGGATCCGGGCCAGGCTGGTCTTGCCCAGCCCCGGGGGGCCGGAGAGCAGGACGTGGTCGAGCGTGTCGCCCCTCGCCCGGGCGGCGGCGATGGCGATCCTCAGGTTGTCGAGGGTCTGGTCCTGGCCGACGAACTCCTCCAGGGTCCGGGGGCGCAGCGCCGCCTCGACCTCCCGCTCGGGCAGGGCCTCCTGGCTCGCCTCGTCCGGAGAGCCGAGGAGGGCGTCGGGGTCGAAGATGTGCTCGGTGCTCGACATGTTCGGTGCGGAGGGCAGCATAGCTCGCCGGAGGCGCGGGCCGAAGCTCGCGCCTCGCTCCCGGGGAGTTTTCGGTCGCCGCCGCGGCCATCGGCGGGGGAGAGACCCCCTCCCGGCGTGCGGGAGCGCACGGGTTCGCGCACGTGGAGGTGTCGGGCACCGCGCAGCGAGTCGGCGGCCGGCTCCCCGGAACCGCGCCAGGGTCGATCCGGGTCGCTTTATCCTCTCCATAAGTCGAGTATTCGAATAGGGTTATGCTGGGGTCTGAACCGCGGTGGAGCGAGCCGGCGAGCCCGGCACGGCGCTTGGTGAGAACGACCCGTCCGCATCTCGCGGACCGACTGGTGATGATGCCCTCCAGACCACTCCCCTCACCGAACGGCGCCCCCTGGATGGGCTGCGGCGTTCCCCGGGCTCCTGCGGGGGAGTCCCGGGTGACAGGTGATTCCATCGGCGACCCTGGTGCGGGTTCTGGATCCACGGCGCGTCGGGGGGACGCGTCCGTCCGGAGACCGTCCGAGGGCCCGAACGGCGAGGTGGGGTGCGCTCTCGGAGGGCGTCAGCCAGTCCCGATCGACCGGCGGAGGGAGGAGCCTCCGGCCCCACCGGGCCGGTCTCCTCGCCCCGGAAGTGAAGGTGGTGGCGAGGGGCTCGAAACCGCCAGGCCCCGGGGCGGTACAATGAGGCAAGACGCGGCCCACGTCCCCGACCGGAGGTGGCCGCCGGCCGCCATCCGAACCGGCCTGTGCTGGTCCGGACCCGGCTCGGATCGGTCCACGTTCCCCAGAAATCCCCTCCACGACGACTCAGGAGTGAGGCTTCGCCCCACGAAAATCGCCGGGGTTCCTTTTCAGAGCGACCCCGTCACGTCATCCTGCTCTACTCGCGCCCGTTCCCGGCCCCCCCGGAGGTCGGTCGGGAGCGTCGTAGTTGGCGCGAGCTCCAGCAGAACCCCCTGGGTCCGACCCACCGATCCCCTCCCCGATCACCCCCACGGACCAAGGCCCGGTACCCTCTACTAACATGATCAAGCTTCGGTACAGCGCAGGATTCCTCGGCCTGGCGGCCTTCGCCCTCACGGCTTGTTCGGGCGGTGGCTCCAGCTCCTCGGCACAGAGCTCGTTCGACCTGCTCCAGGTGACGAACGGATTCGGTCAGCTCCTGCCCCACCAGATCTACATCCTGGGGGCAGACGATCTGCCGACGACGAACATCACCTCGATTCGCAGCGAGGAGGAGTTCCTGGCCAACGTCCGGACCGGCAACCCGATCCTGCCCACGCCCGTCTTCGACACCACCGCGATCATCCCGAGCGGTGAGCCGGGGAACCACTTCATCTCGGTCCGCTTCACCGATGCGATCCTGTTCGAGAGCGTGATGTCGAACCTGCCGGGGATGATCACCAACAACAGCCTCACCGGCACGATCATCGTCCTGCAGATCGACCCCGCCACCGGAACGGCCAGCCCGATCAAGGGCAAGGCGTTCATCAACGGGCGGACCTACGGGTCCGATGCCAGTACGATCGACCCCGAGACCGGCGAGGAGGTCGCGGCTCCGGTGCTGTGGCCCGAGCAGTGGGTCACGCTGGTCGATGGCGTGGTGACCGCGAACCAGGCCCAGGGAGTCGGGTTCCCCGGAACCGAGGGGACCTTCGCCGGCGCTCAGGATCTGGTCACGCCGGGCACCTTCGTCTTCATCCCCGACGCCGACGGCGACCTGTCGACCCACGAGACCTTCCCGTCCGGAGTCGACATCCAGGTCAGGATCACGACCGGGGTGACCAACGACAAGAGCCAGAACCTCGCGAACTCGGCGGTCGTCGCCACCACCGTCGGCGCCGACACGATCAACCCCGAGGTGCGGGTGACCCTGCCGCCCAACAGTCAGCCGCACGTCTCCCCCGGCGGGGGAGCCCAGGACGTCGACCCGATGACCACCATCCGCGTCGAGTTCTCCGAGCCCCTCCAGCCGACCTCGCTGGGCGCGCTGCCCCTCGGGAAGGTGCCGACGCCGAGCGCGGCGATCGCGGTGGAGTTCGGGCCGGCCTCGAGCCGCGTCCAGGTTCCCTTCGAGGTGATGCCGATCAGCATCTACGACCTGACCACCTTCGACCTCACCCCGGTGTTCCACTTCCCCGGGGAGGGACCGCCCGACGCCGAGTGCGGTGTCTTCAACCGCGTCGACGTGACGGTCAACCCGGCGCAGCTGCTCGACCTCTCGGGCAACATGAACACCCTGCCGGCGACCACCTACTTTTTGACCGGCGAGGGACCGGGGCTGGTCAACGCGCCGGTCGCGCCCGAGGCGGTCTACATCGGCCGGCTCGGATCGACTCCGGGCATCTCGGTGATCGACCTCAACGGCTTCGGCGGGGGGACCGGGAATCCCGCTTTCGACCACTCCTTCGCGACCTTCACCGAGGGCAACACCAACTTCCCGAACAACTCCAACGTCAAGTTGCAGGGATCGCAGCTGCGGCCGCCGCTGACGGTGGGCTCGTGCACCGTGGACGGCGGTAGTGCCGGGGTGTTCACCCTGACCCTCGACACGTCGCTGAACAGCCGCCTGATCCGCAGTCCAGTCATCCTGCGCCCCGACGACATGATGCTGGGGCACGCGCTCGACGGGACCTTCAACAACGCCCCGGCGCCCTTCGGTTGTCAGTCCGGCGGGGGCAACCTCTGCGCGCTCAACGGCAAGAAGCTGCTCCAGGTGATCCAGGGTGGGCCGAACACGCTCACGCCGCCGATCCTCAACAACCCGATCCTCAACACCGTCATCGGTGGCGAGAACACGATCTCCTGGGCGCCCTCGCCCAACCCGCCGCCGTTCGTCTTCCCGCCCCTGTGCGTCTCGCCCTACATCGGGGGCATGGAGCCGACCTCGATCGACTCCCAGGCGGGTCCTCCGATCGGGAACCTCTCGCAGAACCTGCTGGTGCCCGGGGATCCCTTCGGCGACCCCCTCAACGGGATCCCGCCGGAAGGCCTCCTCAGCCCCGAGCAGAACGCCTGGTTCCAGGGACCGTCCCTGCCCAAGTCGACGCTCAACGCCTGCTCGACGTACATGTTCCGGCAGCAGATCGGGCAGTTCATGTACGTGATCGACCGGGCCCGGAACGAGGTCGTCGTGCTCAACTCGAACCGGATGACGGTGATCGACCGCATCGGTACGCCCGATCCGACGACGCTGGCGATGTCACCCAACCTCGACTTCCTGGCCGTCGCCAACCAGTCGGTCAACCTCGTCACCTTCATCGACATCAACCCCGCCTCGGCGACCTTCCACCAGGTCGTTCACAACACCGTGGTGGGAACCTCTCCGCGGGGCATCGCCTGGGAACCGGGCAACGAGGACATCCTCGTCTGCAACGAGGGGGAGAACACCCTCTCGATCATCTCGGCGTTCTCGCTGGAAGTCCGCAAGACGCTCAGCTCCCAGCTGTCCCAGCCCTTCGATCTGGCGATCACGCCCCGTCAGGGTTCGTTCGGCTTCCAGCGGCAGGTCTACTTCGCCTACATCATGAACCGCACCGGCCGGCTCGCCATCTACGAGTCGGGTCCCAACTCGGTCAACGGCTGGGGGTACGACGACATCATCGGTACGGCCCCGCAGACCTTCCAGAACCCCAAGGCGCTCCGCGCCGACCTGGTCAACATCAACTCGGCGCTCTGGATCGTGCACGAGGGACCGATCGATCCGGAGACGAACAAGGAAGGGGAGTCCGGCGTGCCGGCGGTCAGCAATCTCAAGATCGAGAGCGCCCTCTTCGGCGCGCTCAACCTGAACGTCAACTCCCTCCTCATCCCGCAGTTCCGTGACATGTCCCTGGCCGTCGACGTGTCCCTGGGGCCGGAGGTCCTCTCCGGGGTGCCGGTCGGTGTCGCCTTCGACAACATGCGGAACTTCGGCGGCTTGCCGAACTACGTCACGACCTTCAGCGCCGGGGTCCCGATCCAGCAGAACGGCAAGAGCCTGGTGCGTACGGTGGGCAACATCGTGCAGAACACCTGCGAGCCGAAGTTCATGTTCGTCGCCGTCCCGAGTCCGACGATCGGCTCCGACGGGGTGATCGACGTCATCGACGTCAGTGGTGGCTACACCATCGTCGACACCAGTGCCTATCGACCGGGAGACCAGTCGATCGAGGTCACCGATGCCTCCATCCTCATGGACTACTGGAACCAGTAGGCCAGACTGTGCCCTCGCGACCGAAGCCAGGGCCAACGCGACCGGAGCCGGGAACCTTCCGGCTCCGACCCGCTCCTCCACCGCTCCTGAACAGAAACCAGAGTCACTTCCCGCCGGCTGCTGATCTCCACCGCGGCCTCCACCCGACCACGATCATGACACGACTACTGACGAACCTGGTTGTTCCCGCTATCGGCGCGGCTCTACTCATCGGCTGCAGCGGTGGCGGCGGTTCCTCGGGCGCGAGCTCGAGCATGAGCCTGGTGCGGGTATCCAACGGCTTCGGGGAGCTCCTGCCGTACAAGACCTACCGGCTCGACTCGACGGGGGGGCAGACGGACCAGGTCATCTCGATCCTCTCCGAGGAGGACATGCTGGACCACGTCACCTCGGCGAACCCGATCCACCCGACTCCGGTCCTCTCCACCAGCGCCACGCTGCCCAGCGGCGAGGCCGGCAACCAGTTCATCTACGTCACCTTCTCCCAGCCGCTGGACTTCGACTCCGTGCTGACGGGGGCGCCGGGCCAGCTCACGAACAACAGCCTGACCGGCTCGATCCTGGTGTCCGCGGTCGACCCGTTGACGGGTACGACCACGGTGCTCCGCGGGCGGGTGTTCGTGAATGGCGAGACCTACGGGGATATCGTCGACCCCAACCTGGAGGACGAAGCGGCGCCGATTCTCTGGCGCAACAAGTGGGTGACACTCGGCGAGAGTGGCGAGACCGTGGTTCTCACGCTCTCCGACGGCTCGACGCCCGGCCTCGGCTTCCCCGGCACGACCGGAGCCTTCGCCGGCTCCCACGAGCTGATCACCCCGAACACCGTGGTCTTCGTCGTCGATACCGACAGTGACCTCTCCACCTACGAGACCTTCCCCCCGGGTGTGCAGATCCGGATGGAGATCCAGACCTCGGTCCGCGCGGAGAACAACCTGCCCCTGGCCCACTCCGCGACGGCTTGCACGACCGTCGGCGACGACACGATCCAGCCCGAGGTGCTCTTCACGCCTCCGCCGATCTCTCACCCGATCGTCACTCCCGGCGGCGGGGACGATGACGTCGACCCGACGACCGACATCACCGTGCGCTTCTCCGAGCCGCTCCAGCCGTGGACCGTCGGCAGCTTGCTGTCCCTGAATGTCCCCAAGCTCAGCGCCGCGATCGACATTCGCTTCGGCCCCGATACCAAGGTGGTCAGCGTCCCGTTCCACGTCACGCCCGCCAGCCACTTCGACCTGACGACGTGGAAGCTCCTGCCGGCGTTCAACTTCCCCGGGGAGGGACCTGCCTTCAACGAGTGCGGGCTCTACAACCGGGTCGACGTGGACATCCGCGCCGGCCAGATCCTCGACCTCGCGGGCAACACCAACCAGCTGCCCGGGAACACGTACTTCACCACCGGCGAGGGACCGGGCCTGGTCAACGTGCCCGTCACCCCCGACACCATCTACGTCGGCCGGACGGGAGGCTTCCCGGGCATCTCGGTGATCGACCTCAACGGCTTCGGGCAGACGACCGGCAACCCGACGTACGACGTCGACCATCCGGCCGTCGAGGGGAACACCAACTACCCCAACAACGTGAACGTCAAGTTCCAGGGAAGCCAGATGCGGCCGCCGCTCGCCCCGGGGGTCTGCACCATCGACGGCGGCTCGGCGGGCGTGTTCACCTTGACCAAGGACTCCTCGCTCAACGACCTGGTCGTGCGTTCCCCGCTCATCTCCCGGCTGGAGGACATGGCCCTGGGCTGGTCGCTCGACGTTAGCTTCAACAACGGCCCGACGCCCTTCGGCTGCCAGGCCGGAGGCGGCAACCTCTGCGCCGCGACAGGCTTCAAGCAGGTCACCACGGTGATCGACGGTTCGACGCTCAGCCCGTCGGCGCTGAACCCCAACGGCATCTCGGTCCTGATCGACGGGGGGCCGAACATGGTCAGCTGGGGGCCCCACCCCAACCCGCCGCCGCTGATCTTCCCGCCGCTCTGCGTCTCGCCCTACCTCGGAAGCCTGGAGCCCACTTCGGTGGACACCTTGCTCCCGCCTCCTCCGTTCCCGCCGCCGAATGGGCCCGGGCTCACCAACCTCCTGTTCTCGGGGGACCCCTTCGGCGATCCCGCGAACGACGTGCCCCCTTCCGGGCTGCTGGCGACCCAGTCGAACATCGTCTTCGCGGGGCCGTCGATGCCGACCCCGATCCTGTCGTACTGCGTGAACTACGGCCTGCGCCAGCAGATCGGTCACTTCCTGTACGTGCTCGACCGCGGGCGGAACGAGGTGGTGGTCCTCAACTCGAACCGGATGACGGTGATCGACCGCATCGTGGTGCCCGATCCGACCTCGCTCGCGATGGGTACCAACATGGACCTCCTGGCGGTGACGAACCAGTCGGTCGGGACGGTGACCTTCATCGACGTCAAGCCCAGCTCCTCCAAGTTCCACCAGATCGTCAAGACCACCAACGTGGGCACGGCTCCCCGGGGCATCGCCTGGGAACCGGGCAACGAGGACATCCTCGTCTGCAACGAGGGTGACAACAGCCTCTCGATCATCTCCGCATTCTCCCTCAACGTCCGCAAGACCTCGATCTCCAATCTCGACCACCCCTTCGAGGTGGCCATCACCCCTCGCCAGCTGAGCTTCGGTCTGCTGCGCAACGTCTACTTCGCCTACATCCTGAATCGCAACGGTCGAGTCTCGGTCTTCGAGTCGGGTCCCAACGGCGTCAACGGCTGGGGCTACGACGACCTCGTCGGCACGATGACGATGACCTTCAACAACCCCAAGACGATTCAGCCCGACCCGATCGACCTGCGCAGTGCTGTGTGGATCGTCCACGAGGGGCGGCTCGACCAGGAGACGGCGCAGGTCGTCGGGGCACCGGACGCCGGGGCCCTGACCAACGTGGTGGCCGACACCGGCACGCCGGGGCAGATTCCGCTGTCGGTGAACTCGCTGTTCATTCCTCAGCTGCGGGACATCCACTACGGGGTCAAGGTCTCGATCGGTGAGGAGCGCCTGACCGGGGTCCCCGTGGGCATCGCCTTCGACAACCTTCTCAACTTCGGCGGGATCACCAACTGGGTCACTGCGTTCAGCGCGGGATCGCCCGTCGCGGTGAACGGCAAGTCGATCATCCGCCAGGCGGGAGGCCCGAGGCCCTCCAACAGCCCGCGTTTCGTCTTCGCCGCAGTTCCGAACCCCCACCAGGGAATCGGGGGAGTCGACGTGATCCTGCTCGACGGCGCCTTCCTGCGCTTCGACACCAACGCCTTCCAGGAGGGCATCCAGTCGATTCCCGCGCCGAACGCCGCCATCATGATGGACTACTTCAGTCAATAGTCCGCGCGTTCAGCGCGCGAGTTCAGTCAATAGTCCGCGCGTTCAGCGCGCGAGTTCAGTCAATAGTCCGCGCGTTCTGCCCACGAGCTCAGTCAGGAGCCCGTCGACTCACGGCGGGCTCCTGTTCTTGGCGCCCATTGGATCCCGAACCAATGGGCGCCAAGACGCACCCGAGACGTTGAGCGCTCAACGCCTCTCGATCCCCTCCGTCCCGAGAACGCGGCGCGCGACGCGCATCGATTCACCCTCCGACGTCGAGCGATCGCGGGACCGGGACGCTATGCTGCGCCGCGACGATGTCGCACCCCGAGCAGGTCCGTTCGATGTTCGCCCGGATAGCGGGCACCTACGACTTCCTCAACCACGCTCTGTCCGCGGGGTTGGACCGCCGCTGGCGGCGGCGCGTGGTCGAGCGGGCCGGGGAACCGGCCGGTCGGGTGGTGGTCGATTGTTGCTGCGGGACCGGGGACCTGGGACTGGAGTTCGCGAAACGGGGAGCGCGTGTCGTCGGGATCGACTTCACTCCCGAGATGCTGCACCGTGCCACGGCCAAGGTGAGAGGCGAGGCCGCGAGGACCGTCTTCATTCACGGCGACGCGCTCCGGCTTCCGGTCGAGGATCAGGTGGCGGACGTCTCCTGCGTCGCCTTCGGGTTGCGCAACCTCGCCGACCGACAGCTCGGTCTCCGCGAGATGACCCGGGTGGTGCGCGAGGGCGGCCAGGTCTTCGTGCTGGAGTTCACCCAGCCGCCGGGAGCCGTCTTCGGCGCCCTCTACCGCACCTACTTCACCCGCTTGCTGCCGCTCCTCGGAAGGGTCGTTTCCCGGGACGATGACGCCTACTCCTACCTCGCGCGGACGGTGATGGCCTGGCCGTCGCCGGCGGAGCTGGACGAGGACCTCGCCGCCTGTGGTCTCGTCGATCGCGGCTACCAGCTCTTCACCCGGGGGATCGCGTGCCTGCACTGGGGGACCCGGTCGGGGGGAGGAGGATGAGCCCCCGGGCGCGATCCGCCGACGTCGACGAGGAGGAGCTCGAGGACGAGGAGTACGAGTACGAGGAGGTGGAGCTCGAAGACGAGGAACCCGCCCCCCGGGCTCGCCGCGGGGCCTTCCGGGCCTTCGGCAAGTGGTCTCCCGCGCGCCTCTCCGGGGAGGCGCACCAGCGCTCGCTGGCGCTGGGGCTCCTGGCCATGGTCCCGATGTTCCTCGCCTACGAGCTCGCCCTGACGCAGGACCCCTCGCTCCTGCGGAGCCACTCCGAGCTGGCGCTGTTCCGTGCGATCGAGCCCCTCGGGGATGCGGTGAGCGCGGTGCGGCAAGGGGTGCTGGTCGTGCTCCTGCCGCTGGCCGCGGTCCTCTGCTACCGGCGCCGGATCGCCCTGGGTCCCAGCCTCCTGCGGATCTTCCTCGAGGGTCTGCTCGGGGCGATGCTCCTCGGCCCGGCCCTGGCCTTCAGCGTGCGCTTCTTCGGGGGGATCCCGGAAGGGATCGCCGGGGCCGCCGGCCGGGCCGCCGATCCAGGGCTGTCCCTGGCGGCGCGCATCTTCGGCGGCGCGGCCTACGAGGAGCTCCTGTTCCGCGTCCTCCTCTTCAGCGGGATCTACCTCCTGTCGCGGCGCGTGGCGCTATTCTTCGGCGTCGGAGAGCGCCCCTCGCCCTGGGTCGCCGAGGCCGTCGCGCTCGTCGTCTCGGCCCTGGCCTTCGCCAGCGCCCACCTCGCCTGGTTGAACGGCTGGCTGGGTCCGGGGGGAGAGCCCTTCCACGCTGCGATCTTCACCTGGCGCCTCCTGGCGGGCATCCTGCTGGCAATCCTCTTCCGCTGGCGGGGCCCCGGGGTCGCCGCCTGGACCCACGGTCTCTTCAACCTCGCCCTCCTGATCGGGGCGGGGCCGCAGATCCTCCTCTGACCTGCGCGGGCCGACGCCCGCCACCCGACCGGTCAACCGTCCGTATCGATCACGATTCTCGTCAGCTTCCATGCCCTCCACCTCTGCTCTCTGCGCGCAGCGCCCAGAGACCGACTCCGAACGATAATGAGTCAGTATTTCATAGGCATCACGGGCGCCAGTGGCCACATCTACGCCGAGCGCCTGATCCAGGCGCTGGTCGGCGCGGGCCACGGCGTCGACGTCGCGTTGACCGAGAGCGGGAGCAAGGTGCTCCGTCACGAGCGCGGGATCGATGCCGGGTCTCGGGGCGAGCGGCTGGACGAGGGGCTCCCCCGCTGGCTGGGGGAGGAGACGGCGCGCGGGGTGAGCGCGTACTCCGCCGATGCGATCGAGTCTCGCGCCGCCTCCGGGACGTCTCGGATCGCCGCGGTGATCGTGTGCCCGTGCAGCATGGGGACGGCGGCTCGCATCGCCGCCGGCTACAGCTCGAGTCTGGTCGAGCGCGCCGCCGACGTCGCTCTCAAGGAAGGCCGCCCGCTGCTCGTGGTGCCGCGGGAGACGCCGCTCTCGCCGCTCCACCTCGAGAACCTGCTGCGCCTCTCCGGGCTCGGCGCGGTGATCCTGCCGGCGATGCCCGGTTTCTACCACCGGCCGCGGACGGTGGATGAGCTGGTCGATTTCCTCGTCGCGAAGATCCTCGACCGTCTCGGAGTCGAGCACCGGCTGGGCACGCGCTGGGACGGAGAGCTCGCCGGAGATCCCGGCGTCCGGATGGAAGCCGAAGCCGAAGCCGAAGAGGAGTCGTGATGGGGATCGGGCGCTACCTCTCGCTGGTCAAATTCAGCCACTCGATCTTCGCGCTGCCCTTCGCGCTGCAGGGCGCGTGGCTCGCCGCCGGCGGCGTGCCGGAGCTCTCGACCCTCGCCCTGATCGTGCTCTGCGCGGTCGCGGCGCGCACGGCGGCGATGGCCTTCAACCGGCTGATCGACCGGCGTATCGACGCGGTCAATCCGCGCACCAGCTCGCGTGAGATCCCCGCCGGGGTGATTCCGGCGGATCGAGTCGGGTTGATGGTCGCGTTCGCGTCGGCGGTGTTCGTCGGGGGGGCCTTCGCCCTCAACCCGCTCTGCGGCTGGATCTCGCCGGCGATCCTCGCGGTGCTGCTCGGCTACAGCTTCGTCAAGCGCTTCTCCGCCGCCGCGCACGGCGTTCTCGGCCTCTCCCTGGCGATCGCACCCCTCGGCGCCTGGCTGGCGGTCACCGGCTCCTTCACCGGAGATCTGCGTCCGGTTCTCCTCCTGGCCGCGGGCGTCCTCTTCTGGGTGGTCGGCTTCGACCTGATCTACGCGTGTCAGGACGCCGAGCACGACCGCCGCGTGGGCCTCCACTCGGTGCCGGCGCGCTTCGGGATCGAATCCGCCCTGCGCCTCTCCGCGCTCCTGCACGTCCTGTGCGTGGCTCTCTTCGTCGGGCAGGGGATCACCGCGGGGCTCTCGGTGCCCTTCTGGGCGGCGCTGGGGCTCGCCACGGCGCTGCTCGTGTGGGAGCACCGCCTCGTCGCCCCGGACGATCTCTCGCGGGTGAACCTCGCCTTCTTCACCCTGAACGGCTGGGTGGGGGTGGGGCTCTTCCTGGGGGTGGCGATCGACCTCTGGTGAGCAGATAATCGCGCTCGATGGCCGCCACACGCAACCGGGATCCCGCTCCGCCGATCCAGCTCCAGAACCTCCATCGGAACCTCTCCACCGAGGGGTTGCCGCGGGGGGCCCTGCTGCGCGGGGAGGAGCGCTACTTCGTCGATCGGGCGATCGAGCTCCTGGTCGAGGGGGCCCTCGCGGTGGGCCAGGAGGTCTGCCGGCACGACACGGGCGATCCGGAATTCTCCCTGCCCGCCCTGCTCGACGACCTCGGCGCGGCCCCGCTCTTCGCCTCCGCGCGCTGCGTGGTGGTGCGGGGAGCGGATCCGTTGCTGAAGAAGCAAGGGAAGGACCCCTCGCCGTTCACCCGCGCCGCGCTCGCTTTCCTCGGGTCGGAGCGCGCCGGCTCGATGGTGATCGCGGGGCGTTCGATCCGCGTCGACCACGCCGTGGCCAAGGCGATCGCGAAGGTCGGCGGGCCGATCCTCTCCTGCCGCAAGCTGTGGGACAGCCCGCCGCCGTGGGATCCCGACCCGCGCAAGGTCGAGCTGGCGATCTGGGCGCGGAGCCGCGGCGAGGAGCTGGGCGTGCGTCTCTCCCCCGAGGACGGCGCTTACCTCGCCGCCGCGGTGGGCAACGACCTCTCGGCGATCGACACCCAGCTGGAGAAGCTGCGCCGCGGTGGGGGACGAGCCCTGCGCGAGGTGGTCGGCTGGGAGAGTGGCGGCAACCCGTGGAAGTGCGCCGACGCGCTGCTCTCGGGCCATCCGGGGCGGGGGCTCGCCGCCGTGGAGGCCCTGTTCCGCGCCGGTTTCCACTCCGACCGCGACGGCAAGACCGAGGTGGCCCCCGAGGCGTTGAACGCGATGCTGCTCGGGGCGCTGCGGTCGAAAGCGCGCCAGGGACTCGTCGGCGCTCGCGCGCTGGCCAGGGGAGCGCCGCTCGGTGAAGCCGCGGATCGCGCCGGGGTCCCGGGGCGGAAGCTGGCGCGGGACGAGTTCGCGCGAGCGGTGCAGCAGCGCGATGCCGCCGGGTGGCACCGCGCCTGGGAGGAGATCGCCGAGCTCGACCGCCGCAACCGCCGGAACGCGACGCTCGACGCGAACGACTATCACCGTCTGGCCCTGTCGCTGCGCACGACGACCGGTCCCGACGCACGAGGTGGACGGAGCCGATGAGCCAACCCGCATCGGGCCCCGCCGGGGCCACCATCGCCCTCCTGCCGGAGCTGGTGCGCAACCAGATCGCGGCGGGCGAGGTGATCGAGCGCCCCGCGTCGGTGGTCAAGGAGCTGATCGAGAACGCCCTCGACGCCGGAGCCCACGAGATCCGGATCGACCTCGAGGAGGGAGGCGCGAAGCTGGTTCGGGTGAGCGACGACGGCCGGGGGATGAACGAGGCCGATCTCTCGCTCGCATTCGAGCCGCACGCGACCAGCAAGCTGCGCGACGCCGCCGACCTCGACCACATCTCGAGCCTCGGCTTCCGCGGCGAGGCACTGGCGTCGATCGGCTCGGTGGCGCGCTGCTCGGTCTACTCCCGCCGGCCGGAGATGGCCACCGGGGCGAGGATCGAGAACGAAGGCGGGCGGCTCGGCGAGCTCCGCGAGGCGGGAGGCCCTCGCGGGACGACCGTCGAAGTGCGCGATCTCTTCTACAACACGCCCGCGCGGAGGCGCTTCCTCAAGCGCCCCTCCACCGAGCTCTCCCGCTCGCTGGAGGTGATCCAGCGCGCCGCGCTGGGCCAGCTGGGCGTCGGCTTCGTCGCCACGCACGACGGCCGTCGCGTCTTCGACGTCGAGGCCGCGATGGACCTGCGCGATCGGATCCGGCGCACCTTCGGGGCCGAGCTCGCCGACTCCCTGGTCCAGGTCGAGGCGGACGATGGAGTCCACCGCGTATTCGGCTACGTCGCCCCACCCCGCTTCGCGCGCCGCGATGCGACGCGCCAGATGTGGTTCCTCAACGGGCGGCCGGTTCGCGATCGCCTGCTCGTGGGGTGCCTCAAGGAAGCCAGCCGGGGCGTGGTCGTCGACGGCCGCCGGGCGGTGGCGTTCTTGCATCTATCCATGGACCCAGCGCTGCTCGACATCAACGTCCACCCCGCCAAGACCGAGGTCCGCTTCCGGCAGGGGGGGGCGCTCTTCGGCTTCCTGCGGCGGGTCCTCTCCGACGCGATCCTCGCCACCGACATGTCGACCCCGGGGGAATCCCTGCTGGGCCAGGCGCTGAGCCGAGCGCACCCGGGGCTCGCTCCCGGCCAGCGGGCATTCCCCGATCCCGGGTCGTGGAGGCCCCGTGCGAACGAGCCCTACACGGTGCGCGAGGTGAGCGGGACGCCTTTCGAGGTGCCGCGCACGTCTCCGATCCTCGACGCCCCGGAGAGCGCCTCGCCGACCCTCGCCGACCGCGACGTCGACACGCTCGCCGGTCCCTTCCTGCAGATCGATCGAACCTACATCGTGCGCGCGCTGCCCGACGGCTTCGAGGTGATCGACCAGCACGCGTTGCACGAGCGGATCACCTTCGAGGCGCTGCGCGCCGAGGCCCGTGAGGGTCGCATCGAGGTGCAACGCCTGCTGGTCCCCGAGGTGGTGGAGGTTTCCCGGGCCGAGCTCGAGCTCTTGGTGGAGCACCGGGACGCCCTGGCCGGGGTCGGCCTGGAGCTCGCGGCCTTCGGCGAGAGCGCCGTCGCCGTTCACGGCGTCCCCGCCCGCCTGCGCCACCCCGACCTCTCCGGCCTGATCCGCGACGTGGCCGACCTCCTGGCCAGGACCGGCCAGGCCCCGGCGATCGACGAGACCCTTGAGGAGGTCCTGCACCGCGCCGCCTGCCGGTCGTCGATCATGGCCGGCGACGAGCTGACGGAGGAGGAGATCCGCTCGCTGCTGGTTCGGGGTCGTGAGCTGGAGTCCGATCAGACCTGCCCGCATGCGAGACCGACGAGGGTGAGGTTCACGCTGGAGGAGCTGGAGAAGGCGTTCGGGAGGCGGTGAGGTTCTTGCGAGGTTGTCTGGATACCCAGCCCCCTTCCCCACCCCCCGACCAAGCAGACAATCACCGCGGCTTGAAGTCCTCCGGCTTCAAACGCGCCCCCAACCGTCCCGGCCGGCTCCTCATGGTCAGCTCCGAGGTCGGCTCTCTCCCGGAGTACCACGGGACGACCGACGTATCCACATCGTGAACGTGGATCAGGTGAGGGACGAGGAACCCGTCGCGACGGGTGTACCTGTTCAGGTGAACCAGCCTCACCGTGTCGATCTTCTTCCCGTCGCGGCGTACGAGGTGGATGATGGCCAGGCGCACCTCCCCGCTCTTCGCGTCGATGCCCAGGCGCGCGAGGTAGATGGGCGGCCCCGACGACGAGTCGGCTCGGGCGTCGCGGTACAGGTAGAAGTCGGGGCTCTCCACCGCGATCCAGTCGAGGTTCCTCCCCTCGGCGACGAACCGGACGGGCAGCTCGCGGGGGGGCCGCTCGAGGAGCTCGAGCGAGACGAGACGCAAGGTGCGCGGGTCGGTCAGCCCGATGAAGTTGCGCGCGATGGCGGCCATCTCGTCGAGCTGCTTGCGGTCCTGGTCCCCCTCCCGGCCGACGGCGATCTTGATCACCTCCTCCTTGTCGATCAGGAAGTCCCCATCGGGGCCGCGCAGGTGCGTCAGTCCCGACTCCAGCTCGGCGCGCAGGTAGCCGGGAGCGAGGAAGCTGAACGCCAGCTTGGCATCGTTCACCTGTGGCCGCTCGAGGCTGCGCTTGCGCAGGTAGAACTCGAGCTCGAAGGACTCGATCGGCTTCTTGGCCAGGACGCCGTCCAGCAGCGTCTGCCAGCGATCGCGGGCCGCCTGGGTGGCCCCTTTCGGGAGCTGGCCGGGCAGCACCGGGTCGCCGTCGGGGCCGAGCAGCGGCTGGACCTCGCCGCGGTGGCTCTTGCGCGCGTGGCGGGCGGCCCGCTGCTGAGGAGTCAGCTCCTCCTCCTCGCCCTCTTCCTGGGCCTCTGCCCCGGGCAGGAGAGTCGTGGCGCCGCCCCCGTCGGCGAGGAGCGGGAAGTGGGCGAGGAGCAGGAAGGGCAGGAGCTGAAGGGAGTCGTGCATCTCTGTTTCGTTCTCGGCGATTTCGACTCGCGGGAGGGTACGTCGGGGATCAACCGATGACCAGGGGGATCGAGGGGGGCCGCGCACGCCCTACCTCGGTATTCTCTCTACCTCGTGGACGAGCCGATCGAAGAACGCCCCGGCGACCCGCTGTGCGCCCTGGTCGGGCCCACCGCCTCGGGGAAGAGCGACCTGGCGATGGCCGTGGCCGAGGCGGCGGGGGCGGAGATCGTCTCCCTCGACTCGATGCAGGTCTACCGGCGGATGGACATCGGCACGGCCAAGCCCGACGAGGCGATGCGAGCGCGGGTGCCGCACCACATGATCGACCTGGTCGGGGCGGACGAGCGCTACGACGTCCAGCGCTTCCTCGCCGACCTCGCGCCGGTGCTCGCCGGAGTCGAGGAGCGCGGGGCCCGCGCGCTCCTCGTCGGGGGGACGGCGTTCTACCTCAAGGCGCTGACCCACGGGCTCTTCGAGGGCCCCCCCGCCGACCTCGAGCTGCGCGAGCGGCTGAAGGCCGAGGCGCTGGAGATGGGCAACCCCGCGCTCCACGAGCGCCTGAGGGGAGTCGATCCCGAGAGCGCGGCGCGCCTCCACCCCAACGACGTGCGCCGCGTGGTCCGCGCCCTGGAGGTGTTCGAGCAGACGGGCCGTCCGCTCTCCGACTGGCAGCGGGAGTGGGGCTGGGCGGGGCGCGGCGACGAGCGTGGGCGGCCGCGCCGCCTCGTCGGCGTGGGGCACGCGACCCCCGATCTCGACGCCCGCATCGAGGAGCGAACCCGGCGCATGCTCGAGGTGGGGTGGCTGGACGAGGCGGTCGCCGTCCGCGACGAGCCGGGTTTTGGTCCGACCGCGATCCAGGCCCTCGGCTACGCCGAGGTGCTGCGCCACGCCGACGGCGAGCTCGATCACGAGGAGTGCGTCGCCGCGATCGCCCTCCGCACCCGACAGTTCGCCCGCCGCCAGCGGACCTGGTACCGCAAGTTCCCCGAGATCCACTGGCTCCAGGGGGTGGTCGAGGAGGACCTCGAGCGCCTGACCGGGGAGACCCTCGCCCTGCTGGGCTGGAACCGTGCGGCTCCCTGACGCGTCACCGGCACGAAGCAGGGGACGACCCGCACCGGCGGATCGTCCCCTGCTTCGTCGTCGGGAACAGCTGTGCTCGAGGCGCGGCCCCGAGTCGCTCGCGACGCTACTTCGATACGGTGCCGTGCGCGCAGACGCAGACGCACTTCTTGCCCTCGGCGGGCGGGAGGTTCAGGGCGTCATCCAGGAAGGAAACGGTGATCACCCGCAGCGGCTTGAAGGTGGTACTGAGGCCGGCGACGAACTCCTCCCCTCCACCCGGGGAGAAGGTCGCGATCAGCGAGTCGATCGGAAGGGGAACGAACGCTCCGCCCGCTCCGTACAGCACGGCGCCGATCGCGACCGACTCGAAGTGGAAGTAGTTCAGCGGGTTCGGGAACGGGCTGTGGTTCGGCCGCGGGGCGTAGTAGTCGGGATCCTCCGCCTGGAAGGGGTTGTCGGGGTTCCAGTTGAGGAAGTGCCGCTGGAGCGTTTTGGCGATGTGCAGCTTGTTCTTCCACTGGTAGTCGATGTAGTCCCCGTCGACGTCGGGCTCGTACCCGAGGAAGACGCGGGACATCTGCGGGGCGACGGAGGCGGAGTTCCAGTGGTCGTGGGCCTTGCTGGGACTCGATACGCAGCTGGAGAGGCAGAGGGCGGCGGCCGCAGCGCAGAGCAGGGCGGAGATCTTCATGTGTGCGGTAGGGGTCCAGGGATGGGGACCTCGCGGAGGGTCGGGGCGAGGAGTCTCCCGGGCGGCTGGACGGATGTCCAGTCCTGTTTTCCAGGCTTCCAGAGAAGCGACGGGCCGGTAAGTCTAGTGCCCGACACCGGGAGGGTCAACGAAGCGGAGGCTCGGAGAGGCCCCTCCGGTCGGTTAGGATTCTCGGTCGGTGACGTGGCGCGAGACAGCGGGTGCCCCCCAGCGGGCGGGACACGCCCTTCCTACCCTCACGAACCTGGCGGTTACGGCCCCGATCGCCATTGTCGGACCCGCCGGGGAGGGACGTCGTGGCCGCTGAGCCGACGCGCCGGGAGCGGCTGGGGCTCTTCGGAGGCTCCTTCGACCCCCCTCACCGCGGTCACCTCCACGCCGCCCGGGCCGCCGGGGAGGCCTTCGGCCTCGATCACGTCGTCTTCCTGCCCGCCGCCCGCCCGCCCCACAAGCCGGGGCGGACGCTGGTCGCCGGGGCGGAGCGGCTGGCCATGCTCCGGTTGACCGTGGGGGAGGAGCCGCTCTTCTCGGTCGACGGCCGGGAGCTCGACCGGACGGGCCCCTCCTTCACCATCGATACGGTGCGCGAGATCCTTCGGGAGCGGAGGGGCGAGGAGCGCGTGGAGCTGTTCCTGATCATCGGCAGCGACAACCTGCCGGGCCTGCCCGAGTGGTGCGAGGTGGAGGCGCTCCTGGCGCTGGTGCGCCCGGTGGTGGTCTACCGGGAGGGGGACCCCCGGGGGGCGCTCACCGCCCTCGAGCGGGAGCTCTCGGCGGCCGCGACGGAGAAGCTCGCGGCCGGCTGGCTCGAGCTCCCGCCGGTGCCCGCGTCCTCGACCGAGCTCCGCGAATCCCTCGCCCGCGGCGAGGATCCGCACGGCCTCCTGGTCCCCGGAGTGCTCGAGCACGTGCTCGCGCGGGGGCTCTACCGCCGGGGGCCCTGAATGGCCGGACTGCTCCAGGGCTTCCTCTGCCTCCTGTTCACCTTCCTCGGCATCGGGGTGTGGCACCGCCTCGGCCGGGGGGACGCCGCGGTCGGGGCGGAGGCGCACCGCAAGCGGCAGCGACGGCCGGTCGCCACGGTGGGGGGCACGGCGATCCTCCTCGCCTGGCTCGTCGCGCTCCTCGCCGGCTCGACGTGGGTGCCGGAGACCCTGCCCGGCCTGCCTCCGGAGGCCCGGCCCGTGACGGTGAGCTGGTCGGTCGTCGGGGCGCTGGGCGTCGCCTGGGGGGTGGGGTTCGTCGACGACTGGCGCCGGGCGGGCCTCGGAGCCACCGCGAAGCTGCTCGGGCAGGGGGTCGCCGGCGGGCTCCTGTCGCTGCCCTGGTGGCTCGCCGACGCCTCCGGGGGGGTGGGAGCCTCCCTCCTCTGGACGCTGCTCTGGGCCGCCGCGGCGATCGTCGCCCTGAACGCCTGGAACTTCTTCGACAACGCCGACGGCGCCGCGACCTCGCTGGCCGCGCTCGGCCTCCTCCCCGTCGCGCCCCTGCTCGCGGCGGCCCCGATCGGATTCCTGCTCCCCAACCTCCTCCTGCGCCGGCGCGCCACCCGCGCGCCAGGGCACCCCGGCGATCCGCTCGCGTACCTCGGCGACTCGGGGAGCCACCTCCTCGGCCTCGCGCTGCTCGTCTTTCCCGCCGCCTGGCCGGCGCTGCTCGTCCCGCTGCTGGATCTCGTCCGGGTGTGCCTCCTGCGCCTCTCCCTGGGAGAGCGCCCCTGGCACGGGGATCGCCGCCACCTCGCCCACCGCCTCGAGCGGGCGGGTCTCGCCCCGCTCCCGGTGACGCTGGTGCTGCTCCTCCTCGCCGCGCCGGCGGTGCTCCACCCCGGTCCCGCCGGACTCCTCGCCACCACCCTCGGTTTCCTCGCCGCGGTCCTCCTCACCGCCCGCCACCGCTGATCTCGCCCGGCGCGTCCACTCCCGCGCACAACTACCCCGCCCCGCCGCTTGCTCCCGCCCCCGAAGCCCGGGATAATCTCCCGCTTCCATATCCGGAGCCCCCTCCGGTTTCCCCTCCCCCCCCGACCACCTTGCCCTTCCCCAAGACCGCCATCATCTCGGACCTCCACGGGAACCTCCCCGCTGTGGAGCGGACCCTCGGCGATGCCCGGGAGCGCGGTGTCCGACGCTTCGTCTGCCTCGGAGACGTCGTGGGTTACGGTGCGCAACCGCGAGAGGCGCTGGAAGTGGTGATGGCCATCTGCGGTCCCGACCCTCACGACCCCGACGGGGAGCCGCTCGAGGAGGGGATCTGCCTGCTCGGCAACCACGAGGACGCGTTGCTCAATTCCCCCGAGGACTTCAATCCGAAGGCGCGGGCGGCGATCGAGTGGACCCGCCGGGAGATCGGCACGGGGGGCTCGCGCGAACGGGGCGACGACTACTGGGACTTCATCGGGGACCTGGTCCCCTCCAGGGTCGACGCCGCCGCGATGTACGTACACGGCAGTCCCCGCGAACCGGTGCGAGAGTACATCCTGCCTCGCGACATCGACGACCGGGAGAAGATGGCCGCCAACTTCCAGGCGATGGGGCGCGACGTCTGCTTCGTCGGGCACAGCCACGTGCCGGCGGTCTACTACGAGGACGGGCGCCTTCACGTGCCTCGAGGCACCGAGGGCCCCTACGACCTGGGAGTCGGCCCCGGCCGGCGGGCGATCGTCAACGTCGGCTCCGTGGGCCAGCCACGGGATGGGGACAACCGTCTCTCCTACGCCGTCTTCGACGGTCGGACCGTTCACTTCATTCGCCTCGACTACGACCACGAGACCTCCGCAGCGCGGATCCGCGCCGTCGAGGATCTGCCCGACTACCTGGCGGACCGGCTGGCCCTGGGCCGCTGAGTCTCTCGATCCCACGGTCCCACAACCCCCGAGCGCTCCCACCGCGCTTCGAATCGCTTGGAAAAGCGCCTGCCCCTCGCCCTGCTGCTCTCCTTCCTGGTCATCCTGGCCTGGAGTGTGCTCTCACCCAAGCCGCCCGTGGACCCGGCGCAGACCCCCGGATCCGGGGGAGGGGCCGCTCCCGCGGCCGAGCCCGGACCGGGTGACGCCGCCGGAGAGGTGATCGGCGAGAAGGTCTCCGCGGACGAGGAGACCGAGATCCGGCTGAGCTTCGGTCAGCCGGGGCAGCCGGGCAGCTACGAGGCGGTCTTCACCAACCGCGGCGCACGCCTCTCGAGCCTGCGGCTCGGCGACTACTACGTCGATCGGGAGCTGGACCCGGCGGCTCGGGAGGACCCCGAGAACTGGGTCGAGCTGCTCTCCTCCGTCGAGGGAGCGGATGGCGCGACCGGCTCGCTGGCCTTCTCCGCCGATCGCTCCGCGGCCGCGCTCGTCACCGAGCCCCTCGAGGAGGCGCTCTGGGTCAGCCGGGAGCTGGCGCGGGGAGGGATCGAATTCGAGTACTCGCCCGGCACCGGGGTGATCTTCAAGAAGCGGGTGATCCCCGACGGCGGGACCCACCAGCTGCGCCTCGAGCTGGAGATCGAGAACGAGAACGCCACCGGCCTGCCCGAGCTCGGCCAGTTCCGACTGACGCCGGCGGAGGTGATCCGGGCGGTGGGAGAGGAGCGCTTCTACCAGGAGCCCCAGGTGATCGCCGTCTGGCGCGAGAAGGACGGCGAGCTGGAGTGGGACTACGAGGTCCAGCAATCGGGAGGGGACGACCTCGCCGGCGCCCTGGCTCGGCCCAGCGGCTCCACGTTCTCCTTCGCCGGAGTCCACAACAAGTTCTTCGCCCTCCTCCTGCGTCCCGGCGACGTCGACACCGTCCGCAGCGTGATCGGCGCCGAGTACCGGCGGGTGCAGGACGTCGGCTGGCTGGCGGAGAACCCGACCGAGGTGGGGGACTCCTGGAAGTACATCGTCTGCGACATCAACCTGCAGCTCTCGATCCCCCGGCCGGGAGAGTCGATGACGTGGAGCTTCGACCTCTTCGCCGGGCCGAAGCAGGGCGACCTCCTGAACGAGGCGTACCCCGACCACCAGGCGCTGATCGACGAGGACCTCGGCTTCTTCGCCGGCATCGCGGGGATCATCACCTCGATCATGGCCTTCTACTCGGGCCTGGTCGGCAACTGGGGGTGGGGGATCATCCTGATGACCCTCACCGTGCGGCTGGTGCTCTTCCCGCTCAACCGTCGGGCCCAGACGGCGATGGCGCGCTACGCCAAGAAGATGAAGCGCGTCCAGCCGAAGATCAACGAGGCCAAGGAGAAGTACAAGAACGACGTCAAGAAACAGCGCGAGGAGCAGTCGCGGATCATGCAGGAGGAAGGCGCCTTCCCGCCGCTCGGCGGATGCCTGCCGATGTTCCTGCAGTTCCCCGTCTTCATCGGATTGTTCCAGGCGCTGCGCACCGGCTTCGATCTGCGGCACCAGCCGTTCATGCTGTGGATGGAGGACCTCAGTCAGCCCGACCGGCTGCTGGAGATCAACCTCAACACGCACCTGCCGTTCATCGGGACGATCGAGTACCTGAACATCCTTCCGATCCTGATGGTCGCGCTGTGGATCACGCAGCACAAGGTGATGCCGCAGCCGACCACCAACGATCCGAACGCGGAGCGCACGCGGAAGATGATGATCGCCATGCAGGTGTTCTTCGCCTTCCTGTTCTACAATTACGCCTCGGGCCTGGCGCTCTACATGATCACCAGCTCCTCGATCGCCATCTTCGAGACCGTCGTGATCAAGAAGATGTGGCCGATCGACGACAAGGAGGTGAAGAAGAAGAAGAAGGGGCGCTTCATGCAGAAGCTGGCGGACATGCAGAAGGAGCAGATGAAGCGCGTCGAGGCGGAGCAGAAGAAGAAGAGCGCGGCGAAGAAGAAGCGCAAGAAGTAGAGCGATGAGGGGAGTCGCGGGGGGAACGATCGTCGGACTCGCCTCTCCCCCAGGGCCGGGCCTGCGGGGGATCCTGCGCGTGTCCGGGCCCGAGGCCTGGCACCTGGTGGAAGCGGTGTGGCGCGGCGGCGAGGGTCCACCCGACCGGACGCGGCGCGGGTTCTTCCACGGCCGCTTCTTCGACGGCGTGGGGGAGCTCCCGTTGCTCCTCCTGTGGATGCCCGGGCCGCGCTCGTTCACCCGCGAGGACATCGCCGAGTTCCACCTCCCCGGCTCCCCGCCGCTGCTCGACCTGGCGCTCTCTCGCCTGCTCGCTCTCGGCGCGCGGGCGGCGCGCGCCGGGGAGTTCACCCGCCGCGCCTTCGAGCGAGGCCGCATCGATCTGACCCGGGCGGAGGGGGTTCTGGCGCTCGTCTCCGCCCGCTCGGCGGCGGAGGCCCGCGGGGCGCGGGGACTGCTGTTCGGCGGCCTGGGAGGGCGGATCGAGGTCCTGCGCGAGGAGCTCGAGCGGCTGCGGGCGCTCTCCGAGGCGAGCCTCGACTTCGAGGAGAGCGACACCGGGGACGTGCCGGCCGAGGAGCTCCTCGCCGGCGCCCGGGGGCTGCTCGCGGGGCTGCGCGAGGCCGAGCGCTGGGAAGCCCGGCGGGTACCCGCCTCCGGCCTACCGCGGGTGGTTCTGCTCGGCGCGCCGAACGCCGGCAAGAGCTCGCTCTTCAACGCGCTGGCCGAGGAGGGCGAGGCGCTGGTCAGCACGCTGGCGGGCACCACCCGGGACTTCCTCGGCGCGCCGTGGACGCTGCCCGGCGGGGCGGTGCGCCTCATCGATACGGCGGGGCTGACCGGCGCCGCGAGGGGACTCGACGCGGAGGCGCAGGCGGAGACCGATCGGCTGGGCGAGAGCGCCGACCTCCTGCTCTGGGTCGTCGACGCGACCGAGGCGGACGCGGTGGGGCGGTGCGAGGAGGCGCTCGTGCGAGCGGCGGAGACGCCGGTCGTCGTCGCCTGGAACAAGGATGATCTGGCCGGCGCGCGCCCCGCGCCCGAGCTCGAGGCGACGAGGGCCGCGACGGTGGTGAGCACGTCCGCGACCCTGCCCCGCGGCCTGGAGCGACTCGCGCGCGAGGTGGCCCGCCGGCTCGGGATCCGGGCCGGGGCGACGGAGGCCGGTGCGGCGAGTCTCGATCGCGAGCTCTCCGCCCGACACCGCGCCGCGCTCCGCTGCGCCGCGGAGGCGGTGGAGCGCGGGCTGGTCGCCTGGCTCGGCGGGACGCCCCTCGACCTCTTCGCCGAGGAGCTGCGCGCGGCGACCGCCGAGCTCGACTCGATCAGCGGACGCACCACCCCCGAGGACCTGCTCGACCGCATCTTCGGCGCGTTCTGTATCGGGAAGTAGGGGGTCGCCACCGCCGCTCCACTTCGGGTGCCCGGTTCGATCTCCTGCCCGGGACTCCCCGCAATCGGTAACAGGGGTGGGAACCACACCATTCCCGACCCTGCCTGCATTGACACACTACATCTAGAGTGGTTTGCTGCCCTCTGGCCGGAGCCCCGCAGCGAAAAGGCAGGCGCGGACCGGCTCCTTTCACGCATGAGGTGCCCGCACTGCAAGCACGACAACGACCGCGTCGTGGACTCCCGTCTCTCGCAAGAGGGCGCGGTGATCCGCCGGCGCCGGGAGTGCCTCAGCTGCTACCTGCGCTACACCACCTACGAGCGCGTCGAGGAGACGCCGCTGCGGGTGATCAAGAAGAGCGGCGAGCGGGTGCGCTTCGACCGCGAGCGGGTCCTGAACGGGATGGTGCTCGCGTGCGAGAAGCTCCCCGTGCCGATCGAGAGCCTCGACCAGGCGACGGGTCGCATCGAGGCCCGGATCCACGAGGAGTACGACCGCGAGGTGGAGAGCTCGGTGATCGGCTCGCTGGTGATGGACGAGCTGCGCCAGATCGATCCGGTCGCCTACATCCGCTTCGCCAGCGTGTACCGGGAGTTCCGCGACGTCGCGCAGTTCCTCGACGAGCTCAGGCCGATGCTGGAGGACCGTCCGGGGGAGGAGTGATGGTCGAAGCAACGGTCGCACTGGCCCAACCCGGAATGGGAAGAGGGGCCCAACCCGGAATGGGAAGAGGGGCCCAACTCGGATCGGGGAGAGGGGCCCCGAGCGCCGCCTCGCCGCGGCCGTCGCGGAGGAGATCTCGATGAGCATCCGCCGGGTTCGAAAGCGCGACGGGCGCGAGGTGCCCTTCGAGAAGGAGAAGATCCGCGACGCGGTGCTGGCCGCCCAGGTCGCCGTGGGGGAGGACGACCCCGCGTTCGCCGGGGAGGTCGCGGAGCTGGTCGAGCTGGCCCTGCGCCGCCGCTACGCCTGGACCGGGCCGGGGCCCGGGAAGGGGGAGGCCGGGATCTTCGCGGGGGACGCGGAGGAGCGCGGGCCGGAGACCACCCAGGTCGAGGCGATCCCCGACATCGAGGAGATCCAGGACCTGGTGGAGATCGGTCTGATCGAGCTCGGTCACGCCGCCGTGGCCAAGGCCTACATCCTCTACCGCGATCGGAGGAGCCGGGCCCGCGACTCCCTCGACGGCGACGACCTCGGTCGCCGCGCCGCGGGGATCCTGGGCAACGTCCGCGTGCGCGAGGCGGAGGGGATCTTCCCCTGGAGCAAGAGCCGCATCGTCGCCGCGCTGGTGCACGAGGCGGACCTCTCCCGCAGCCAGGCGGAGGAGGTCGCGTTGCGCGTCGAGCGACGTGTCGTCTCGTCCGGTCTGAAGCGGATCTCGACCGCCCTGATCCGCGAGCTGGTCGACAACGAGCTGGTCGCCACCGGGCTCTCGGCCGCGCTCGCTCGGCACGAGCCGGTCGCGGTGCCCCGCCACGACCTGCGCAGCCTGCTGCAGGGCGGACCCTCGTCCTTCCTTCCCGAACGCGTGCGCTCCGGCGCCGACTGCATCGCCGAGCGCAGCGTCGGCGGGGTGCTCGGGGGGGAGCTGCTGCGCCGCTACGCGTTGACCGACGTCTTCGAGGAGCGCCATACCGAGAGCCACTTCGCCGGTGACTTCCACCTCGAGGACCCGCGTGCTCCGCACCTGCACCTCGTGCAGACGGTACCCTGCGATCTGCTCCTGCGCGGCTCGCCCGGCGTGCGCGCCGCGTTCGATCTCCTGGAGGAGCTCGCCGCCCTCTGCGGCAGCGTCTCGCGCGGCGTGGTGCTCGAGGCGCCCGCCACCTCGCTGCAGCCCCTGGCCCGCGCCTCGCGCGGGGAAGGCGGTGGTTCGCTCGGCGGCTGGCTGGCGGCCCTCTCCGCCGTGGCCCGGGCGAGCGGACGACGGATCGATCTCTCGGGGATCGCCGCGCGCACCTCGGTCCTCACCACCCGCCTCGTCACCGAGCTGGCCGACCTGGTCGCCGGAGCGCAGCTCACGCACCTGCCGCGGCTGTTCCTCGACGGGGAGGAGCTGGCCACGCTGCTGCGGGGCTCCGCGGAGCTGCGCTCCCCCGTCGAGTCGCTCCTGCGCAGCGGTCACCTGCGGCCGACCTGGAGCCGGGCCGGCGAGAGCTTCGCCGGTCCCGCCTGCCGGCGCCGCGGCCGCGAGCAGGGCGCGCTCGCCTGCGGCGGGCTCGTGGCGCTCAACCTCACCCGGCTCGCCTTCCGCGCGGGGCCATGGCGCGAGGAGCTGGTTCTCGAGAGCCTCGCCCGCCTGGTCGAGCAGGCCGTCGACGCGCTCGTGCAGCTCGCCCACTTCCAGCGCGACCTGCGCAACGCCCGCTCCGGCGAGGCGCGCGGTCGGGTCGCGTACGCGCTGGCCCCGGTGGGGCTCGCTGAGGCGTTGCGGTTGCTCGGCGACGGCGAGCTGCGTCCCGAGCAGGGCTCGCGGCTGCTCGGCCTGATCTCGGACGCGTCCCGCCGCTTCGCCGCCGACCGCGGACTGTGCGTGACCCTCACCCCCTTCTTCACCGAGGAGGCCGCGCTGCGCTTCGCCCGCCTGGACAGCGGTGCGCCGCGCACTCGGCAGGGGCTCCTGTTCGGCTCGGCCGCGGCCACCGAAGGGCGACGAGCCTCGGTCAGTTGCGGTTACCACCTCGATCCCCGGCCGGGTGCTCGACCGGGCGCCGACCAGGCCGCGCTCCTGGCGACGGTCCCCGTCGGCCCCTGGTTTCCGCCGGAGCCCGGCGCGACCGGCGCCGGCGACACCGGTCGGCTCGAGGCCTGGGAGCACTTCCACCGCGCGCGGGCCGGTCAGCACGCCGCTCCGGACGAAGACCCCCGCTCCGGCGCGGCCGCGCCCCTCTTCTCGCTCGACTCGCCTCCCCCTCGTTCGCCGCGGGTTTCCTGACTTCTTCTTCTCGCACTACATGCGCCTACATCGCCTCGAGCTCTTCGGGTTCAAGTCCTTCGCCGACCGCACCGTCTTCGAGTTCGGCGATGACACCCTGACCGGCATCGTCGGACCCAACGGGTGCGGGAAGAGCAACGTCGTCGACGCCGTGCGCTGGGTGCTCGGCGAGCAGCGCCCGACGTCGATGCGAGGCAAGGAGATGACCGACGTCATCTTCAAGGGTTGCGTCAGCCGACCCTCGATGTCGATCGCCGAGGGCACCATCGTGCTCGACAACCACTCCGGCGTGGTCGAGGACCGCGGCGCGGAGATCTCCGTCACGCGGCGCGTCTTCAAGGGCGGTGAGGGGGAGTACCTGATCGACGGGCAGAAGGTGCGCTTGAAGGACATCAAGGAGATGCTCTTCGACACCGGCCTGGGCAGCCGCGGGTACGCGGTGCTGGAGCAGGGACGGATCGACGCGGTGCTCTCCGCGAACCCGATCGACCGCCGGCGGATCTTCGAGGAGGCGGCGGGGATCAGCCGCTACCGCCAGCGCAAGCACGAGACCGAGCTGCGCCTGGCGCGCGTCGAGCAGGACCTCGCCAGGCTGGAGGACGTGACCGGCGAGCTGCGCTCCCGCGTCCGTTCGCTGAAGATCCAGGCCGGCAAGGCCGAGCGCTACGTCACCGCCAAGGAGGAGTGGGAGACGCTGAAGACGCGCCTGGTCAAGCACCAGCTCCACCAGCTCGGCGGAGAGCTGGAAGGGTGCGCGCTGACCGTCGCCGAGCTGGAGGGTCAGCTGGAGCGGATGCGCGGGCAGCGCGAGGGCTCCGACGAGGAGATCGCGAGGCTCGAGGGGGTCCGGGCGGAGATCTCCGCCCTGGTGGAGAACCTCGGGCGCGAGGCGTCGGGACTGGAAGGGGACGCCCGCGCGCTCACCGAGCGGCGGGAGCAGCTGCTGTCGCGCGTCAAGGGCTGGGAGGTCTCGGCGACCGACGAGGAGCTGCGCGCCAACGAGCTGGGTGAGCAACTCACCGAGCGCGCGCGCGAGCTGGCGGTGCTGGAGGAGCAGAAGGCCGCGCTCGACTCGGAAGTGGAGGGCGTCCGTACGACCGCCGAGGAGCGCGGCAGGCAGCGACGCACCCTGGTCAGGAGCTACAACGAGTTCCGCGCCACCATCGAGGAGCAGAACGATCGCCTCCTGAACTGCCTGCACGAGAAGACCGGGGCGCAGAACACGCTACGTCACCTGGAGGACTCGCGCGGGCCGACCGAGGAGCGCTTCCTGCGCGTCTCCGATCGTCTCGACGAGGCTCGCGAGCTGCTCGCCGAGGTGCGCGCCGAGGAGGAGCGCACCACCGAGCAGGTCGCCGGGGCCGAGGAGGCGCTGTGGCGTTCGGAGACGGTCGTCGAGGAGGCGCGCACGCGCCTCGGCGGGGTGACGGAGGAGATCGAGCGGGCCGAGGCGCGCAGCACGCGCCTGGAGGTGGAGATCGCCCGGCGGGCGAGTCGCATCGAGTCGCTGCTGGACCGCGATCGCGAGCTCGAGGATCTCGGCGCCGGTGCCCGCGCGGTGCTGGACGCGGTCGAGGACGGGAACGGCCCTTGCGCGTCCGAGCACCTGGTCGGGATGCTCGCCGACCACCTCACCATCGGGACGGAGTACGCGCGGGCGCTGGACGCGGTTCTCGCCGAGCGTTCCCAGGCGCTGGTGGTGGTCTCGCCGACGACCGCGCAGAAGGTGACCGGCTGGCTCGCGGAGCAGGCGGAGGGGCAAGCCGCGCTCTGCGTGCTCGGCGGTCTCGGCGATGTCGAACCCCTCGAGCGGCCCGAGCTTCCGCGGGAACTCGCCTGGCGGGTCCTCGGCGACCTCACCGCAGAGATCGAGTGCGAGCTGATCTTCCAGCCCGTCGCCGAGGCGATGTGCGGCGGCGTCTTGCTGGTCCGCGACGTCGACACCGCGATCGAGGTCGTCCGGCTGGCGCCGAGCTGGTGTTGCGTCACTCCCGAAGGAGAGCTGGTCGACGCCGCGGGGCTGGTGGCGGGGCAGCGCACCTTCGCCCAGGGCGCGGTGGGGCGCCGCGCGAGCGCGGCGGAGCTGCAGCGCGAGGTCGAGGAGCTGGAGCGGGAGGCACGTCGACTGGAGCGCGACCTCCATTCCTCGCGCGACCGCCGCGGGGAGCTCGGCGCGAGCCTCGAGCAGGCTTCCCTGGAGCTCGCCAGTCGCCGCGACGAGCTGAGCGTGGCGCAGGGACACCTGCGCACGACCCAGGTGCGCGCCCGCGACCTCACCGCGTCCTTCGAGCTCCTGGAGAAGGAGAGCGCCGGGGTGATCGCCGAGCGGGAGCGGCTCGAGCAGGACCTCGTGGACGCGGCGCACAAGGAGGAGGAGGTCCGGACCGCCTTCGAGCGGGAGAACGAGACGCTCCAGGAGCTAGAGAACCGCCGGCAGGTGCTGGAGGAGGAGCGCGACGAGAGCGCGCGGGCCGAGGGCCACTCGCGGATCGAGCTGACGCGACTGGAGGAGCAGATCGAGGGTCTCGATCGCCGCCTGCGCGACCTGCGCCGGGTGCGCGAGGAGAACCAGGCGGAAGTGGAGCGGGCGAAGCGACTCTCGCGCGAGGCTTCCGAGAGCGCGCGGGTCGGCGCCGAGGAGAGCGTCGAGCTCGCCCGCCGCAGCGGGGAGCTCTGCGAGCAGCGCGAGGCGGTCGAGGAGAAGCTGCGCGTCGCGCGCGAACGGGGCCGGTCGACCGATCAGGCGCTGGACGCGCTGCGCAGCGACCGCGACGCGGTGACCCGTCAGCTCGAGCAGCGCAGCTCCGACCTGTCGGAGGTGCGGCTGGAGGAACAGCGGATCGGCCTGGCGCGCGAGGAGATCGAGCGCCGCACCGAGGAGGAGCTCTCGCTGGAAGTGGCCACGCTGCTCATCGGCTTCGAGTTCGAGGAGGAGCTGCGCGACGGGAGCGCCATGGCCGCCCTGGAAGAGCGGGTCGCCGCACTGCGCTCCCAGCTCGACCGCCTGGGTCCGGTCAACGTCGAGGCGCTCGGCGAGCTCGAGGAGGTCGGTGGCCGGCTCGAGTTCATGGAGACCCAGATCGGCGACCTCGTCCGCTCGCGGCGCGGCCTCGCCGACACCCTGAAGAAGATCGAGGAGGAGAGCGAGCGGCTCTTCGTCGACACCTTCGAGGAGGTTCGCGCCAACTTCCAGCTCGTCTTCCGCCAGCTCTTCGGCGGCGGCAAGGCGGACGTCCAGCTCGCCGAGGGCGAGCCGGTCCTGGAGGCGGGGGTCGAGATCACCGCGCGCCCGCCCGGCCGGGAGATGCTGCCGATCGGCCTGCTCTCAGGCGGCCAGCGCACGATGACCGCGCTTGCGCTGCTCTTCGCCGTCTTCGAGGCGCGGCCGAGTCCCTTCTGCGTGCTCGACGAGGTCGATGCCGCGCTCGACGAGGCGAACATCCAGCGCTTCCTCGCGCTGCTGGCCCGCTTCCGCACCTCGACGCAGTTCGTCATCGTCACCCACAACAAGGGCACGATGGCGGCGTGCGAGAGCCTCTACGGGGTGACGATGCAGGTCAAGGGCGTCAGCCGCCAGGTCAGCGTCTCGCTCGAGGAGGTCGACGAGTTCGTGCCCGACGTGGCGGGAGTCACCGAGACCCGGGAGGCGGAGGAGGCCGGCGAGGAGCCTCTGGAGGAATCGGAACCGCTCGTGGCCGCGGAACCTCCCGCGGAACCCGAACCGGTCGATGCGGAGGAGGCGTCCGTAGAGCCCGAGCCGGTCGCGGTGGAAGAGACCTCGATGGAGCCCGAACCAGTAGTGGCCGTCGAGGAGACGCGGGCGGTCGACGCCGAGTCGGGTGAGCCGATCGTGGAGCTCGTCCCTGCTGGGTTCGAGCCCTCGGGCGAGACTCGGATCGACCCCGAGCCATCTCGGCTGGAAGAGGAACCGGAAGAGGAAAGTGCATCGACGGGTTGATTTGCCCGAGACGAGTCTGGCGCTATTCGCGCCGATGGCGTTGCGACCACTGCACGGTTCGGACAACCAGAGTTGAACCACAGAGGACACAGAGTTCACAGAGAGGAGAAGAAGAGCCAGAAGCAGAACCAGAATAAGATAATTACCAGAAGAAGAACCGGCTTCGCCGGTTCTTCTTCTGATAGTTATCTTTCTCTGCTTCTGTTTCTGGCTCTTCTTCTCCTCTCTGTGAACTCTGTGTCCTCTGTGGTTCAACCCTGGTTGTCCGAACGGTATCACCACCCGGGCGGTAGGAAGCGATCAGCGCGATTCCCCCGACAGCGCTTCTCTGCGACCTCGCCGCCTACTTCCCGTAGGCCGCCTCGAGCTTCGGCAACGTCGCCAGCACCAGCTTCCCGACCTTCGCGAGGCTCTCCTGGGAGCAGTTCTCGACCACGTCCTGCGGGCTGTGCCACCACGGATTCCCCGGCCCCCCGTAGCGGAGATCGATCAGGTCGACCGAGGGTATCCCGAACTCGATGAACGACAGGTGGTCGTCCTTGATCGGCGTCGAGTACTTCGCGAAGAGGTCGTTCATCCCCAGCTCGGTGGCGGTGGTGGTGAACAGCGCGAGCAGCTTGCGGTCCGAATAGGAGTCGCGCTCCAGCTGCAGATCCATGTCCCCGACCATGTCGATCAGGACGAACGCCCGCACCCGCCTCAGCGCTCCCATCGTCTGGGTCAGCTTCTTGACGTGGTGGCGCGAGCCGTAGCGGTTGTCGGGATCGATCCACTCCTCGCGGATCGCCTCCTCTCCGTCGAGGAACAGGAAGCGGTAGGTGACGGCCCGGGGGGGACCCTTGGCGATCGCCCGGGCCAGCTCGAGGAGCACGGCGGTCTCCGACGCGCCGTCGTTGGCGCCGACGAAGGGGTACGGTTGCCGCTTGGTATCGAAGTGGGCACCGAGGATCAGCATCGGCGCGGGGGCTCCCCCCGCGCGGGGCTGTCCCTCGAAGTCGGCGTAGACGTTCTCCATCGAGATGTCCCCGGCCGGGGTGCCCCGGGCGACGAAGCTCTCCCGGATCGGGGAAAGGTCGATCTCCTCCAGCTCGGCCACCAGGAAGCTGCGCAGCGCCCCGTTGGCGCTCGAGCCGCTGGGGCGGGGGCCCAGGTCGACCTGGGCCAGGAGGTCGCGCCACGCGCGGTCCGCGTCGAACCGGAGGGGCTTCGAGGCGGGCGGAGGGGCGTTGGGCGGGGGATCGTCGTCTCCTCCTCGCTGGCAGGCCGCCGAGGCGAGCAGGAAGACCCCCAGGAGGGCGAACGGGACGAATCGGGGCGACATCGGGTAGGCGAGTGTAGCGGGCTCGAGGCGTTCCCGACCAGACCCAAGTCCGGTCTCGGAACGGAGAGACGGCTAAGGGAGGGGCGGCGGACCTATCGAAAGGGGATATGAGTCCGTCCGCGTGGCGTTTCCGGCTAATCTCCGCGCACGGACATTCCAACGGAGCTCCAGCAGATGCACCAGAACGACCCGAGTCTCTACGACCTCGTCCAGCCCGAGGTCGAATCCGAACGCTTCCACACGCTCACCTGGGAGGGTTCCTTCCCGGACTACCTCACGCTCGTCGAGGAGAACCCCGGGGTGGCCCGGAACGCCTGGCAGCGGCTGTACGACATGATCTGCTCGCACGGCTGGGTCGATCCGGAGGAGCCCGGCGGCGTGCGCCGCTGGGGTCTCTTCGACGATCCCCTCGGCGGAGGGCGCGACGCGATCTTCGGCCTCGACGCCCCCCTCGACAAGCTGGTGCAGACGATCCGCGCCGGCGCCTGCGGCTTCGGGCCGGAGCGCCGGGTGATCCTCCTGCACGGGCCGGTGGGCAGCTCGAAGAGCACCGTGGCGCGCCTGCTCAAGCAGGCGCTGGAGGAGTACTCGCGAAGTGACGAGGGGGCGTTGTACACCTTCGCCTGGCACGTCGACGATCAGATCGTCCCCTCGCCGATGCACCAGGAGCCGCTGCTCCTGATCCCCGAGGAGTCGCGGCAGGCCGTGATCGAGCGACTGAACGGTCGCTCTCGCGCCGAGTACGAGCTGACCATCGAGGGCGAGCTCGACCCCGTCAGCCGCTTCTACTACCAGCTCCTGATGGAACGGTATGGCGGTGACTGGAGCAAGGTCGTCGAGCACGTGCACGTGAAGCGGATGACCCTCAGCGAGGCGGATCGCGTGGGGATCGGCACCTTCCAGCCCAAGGACGAGAAGAACCAGGACTCGACCGAGCTCACCGGCGACCTGAACTACCGCAAGATCGCCGAGTTCGGCTCCGACTCCGACCCGCGCGCGTTCAACTTCGACGGCGAGTTCAACATCGCCAACCGCGGGATGCTGGAGTTCGTCGAGGTGCTGAAGCTCGACGTCGCATTCCTCTACGACCTCCTCGGCGCGACGCAGGAGCACACCATCAAGCCGCGCAAGTTCGCGCAGACGCACATCGACGAGGTGATCATCGGGCACACCAACGAGCCCGAGTACAAGAAGCTCCAGAGCAACGACCTGATGGAGGCGTTCCGCGACCGGACCATCAAGATCGACATCCCGTACAACCTCTCGGTCAAGGACGAGGTCAAGATCTACCAGCGGCAGTTCCGCCGCAAGGGTTCGCCGGTGCGGCGCGCGGCGCCGCACACCTTCGAGATCGCCGCGCTGTGGGCGGTCCTGACCCGGCTCGACGACCCGACGCATCCCAACCTGACGCTGTTGCAGAAGGCGCGTCTCTACTCGGGGGATCCCGTGCAGGGCTTCTCGCAGGAGAACGCGAAGGAGATGAAGGAGCTCTCCGAGCGCGAGGGAATGCAGGGGATCAGTCCCCGCTACGTGCAGGACTCGATCGCCTCCTGCCTCGTCTCCGAGCGGCAGGTGATCGGTCCGCTCGACGTGCTCGAGGCGCTGCACGACGGCCTGCGCAACCACAGCCTGATCTCCAACGAGGAGATCAAGAAACGCTACGCCCAGCTGATCTCAACCTCTCGCGAGGAGTACGAGGAGATCATCAAGCGCGAGGTCCAGCTGGCCATCGCCTCTGACCAGGAGGAGATCGACCGCCTGTGCAGCAAGTACGTCGACAACGTCAAGGCCTACGTCACCTCCGAAATGGTCGTCGATTCCGGCGGTCGCGAGCGCGAGCCCGACGAGCGGCTGATGCGCTCGATCGAGGAGAAGGTCGACATCCCCGAGGCGCGCAAGGACGACTTCCGCCACGAGCTGATGAACTACATCGCGGCGGTGCACATCGAGGGACAGACCTTCGACTTCCGCCAGAACGATCGGCTGCGCAAGGCGCTCGAGCTCAAGACCTTCGAGGACCGGCGTGACACCATCCAGCTGACCAGCCTCGTCTCCACCGTGGTCGATCCCGACACCCAGGAGAAGATCGCGGTGATCCGCGACCGGCTGTGTCGCGAGTTCGGCTACGACGAGCTCTCCGCGGACGAGGTGCTGCACCACGTCGCCGGGCTCTTCGCCCGCGGCGAGGCCAAGGAGGTCGACGACGGCACCGAGGCGGCCTGAGCCTCCACCTGCCCACGATGTACCGGATCGAAAAGGACCGCTCCCGCTTCCGGGAGATCGTCCGCGGGCGACTGCGCAAGGACCTGCGGAAGTACCTGTCCAGCTCCGAGCTGCTCGGGCGACGGGGAGAGAAGTCGGTGTCGATCCCGATCCCCCAGATCGAGCTCCCACGCTTCCGCTTCGGCGACAATTCCAATGACGGAGTCGGCCAGGGACCCGGCGAGCAGGGTAGCCAGGTCGACGACAAGCAGGCCGAGGGCGAAGGCGCCGCCGGTGCCGGTGACCAGGCGGGGCAGCACGTGCTCGAGGTCGACGTCGACCTCGACGAGCTCGCCGAGATGCTCGGGGACGAGCTGGAGCTGCCCAACATCGAACCGCGCGGCAACCGCATGCTGGCCACCGAGGGCGGCCGGTACACGGGGATCCGGCAGACGGGCCCGAAGTCGCTGCGTCACTTCCGGCGCACTTTCGACCGCGCCCTGCGGCGGATGATCGCGGCGGGGGAGTGGGACCCGGACGACCCCAAGGTGGTCCCGATCCACGACGACGAGCGGATCCGCTCGCGCAAGTCGGTGCTGAAACCGGAGTCCTCGGCGGTGATCTTCCACGTGATGGACGTCTCCGGCTCGATGGGGCGGGAGCAGAAGGAGATCGTGCGCATCAAGGCGTTCTGGATCGACACCTGGCTGCGCAGCCAGTACACCAACCTCGAGGTGGTCTACGTGGTCCACGACGCCGTGGCGCGCGTCGTCGACCAGAACACCTTCTTCCACCTGCGCGAGTCCGGCGGCACCAAGATCTCCTCCGCCTACGAGCTGTTCCTGGAGATGATCCTGCAGAAGTACCGCCCCGAAGAGTGGAACATCTACCCGTTCCACTACTCCGACGGCGACAACTGGTCGGCGCGCGACACCGAGCGCTGCGTGATGCTGCTGCGCGACGAGATCCTCCCTCGAGTCAACCAGTTCTGCTACGGCCAGGTGAAGAGCGCCTACGGCTCGGGGCAGTTCAAGAAGGACCTCGATAGCGCCCTCGGCGAGGAGGAGCACCTCGTCACCGCCGCCGTGAACGACCGCGAGGACATCTCCGAGGCGATCCGGACCTTCCTGGGGAGGGGGCGTTAGAGCGATGATGCGGAGCCAAACGCTGCCCGACGACCTGGTGCGACTGAGCATCGATATCGAGGCGATCGCGCGCTCGGCGGGGCTGGACTTCTTCCGGGTGATCTTCGAGCTGCTCGACGCGCGCGACGTGAACGCGCTGGCCGCCTACGCCGGATTCCCGGTGCGCTTCCCTTCCTGGCGCTTCGGGATGGAGTACGAGCGCCTGGACAAGAGCTACTCCTGGGGACTCTCGAAGATCTACGAGCTGGTCATCAACAACGATCCGACCTACGCCTACCTGGTCAGCGCCAACTCGCTGATGGAGCAGAAGCTGGTGATGGCCCACGTCTTCGGCCACGCCGACTTCTTCAAGAACAACATCTGGTTCGCCCCGACCAATCGCCGCATGGTCGACGGAATGGCGGCCAACGGCATGCGCATCCGGCGCTACATCGACGCGGTGGGGCAGGAGACGGTCGAGAAGTTCCTCGACCGCGCGCTGGCCCTGGACAACCTGATCGATCCGTACCTGCCGCTGCGGGAGTACCGCCAGCAGGTCTCCAGGTCCAAGCCGCTCTCCCCGGTGGAGCGGGCGCGCCGCTCCCTGGAGGCCACGACGGGGCAGGCCGCGACGTCCACGGCGGGAAACGGAGGCAGCGCCGCGCCCCTGCCCACGCTGGACATCATCGGCTTCCTTCGCGAGCACGCGGACCTCAGCGAGTGGGAACGCGACGTCCTGCGGATCGTGCGCGACGAGGCCTACTACTTCATGCCCCAGCGCATGACCAAGATCATGAACGAGGGGTGGGCCTCGTTCTGGCACAGCCGCATCCTGACCCGATCGGTCCTCGACGCGGCCGAGATCGTCGATTTCGCCGACACGCACAGCGGCGCGACCTCGACGGCTCCCGGGCAGCTGAACCCCTACAAGCTCGGCATCGACCTCTTCCGCCACGCCGATCGGTGCGGCCTCGACCTCTTCCAGCTACGCGCGATCCACAACGACGTGTCGTTCGTCGACAGCGTGGTCGACGAGGAGTTCACCCGGGAGAGCGCGATGTTCACCTACCACCGCAATCCGCGCACCGGGCAGATCGAGGTCTCCGGGCGGGACTGGCAGGAGATCAAGAGCCAGCTCCTCACCCAGCTCGCCTCGGGGGGGAATCCGCAGATCGAGCTCGTCGACGACGACTTCGAAGGGCGCGGAGAGCTCGTCCTGCGGCACCGTTTCGACGGGCGTGAGCTCCAGCTCGACCAGGCGGGGGAGACTCTCCGGCACCTGGTCCTCCTGTGGAAGCGCCCCTGCCACCTGTTCACGCACAGCGAGGGAAAGGGCCTGCGCCTCTCCAGTGACGGGAAAGAGGTGACCCGGACCGAGACGGCCGACGTGGAGCGGGAGAAGACCGGAGACGCGGACGGAGAATCGCCCGACCGTCAGGTCAGCTGAGGCCGGAGTTCGCAGGGCCTTGTCCGAGGCCCGCCGTGGCGGCACACTGCCCCAATGGCCATCGTTCACGAGCTCTCCTGGTCGGTCTCTCGCGCCAGTACTTTCGAGGCCTGCCGGCGTCGTTACTACTTCGACTACTACTACTCCTGGGGAGGCTGGGACTCGAGGGCCGCCGAGGGCCGTCGCCGCGCCTACCTCCTGAAAAAGATGACCCGGATGCCGATGCTCGCCGGCGAGGTGCTGCACCAGGTCCTGCACAAGTGGTTCGAGGGCAAGCGGCGGGGGAAGATCCTCGACCAGGAGACCTTGCTCGCCGACGCGCTGGCGATGCTGCGCGAGGGGTACAAGTGCTCCCGCGACGGCAAGTGGCGAGAGCGGCCGAGCAAGCTGGTCCACCTGGCGGAGCACCACTACCGCGAGGAGCGGATCGACGAGAGCACCGGCGCCGCGGGAACCTACGGCAAGCAGTACGTGCAGCGGATCGAGGACGGACTCCAGCACTTCTTCTCGATGCCCGAGCTCGCGGCCGTGCGGGAGGCGGACCCCGAGAGCTACCTCGCCCTCGAGGAGATGGGCACGATCGAGCTGTTCGGGACCAAGGTGTACGCCATCCCGGACTTTGCTTACCGAGACGCTGAGGGGCGTGTCCACATCTACGACTGGAAGAGCGGCGCACCGCGGGAACGCGACGCGTTCCAGCTTTCTGCGTACGTCCTGTACGCCGCGGCGAAGTGGGACGCCGAGCCCGATGAGGTCGTCTGTCTCGACGTCTACCTGCCGCGCGGGGAGGTGAAGACGCAGCAGCTGGACGCGTCCGAGGTCGCCGCGGTGAGAGCACAGATCGAGGGCTCGATGGAGGAGATGAGCGCCCTGCACTTCGACGCGGATCGGTCGGAGGGAGACGCCGAGGCCTTTTCGAAGGTCGATGCCGACGGACCGGGCGCGCGGGAGTGCGGGAGCTGCCACTACCGCGAGCTCTGCGGGCGGTGAGCGCGGATCCGCGATGCCGACGCACCCCGAGATCTCGATTCTCCTGCCGACGCTCGACGGTGCGCCGGACCTCTCGCGCCTGTTGCCCGCGCTGGGCTCGCAGACCCGGTACGGAGGCTGCGAGCTGCTCGCCACCGACTCCTCCTCCAGCGACGAGACCGTCTCCCTGCTGGAGGCCGCAGGCGCGGACGTCGAGACGATACGCAGGGACGAGTTCGGCCACGGCACGACGCGCAATGCCCTGGCGGCGCGCGCCCGCGGCGAGTTCCTGGTCTTCCTCTCCCAGGACGTGACGCCCGCCTCGGAGACCTTCCTCGAGGAGCTGATCGCCCCCTTCGAGGACCCGCGGGTCGCCGGGTGCTACGGCCGGATCCTGCCGAACCCCGGCGACGATCCCCTGACCACACGCACCGTGCTGCACGCTCCGGAGGCGAGCGGCGAGCCGCTGTCGCGCGAGCTCGACGGGAGCGCCCTCGTCTCGGACATGGAGCCAGGTCAGCGCGCCGTGTTCCTGCGCTTCAACAACGTGGCCAGCGCCGTGCGCGCCTCGGTCTTCGAGGAGATCCCCTTCCCCGTGGTCCCTTTCGGCGAGGACTTCGCCTGGGCGGCGCGCGCGCTCAGCGGCGGCCACCGCCTGTGCTTCGCTCCCGCCAGCGTCGTCTACCATGCGCACGCCTACACGCCCCGGCAGGCGTTCGATCGCTATCGCCTCGACGCGGCTGCCCACCGCGAGCTCCACGGCCACCGGTTGCGTCCGAGCCTCCTCTCGGTGATCCGGGGCGTCGCCTACGAGGTCCGAGAGGACGTGCGCTACGTGTTCGGAGAGTGGGACGGCCCGCGGCTGCGGCACCTCTTGCGCTCTCCGGGGCTGCGCACAGCGCAGGTGCTCGGCCAGTACTGGGGCAGCCGGGGCTGGGGGCCGAGCTTCTGGCCGGAACCGGACGAGGGAATCGCCGCTTCGGCGAGATGAGCGCTTCCCGCGCGGCCGGGTCGAGGTTCTACTAGGCGCCCGATTCCTCCCATGCGCCCCCTCCGCTCCGTCTCCGTGCTCATGCCCACCTACCAGGGGCGCGAGTTCCTGCCCCGCGTGCTCGACGCGCTGGCGCGGCAGCGCCTCGAGCTCCCCTGGGACTTCCGGGCGATCGACTCGGGGTCCACCGACGGCACCTGGGAGCTCCTGGAGGCGCGCGCGCCGGGCTTTCCCGTACCGTTCTCCCTCGAACGCATCGACCCGGTCGAGTTCGATCACGGCGACACCCGGAACCTCCTCGCGGCGCGCTCGAGCGGGGACCTCCTGGTCTACCTGACCCAGGACGCGATCCCCGCCGGGAGCGACTGGCTGGCGCGGCTGGTGGGGAACCTCGACGACCCGGCGGTCGGCGGGGCCTACTGCCGCAACGTGCACCGCCCCGACGCGCAGCTCCTGACCCGAATCTTCAGCGAGACCGACTTCGGCTACGGGGAGGGGCGCCGCGAGGTGCGCATCGACGATCGCGAGGCCTGGGAGGCGCTCGGCGCCTACGACCGGCGGGTCCTGTGCAACTTCAACGACGTCGCCTCCGCGGTGCGGCGCGAGCTGTGGGAGCGACACCCCTTCCCGCGCACCGCGTTCGGCGAGGACGTGCTGATGGCACGAGCGCTCCTCGAGGCGGGGTACACGGTCGTCTACGACGACGAGGCGGTGGTCGAGCACTCCCACGACTACACGCCGGCCGAGGCGTACTCGCGCGCCGCCATCGACGGCCGCTTCAACGCCGAGTGGCTCGACCGGATCTGCGTCACTTCCGAGAAGAACGCCCGCGCCCTGATCCGCCGCCAGCTGGAGATCGACCGGCGGGAGCTCGAGGCGGCCGGGGTGGGCGGCCGCGAGCTGCGGCGCGAGCTCGCCTACGCCGAGGAGCTGCGCGAGGCGATCTTCCTCGGGATGTACCAGGGCGGGCTCAGCGAGCGCCGCTTTCCCCCGACCCACCTCCTGGAGAAGACCGAGCTCGAGATCCTCTACGTCCTGCACGGATTTCCTCCGGAGACGTGGGCGGGCACGGAGATCTACACGCTGAACATCGCCAAGGAGATGCAGCGGCGGGGCCACCGTTGCACCGTGCTCCACCGCGTCGCCGCCGAAGCCCCGGTGGAGGAGGGCGGTCCTCCCGACTTCTCGATCGAGGAAGGGGAGTTCGAGGGGCTGCGCGTGCTGCGCTGGACGCACCGCCTGGAGCACCGGCGGATGCGTGACAGCTACCGCCACACCGGCGCCGAGCGGGCCTTTCGCCAGCTGCTCACGAAGGAGTGCCCCGACCTCGTCCACTTCCAGCACCTCCTGCACACCTCCGCCGGGCTGGTCCGCGTGGCGCGGGAGTTCGGGCTGCCGACGGTGGTCCACTGCCACGACTACTGGGCGCTCTGCCCGCGCGTCCAGCTGATCCGTCCCGACGGCGTGCGCTGCGAGGAGGGCCAGGGCGCGGGGTGCTTCCCGTGTATCAAGGAGGGCAGCGCCGGGCTGATCGCTCCGCTGGCGCGCCACGCCTCGCTCGTCGCGCCGATGCTGGCCGGGCTGGAGAAGGAGCTGCACGTGGGGCGAAAGGCCCCCGGCCACCGGCTGCTGGAACAGCTGCAGGGCTTCGACGACCTCCGCCGCCGGCACGACTACGTCACCGGCGCGTACGCCGCCGCGGACCTGCGCATCAGCCCCAGCCGCTTCCTGCGCGCGAAGTACGTCGACACCGAGCGGTTCGATCCGCACACCTTCCTCTTCTCCGACAACGGGATGCGCACCGACCACGTGCGCGCGCTGGAGAAGCAGCCGGATCCCGCGGGACGGGTGCGCTTCGGCTTCGTTGGCTCCCTGGTCTGGTACAAGGGCGGCGAGGTGATGGTTCGCGCGATGCAGCACCTGCGCGGCCTGCCCCTGGTGCTGAACGTGCACGGCGGCTACGACCCCGAAGGCGACGAGCACCACGCCGAGCTCCAGCGGCTGGCGGAGGGGAGCCCGGTGGAGTTCAAGGGGCGCTTCGACAACTCGCGCCTCTCCGAGGTGTACGCGGAGATCGACGTCCTGGTGGTGCCCTCGATCTGGTTCGAGAACTCGCCGATCACCATCCACGAGGCGTTCCTCACCGGAACGCCGGTGCTCGCCAGCGACATCGGAGGGATGGCCGAGTTCGTGCGCGACGGGGTCGATGGGCTGCACTTCGAGACCGGCAACGCACGGGACCTGGCGGCGAAGATGAAACGCTTCGTTCTCGAGCCGGGGCTGGTCGAGGCGCTCAGCCGTGACTTCATGGAGATCAAGACGATCGAGCAGAACGGCGAGGAGATGGAGTTCCGCTACCGCGCGCTGTGTTGCCGGGAGCGCAAGCCGGAGGTGGGGGAGCGACAGCTCCTGTGCGTGGACGCCAACCAGGCGGCCGGACGGTCGGGGACCACCGAGCCGCAGGGCGCGCAGCTCCTGCTCCTGCGGCCGGGACCCAAGACGGCGGCCGAATACGACCTCGCCGGCTGTGGCGGCGGCGTGCGGGAGATCGTGGTGCGCGGCCTGGCCCTCGGCGAGGAGCGCGAGCTGGTCCTGGGGGGGCGCGTTCTGGTCGACGGCGAGGAGATCGGCGAGCTGCCCGATCGTCGCGGCGGGGGGCTCGACGAGGTGTGTGAGGACCGTTTCCGGGTGCACCTGCCCGCACGGGTGCGACGCCTGCGAGTGGAGCCGGGCCCGGGTCGTCACCTGCGGCTCCAGGAGATCGAGGTGTGGGTGCCCCGGGGCGAAGGGGTGTCCTCTTGAGCGCGAGGACTCCCGGCGATCCCGTCGACCCGCTGCGTCTGCGTGTCGAGCTCGGGGAGGCGGTGCGCGACGAGGAGCTGCCGCGCTGTGCGATCGTCATCCTGAACCTCAACGGGTGCCATCACCTCGCCCCCTGTTTCGAGACGCTGCGAGCGCTCGACTACCCCGAGGATCGCTTCGAGGTGATCCTGATCGACAACGCCTCGACCGACGGCAGCCGGGAGGAGCTGCGGAACCGGCACTCCTGGGTCCGCCTGATCGAGAACGACCGCAACGTCGGGTTCGCCGTCGGCTGCAACCAGGGGGCGAGCGCGGCGCAGGACGCCGAGGTGGTCGTCTTCCTCAACAACGACATGCGCGTCGAGCCGGGGTGGCTGCGGGAGCTGGTCTCTCCCCTGGTGCGCGAGGAGTGCCAGGCCACGACCGCCCAGATGCTCTCGTGGGACGGGAAGCGCGTCAACAGCGCCGGCGGGGGGATGAACTTCCACGGGATCGGCATCCAGCGCGGGCTCGAGGAGCTGCCCGGGCCGGACTTCGAGTGGCCGCGCAAGACCCTGTTCGCCTGTGGCGGCGCGATGGCGATGCGCCGGGACCTCTTCGAGGAGGTCGGCGGCTTCGACGACGAGTTCTTCGCCTACTACGAGGACGTCGACCTCGGTTGGCGGACGTGGATTCTCGGCCATGAAGTCTGGTACGTGCCGGGAGCGATCTGCTATCACCACCACTCGAGTACCAGCCGCCGGCTGCCGCTGGAGATGATCCGCCTCTTGCAGATCCGCAATCCCCTCCTCGCCTGCTTCAAGAACTACGACGACGAGAACCTGAAGCGAGTCCTTCCGGCGATGCTCGCGCTGGCCACCCGCCGCGCTCTGCTCGTCAGCAGGCTGGAGGACGACTCGGCCTTCCGGATCGAGCGCGCGGACGGGGTCACCGTCGGGCCGATCCGTCGCCTCCTCCGTCGCCTACTGCCCGGGAAGAACGCCACCACGGCGTCGCTACAGCGCGTCGGGGTGGCGGACCTGCTCGGGATCAACGACCTCCTGGGGCGCTGGGACCACTGGAGCGCCAAGCGCCGGAAGGTGCAGGACGCCCGGCGCCGCCCGGACCGGGAGACCTTCGGGCTCTTCCTGCGCCCGGAGTGGAACATCGAGGACGAGGCGGGGTACCTGGAGCTGCAGCGGGGAGTCTCCGCCCTATACGGCATCGACGAGCTGTTCCGTGACCTCAGCGAACCGGGGACCATACCCCGCAAGTGACCGCATGAAGATCTCCGTCGTGATACCCGTGTACAACGAGGAAAACACCCTGGAAGAGATCGTCTCGGCGGTCCTCGCCACGCCTTACGAGAAGGAGTTGATCATGATCAACGACTGCTCGAGCGACCGCTCCGGGGAGATGCTGGAGGAGTACGCGAAGGAGCACCCGGAGATCCGCTGCTTCCACCACGAACAGAACCGCGGCAAGGGCGCGGGGCTCGCGACCGGCTTCCAGCACGTCACCGGCGACGTGGTGATCATCCAGGACGCGGACCTCGAGTACGACCCGAAGGACTACGGGGTCCTCCTGCGGCCGATCGAGGAGGGCAAGGCGGACGTCGTCTACGGCAGTCGTTTCCTCGGCGGCTCGTACGTGCGCGTCCACCTCTTCTGGCACTACCTGGGGAACCGGATGCTGACCTTCATCAGCAACATGTTCACCAACCTGAACCTCACCGATATGGAGACCTGCTACAAGGTCTTCAAGAGGGAGGTCGCCCAGAAGCTCGACATCAAGTCGCGCACCTTCGCGGTCGAGCCGGAGATCACCGCCAAGGTCGCCAAGATGAAGTGCCGGGTGTACGAGGTGCCGATCTCCTACGCGGGGCGCGACTACGCGGAGGGGAAGAAGATCGGGCTGAAAGATGCGTTCATCGCGGTGTGGGCGATCGTCAAGTGGCGGTTTGCG
>CAZCAC010000004.1:0-144886 GCA_964496575.1 uncultured Planctomycetaceae bacterium | reverse complement strand
ACTCAGGCTGGAGGCCACACCGCCTTCATCTTCACCGTCTGTGGTGAGCCGGCGTAGGCCTCCATCGGATTCGGCGTCTCCTCGACCGTGCTCGCGCCGTACTTACCCGCCAGCTCGCTCACTGGATAGAAGAGCTCCGACCCATCGGCACGCCTCCCGATCATCAAGATCGCGCACGGCCCTTCCCCCGCCCCGACAAAGACGTGGTTCACGCCGGGAGGGCAGTGGAAGTAGTCCCACTGCTTCAACGGCCGTTCCTCGCCGTCGATCAGCGCAAGACACTCACCGAAGAGGACCAGGAACGCCTCCGGCTCGCTCTCGCGGTGGTAGAGGCAGTTCGAGACACCCGGCTGGATCACCTGGATGTTCACGCCGAGGCCGGGGCAACGCGACTCGCCCTGGAAGATGCAGGCCGTGCCGAAACGATCGTTGGAGATCCACTCGGCCTCGGCGACGTTGACCACGAACCAGCCCCGGCCTTCGGGGACGAGGCCGTGTTCGTTCTGTTGCAGTTTCGCTTCTTTCGCCATCTCGATTCTCCGGTTGGTCCGTCCAGCGGAATCACTTCTGTTCCTTGTTCTGTTGTTCCAGCTCCCTGAGCCGGTTGTAGTCCGCGATCTCCAGGAGCTTCCAGGCCAGCTCGTCCGGTGCGGCGATCTCGTGCGCGAAGAGCCCGACCCCGCCGGGAGCTCCGGTCTGGAAGTCGTGCTCGGTGGAGCCGCAGGCGACCTGGGCGATGGCGACGGCCAGGCCGACGCGCTGGCCTTCGGCGACCACCACCAGCTCCTGGCCGGCCGCGAGCTCGCCGCGCAGGAACTCCAGGATCTCGGCCGCGGCGCGGGTGTAGCGGAAGAGCAGCGGGTCGCCCGCGAGGTGGGAGTTCGTCGCCAGGACGTGCTCGTCCGCTCCGCCGCGCGTCCAGCGCAGCTCGATCACGTACACTTCCGCGGCCTGCGCCTCGAAGTTCTTCACCCGCTCCCGGTGCTCGCCATCGTCGACCCCCTCGTGGAACAGCACGATCAGCGAGCCGTCGTCATTCGCGCCCCGCCGCCGCCAGCCGTTGATCGAGGGCCCCGCGCCATTGGTGAAGACGACCGGTTTGCGCTCGCCGTCGAGGTGGAACCGGCAGTGGAGCGCTAGCAGGCCCGCATCGGGCTCCTCGAGGCGCGCCGGGGCGATCTCGCCGAGCAGCGAGGCGAGCCGGATCTGCACCTCCTCGTCATCGAGTAACTCTGCTACGACGAGCGCTCGCGCCTTCGCCTGGTTGAGCTCCCGCACAGTCGCCCACTCCCCGGGAACGCGACCATCCTCGAAGCAGTGGAGGACGGTCAGGTCCTTCTCGACCTCGAGCTCCGGCTCGGGGAGCGGCTCGCCGTCCCCTTCGCCCTTCAGATGCAGCGCGAGCCAGCCGTACATCGCCTTGCGCATCTCCCGGTCGTAGCCGTGCGGCGCGTCTACCTCGTGCACCGCGAGCGCCTCGGGAACGCCGAGGAGTGAGAAGGCACCCTGCGCCTGCGCCGCTGCGTCGTGGGCACCCTTCGGCGTGAACGAGGGATCCTGGCTCGCCGTGATCAAGAGCGTCGGCCGCGGCGCGTTCAGCGCGACGACGTCACCCATGTCGGCAAAGCTGGCCAGGCCGTTGACGTGGCTGCAGGGGCAGTGCGAGTGTTTCGTGCCGAGGAACTCCCGCAGCGTGCTCACGTAGACGACCGGCACGGCGACCCTGATCCGCTCGTCGATCGCCGCGGCGTAGAGCGTGTTCAGGCCGCCGCCCGAGCAGCCCGTGCAGGCGATCCGGTCGGGGTCGACCTCCGGTCGCTCGAGCAGGTAGTCGATGGCGCGGATCGTGTCCCACACCATGAAGCTCATGTTGTTGCGACCGACCGCAATCGAGCGGAAGTACTCGTGGTGGTCGTTGCCGGGCACGTCGCGCTCCCCCTGGCCGAAGGGGTCGTAGGTCAGGGCGACGTACCCTTGTTTCGCGAGGCCGATGCAGCGCGCCTGAACCTCCGGCTCGGTCTTGGCGAGCCCCCAGTGCCCGGTGGGGCAGACCACCGTCGGATGGCGCTGGTACGCGTCGCTCTCCGGGAGGTACAGGTTCGCGGTGACCGGGAAGCCCGGACGGCTCTCGAAGATCACGCGTTCGACTCTGTAGCCGTCACGCTCCAGAACTCCGACCGTGCGCGCGTCGAGCGGCGTACGCGGCGGCCACGGCTCGAGTCCGAGTGCCTCGCGCAGGCGCGTCTGCAGGCGAGCCCGCTCCGCGGTCCAGCGCGCGACGTCGTCCTGGTGCGCCGCCACGCGCCGGTGAGACGCCTCGGCCCGCTCGACGCACTTCTCGATCACCGAGTCGAGGAATTCGCCCGCGCCGCTCGGATCGAACAGCGCGTGCTCGACGCGCGCCTGTGCCTCGGGATCGAAGAAGGGATCGGTGGTGAGCCAGATCGCGTCGACACACTCGTGACCGGCTCCGGCGTCGTAGATCTCGAGCTCCTTCGTGGGAGCCTCGAGCTCCACGTGCCCGGCGAATTGCCAGCTGAATCGATCGGCCCACTTCCCCCGATGTGTCGGCTCGAGCCGCTGGCCTCCGATCGAAACGCCGAAGGAGCGGTCGCCACCACCGCCCTCGTAGCCGCGGGCCCAGACGAAGACCGTGCCCCGCGGGACGGCGGAAACGGAATCCTCGGGATGCTCGTAGTGCAAGGTGTCGGTTGCCACTCCTTCCGCGTTCGAGACGCGGAACCCGTGGCCGTGGTAACCCGGGATGTTGTTCTGCCCTCGCCAGCTCCCTTCGAGCTCCACCGCGTCGAGCTTCAGCGACGGGCCCTCGGGCCTGGGCGAAAACCGATTCTCGCGCAGCCGTAGCGAGGAGATGAAGGCGGCCGGCCCTGCTCCAGGTGGCGGTTTCACGTGAACGAGGAGCGAGGTGCCGTTCCATCTCGATGCGGGTACATCGACGGTCAGCCACGAGTAGCCGTCCCATCCGCCGTCCTCCAGGTCGATCTCGTGCTCTCCAATCACCATGCGACCCGCCCGCCGGTCGTTCTTCGATCCCCAGCGCAACCAGAGCGTTCCGTCGACCGCCCCTTCGTCGCGCAAGACGCCCCAGGAGATCGTCGCGTCCTTCGTCCAGCGATAGGTCTCCCCCGCGTACTCGCCGTTTCCTTCGAGGTCCACTGCGGCGATCAACGCCGGGTCGCCGGCGGTCTTCGCGAGATGGGCGAGCGGATCGGCGGGACCGCGCTCTCTTCCGAAGGGCGGCTCACCGGCGAGCTGCACGGTGAGGAAGACCGCGTCGCCGGCCTCGAGGTCGATCGGAAGGCCGGCGAGCAGCTCCAACCCGAGCAGGCGCAGACCCTCATCAGCGGCCACGCCACCGGCGTGCGAGATGGTGTGGACTTCGTAGAGCTCTCCCGCATCGATGGTGAACCACTCGGGATAGGAGTTGAGCCGCGGATAGTCCCAGGGCAGGTTGAAGTGGTCGCGATGCCGCGGATGATCGAAGAACAGCCGGCCGCTCCACGCCTCGTCCGCGTTGAGCGAAACGTGGAGAGTCGCTTCACGGGTCTCCGCGCCGAGCTGAACGGTTTCGCTCCACGGCGAGGCGTAGGTCCCTTGCGTGGCGTAGAACGCGACCATCAGCGCGGTGCGGGCGTAGTTGCCGTCGCCGTACCACCCCTCGACGATTCCACTACCGGCGTCGCGCGGCAACCTCTGGTACGCGTAGAAGCGCGGCAGCATCTTCTCCAGCCAGCGGAAGCCGCTGGGTTCGGGGAACCGGTTCAGCAGGAGCAAGGCGCCTTCGATGGAGTCCGCGTACGCGTCGGCGCCTCCCCATTGCAGGTAGCGATCCTGATCGATCCCGCGCAGCGCGGTGCGTGCCGCTTCGAGGTAGCGCTCCTCTCCGGTCGCCAACCCGAAGGCGACTGCTCCCGACAGCGCGTACCCCCAGGTGTCGGGGGCACCTTCGCGAACCACCTCGCCGGTCGAGGGCTTCAGGAGCCCGTACCAGATCCCGTCCTCGTTTCGCGCCTTCTCCAGCAGCGTGTCGAACATCCGTTTCAACGGCTCCTCGTAGCGCTTCGTCGACTCACGCCCCTTCGCTTGCACGGTGACGAACAGCTCGGCCAGCCCGCCGACGATCTCATTGCCGTGGTCGTTGAGGCTGAAATAGTCGCGGACTGCCTGGTGTTTCACGAAGTCCCACTGGTGCGCGGGGAGCCACCCGCCGTTCGGGAGGACCTCCAGGCAGTAGGCGTCGCCGATCCGCTCGGCGAGCTCGAGGTACTTCTCCTCCCCGGTCGCGAAGTAGAAACGCGTCAAGGACTGCAGGAGCTCGCCGTTGGTCTCGGTGTCGGCGGCGGGCAAGAGGCCGAAGTCGCTCTCGACGTGCAGGTTCTCGATGATCCCGTCGAGCAGCTGTCGCAGCCGCGCGCTCCACGGCTCGAGCCCGTCGAGCTCGATCAGCGGGTTGAGCCCATCCTTGGCGTACTCCGCTGCCCCGAAGATGATCCGCCCGAGGTCGGCGTCGGCGTACTGGAACTGCCGCCGCGGGATCGAGTACCAGTCGGGCAACCAGCCGAGGCGCGTGGTCAGCTCGACCTCACGGCGCATCATCTCCCGCAGTCCGTCGATGAGCTCCGGCTTCGTGAAGCGCGCCGAGAGCACGAGGAAGGGAAAGCAGTCCGCCGCGTTGTCCGCCGGCGCCCAGCGCGGATCGTCGACGCGACGCGGGATCAGTCCGGTGACGGGATCGCGCAATCCCCACCAACCCTCGAGCACGCCGCGCGAACGCTCGAAGCACTCGCTGGCCACAGCGGCACGCCTCGTCGCTTCGCCGAATCGCGCAGGGATCTCCAGCTGCTCGGATTGGTCGGTTTCACGTTCACTCGGTTGCCCCTCGGTCGCACCGGCCGGACACGGAAGGATCAACCACACGGCGGTCGCGATCGCGACCGATCTCCTGAGCTCGTGCATGAGGAGATGATACCCGAACGGCGAATCCCAGCTGCGGGATGGCGAGCCCGGGCAAGCTCCACCGCCTAGCCCTTGGTCCGACAGAAGCACGACCCCGGAAGTACCGTGTCCGAACGAGCCCAGGCCTTCTCGAACCGAGCTCGCGCTTCGGCTGCCTCGTCTTCCCGGCCGACCCGCTGCAGGCATTCGGCCAGTCCGTGTAGTGCCCAGCCGTTCTCCGGGTAGCGGGCCAGGTTGGCCTGATAGACCAGGGCGACCTCCAGTACCAAACCCTACAGCACGCTCTCCGTCGCCCTCCGGAACACATCCGCGAGGCTGACGATCCCCACCGGCAGGTCATTCTCGACCACCACGACCCGCCGCACTCCGATCATCCGCATCAGCTGAACGCACGATCCGACACTGTACTTGGGGGAAACCGTGATCGCGGGAGAGGACATCAGCTCTTCGACGGTGACCTCGTCGAGGTCTTCGCCGCCGTCGAAGAGGGCACTGACGAGGTCCTTCTGGGTCAGGATCCCCACCGCCTCGGAGGGGTCGCGCCCAGGTACCACCAGGCAGTTGAGGTGAGCCTCGTACATCACCCGCAGCGCTTCTCGCAGGGAGACGCTCGGAGCGACCGTGATCAGGTCGGTCTTCATGATGTCGCGGACGGTCGACTGGACGAGTATCTCCATGGAATCACCTTTCTCGGTTCAGAGGCCTTGTGCTTCGATCTCCCCCGTCTCGGGATCGATGACGAACCGACACCTCGTCATCGTCTCCTCGATGTGCCGTGACTTGCTCCCGATCGCGACCTGCAGACCGTAATAGGCCGTGGTCTGCGCGACGATCCTCGGGTCTTCGCACCCCTCCGGCTGCTCCTGGATCTTGGCCAGGCGGCGGCTGAGGAACTGCCGGCGGCGAGTGAAATCCATCGCCGCCTTGGCCGACGTGCGCGGTCTGCGCTTCACCCTCGGTCCCTTCCCCGGCGAGCTATCGGGGCCCCTCGAACGGCGCTGCTTGCGCTCTTCCGCCGTCAGCTCCCGGATCGCGAGACGGATCTTCTTCAGCTCGGATTCACGCAACGGATCCCGTCCCGCGGAGACGAACGTGGGCACGCCGAGCTCCGATCCCAGCTCGAGCGCCGTGACGTTGCCGCCCGCATAGTACCGGCCACCCTGCAGGCGCCCCTTGCCCTCGGTCGCGATGAGATCACCACGACACTCGATCCGGCTGGCCGTCTCGGAGCCCTGGATCTGGACGTCTCCCCCCGACACCACGCACGCGTTCTGCGAATACTTGATCGTGACGTTGCCCGCCGCGACCACCTTGGCGCCCTCTTCGCCGATCAGACCGGCCTCGACGGTGATCTGGCCGCCGGCCTGGAGGTCCGCCCCCTCGACGGTCCCGCGCACGACGATGTCCGCGGCAGCCTCGACCTGGAAGCCCGGGCGAATCGTTCCACCGATGATCACGCTGCCGTTGGCCACGATGTTGCCGGTGGTGAGGTCAACGTCATCGGGAAGCTCGAGGAGGTTCGTGACCGAGGGCACTCCGTCATCGGAGACCACCAGCATTCCCTGAATCTCCGAGCGCAGGAGCACGCTGCCGTCCTCCTGCTCGCGGGTCTCGACACCCTCGCCGACGCGCAGTGGTACGTCCTCGGCGATCTCGTCGGACTCGAGCTCGATCCCGTCGACGCCGCGACCAGGCTTCGACTCACCACCCTCGTGCCAGCGCCCGAGCTCCTGATGGCGGTACACGTTGACGACCAGGTTCTGCTCGTGGAAGTCGATCTGGTCGATCGCCTCGTCGACCTGGCCGATCGATCGCTGGACCTCGACATAGAAGTCGATGCCCGCTCCTGCCGCCGGCACCGGCGGTGTGCCCGAGGCGATCGGCACGGGGCCGGGGAGGTCGCTCGAGGATTCGAACAGCTTCCAGACCGCACTGACCCTGTTCGCCGAGAGGCCGTGAACGACTCCAGCTGCATCGATCGCCGCGTCGAGCTCCTCCCGCGTGAGCGGCTCCTCGTCACCGGTGGGAGGGTGGAGCTCGATCGTCGCCCGCAGATGGTCCTCCCTGACCTGGATCGCGGGGTGGACCTCGAGCCCACCATCGTCGTTCTCCAGGAGGAAACCGAACCCGGGAACCCGGGCCCGCCACTGCAGGGCTTCGAGGTCGGCCTCGACGCCTTCACCGACGAGAACCGTCTCCGCCCGCAGCGCCTCGATCTCGTCGGCCCCCAGCCCGGCGAGCGCTTCGGCCGAGAAACCGATCAGGAGCTCACCGTCGCGGACGATTCGCCGTCGCCGTTGAGGCTCTTCGTCCGTTGGACAGAGGAAATGTCGCGGATTGTCTGCTGTCATCGAGCGGACCATCCCTGGCGTGACGCGATCCACGAGCATCGCAGGCGGCCTCTCACCGATCCCGCCGGGACCCCTTTCCTACCCGGTCGAGATCACCCCTTCAACCCGATTCCCCCCGGGTTCGCCCCGAGAGAATCCCCTGGCGGACTCCTGCAGCGGCGTTATCCTCAGCTGGCTGGCCCAGCGGGAGCCTTCTCGCCCGCAACAGCGCCGATAGCATGGACTGGGTCACCACATCGCTGCTGCTCGAGCAACTTCATCGAGTCGATCAGGAGGCCTGGGGAGGTTTCGTCGCTCGCTTCCGAGAGCCGGTCGTGCGATTCGCCCGCAAACTGGGTCTGACCGAGGAAGAGGCCGAGGACGCCGCGCAGGAGACGCTGCTGTCGTTCGCTCGCTCGTACCGCGAAGGGCAATACGATCGAGCACAGGGGCGGCTCAGCTCGTGGCTGTTCGGGATCGCTCGACACCGCGTGCTCGATGTGGCGCGACGCCGGCGGAGCAAGGAGGAGAACGTCGGCGGAATGAGCGGCGAGTCATCCTTCTGGAGTCGCGTGGGGGACGAGCGTCAGGCGAGCGAAGCGTTCGAGGAGAGCTGGCGAGAGACGGTGTTCGAGACCTGCCTCGCCCAGGTGCGCAAGGAGGTCAAGGAGGCGACCTTCTCCGCCTTCGAGCTCCTGACGATGAAGCAGCTGCCGCCGCAGGAAGTCGCCGAGCAGTTGGGCCTCTCGCGCAACCCCGTCTTCATCGCCAAGCACCGCGTGATCTCGCGGCTCCGCGAGCGGATCCAGGAGTACGAGGAAGTCAACTCGGCGTAGAGCTCCCCGAGAAACCCGATGACCTGTCCCGACCTGGAAGAGATCGAGCGCTTCGTCCGCGGCGAGATCGACGACGCTGCCGCGGAGAGCCTCGCCACACACCTGGAGCGCTGTCCCGAGTGCGCGAGCCTGGTCGAGGAAGTGCGTTCCAACGAGCTGTTCCAGTCCGACTGGCAGCGCGCCTGGGCCGGCACCTCTCCCGGCAGCGCCGTCGACGCGCGAATTCCCGGCTACCGGCTGGAGCGGGAGGTGCATCGCGGCGGGCAGGGGGCGGTGTTCGCCGCGCACCAGGAGTCGACCAACCGGCTGGTAGCGGTCAAGCTGCTGCACCAGGGCGCCTTCGCCACCGCACAGCAGCGACGACGCTTCGAGCGGGAGATCGATCTCTCCGCCAGCCTCGATCACCCGAACATCGTAACCATCTTCGACAGCGGCAGGACCGAGACGGGTGAGCTGTTCTTCGCCATGGAGCTCGTCGATGGGGCGCCGCTCCACGAACACCTCGCCGAACACTCACTGACCGTCGACGAACGACTGCGGTTGTTCTCGTCGATCTGCGCTGCCGTCCACCACGCACACCAGCGAGGTATCCTCCACCGCGACCTGAAGCCGGGGAACATTCTGGTCGACCGGGACGGGCAACCGCGAGTCGTCGACTTCGGTCTGGCCAAGCCGCTCGAGGTCAGTGCCGCGGATGGCTCGCTGGAGACGATACCGGGAATGTTCGTCGGCACGCTCGCGTACGCTTCGCCCGAGCAGCTCCAGGAGGAATCGGGCGGCGTGGACGTGCGGAGCGACGTCTACGGACTGGGCGTCATCCTCTTCCAGATCCTCACCGGCGATCTGCCCTACGACACGACCGGAGCGCTGGTGAATGTCGCCCTGAAGATCCTGCAGGGCGAGCCGACGCGTCCCTCCTCCATCGACCCGGGGCTCGACGTGGAGCTCGACGCGATCGTCGCCAAGGCGCTGGAGAAGCGGCCCCGCGATCGTTACCAGTCGGTCGCCGAGCTCCGTACCGACGTGGAGAGTCACCTGCGCGGCGACCCGGTGCTGGCCCGCTCCGACAGCGGTTGGTACGTCCTGCGCAAGCGTTTTCGCCGCCATCGCCTGGGGATCACCACCGCGGCCGTGGTCTTCCTGAGCCTCGTCGTCGCCACCGTCGTCTCAGGCGTCTTCTGGCACCGCTCGGCCACCGACCGCGACAACGCGATCCGGGAGAGGAACTCCCTCCGGGAGGTGCGCGACTTCCAGGTGCGGATGATCGCGATGGCCAACCCCTACGCGGAGGGTCGCACGGTCACCGTCGCCGAGCTTCTCGACAGCGCCGGCCGCGATCTCGCGGGCGAGTACCAGGATCAGCCCGAGTTGCGCGCCGAGCTGGAGATGACCGTCGCTGATTCTTATGCCGGGCTGAAGCTGCATCACCAGGCGGAGGCGCATTACTCCGCGGCCTGGGAGCTGTTTCGCGAGCAGCGCGGTGAGCACGATCCAGTGACGCTGGAAGCCGGGCTCGGTCGGGCCACGGCGATGGCGGCGACGCGGCCGGTCGAGGAGGCGGAGAGGCTGCTGGTGGAGGAGGTCGAGCTCCTGCGCGAGCAGCTGGGTGCCGGGCACGACCATACGCAGAACGCGGTGTCTGCCCTGGCGCACTTCCGCGAGAACCAGGGTCGGCTGGAAGAGGCCGAGGAGCTCTTCCGCCAGGTGATCGAGCTCGACCGAGAAGGGGAGCCGGTTGATCGCGAGGCGCTGATCGCCTCCCTCCAGAACCTCGGAGGGTGCCTGCTCACCCAGGGACACCCGGAGAAAGCCGAGCCGATCCTGCGCGAAGTCTTCGAGTGGCGCGAGCAGCACAAGGGACCCGAGCATTCGACGACCCTCACCACGGCGAACATCCTCGGTCAGACCTGGTTCTACCTCGGCCGACTCGACGAGGCCGAGGAGATCCTGCGCCACACCCTCGAAGCGCGGCGGCGCATCTTCGGCGATGAGAGCTGGGTGACCTGCCGCTCCCTGAATGCGCTCGGCCTGTGCCTCCTGGAGAGCGACGAGGTCGAGGAAGCGTGTGGGATCCTCCAGGAGGCGGTCCGCTTCGGCCGGGACGTACACCCGCCACACGACTTCGAGCACTTGCGCGTCGAACGGACCCTCGGGGGGGCGCTCTGGCAGCTCGGCCGACTGGACGAGGCTCTGGAGGTCCTGGAAGGGGCGCACGCTGCGCTGGAGGAGCACCACGGAGCCGGACACCCGGACGCCATCGCTACGTTGCTCGGCATCAGTTGCGTGCTGCAGGCGGGCCATCAATTCGACTCGGCGGCCACCGTGTTCAAGAGCGTGCTGAGCGTTTGCCCTGACTCGCACCCCGACCGCGAGAGCTTTCTCGCTCAGGCCCGGCTGTACCGCGGCTTTTGCCTGCTCCAGATCGACCGCCTCGACGAAGCGGAAGAGCTCTTTCTCGAGGCCTTCGAGGCGCTGGAAGCCGAGTTGGGCCCGACTCACCAGAGGACTCGGATCGCCATCGAGGCGCTGGTCGGAGTGTACGACCGCACCGGGAGACCGGAGGAGGCGGATCGCTATCGAGGGCTGCTGGCCGGGGGCTCGGACGACTGACCCGGGCTGAATCGCTCCCGGCTCGCGAGCAGGAAGGCGATCCCGATCAGCGTCCAGTGCGCCAGGAAAAGGCGCGGCCACAGTGCCGGGAAGACGACGAAGTGCACGCCGACCCCGAGCAGCGCCGCCGCGGCGAGGCCCGCGCCCCGGCTCCGCCAGCGATCTCTCCAGAAGCCGATCCCGATCGCCGCGAGCGCCACCAGCGTGGTGAGGAGCGGCTCCCACGCCTTGAACATCGGCAGCGAGCTCATCGTTCGCTGGAACCAGAAGCCGAGGTCCCTCTCCGGCGTCTGGGCCACCGGATCGACCATGTACTCCACGAAGGTGTGGTGGAAGACGGTCCACCACTCGTAGGTGTCGCGGCCCTTGGTGCAGAGGAACACCACGCCGGCGTAGAGGATCAGCGTCGTCACCAGCACGCGTTTCGAGAGAGTCCGACCACTCGGCGGCTGGAAGTACCGCAAGACGAGGAGCGGAGCGACGAAGAGCACGTGGTCGGCGCGAGTCGCCAGGGAGAGACCGAGGAGAATCAGCGCGGTGAAGAGGTAGCGAGTCTCCAGGAGGAGAAAGGCTCCGGCGACGATCAGGGCGGCGGCAAGGGCGTCCGGAGTGGCCATCGCGAGCGTGGTCTTCCAATCACAGAGCAGGAGCCACACGGCGCTGGCGGCGACGAAGGGGGAGAAGGCGACGTACCTCGACACCCAGAGGAGAAAGACGAGAGCGATGACTAGCCCGGACAGGAGCGAGAGCCCGAAGGCACCTTGCATCGGTGAGACCCCGAGCCGATCGAGCCCGGCGAGCAGAGCGATGGGGAGGACGCGACCGCGGTAGAAGGGGAGCTGCGCCGCGAAGGCCTCGGGATCGGACGCGAGCCTCGCCCGGTACTCGTTGCGGGAGCGGAGATCCTCGTTCGCCTCCGGGGGCGCGTACACCTCGAGCTGGGCGTACACCGCCTCGTGCACCTCCTCGGGCGTGCCGCCGCGCAGCTCCTCGACGCAACCGGTGTAGGCGAGGACGTCCCAGTCCCACACTCGATTCCCGGTCGCGCTGACCACCGCGAAGATCACGTAGCCCGCGATGAGCAGCCAGGCGACCCAGCCCACGCCCGGGGCGCCCCGGGGCTCGAGGTCTATTCTGCCGGCCTGATCCATCTCTCTCGCCGGGCTCCTCGGTTCTCGCTAGCGGCCATGTGCGGGAGGAGGATACCGCCCCAGAGCTCGAGTGCCCCCCAATCGAAACGAACTACGCGTCTCGTGCACCGGCCTCGCCGAACGCCACCGAGAACACGACCCCCGGGCGGAGGAGCACCGGACCGAACCTAACCGGCCCAAGGCAAACGAGTTGAGGTCGGCTGGGCAGATCCGGAATCCAGCTCCGGATCTGCCCACTGCCCCTCGCCGCTACGATCACTTCACCTGCTTGACCTGCACCCCCTTCCGGGACTGCTGGATCTCGTCGTTGAAAGACTTGTCGCGCAGCTGGATGTTCGAGGCGTTGAAGTCGATCACGTTCTTGAAGTACGCGCGCGAGTCGAGCGGGGCCTGGCCCGGATCGCCGAGCTGCTGCTGGCGGAGCTGCACTTCCTGTTGCGCGCCGAGGTGGGTCTCGCCGCGGTGGAAGGCGTACTGCCCGTCCCCGTGGAGCGCGATTACCGTCGCCACGCCGCCGACGCCGTCGGCGATGAACAGGCCGCGGGGATCGGTCTTGCCCTGCTGGACCTCTCCGCTCCCCGACCCGACCACGCGGACGTCGACGTCGCGCAGATAGTGCCCATTCTCCTGGTCGAGCGCGGTGACGCGCAGGCGGCCGGAGAGGGGATCCTCGGTGACCTCGAGCTCGACGTCGGTGACCAGCACCAGCCCGGAGGTGTGCAGCTCGTCGCCGCGACAGATCACCAGGTAGGCGCCCGCCTCGGTGAGCTCCAGCTCCACTTCCGTCTCCTGTGAACGCGAGTCGGCATCGATCTCCAGCTCGAAGGTCCGCCGCAGCGTCGGCGAGATCCCCGCCAGGTTCACCTGGGTGATCCGGGAGAGGTTCTTCTCGCGCAGGTACAACGTGAGCAGATCGACGGGGTACACCAGGATCTCCGCCGAGGTGAGATTGCGGTGGGAGAGCTCCAGCTTCGCCTTCTCGCCGACTCGCGAGGTGGTCACCTCCGGCAGCGAGATCCGCTTCTCGCGAAACTCCTCCAGGACTTCCCGCGCGTCGGAGAAGATCTCGGCGACCTTCTCGTAGTACCCCGCCGCCTTCTCGAACTCGCGCCGGGCGTGGTGGATCTGGGCCAGGATGTAGAGCGCCAGCTCGCGGTTGGCGGAGCGGCGGGTGATTCCCTCATCGTCGGTGTAGGTCGACTCGGAGATTCGCCCGAGCAGCTCCTCAGCGTCGGTATCCAGGCCCAGGTACCACTCGGCGACCGCGCGCGAGTACTCGAACGCGTCGGCGTACTGCGGTTTGGTGTAGAGCTTCGCCATCCGAGCGCCGAGCGCGCGGACCTGCTCGTAGTTCTCCATCGACAGGTGCGCGCTGACCAGGTTCAGTCCGGCGTCGGGAGCGAGCGGATCCTCGGGGTAGAAGGTGAGGAAGCGCTCCAGCGCGAGGACGCCCTGCTTCGACAGGTAGAGGCGATCGCGCTTCTCCCGCTGCAGGCTCTCGTCGAGGTGAGCGTTCGGCGCCTTGGTCAGCAGCTTGTCCGCCAGAGCCAGGTAGGTCGCCAGCACCACCGGTGAGTCGGGGTACTCCAACCACAACCGTTCCAGCGTGTCGACGCTGCCGGCGAACTCCTGCTGCTCGTCGAGAGCACCGGCGACCTTGAGATCCTTGCCGAAGGTCTCGTCGATCGTCGCCTTGAAGATCAAGAGCGCCCGCTCGAACTCACCCAGCTCGCGGTAGGCGCGCCCGATCGCCAGCACCTTGTCGAAAGGCACGTAGAGGTCGGGGTTCTTCTCCTTGAGCACCTCGAAGAAGCGCACGATCGAGGCCGAATTCCCCTCCTCGATGCCCATGAAGAGCATCATCTCCGCGGTCTCCCGCAGCGTTTTCTCGTGCAGCTGATCACTCCACCGGTCGTACAGCTGGCCGAGACGCCCGCGCGCTTCCGCGTAGTCACGATCGTTGTACTGCGCGCGACCCAGGTGGAAGAGCTCATCGGGTGTCGGGCGATAGCTGTCGGGACTGGTCCGGTCGCGGTCGAGCACGGTCAGTGCCCTCGGGGTGCCGACGGCGAAGCGACCCGGCTGGTATGCGCTGCGCAGGATCACCGGGAGGTTCTCGAACTCGCCGACGTCGGACCCGATCAGCGTGTAGGAGATCGAACCTCCGCCGCGCAGCTGACCGACCTGGATCAGCAGGCGACCGGGATACACCTCGTAGGACCGGTGGTTCCCCGTCACGCTGCCCTCCAGCAGTTGTGTTCCCGCGGGCAACGGAACGTCGACCACCAGGTAATCGCCGGGGTCTTCCTCGGGCGGCAAACTGGAGTCGTAGGCGAACTCCACGTAGCCCTGGAACAGACGCCCGCGACCGATGTGCTCGACGTGGTTCTTCCAGCGATCGCGATAGGAGATCCGCCGCGTCACGCCGAACCCGGTGGGAATCGACTTGCCGCGGTAGACGGGAGCTGCGGCGAGGAACTCCGTCTTGCGCACGTAGAATTCCCGCTCCTTGCGCGACTCGACCTTTCGCGAGAAGCCCCGCAGTACCGCCGCCCAGTGCGGCTTCCCCTGCCCCTCTAGGGTCAGGGTGAGCGCAACCGGCCGGTTGGTGCCGTCGGGCAGCGGGAAGCGCAGCGTGCGCCCGCGATCGGAAGCGGAGAGGTCGAAGGTGCCGGCGTGTCGCCCGTCGAGGGAGACCGCGAGCTTCATCTTCTCGCTGGCGGCTTCCCACTTCCCGCGCGCGCTCGCCAGCGCGGCGACCACCACACCTCGAGTTCGGCTCGGGAACCACGGAGCGCTTTCCAGGAGCGTTTCCACCGCGGGAGCGATCCACGCCGACTCCGGCTTGCCGTCGATCAGCGCCAGGAGCGCCAGGGCGGTCATGCCGAGCTCCGAGCGGTTCCAGTGCGCGTTTCCCCGCACCGGCCATTCGCAGCGCTTCTCCGTGCCGTTCTCGGTCACTCGCGCCTCGAGCACCTCGGCGACTTCCAGTGCCATCGGCGTCCGCCCCATCCGCGCCAGGGCGCGCGTGAGGTAGGCGAGGGCGGCGGGGGAGAGGTCCTGGCGCAGGCGGTGGAGCCGGTTGGCGGTGCTGAAGTCATCCGTGCCGGCACAGGCGAGCGCGTAGACGATCATCGCCTTGAGCTCGTCCTGCGGCCGGGAGATCTGGCGGAACACCCCGGCGAGGTACTGGCTCGCGCGTTCCGTAGTAGACGGAGGCACGACCAGTCCCAGCTCACGCGCTCGCTGCAAGGCGATCAAACTCCGGCAGCTGGTCTCGGCGTGCGCCTGGCCCGTGCGGGCTCCCCACGCCCAGCCGCCGTCACCGGTCTGGGTGGCGACCAGCCGCGCGACGAGCCCCGCTGCGCGACGCCGAACATCGGCCCGCTCGGGGCTCTCTTCACGCCCGGTCGCGGTGAACAGCTCGAGCACGGCGCAGGCGCCGAGGAGGTCGCTGGCCACGTCGGCGTTGAACTCGCCGTGAATTTCCCGTCGCGGCCACGGCATCGTGCCCAGCACGGCGTCGACCAGCACGCGATCGACGCCGGGCCCCACGTGAATCTCGAGACTGCGATCGGTGTAGTCACCGCTCACTGGAAGCTCGAGCTCGGTCTCGACCTCGGCCGTCAGCACGCCGCTGGCGGAGTCGGCGTACTCGATTCCCCAGGGGCGGATCGAGAGCTCCTCCGTGACCTCGGCGCTGTAGCGGTTGCGACCGAGATCGCCGGCGGCGGTGACCTCGATCTTCAGGGGACCCGCTGAGCCGACCGCCGGGGTGAGCTCGAACGTGTGCTCCACCACACCTTCGCCGCCGACCTCGACACGGATCCTCTGGCTGCCGTCGACTCCGCCGCCGCTGAGCGTGGAGCGCAGCTCGACCTCGCCGCTCTCGCCGGAGAGGTTGTGGATCCTCGCCGTCACCGCCAGTCGGTCGCCCTCGGTCAGGAACTGCGGTACGTGCAGCTCGACGAAGAACTCCGAGCGGGAGACGAACTCTCCTTCTCCCTCGCCGACCGTGGTCTGGCGGTCGACACCGCGGCAGGAGAGCTTCCAGCGCGTGCTGCGCTCGGGAACGGTGAACTCGATCCTCGCCCGACCATCGAGGTCGGTGACCACGGCCGGGGTCCAGAAGGCGGAGTCGGGGTCGACCGCGGGGAGATCTTCCACGCCCCAGCCGTAGGCTGACTCCTTGTTGGCCGCGAAGAGGGAATTCCGGTACCGCAGGGTCGGGACGCGGGCCCGGTCGGCGCCGAACTCGGCGCCTGCGCCACCGGCGATGCCACCGGTACTGAAGGCCCGGGCGTGGGCGGCGAGCCCCTGCGATTGGGGCGCGAGCGCGTGACCCAGGAAGAAGTCGTCATTCGCGGCCAGGGCGCCCCGCTGCAGGTTGATCGAGTACGCCTCCACGGCGCCGTCGTATTGCACCTCGAGGCCGCCTAAGGTCTGAGCTCGTTGCTCCGCCCACTGTCCCTGCATTTCTTGCCGCAGGGCTTCGGCGAGGATGTCCGCGGAGATCTCCTGCGTGCTGCCCTCGTAGGAGAAGGTGCAGCTGCTCGCCGTGCTGAGCAGCGCCCAGCTGCGGCGCGCCGGCTGGAAGTAGTCGGCCAGCGCGGGCAACGACTCGGGGAACATCTCGAAGAGCGCCGTGTCGACCACCGACAGGGCGAGCTCCGCCGAGACGGGGCGACCCAGCTGATCGGTGACCTCGAGCACGACCACGGCCTCCTCCCCGGGCTCGTAGGTCTCCTTCGAAGGCAGGATCTTGACTCGCAGCTCCCGCTCGACCAGGAACTGAGAGTTCGCCGTGTAGAAGAGGTTCCCGCGCATCATCGACGCGGCGACGGCGAAGTTGGGGTAGTGGTCATGCCCGATGGCGAGCTCGACGCGGTTGTGCCCCTTCTCCAACCGCAGCAGCCGGTACTCGAGGACCTCTTCGCCCTCCAGCGTGAGGAGCGCAAGCCCCGCGCCGGCACGGTTGTGAACGTCCAGCTCGAGCTTCTCGCCGACTCGCGTCGTCTGCGCGTCGACCAGGATCCGCAGGCGCGTCTGGTCCTCATCGCCGGAGATGAAGACCGCACGCGAGGCGATCACCGGGTTGCCGAAGCGGTCGAAGCCCTCGACCCGCAGCGTGTACCAGCCGCCGTCGTCGATCTGCAGGGCGAGCTGGGCGGTGCCGTCCTCCTCGTCGGAGGTGAGCTCGTGCTCCGAGGAGAGCACTTCGGCCCAGCTTCCGTCGGCTCGCGACTCGCGCTTCAGGACCTGGAGTTTCATCGACCTCGAAACCGGATCACCTCCGGGCGCACGCGTGGTGAGCTCGACGTTGAAGCGGTCGCCGGCCAGGTAGAGCTCGCGATCGACGTGCAGCTCCGCGGAGTACCCGCGCAAGGCGAGATAGACGTGCCCCTGGGTGGAGACGTGCTCCTCGGTGAGGGTCGCCTGGAAGCTGAGGAGGCCCTCCTGCGGCATATCCCGCGTCTCGAAGGTCACCTTGGCCTTACCCTCGTGGTCGGTCCGTAGCTGGCCGGAGCGGCCGTCCGGCAACGAGTAGTGGATCGGCGATCCCGCCACCGGCTCGCCGTAGTAGTACGCGGCAGCGAGCTCCGCCTCGACCGTCTCGCCGCGGTAGTAGACCTCTTCGTCGAAGTCGATGGTGAGCTCGATGCGCTGCAGCTGATACTGCTGCACCTGGAAGTTCCCACTGAAGACGCGCCCGTCGGTGTCGCGGAGGTTCACGACGTAGGTGCCCAGCAGCGCGTACTCGTCGAGGTAGAGGTCCCCGTGGACGGTTCCGAACTTCCCGAGCTCGACTTGCCCCCTGGCGAAGGTGCGTCCATGCGGGTCGACCGCCTCGTACTGGTACGGCATGCCGCGCTCGAAGGTGAACTGGCCGTCCTCGACCTGACGCAGGATGGCGCGCCAGTGCACCATCTGTCCCGGCTTGTAGGCGGTGCGATCGGTGTAGACGAAGCCGCGCGGCTCCAGCTCGGCGGCGAGTCCCAGCCCGTCCAGACTGATGCCGTTGGAGGCGAAGTGGCCCTCGCGAGTGGCGAGGATCCGGAGCTGCGGATCGGTCTTCAACTCGGGGAAGCTGAGCCGCGCGATCCCCGACGCGTCGGTCACGACCTCGTGGAAGACCGGTGCGGCGCCCACCTGGGTAGCGGGCAGCCCGATCAGGACCGTCACGCCTTCAGCGGCTCTCTCGGTGGTCATCTCCTCGGCGAAGACGAAGACCTCCGCACGCGAGCTCTTGACGATCACGTCGATGTCGCTACGGATCACCAGCGTGGTCGCTCGTTTGTCGTCCGCGGTCATCGCTACGGCCCAGACCCCGGGCCCCTCGACCGGCAGCTTCACCTGCTGTTCGATCGGGGCGTACTCCCGGTAGTCATTCACCTCGACGGTGAGTGTCTGATCGGGAGCGATCAGGTCGAGGTCCAGTGCTTCGATCGAGCGGTGCGTCAGGTGCTTGCGGAAGTACGCCTCGAGGTCGAGCTCGTAGATGGCGACTTCGAGCTCCTCGACGTTGCGCACCTGCGCCAGCACGGTCGCCGCCTCGTTCGAGCGCCAAGTGCGTTCGGTGCGCACGGCGAGGGCCGGCACGGTCATCACCGCGAGCCGTGATTGCGCCGCGGGCTGGTAGGAGCCGAAGTTGCACGCGCGGTAGGCCTCGATCGCCGCCTCCAGGTCACCGAGGTCGTTCTCCAGGGTCGTGCCGACGTGGTAGAGCGCCATCGACGCCTCGTTGGTGCCGGGGTACTTCGCCGGCAGTTTGTGCCACTGGGCGATCGCGTCGCGGTAGCGTCCGCTGCTCGGCCGGGCTCGCTCGTCATCCTCTTCCTCGGCGGCCTTCGCCTCCTCGTAGTGGAGTATGCCGATGTCGAAGAGGATCTGGGCGGCGCGCCCGTCGAGCGGATGCGCCTCGAGGAAGCGTGTCCACACCTCTCGCGCTCGTGCCCACTCGCCGTCGGTGCGGAAGCTGACGCCCTTGGCGTACTCGGCCTCGAGGATCCCTCGCTGCGCCGCCGCCCAGTCGGGCCCGGTCGTGTGGCGAGCGGTGTACTCGGTGAACGTCCCGATCGCTTCGTCGTACCGCTTCTGGGCGGCGAAGATCTCGCCCTTGGAGAAGAGCGCGCGCCGCGCCAGCCTGGTCGCCTCTTCGCGCACCTCCTCGTCGTCGGTCTCGGGGATCCCGCGCGCGAGGAACGCATCATAGGCGGTGAGCGCATCCTCGAAGCGGCCGATGCGCTGGTAGGCGGCGCCGATTTCGAACGCGGCGGCCGAGATCTTCTCGTGGTCGGGGTAGTCATCGAGGAAGCGTCGCAACGCGGCGATTCCCAGGGTCACCTCGCTCGCGGCACCGTGCATCCAGGTGGAGGCCCCCGCGAAGGCGGCGTCCCCGGCGAGGCGGGTCAGCTCGGCGCGCTGCTCGGGATCCTTGCGCTCGCTTCCGAGATGGGCTGCTATCGCCCCGATCAGGTCCTCGAAGTCGCGGCGTGCACCGGCGAGATCCCCCTTCGCCGAACGACAGGAGCCCAGCGCGAAACGCGCCTCGAACACCCGCTCTCCGGGTTCGCCGTGGTGCAGCGTCGCGCCTTCCCGATCCGGATCGAACTCGGCGAGATACTCGGTGTACCTCGCGATCGCGCCGTCCCAGTCGTTCAGCTCCTTCGTGCAGACCGCCTGGCGATACATCGCGTAGTCCCGGAGGTCGCGCGGCAGATCGAGGTCGAGTGTCCTGGCGTAGAGCATGAGGGCGCGCGCGTAGTCGATCTTCTGTTCCGGTCGCGGCTCCTCCGGCTCGATCGAGAGCGCGTCGGCGAAGTCGAGGTAGATCCGCGCCAGCTCCCGTTGCCGGCCCTCGGCGCGCAGCTCTCCGACCGCGGCCTCGTAGATCGCTTCAGCTTCCTCGAAGCGCCGCAGTCGACGCAGGACGTCCGCGAGCTCGAAGCGAGCCTTGGAGCGCCAGCGGCTCCGCGGAAACTCTCGGCCGAACCCCTCGAAGAGGGCCGCCGCCTCCTCGAGCTTCCCATCGTGCGTCAGTGCCAGCCCGCGCAACCAGGTCCAGAAGTCGGTCGCCTCGGGCTCTTCGGCGACGAGCCGATCGAGCGCGGTCACGGCCGCGCCGTACTGCCCGGCCATCATCGCTTCCCTCACCGGGGCGGGGACGGCGTCGAGCTCGGCCCGGGCTTCGCCCTCAGCGGAGGCGGCGGTCGAGAGAGCGAGGGTCAGGAGGGCGGCGGAGAGGAGATGGAACAGAGCGGTGGCTGAGCGGAGCATGTCGATTCTCGAGGTGGCCGATGTCGAAGAGCGGGGGCGTCACAGAGTAGATTGAACGAGCGGTCAGGGGGGAACTTCGTAACGAAGTCGTCACAGACCCCTCGGACAGCCCTTCCCGCGGTGATACGGATGGAGGGGAGGGTTTCTTGGGGAGGATTCCCGCAACTCCAAACGAAACGGCCGGTGCTCTACGATGGGCCCGCGGCCGGGGACGAGCCGGCCGGGAGGATGATGACACCGACGATCTGGGATCACGGACTGGCCGTGCTCTGCGGGCTGGTCCTGCCACTGCTCGGCGTCTGGCAGCAGCGCCAGCTCGCTGCCGACGACGAGGGGCTGGAGCCGTTCGAGACGCGCGAGAAGATCGCGATGTACTGGGGCAACTCCGCCATGCTGCTCTTCCTCGCGGGCCTGGTGGTGCTCGTCTGGTGGCTGGTCGGTCGGTCCCTCGACACGCTCGGGCTGACGGCTGCTCCGCGGCAGTGGCTCGTGGGTGGAATCCTCGCCGGCGTGCTCCTCGTCGCTTACGTCCTCGACACCGGCTGGAGCCTCGTCACCTCGAAGCGGCGGGCCGAGGCGCGCCGGCGCTGGCGACGGGACACGCCCTTCATGCCGGAGACGTGGCGGGAGGCGAGGCACTCACTGGTGTTGATCACCAGCGCCGCGGTGGGGGAGGAGATCGTCTTCCGCGGTTTCCTGGTGAGCTACGTCGCGAGCCTCACCGGTTCCTCCACCGGCGGCCTGACGCTGGCGGTCGCCCTTCCATCCCTCGTCTTTGCCCTCTGCCACGCCTACCAGGGGGCGCATGCGATGGTGAAGATCGCGGTGGGGGCCGCGCTCTTCGGAGCCATCTTCGTCGTCACCGGCTCGTTGTGGATCCCGATCGTGCTGCACTTCCTGGTCGATCTGGTAGCCTCCCTGCTCGGTCCCGTGCTGATGGGCCCTCCCCGGGAGAGCGTCATCCAGGCCGTCTGCTCCGCAGCTCCAGAGAACTCCGAATCATGACCCACGCTCGACTCCTGCTGTTCGCCCTCTTGTTCACGGCGAGTTGCATCACCCCGACGGAACCCGACAGCCCGGTACGCGTGGAACGCTCCTGGGGCTTCGCCGGAGGTGAGAGCGAGCAGGAGGCGCAACAGCTGGCCGCGAGTATCGAGAAGGTGCTGGAGTACTACACCTCCCTCGAGGGATTCTCGGCGCGGCCTCTTCGGGCTCACTTCGCGGACCACCTGATGTACGACAAGATCGCGGGCATCAGGAAGGAGCCGCTCTTCGGTGGTGCCTGGATCGCCGTGCGACGCGACGCCAAGAACGTGGAGAACACTCTCGCGCACGAGATGGCTCACTTCTATTTCCCGGATGTCCACGACAGGTTTCCTGCCGTCCTGGAGGAGGGGCTCTGTGAGTTCCTCGCCGATCAGATCTTCCCGGCGCCGGATACCAGGGAGACCCGCCTCGTCTTCGTCGGTGCCAGCTACCTGGACAGCTTCCTGATCGAGGTGAAGGACGCCACGGGAAAGAGGATGCTGCCCTACCTCGTGCAGCCGGTCCCTTCCATCGAGGAGATTTTCGAGATCGGTTGGTACGAGAACTTCAGCGGTGATACTCGCGTCAACGAGACACTCTACGGGCTGGGGTGGTTGATCGCCGAGCGCATCGGCTGGGAGGGCCTGGTCGCTCTGGCCAGGCGCGGGGACGAGGCCGGCGCCAGCACGATCCCGCCAGAGTGGATTCTCGCCGCGGCAGATCTTCATCCTCTAACCCACGAGAAGCTTCGGGATGCGATCCACCAGGCGTTCGGTGGGGACGGGGGGGGAGGACTGCTTCGGTTCTCCTTGAGCGGAGGCTCCGACTGATCCGTTGAGACGGAAAGCCGGAGCCCCGAGTCCCTACCCCCCGAGTCGCTTCACCGCCTCGGCCGCGAGCCGTCCAGCTTCGGTGCGGCGGTAGGAGTCGACGACCTTCCGGTAGCTCTGCGCCGCGATCTTGAGCTTCCACTCGACCCCTTTGGCCTTCAGCTCACGAACGAGAGCAGTCTCCAGGGCCTTCCAGGCCTTCTTGTCGGCGCTGATCTTGCGCTCCTTGCTCAGCGCCTTCCTCTCGGTCTTGGCCCACGAGGCGACCTCGAGGCCGGCGAACCGTTTCTCCAGGATCAGCAGCTGACCATAGGTGGTCTTGACGCGATCTCGCTTCCGGTCCGCCTCGGCGATCCCGCGGAGGTGCGCGGCGTAGTCCTCGACCCGCGCGCGCAGGAAACCCGCGTCCTCGACCGCCGCCGGATCCTTCTCGCCTTTCTTCTTCAGCAGCTTGCCTGCTTCACGCCAGGCGACGCCGTAGAGACCCGCATCGTACGCCTGGCGCGCCTCGTCGAGATCGGAGTGGATCTCGCGTTCCAGGACGGGATCGAAGATCTGCTTCAAGAGCTCCTCGATCCGCGCCTCCGAGGGCAGACCCTCGCCGACCACCTCGCCGGAGGCATCGACCAGATAGAAGTGCGGAATCCCGATCGATCCACCATCGATGAAGTGCGGCAGGGTCTTGTTCTCTGGATCCGACCCGAGCCAGAACTTCGCCTTGGACTTCTCCTGGAGCTTCGACCGGATCAGCGCGATCGGTTCGTCGGAGAGCGCGACCACCCGGAATCCCTGGCTGTAGTACTTCTCGTGCAACCTGGAAAGGTCCCCGACCTTCCCCATGCAAGGCCCTCACCAGGTGGCGAAGAACTCGAGTAACCAGACCTTGCCCTTCAGCGACTCGAGGGTGGGCGTTTCTCCTTCCACATTCAGCCAATCCGACGCTTCGAGCGCCGGGACACGTTTCCCATCGAGCTTCTTCCACCCGTCGGCCGAGGCGAGAGCGCCGATGGTGACGAGAGCGATGGCGGTGGCGATGACGGTGCGCATGCTTCCCCCTTTCGTTTTCAGGTCGTAGAGAAGGTACCGGAGATACGGAATCAGGGCAACTCCACCACGACTCCCACCGGTGCCGGAAGAATCGTGGGGGAGTCGCCCTGGCTCCTGACCCCCGCCGGGCTTCCTTGACCGCCTCCTGGTCCGAGCCGTCCAGGGCGAGCAGGAAGGCGTGGTACTCGCCCGGTACCAGCGTCACCTCGAACGTCCCGTCGGCGCCGGTCGTGCGAGTCTCGCCCAGCCAGTGGTGGTGTCCGCAGCCCTCGGGGAAGGTCATTGATCCCCCTCCTGCCCGGCTCGGACAATCGAAAACGAGGAGGAGCGAGGCAAGGCGGTGGATTCTGTCCTGACACGGCACCACCGAATCCGCAGCCACGCCGCCACCGGCCCGTGGCCGCCGACCTCTCCATGACCCCGTAGTTCCCCAAACCCCCGCCTCGCAACGAGAGACGGAGATGCCCTTCTGGCCCCGTGCCCGAGCTGGGCTCCGAAGGGGCGGTGAGGCCGCATGGAGCAGGCGTTCTTCCCAGGGATGGAGGTGGAGATGGGCGCGACTTGCGTTCTCGAGCGACCCCTGCTCCACTGCTCAGGGAGACGTGCTCGACGCAGCCCGGAACTCGAGGCGATCCTCAGCACCCTCCAATGCTCCTCTGTCATACATCGAACCCGAGGCGGCCGACCGTGGACTGCACATGTCGCGGACAGTGAATCGTGAGAGGCACAACCATGAAGACCCTAATGCTGATTGTAGTCGTGCCGATGCTGAACTTTCCGTGTTCAGCCCAAACCGAGCGACCGTACGATCCCAGCAAAGGTTTCGGGAACGCCTACCTCCAGGGAGCCACATTTGGACGCAGCCACCCGCGTTTCGATCCGACCGGGGAGCGTATAGTTTTCGCCTCGCTGCAACATGAGTCCTCCGAGATCTACGTGATGAATCGGGACGGCGCCGGACTGACCCGGCTGACCAGCACTCCCTATTGGGAACGGTCGCCCCGGTTTGTGCCGGGGGGGCGGATCTTGTTCTACTCCGATCAGGATGACCGGTCAGGCGAGCCGTACGTAATGAACGTCGACGGGTCACATGTCCGCCTCCTGGTGAAAGACTTGGACGTTGCAACGGATAAGGTCGCGTTCGGCCCACCAGTCGCCTTCTCACCGGACGGAGAGCGCCTGGCGGTCATCGTCAAGTCTGGAGAGATCCACGAGGTCTTCATCGCGGGATCCGATGGCTCCACGCCTGCTCGCCTTACGGAGACGGGGAGGCAATGCTTCGGTCCTCTGTTCACGCCCGGGGGAGACCGAGTCGTCTTCGGCGAAAGCTGGATCGACAGAACGCTCGTTCCGCCGCGATGCGTGGATCTATACTCGATCCGCGTCGACGGAACCGATCTTGTGCGCATCACCGACGATCGAAAAACGAAGCGGGCGTTCGCGATCGCGTCGGAGCCCCCGCGCCTCCTGATGCTAAGAGCGGGCTCAAGTTACAATAAGGAGATCTGGTCCGTCGGCCTGCATGGGGGCGAAGCCACCCGCCTTACCCCTTCGGGAAAGGGGGCCTCGGACCCTGTGCTGTCACCAGACGGCCGGACCATTTTCTACGTCTCCAGGGTCGGATCTGGTCCGGGCGGATTCAGCTATGACGTCTTCTCGGTGCAGGTCGATCGCCAGGAACCTCCGACGCGCATCACGACAGAAGAGGGCTATCTCTCGAACCTCTCTCTATCGCCGGACGGACGCGAGCTCCTCTTCCTGCTGCAGCCGCCCGGCGCCCCGGACAGAGGCAAGGGCAGTATTTGCACATTCCCGGTAGCCGGCGACCAAGTGCATAAGGTCGGCGAGAATTTCTGACCCCGCCGATAACTAGAGCTCACGGGTTCCCAAGGCGGAACGCGCGCCGTCGGTCCCAAGCGACGTAATACCCCCCCCGCTCCGGCAACGACAAAAGGGGGACTGGTGCTGAGGAAGGTAGGGAAGTCTACTTCGGGGGCTTCTCGTATCGCCTCCCAAGAATCTGCCCCGGCCCCCTCCCTCCCTCACCTGGTCAGGCGCGGACCGGAGACAGGAGATCATTCGGCGAGCAACGGCCTCGAATCCGTGATCCAGCCCTGGCCCCTCGGAAGGGCAGGACTCCGGCGAAGGGGCGGGTGGTTGGCCGGCCCCGCCGGGGCGTCTCCCTCGGACCGATCAATCGAAGGCGAGCTGTGCTCCGGAAGCGGACCAGGTGAAGGTCGCTCGCGGAAGCTGGGGATCGTCCCGGTAGAGCGAGCGCCGGGCTTCCTTGACCGCTTCATGATCCGAGCCGTCCAGAGCGAGCAGGTAGGCGTGGTACTCGCCCGGCACCAGAGTCACCACGAACGCTCCGTCGGCGCCGGTCGTCCGAGTCTCGCCGAGCCAGTGCTGATCTCCGCTGCCCTCGGGGAAGGTCAGCATGATCGCCGCGCCGGCGAGCGACTCGCCATCTGCGTCGACGATGGTCAGCGTCGCCTTCGCGAGCTCGACGTCGACCTGGAGCTGATTCGTCGCGCAGGTGATGACCTGCACCGGCGCGGGATCTCGATAGCACCACCCCGCCGCCTCATCGATGACCTGGAGAGAGCGAGATCCGGGGAAGTCGACGATCTTCGCGGGCCCCCCCGCCGGATCGGTGTAGCCGCGACGATAGCTCCAGGCGGTGAAGGACCCCGCTGGACCGAGCCGCACCTCGACCTCGGCGAGCGGCCCGCCGCCGGCGAAGACCGTCACCTCGAGTCGGCCGGGAAAGTCCTCGAGGAGTTGGAGCTCGAGCTCGTTCGTTCCCGCGACGAGCTGTACCGGATCGAGGGCGAGCTCTTGCTTCAGGCCATCCGCGTCACTGCTGGTCGAGCTGTACTGCCCGGTGGAATCGGGGTTTGCCGGCAACTTCACGTACGGAATCGCCTCACCCGTGGGCAGGCTCTGGCTGCGGAAGGAGCCGGTCGCGTCGAGGTCGCGTTCATCACGGGCGGCGAGCATGGCGAATGGCAGACTCTGGGGCGGCATCGAGGCGGGGGCGACGAAGACGCGAAGACCCTCCGTCGAAGAACCCGGCGGGCCGACGAGTCGACCGGCCAGGACGGCCTCTGCCGGAAGGGTGAGCTCGAGGTCGGTGAATGCCTCGCCCGCTTCGAGAGGGAAGGCCTCCGTCGCGACGACGAAGAGCTCGGTGCGTCGGGCCAGGACGGCATAGCTGCCAGCTCCGGGGTGATCGAACGCGAAGGCACCCTCCGCGGTGGTCACCGTCCGGGTCACGGTCTTGCGGAACTCCGTCTGCGGATAACCGGCCATGCCCGGGTACATGACCAGGCTCGACGGGGAGTCGTCTTCCTCCGCGGGATGCAGGAGCCAGACCTCGGCCGCCGCGGCGGGCGAGCCGTCCAGCTCGCGCACCAGGCCGGCGATGCCGCTGACGTTGTCAATCGCCGGGGCGAACTCGACGACGCGCTCCTCGCCGGGGGCGAGATCGTGGACCTCCACCGTCGCCGTGCCCGACTCGCCGGCGTCGACCTGTACGCGCCAGCTCCCGGGCACGAGCCCGATCAGGCGATTGCCGCTCAGGTAGTCGCCATCCGCGCGGGCTTCGAAATTCTTCGGGGCGAACATCGCCGGCACGACCTCGAGCCCTTCCCACTCCGAGAGCCAGGGCGGGGTGTAGGTGAGCTCGAGGCATTCGAAGGAGACCGAGAGCGGCTCGATCGGCGCGCCCGACGGATCTCGTAGCGAGAGGGAACAGCTTCCCACGAGCCTGGCGGAGACGACCGAGCCGGTGAGAGCGTTCGGCTCGCTCCAGGGCTGGAAGCGCGGGTCGACGATCTCGACCTCGTAACTTCCCGGCTCGAGATCGTCGAAGACGTACTTGTTGGGGGCTCGTTCCAGGGGTTTCGCCGTCACCGGCCCACCGGCTGCTCCGTGCAGCACGATCGAGTCCCTTCCCGGAGCGCCGAGTGAGATCATCAGCTGGTTACGGGTGGCGATCGCGATGCGGCGGGAGTTGTCCGGGCCCGAGTAGATGATCTGCGCGACGACCTTCTCGTCGGAAACCACCTGGACATTCGGACCCTCGATCCAGCCGGCGATGGGGGACTTCGCCTGCAGGCGGACAGGGCCCGGGGGGAGGTCGTCCAGCCGGAAGGTGCCGGTGTCTCGATCGACCTCGCCGCTCTCGCTGATCGCCCTGCGACCGGAAGAGCTCTCGGGAATGACCTCCTTGCCGTAGGCCTTCCACGCCTCGCCGGTCAGCGGCGAACCGTCTTCGCGCACGAGAGTCCCTTCGATCGCTCCGGGTCGTCGCAACACCACGGTGCCGACGTCTATCGCCGTACCCACCTGGAGCTGGCGGAATTGCCAGCGATCCAGCACGTGATCCTGGTGCTTCGCCGAGATCCCGCAGTAGAAGGTGCGCGGCGTCTCGAAGCTCACCTCGAAGCGCCCCTCTCCGTCGGTCACCGGGCCCGAGTCTCCCAGGAACTCGGGGACGCCGCTGAACGGCTGCTGGTCGACCGTGAACCAGCTCGCGAGGATCTCCAGCGTCAGGCCCACCACCGGCGAACCGTCGGGGAACAGGAAGCGGCCGCGGAGGGTCGCCGGATCGTCCTCCGATCCGACGACGATCGAGACGGGGGTGAACGCCGAGGCTCGCGCTTCGGTGACGGGTGGAACCGGGGAGGGTGGATTCGGGGGTGCGACCACCGGGCTGGTCGCTCCGCGTGCCGGCTCCAGGGCCACGGCCGGATCGGGACTCGTGGGGAGCCCGGGGCCGGACGCGACCTCGGCCTCGGAGCTCGACGCGGACTCGGAGCCCGCGCCGGAGAAGAGCTGGACACCGATAAGAGGGATGAATACGAGCGCCGTGAGGGCGAGCGCGATCTTGAGCCACATCGTGGAAGCCATGGCGGGTGCGAGGGTCGAGGTTGGCGTCGCCGTCGGCAACGCGGGCAGGAAGGGAAGCAGGAAGCCCGCCCAGGCCTCTCGTCCACCGTGCTCCCGGTCGAGGCGACCCCGCAGCTCGTCGAGGGCGTGCCGGAGCTGCCCTCGGATGGTGCTGGCGGAGACCCCGCGCATCCGGCCGATCGCGCGGGAGTCGAGCCCGCGGAAGTAGCGGAGCACGACCACGCTGCGGTGGGGTTCGGCGAGCTCGGCGACCGCCTCGGCGATCATCCGCTGCCCCTCCGCCTCGCGAGCGATCTCCTCGGGAGTCGGGTTCGCCGGCGCCGCGTCGGCCAGGACCTCCCGATCCCCGCGCCGCACGCGCGCCCGGCGCCGGTTGCGCTCGAGGTTGCGCAGCACCTTGCCGAGCCAGGGCCGCGGCGAGCGTCCCCTCACCGGCGGGCGCCGGAGCGCCGCGATCCAGGTCTCCTGGACGAGGTCATCGGCGGTCGCCGGATCGGCGACGAGGCGGTAGGCGAGCTGGCGGAGCCAGTCGGCGTGCTCGAGCAGTTCTTCGACGGTGATGGAGCTCATTGAACGGTCTTCCTTACCCCGTCCCACACCGCCCGGGGATGGGGTGTTGTCGGAAATCCAGGAAAACCGCCCCAGCCCGACCACCACCCTACTCGGTGGTCAGCGAATCCGCCGCGTCCTTCGGCAGCACGAAGCGGTTGTAGAGCACGAAGATGAAGGCCGTCGCCACCATCAGACCGCCGAAGGAGAGCCACATGAGATCGGGACGTTGCAGATCGCGAGCCAGGAAGGCCTGGAAGGGCCCCGACAGGATCCCTCCGAAGAGATTGCCGAGGGCCATGGCGACGAAGTAGTAACCCATGTAGAGGGCCACCTTGTCACGTGGAGCGATGCGGCCGACGAACTCCTGGCTCGTCGGGCTGGCCATCATCTCGCCGATGGCGAAGATGACGATGCCGGCCAGGACGAAGCCGAACAGGGCGCCGGCAAGCCCGACCACGGTTCCACCGGCCAGCGCGGGCAGCGCGATGCCCACGGCCGCCACGAGCATGCCGATGATCATCGTCGTGAAGCGATGGAACCGGGCCATCAGGAACGAGATGAGGACCTGCAGCACGATGATCGCGCCGGCGTCGAAGTTGACGATGTGCTCGGGGTTGACCTGGCGCCCGGCGTCGATCCGCTCCCAGATGTGTGGGCGGTAAGCGAGGTCCCGCACGCCGAGAGCGAGCTCGGCCGGTTTCAGGGCCTGATCCCCGGCGTACTCTCCGGTGGAGAGATCCGCGCAGACTCGCTCGACCTCGCCCCGCGGAACCATCGGCCCGTGAGCGGCGAGGAGTGAGCCGAGGCTCTCGCGCAGGCGCGTGCCCGACTCGTCCTCGTAGACCGGAAGCCCGGCGGTCGCCCGTTGATCGTTGATCGAAGCGACGGCCACGTCGAGCTGCTCCGGCGTGACCTCGGCGAGGCTCGACGGCACCGTCGCGATCAGCTCACCCAGCTCGTAGGGCCGGATGCGCACCTTGTACTGCACGATCTGTCGTGCGGAGGCGATCAGGTCGTCCGCCGTCAGCGGATCGCTCGCTCGCGGGGCGTTGAGCGTGGGCGCCTGCTCCTCGAGCTGCGCCAGCTCGTCCTCACCCAGGTTCCTCTCCACGAAGATGTCCCAGAGCCACTGCTCTTCGTCGGAGCGGCCCACGTTCCCATCCGTCGCGGTCTCACCACTTTCCTCGGAAACGATGGGCTCGACGCCCCGGCTCTGTCGGACGAGATCATCGAACTCCGCGAGCACTTCATTCTCCTCGATGGCGGCCATGCCATCGATCCAGTCCGGCTTGCCGATCGCGTTGAACGTCCTGCGCCCCACTTCGACCATGGGCTTCGTATCGACGAAGTCCCGGATGTACTCCGGCATCGTCAGGAAGATCTGGTTGAAGCTCGTCCAGAAGCCCGACATGATCAACAGGAAGAGGGCGAAGCGCCAGTTGCTACAGAACATGCGGCGCACGAACGGATTGCGAGACACGCCTCCCATCGATACCGGCCGGCCGCTGCCCCTGGGCAGCAATCGATCGTAGGCGAGGTTCAGCACCACCCACAGCGGGCAGAACCAGAGGCAATCCCAGAACGTGAACCACGGCTTGTCGAAGCCCGCCACGAGGAGTGCGATCAGTACCACGAAGACGGTGATGAAGAAGCGCAGGTTGCCGAGCACCTCGACCGTGTTGTCCAGCACGGTCTGCAAGCCCCGCTTGTCCTCCGAGCCAGCCTCCCTCGCGGGCTCTCGGTAGAACACCAAGCAGATGACCAGGTTGACCGCTGCCCACATCGAGCAGCAAATGAAGACGTAGTTCCACGACATACCGCGGATGACACCGGCGATGATCGGTCCGACGAAGCCACCGACGTTGACCATCATGTAGAAGACGCCGAACCCGGTGCTGGAGTTGGTCGCGTCGGTCACTCGCGCCACAGTCCCGACGACCACCGGCTTGAAGACCGCCGCCGCCACGGCGACGCACATGAAGGCGCCGAGGAAGGACCAGAAGGTCTCGAACTGGCCCAGCATGTAATAGAAGACCGTCATCAGCGCAAAGGCGATGAGGAACATGCGCTTGTACCCGTACCGGTCGGCCAGAGCGCCGGTGAGCACCGGGAAGATGTAGAGAAAGAAGGGCACGATGGCGAGGATCAGTCCCTTCTGTTCCATGGAGAATCCGAGCGCACCGGTCTCCACGGGCCCGGTCATGTAGAGCGCGGCCACGGTGAAGAAGCCGTACCAGGCCATACGCTCGAAGATCTCCATCGTGTTGGCCACCCAGAAGGTGGACGGGAAGCTCTTGATCTGGGCCAGGAAACCGGGCTTGGTCTCGCTCATCGCGGAATCTCCATTCACGAGGGTAGGGGCGCGGCATGGTACCCGACGGAGCCGCCGGTTCGGCGAGCGGGGAGCTTGCTCCGACGTGGAGGGGTGGAAAGGCGTGCCCTTGGTCTCCGAACGCTGAGCAAGGGAGCGCGAAGCGGGAGAGCTCGAAGCTCCCCACCAACGCGGCTCGCAGCGTGAACGAAGCCCCGAACGGCATGCTCTGCGGAGAGGAGGCGATCGAGCCTTCGTCGGCTTCCACGGACCTGTGACCTCATCGCGGTCGGCCGCTAGTTCTCTTGACCGCATGGGCGTTGCCGCGTCCCCACGCTGGGAGACGGGAGGCCAGGAATGCATCGCAGGATTGTCGTAGCGGCCTTGCCCGCTCTCACATTACTCGCCGTGGTTGCCCTCCGAATCATGGAGCCACAAGAGCCGAGGCCAGTAGCCGCTCCGCCCGCCATGCCGGGCATTCGAGAGGCGGAGGACGTCGAGAGCCCACAACAGGCCGCCGTCTCGCGCCCAGAACCTCGGAGACCGGTTCCCGGGACGCGGAGCGCCCCGACCTCCGAGCCATCGGGAGGCCCCGAGGTCGCACCATCTCGCGCCACCTCGCGCGAACGCGATCCGGTGCTTCTCCCCACGGGCCTCTTGCTCGACGCGGGGGCGGAAGATGCCGACTACGCGCGCTGGTATGCCTGCGTCCCCGTCGAGGAGCTCGTGCGCACCTCTCACCGGATCCGGATCCTGCTCAACCTCGACACCCGGAAGCACCCGCTCCTCGACCGTGCTCCTCACGCAGGAGGCGCCCATGCGCTGCTCGCCAAGCGCGCGGCGCTCGAGCAGGAGCGGGGCTGGATCCAGAAACGCCTCGGCACCCTGGCGGCGGAGCCGTACGCTGGTCCACATCCTCGGCGACCGGGATCCTCGGGCGTCCCTCTGAAGGAGCTGCCGACAGAGGACCTGGAGGTGGAGCGCTGGATCCTGAACCACGCTCTCGGGACCAATCGTGAGCGAGCGGCCGAGCGGTACTTTTCGAACGGTAGGTACTCCTCGAAGATACTGGCGACCCCGCAACGTCCCGGTCCACGGCGGGGCTGCTGCTACCACCCCGACCCGATGGAGGTCCATCGCACGATCGAGCTCGAGGATGGACGCTTCGAGCACCGTACCGCGCGAATTGCGGAGGATGATTTCCCCCGGGTGCACGAGCTGCACGCCTGGCGGCTCGCCCTCGACGGCGAGGCACGGCAGAGGATATGTCAGCCGGGGATGATCCCGACGGCCTTCCCCGGACCACCTCCCATTCCTCCGCCGAGGTAGGCGGCTCTCGCCTCGGAATGCCGACGCGAGCTGGTTTCCAGACGCTCAGAGGCAGAACTGGGCCTTCAGGCCATCCGAGAGGTTGAAGCCCGTGCCTCCAGGCCCATTCGGGTCGCGGAACCAGAACTGGAAGTACCGGGTGCAGGCGGGGTACATCCAGTGACCATGAGGTACGGCCGTAAAGTCGAAGTGACGCACGAGACCCCCGGAACCGTCGACGAGCCCCGGAGGATCGAGGCGAAGGAGCGAACTACCGACGCAACGTAGCCCGTCGCCGAAGGGGTACGCGGCCGGCTCCTTGCCGAGGAAGAAGAGGCCGAACTGGCCCGGCGGAGCGTCAGCCACCGTCAGGTGGAAGTCGTTGGTCGAGATGCTCTGGGAGCCGAAGTAGCCGATCCTCGCGCCGGGGCCGGCGGAGTTCGGGGTCAAGATGCAATACGTCTCCGGCCGGTAGCAAGTGCTGGAGTAGAGCATCGCCTTGCCCTCGGGGGCTGCACCGGGAGCGCCCACCAGGATGTCCTCGCCGCCATCCTTGTCCACGTCACCCACCGCGCGGACCGAGCTGCCGAACTCGTACTCATAGCCTCCTCGATCCAGGACGTAGAGCTCCTCGCCGCTCTGCCCGGAGAAGATCTGAACGCTACCGCCGCCTTCCCCCGAGGCGCCGACGGCGAAGTCGGCGAGACCATCGCCATCACGATCACCGACCCCGTCCACGCCGCTGCCGAAGTGGTGGAACTCGTAGCCGTGCAAGGAGTGGAGGATCGCGCCGGTCCGCCCGGAGAAGACGCGCACGGTTCCCGAGTAGCCGCCGTTCGGATGGTCGTACTGATTGCCGATGAGGATGTCGTCGTACCCGTCGCCGTCGGCGTCGCCGAGTCGGCCGAGTGTGGCCAGGCCGCTGGAGGACACGCTGATGTCGGTGATATGGTGCAGCACCGCCCCGTCCCGGCCGGAGTAGACGCGCACGTACCCTACGTTCGAGAACAGGCCGGTGCTCAGGGAGGAGGCGGCCACGTCCGGGAAACCGTCGGCGTTCACGTCCCCTACTCCGGCGACGTCGACGCCGAGAAGGTCGTACCACTCCCCCTCCCACCGGAAGAGGGTCGAACCATCGAGACCGGAGAAGAGCGTGGCACTCCCCTCATAGACACTGCTTCCGGCGTCATCCATGGCTCCGACCAGCAGCTCGTCGTGTCCGTCCGCATTCACGTCGTCGACGAAAGCGACGGCACTCCCGAAGTTGTCGCCGGAGGAGCTCCCCGCGAGGTGGAGCAGGACCGCCCCCGTTCCGCCGGAGTAGACCCATACGCTCCCCTCGACCTGCCCCCCGGGAGAGTCGTACTGCGCCCCGATCGCGATGTCGGGGATCCCGTCGCCGTTCAGATCCCCCCCTCCGTCCAGAGCCCGGCCGAAGTGATCGTCGGTCGTTCCCCCGGTGAACTCGTGGAGCACCGAGCCGTCCGTTCCCGAGTACACCCGCACGATGCCATGCGGGGCGGGCCATACCGCGGCCACCGCGAAGTCGCGCCACCCGTCTCCATCGAAGTCGCCGACGCCGCTGACGACCTCTCCGAAGTTCTCATCCCCGGGTTGTCCCCAGATGGTGTGGATCAGCGCCTGCCCGGCCGCCTGACCGCCGATCGCGGCAGCGGCGAGGGAGACGAGGATTCCCGAGTTGACTCGTTTGCGATCGATGATGCTGGCGGTGTTCATGTGGGGCTCCTGGGCGCTCTCCAGCTCGATTGCAGCCATCCTACCCGCGGTGGCCACCGTTCAGGGTTGAAGATGCCCCCGACGCCGCTTTCGACCGGGGAATCTCCCGATCTCTCGGCTGACACGGCGCCCCTCAACCGACCCGTCAGCATCGGGGCAAAGGGTGCCGTCTAGCCCGGAGCGTTCCGCCGAATCACCGAGATCACGGCAGCCAGGTTACCGCCAGACCATTCGAGGCATTGAACTCGCTGGCGCAAGGCGAGCCCAGCGGGTTACGGTACCAGCACTGGTAGTACTTGGTGTCGCCGGCCAGGATGTTCCCCGCCTTGACCGAGATCGGCTGCGCAAAACCGGAAGTGTCGGAGGTGCCGGCCGGATCGGAGAAACGGACGCCGAGGCGCTTGAGCTGACCGCCGGCGCATTGCAGGCCGTCCCCCCAGACGAGACCCGGAGAGAGGTCGTTGTTCGCCTGGAAGTAGAGCCCACTGTTGGACGGTTCCAGCCCCGTGGTCGCCAGGACCAGCGTGTCCGCGCTCAGGCTGGGTTCCCCCCAGCCGGTCAGCTGCGCCCCCGAGGCGAAGATGCCGTTCGCGCAACCAGACAAGGGCACACTGCCGTCATTGTCGTTGCCGCAAGGACAGGGCGCGCCAAGTCCCAGATCCCCGAAGCAATAGGAGTAGATGTTCGGAGGTTCGTAGATGTCCACCAGCGTGTGGACGGTGAGGGTATCCGCGCCGCCCGCGAACATGGCTCGGCCGTCCACCGTCGTCGCCGTCGGTCCCCACCGGCCGGCCGAGAGACTCGACGTCGTCCAGAGTCCCGAACGGTCGTCGTAGATGTCGACCACTGCGCTGGGCGCGCCGAGCACTCCATCCCATCCACCTGCGAAGATCGCCTGCGCTCCGACGGTCGTGGCCCCCATGAACTCCCGCGGAGCCGAGAGCGTGGCCGTCGACCACAATCCCGTGGAGTCGTCGTAGATGTCCACGACGTCCTCGTCCCCGACGGCGGAACTCTCCCCTCCCGCGAAGATGACCTTGTCGCCGACCGCCGTCGCGGACAGTCGTCCTCTCGCCTGGGAGAGGGTCGCGGTGGTCCAGGTGGAGCTCGAGCCGTCGTAGATGTCGACCCGGTCAGAAGGGTTCGTATTGGTCCACCCGCCGCCGAACAAGACCTTCGTTCCCACGGAAGCCCCAGCGAGATCGATGCGCGCCTCCGAGAGGAAGTGCGTGGACCAGGAGCCGGTCGAGTCGTCGTAGATGTCGACTCGGGCGGTCGCTCCACTGTTGCCCCAGCCCCCAGCCAGGAAGAGCTCATCCCCCAGCACGGCTGCGGCCAGGCCGTACCGCTCCTTGGACAGCTGGACGGTTGGCTCCCAGGAGCCGGTCGAGTTGTTGTAGAGATCCACTCTGGACGAAGGGCTGTTCAAATGCGTTCCCCCCGCGAACACCGCCTTGTCGCCGACCGTCGCCGCGGCCATCCAGCCGCGTGGAGTGGACAGCTGCTCGACGGACCACAGCCCCGTCGCCGAGTCGTAGATGTCGACCGTCTTCACGCCGACTGCGGTCGAAGTGAACCCTCCGGCGAACATGGCCTTGGTTCCCACCGTGGTGGAGCAGAGCTGGAAGCGCCCCAAGGACAGGTTGTCGGTTGTCCACTGAGCCCGCACCGGGCCGGCGAGAAGGGTCAGGGGGGCGAGGATCAGCAGGCGGTGCGCGACTTTCATCAGGGGTCCTTCTCGGAATGGGGGTTCGAGGCTTCTCCGGGCCCGGGTGGAAGGGGCGTCCCTATCGAGTATCCACCACGGAACGATCGGTCACAGGCGGATCTTCTCCCGAGCGAGCTCGTCGGACCACCGCACCAACTACCTCTCCAACGAGGGCAGCGAGGGTCGAGAATCCCGAGGACCCGGGCAGGGTGGCGTCGGACGCCGGTCCCGGTCCAGGATCCTCGGGTCTCCAGGCTCCCCCGCAGCGCGCGAATTCGCACCGCGGGTGTGCTGCATTCGCACTCAGGGCAGCCAGGTCACGGCGAACCCATTGGAGGTGTTGAAGTCCAGGCTACAGGGCGAGTTGGTGGGGTTGCGGTACCAGCACTGGTAGTACTTGGTATCGCCGGCCAGGATGTTCCCTGCCTTGACCGAGATCGGCGTCGCGTAGCCGGAGGTGTCGGAAGAGCCGGTCGCATCGGAGAAGCGAACGCCGAGGCGTTTCAGCTGCCCGCCGGCGCACTGCAGGCCGTCGCCCCAGATATTCCCCGGAGAGAGGTCGTTGTTCGCCTGGAAGTAGAGTCCGCTGTTGGAAGGCTCCATTCCGGTGGCCGCCAGGACCAGCGTATCATTGGTCAAGCTGGCCACGCCGGAGCCGGTCAGCTGGGCGCCGGAAGCGAAGATGCCGTTGGCGCAACCAGACTCGGGGACACTGCCGTCGTTGTCGTTGCCGCACGGGCAGGGCGTGCCGCTCCCTACATCTCCGAAGCAGAAGGAGAAGGTGTCGAAGGCCTGATAGATGTCGACCCGCTTCTTGGGGCCGGCCGCCTGGCCGCCCGCGAACATCGCCATGTGGCCCACGGTCGTCGCGGTCAGTCCCCAGCGGGCGATGGTGATGTTCGAGGTCGACCAGGTACCCGTGCTCTCGTCGTAGATATCCGCGTCCCTGCTGGCACTGCCCGCGACTCCATTCCAGCCCCCCGCGAAGATCGCCAGAGAACCGACCGAGGTGGCTCCCAGGAACTCCCGCGGGGCAGAGAGCGTGGCCGTCGACCACGTGTCGTTGGTGCTGTCGTAGATGTCGATAGCATCTTTGTTCCCGACCGCCGCGTCACCGCCACCGGCGAAGATGACCTTGTCCCCGACCGTCGCTGCGCCGAGTCGCTCTCGTGCCACGGAGAGGATGGCGGTCGACCACGTCGAGGTCGCCGTGTCGTAGATGTCGACGATGTCTGACGGCGCCCCGCCGGCCCAGCCGCCGGCGAAGATGATCTTGGTACCGACGGTAGCCGCCGCGAGATCGACGCGCGCCGCCGAGAGGTAGTCGACGGACCAGGTGCCGGCCACGTCGTCGTAGACGTCGATCACGTCGAGCGGTCCGGTGTTGTCCCAGCCGCCCGCCACGAAGAGCTGGTTGCCAGCGGAGGTGGCCGCCAGGCCGTACCTCGGCTGAGAGAGTGTGGCGGTCGACCAGGTTCCCGTCGCGTCATCGTAGATGTCCACCACGTCCGAGGTAACGCCTCCATCCTGGCCTCCCGCGAACATGGCCTTGCTGCCGACCGTGGCTGCAGCCAGGTAGCCGCGCGGAGCGGAGAGGCTGGCAGTCGACCAGGTGCCGGCCGTGGAGTCGTAGATGTCGACGATGACGCTACCGGCGCCGGCAGCCGTGAAGCCTCCGGCGAAGATGGCCTTGGTGCCAACTGTCGTGGAGGTGAGCTGGTAGCGTCCCACGGACAAGCTATCCGTCGACCACTGCGCCATTGCCGGGCCGGCCAGGATGGCGAGGGGAATGAGAGCCAGGAGACGGTGACTGATCTTCATGCCGATTCCCTCTCGAAGGGGTATTGATCTGGGGTTCGGGGATCCAAAGAAGCGCAGCGGGGTTGCTCCGCATGGGGCCGGTCGGTCGATCCGCTCGATCGGGGCCCTCCCTAGGTGATACGCCGGATCCTCGAATCCGTCTACCCGGATCGGCCCTGCTTCTCGTTCTTCGCGAGAGCTCCGGTCGGGCAGGCTTCGATGACCTCGTCAGCCACCTTCTGCAGGCCCTCGGGGAGAGTCTTGCCCAGGGAGACACCCGCCTTCAAGTGGAAGCCGCGTCCCACGAACGAGAAGCCGAGTGACTCCCCCTCCTGCCGCGTAACGTGAACGCAAAGACCACACTTGACGCACTTGCCCGATTCGTAGACAGCGCCGGCGTCCTGGTTCACGTGCTCGTAGGTCGCGCGTTGCTCGCCCTTGAAGTGCCGCTGGTTGGAGCCGTAGTCGTCACTGTAGATGCGCAGCTTGCAGTTGTGCTTCTCGCGGCAATCGCAGTGCATGCAGCGAGTGGCCTCCAGCACGGCGTCAGGCTTCTCGTAGCCGTCGCGCACGAGGTCCGGCGGTTCGACGCGAGGGATGGGGCTCGCGCCGGAGACAAAGACCTCGATCTCCTCGTCGAGCAGCTTGCCCATCGTATGGTCGTACAACTGCACGGGACCGACGATCGGCGCGTCACGCAGGAACTGATCGACGCATTCGACCACGTTCCGGGCGGCGGCCATCGACTTCAGGATCCGTGCGTCGGGGCGCACGAGGTTGCCGGCGGCGAAGACGGAAGGCTCCGAGGTCTGCGCCGTCGTGCCGTGCACGACCAGCCCCTTCTTTCCGATGTCGAGCCCGAAGGCCTCGAGCTCCTCGGGTTCGCGCTTCCCACACGCGAGCACCAGCGCGTCCGCCTCGTCGCGCAGCTCATCGAACGCGATCGTCTCGCCGACCCGGGAGCCGAGGTGCAGCTCGACCCCGAGCTCCTTCAGGACGCGGAGCTCGCCCTCGACCACCCAGTCGGGAAGCGCGCCTGGCTCGCCGGCCTCGTGGAGTCGCTCGAGAACACGCGCTTCTCTCTCGTACACGACGCAGGCGTGACCCTTCAGCGCCAGGAAGTACGCCGCGGAGAGTCCCGTGGTGCCGGCGCCAACGATGGCGACCCTCTTGCCCGTCTCGGGCGCTCGCTCGGGAACGAACGGTTCGTCGCGGCGCAGGTCCCAGTCGGCGGCGTAGCGAGTCAGCTGCTGGATGGCCAGCGGTTGATCGTGCTTGCCGCGACGGCACGGCGTCTCGCAGGGCCCATGGCAGGAGCGCTCGAGGATCGCCGGAATCGCCATGTCGCGACGCACGGTTCGGATGGCGCTCTCGAGCTCGTCGTCGGCGATCTCCCGGATCATCTTCGGGATCTCCATGTGTACACCGCAGCCGCGCTCGCACGGAGCGGTGCAGTCACCGACGTGGTCGGAGAGGAGGAGGTCGAGGGTCGCGCGGCGGAACTTCTTGACCTCTTCGTCCTGCGTCTCGACCACCATCCCGTCCGAGACCTTGGCCGAGCACGCGGGCACCTTTTGTCCCGTGGTGACGTTCTTGACGGTGCAGATCATGCACGAGGTGAACGGATCGTATCCCTCCATGTAGCACATGGTCGGGATCTCGATCCCCAGCTGCCTGGCGGCGTGGTAGATCGTGATCGGCTCGTCGACGTCGAGCTCCTGGCCGTCGATCGTGACCTTCACCGGTCGATCACCTCGATCGCATCGACGGGGCAGACCTGGTAGCAGATATCACAGCGCGTGCAGATCCCCTCGTCGATCACGTGGTGGTGATACGGGTTCATCGGAATCGCATCGACCGGGCAGTACTGCGAGCAGCGCGTGCAGCCGAAGCAGGTCTCGGTGATGGAGTACTCGATCAGCGGCGTGCACTTCTTCGAGGGGCAGACGCCAATCAGGTGCGCCTCGTACTCGTCGCGGAAGTACTTCAGCGTGGTCAACGCTGGATTGGGCGCGGTGGTGCCGAGGCCGCAGAGGCTCCCCTCGACGGTGATCTCGGCGAGCTCGTCGAGCAGCTTCAGGTCGGACTTCTTGCCCTTGCCCCGGCACAGGCGATCGAGGACCTCGCGCAGGCGCATCGTGCCGATCCGGCAAGAGGTGCACTTGCCGCACGACTCGTCCTGGGTGAACTCGAGGAAGTACTTGGCGATGTCGACCATGCAGTCGCTGTCGTCCAGCACGACGAGGCCGCCCGAGCCCATGATCGCCCCCACCGACTTCAGCGCCTCGTAGTCGACGGGAGTGTCGCACAGCTCCGCCGGCACGCAGCCTCCGGAGGGCCCGCCGACCAGGACCGCCTTCAGGCGACGCCCGTCGGGAACGCCGCCGCCGATGTCCTCGACGATTTGCCGCAGCGTCATGCCCATCGGGACCTCGATCAGCCCGCCGCGCTCGACCTTGCCGGCGAGGGCGAACGTCTTGGTCCCCTTGCTCTCGCCCGTGCCGTGCTCACCGAACTTCTCCGCGCCGTGTCGCAGGATCCACGGAACCAGTCCGAACGTCTCGACGTTGTTGATCAGCGTCGGCTTGCCCCAGAGCCCCGATTCGGCGGGGTAGGGTGGGCGAAACTCGGGCATGCCGCGACCGCCTTCGATCGCCGACATCATAGCGGTCTCCTCGCCGCACACGAAGGCGCCGGCACCCTCGACGATCGACAGCTTCAGCGAGAATCCGCTGCCGAGGATGTTCTCGCCGAGATAGCCCCTCGCTTCGAGGAGGCCGAGTGCCTCGCGGATGCGCTCGGTGGCCAGCGGATACTCGGCGCGGATGTAGAGGTAGCCCTCCCGCGCGCCGATGCACCAGGCGGCGATGATCATCCCCTCGAGCACCCGGAAGGGGAACGACTCGAGGATCATCCGGTCCATGAATGCGCCGGGATCGCCCTCGTCGCCGTTGCAGATGACGTACTTGACGTCGCTCTTCGACGCGCGGGTGAGTGCCCACTTGCGACCGGTCGGGAAACCACCGCCGCCGCGCCCGCGCAGGCCGCTGCTCGTTACCTCCTCGATCACCTCGTCGGGCGCCCGCTCCTTCAAGCACGACTCCAGCGCCCGGAAGCCCTCGTGCTCGAGGTAGTCGTCGAGGCTGTGCGGATTCAGCACGCCGGAGTGCTCAGTGACCAACTGGACCTGCGGGCCGGAGTAGCACTGCTCGTTCCCGTGGCGCAGGTCCTTGGAGAAGCGCGTCGGCGGAATCCAGGAGTCGTCGGTGAGGAACTGCTCCAGCATCTGGAAGGCGTAGGCGCCCATGCGCTTGATCCAGCCGACCGGCTCGAAGTGGCGCAGGAGCAGCGTGCGCACCTCCTCCGGCTTCACGCAGGCGTAGCGGTGCTTGCCCTGGTTGAACTGGACGATCTCGACCATCGGCGCCTGGAATGAGATCCCGGTGCAGGCGACGTTCTTGACCCGTACCGGCAGCCCGAGCGCCTTGACCACGCGCTTCAGCTCCGAGTGCACCTCGCGCGAGCCGCCGGCGACGCAGCTCGAGCACAGGCAGATTCGTGCGTCTCCGGCCGAGTTGTGGGTGACCTCCTCGTCGTGGTCGCTGCCGGCGGGCCCCGACTCGGTGGCCTCGAAGTCGCGGAGCAGGTCGGGGATCGCCGCGGCCTCGACGTTGCCGTAGATGAAGTCGTCGATCTGCACCACCGGAGCGAGCATGCAGCAGCCGAGGCACGCGACCTGCTCGGCGGTGTACTCCTTCTCCGGGTCGGTGTTGGAGCCCTCGGGGATCTTCAGCTGGTTGCGAAAGGTGTCGTCGATCGTCGGCGCGCCGGCGACGTGGCAGGCGGTCCCGGTACAGGTCTTGATGATGTGGCGCCCGACCGGCTCGTGGCGGAACTGCGAGTAGAAGGTCGAGACACCGGTGACCTCCTCGGGCGTGATGTCGGTGGTCTCGACCACCCGCTCCAGGGCGCCGGCCGGCAGGTAGTTGTAGCGCTTCTGAATGGCCTGGAGGATCGGCACCAGGTCCTGCGTGCGCGTACCGATGCCAGCGACGATTTCGTCGATATCGGCCGGATCATACCCGCCGTTCGACGACGGGTCGCCGTCGGGAGTGGGTTTGCCGTCACTGCTCACGGTCCGATCCTATGCGGTAGAGATGCGACACCCCGCGCACGTACATGTCGCCGCCCACGAAGGCCGGGGTGCAGACGACCTCCTCCTCGAACGGAGTGTCGATGATCGACTTGAACTCCTCCCCCGGGGTGAACACGTGCATCACTCCGGCGCGGTCCACCAGGTAGATATCTTCTCCGACGAGCACGGGCGAGGCGTAGAAGCCGTCGTCGGTCACCTCGAACCAGACCTCCTCGCCGCTCATCGCGTTGAGGCAGGCGATGCCGCCGTCGCTGAGGCCGCAGACGAGGTACTCGCCGACGGCGAGAGGTGTCGCGACGCCGGGGACGAGGTCCGCGTACTCCCACGCGATGCTCTGCGAGGCGAGATCGATGGCGACCACGGCGGCGTAATCGGCCGCCACGTAGATGAAGCCGTCGGCGTAGGTCGGCGTGCAGGCGACCTCCGCGCCGTCGAGGCACTCGACCCGCCACCGCTCGTCGCCGGTGCGTGGATCGTAGGAGACGACGGCGCCGGCGGCGTTCAGCACGACCTGCGGTTTCCCGTCGTGCTCGAAGACGAGCGGCGTGGCCCAGCTCGCGCCGAGATCGCGCTTCGTCTCCCAGCGCGCCTCCCCGCTGTGCAGGTCGATTCCGTAGAGAAAGCCCGCCTCGCGGTGGTCGTACTGCACGAGCAACAGGTCCTCGAAGATCACCAGCGACGAGGCGTGACCGTAGGGGTTGTCCGGTACCCCGAGGTTGCGACCCCAGACCTGTTCGCCATCGAGGTCGAATGCGACCAGGTCGCCATTCGCGAACACGGCGAAGACGGCGTTGCCATCGGTGGCCATCGTCGCCGCCGCGTAGCCGGTGTCGGCGGTGACCTTCGGCGCGGTGGTCGGAGAACCGGGGAATCCCTCGACGGGGCGGCGCCATCGCTCGACACCGGTCTCGACGTCGAAGCAGTAGACCTCGCACTTCTCCTCGGAGCCTCCCGAGAGAAAGAGGGCTCCCTCCCAGATGATCGGGGAGCTGAAACCGGAGAGCGGGATCGGCGTCTTCCAGACGACGGCTTCCTCCATCGTCTCGGGGATCGGCGGCGCGTCCCCCGGGACGACGGCGGCGGCGGGGCCGAGGAAGGCCGGCCAGTTACGGAGCAGCTCCTCGCGCGTCGGCGGTGGAGGTGCGGCGGGAAGGGCCTCGACGGGTCCCGTCTCGACGACCATCTCCTCGGCCTCGGCGCTCTCGGCGCCGCTCTCGTCCAGCGGGCTCTCCCACGGAATCGCCAGCGCCAGGGTGAAGCCGACCAGGACCAGCCAACCCATTCCGAAGGCGCGGCGCGCGAAGCGACCCTCGGCGACCAGGTCCCGCTTCGGATCGGAAGAGTCGGGGTAGGGCACGCCCTTGATCAGCTGTCCCGCGTACTTCAGCGCGCCCACCATCACCGCGAGGCAGACGAGCAGGAGGACGATCCCGATCTGGTTGAAGCGCTCTCCGGCGAAGTAGGCCCGACGCGCCAGGAGGTCGAGCTCGCGGATCTGCTCGCGCAGCTCCATGTCCTCGGGGCTGTCCGACAGCTCCTCCATCAGTCTGGCGAGCGCCGGGCTGGCCATCGGGTCCGCGTTGCGGAGGTGCGTGTTGTTGACGATGATCAGGACGCACAGCACCAGCGCGAAGATCCCGGCGGTGATGCCGATTCCTCTCACGATCTGGTATTTGGATCCACCGGTGTTCTTCTCGTGCTCGACGACGCGCATCGGTCTAGCTCGTTCCGACCAGCTCCCGTGGCTCTGAAGACTCCTCGTCCGTGGTCTCGATCCCCAGGCTCTCGGGCAGGAAGTTGATCTGGTGCAGCTCGTCGCTGGGACACGTGGGGCAGCACCGCGCGCAACTATAGCAGGTCGGCTTGTTCACCTCGTAGTCGCGCTGGTTGCGGGTGATCGACATCCGCAGCAGCTTGAAGGCGACGACCAGCCCGAGGAAGCCGCCGAGAATCCAGCCGCCGATGTCCATCTTGCGCCGGATCGAGGCGGCGGTCGCGAAGAGCTCCTCCTCGGACATCCCCTGCTGGCGGAAGGCCTCGGTGTAGAGGTTCTGCTCGAGGGAGGGGTCGGCCTGTTCCAGGAGGATCCGCTCCGCTACCCGGACCGTGTCGTTGTAGGTCGAGAGCGGAATCGCCGCCCGGTGCCCGACCCAGGCCCCGACCCCGACCATCAACGGCAGGCAGGCGAGGAGGATGCCGAGCCGCTTGACGCCGCTCGTTCGCTCCTCGCGATCGAGGCCTTCGTTGGGATTGTCGATGTGGTCGAAGGGACAGGACTCCTCGCAGAGGCGGCACTGGACGCAGCTCGTCGGTGTGATCGAGAGGTGCCACTTCGAGAAACGGGACATCCAGCCGAGGAGGATGCCGTAGGGGCAGAGGTAGCGGCAGTACGGCCGGCCGACGAACATCCCGATCAGCAGGAAGCCCGCGCCGAGGTAGAGGTACGGCGCGTTTCCATTGAGGCGGAAGAAGCCGATGAACGGGTCGTAGCGGCAGATGATGAAGCCGGTTCCGGTCGCCGCCAGCAGGATCCCCGTGCCGAGGTAGGCGTAGGGGAACATCCCGAGCAGGAGACCGACGCGCTTGGGCACCTTGATCGGCCACAGCAGCACGAGGTCCTGGATCGCCCCCAGCGCACAGACCGAGGAGCAGAACACCCGGCCGAGGAAGAGCGCGAAGACGAGCGGCAAGAGGAAGAAGATCAGGACCGTGAGCGGGATCGCGTAGGCCGAGTTGAAGAGCCCCAGCGCGACGTTCTGGATCGAACCGATCGGGCAGACGCAGCCCTGCTTGTAGAAACCGAAGTACGCGAGCGAGAAGAGCATCAGGGCGAAGAGGCCCTTGCGCGAGCGCTTCTTGACGGCCAGCCAGCTCGCGAGCGACAGCGCGGCGAAGAGGACGCCGGCGTCGATCCACTGCTGCCACTCCGAGGTCGGCACGGGGACGGTCGTGCGCGGGAAGTCATAGCCGGACTGGAATTCCGGCTTCGGGAAGCGCATCTCGTCCGCGGCGGCGGGCGAGGCGAAGAAGACGAGGAGCGGCAGGAGAAGGGTGTACACGCGCCGGGGAAGCCGGGGCGCGAGGTGATCGGCGAGGCGCTCGCACAAACTCACGAGAGCGCCTCGTTGTCGTGCTTGAGGATGTACGGGTCGTCGGCGGGAACTCGCTTGAAGGAGTCCGACGGGCAGTGTTCGGCGATCGAGCAGGTGTTGCAGTTCACGCAGACATCGTGGCGAATCTGCAAGTAGAAGGACGCGTTGCCGAAGACCTCGCACGCCTTGACGCACTTGGAGCAGCCGATGCAGAGGTCCTCGATGATGTTGTATTCCCAGTACGGATCCTCGATGAAGACCCGCTCGATCGCCCCGGTGGGGCAGATCTGGTTCTCGGCCGCCGAGGTCAGCTCGGGTGCGTCCGGCGTGAAGTACCCGAAGCAGAGGCGGCAGTAGCCGCAGATCGGATAGCTCTGGACGCACTTGACGGCGGAGGGGGAGAGCACGCATTGCGTGGCGCAGTTGCCGCACTGCACACAGGTCATCGGATCGATCTGCCACACCGTGTTGTGGCGTCGCCCACGGAAGACGGCGAGCCCTCCGACCAGCCCGACGGCGATGGCCGCGACCCGGCCCCAGGCCGAGGATAGGAACTCCATCCGCGTGATCTTCTTCTGCTCGGTCTGGTTCTCAGCCATTGTCCACTCCTCCTGTCGGATTCGCAGGAGTACTCAGGTCGAGGCAGATCATCCGCTTCGAATCTCGCAATAGCAGCTTGCCGTCCACGAGGGCCATCGGGGCCCACGCGTCGTGTCCGTCGAGGACCTTGGCGCGGGCCAGCTTCTCGTACCCGGCGAGGGAGGCGCGCAGCATCGTCAACTCCCCGTCGTCGTCCAGGATCAGCACCTTGCCGTCGGCGAACAGGAAGGGGCCCAGACCGAAGCGCTCGGTCTTTCCGCTCGACCACACGACCTTCCCGTCGGTGTCGAGACAGACGAACTGCCCGCGCAGCGCCGAGGCGTCCTTGGGCAGGATGCCGAAGACGTGACCGTCGTAGAAGACAGGCGTCTGCTGCTCGCAGCCGAAGATCTTCTTGTCCAGCTCGAAGAGCGGCGTGGCGGTGAACTCGTCACCCTCGCGCGTGATGCCGAGCATCATGCTGCCGCCGCCGTACCCGGCGGTCAGGAAGATGCGCTCCTCGTCGACGGCGACCGCCGAAGGCGAGGTGACCGAGTGGCTCCAGGCAGTGCTGGTCCACTGGAGCTCCCCGAGATCCTCTGCTTCGGCGGAGACGCCGCAGATCCCGCCGATCGCGCAGTACACGTACATGCGCTTGCCCTGGAGCGTCATCGGGATGATCGAGGAGTGCGACATGTCCCAGGTGCCGGGGTTGGGCGTGCTCCAGGTGACCTCGCCGCTCTCGCAGTCGACGCCGATCATCAAGGTCTCGCCGCCCACCGGCGCGATGACGGCCGTCCCCTCCTCGATCAAGGGGCACTGTCCGGTGTACCAGAGCGGGACCTCCGTGCCGTACTCGCGCACGAGGTCGATACCCCAGCGGAAAGCGCCGTTCGGAGTGTCGACGCACATCACGAAGCAGCGGGGGCCGATGGTGACGGTGTACTCCTCCGTCACCGCGGGGATCGTGCGCGAGATGCCGTGGTTGCGCTTGGTGGGGGCGACGTACCACCGCCGCCAGTACTCGGTCCCGTCGGCGAGGGAGAAGCAGCGCAGCGAGTCGCCCTGTTCGTCCTCGTCGTAGTCGAGCACGAACACGCGCCCGTTCCAGACCGCGGCACCGGCATGCCCCTCGCCCAGGTCGTGGGACCAGAGCACGGGCGGTCCGCCTTCGCCCCACGCATCGGCGAGCGCAACGCCGCCATCGACGATGTTGCTGCTGTCGGCGCCGCGGAACCGCGGCCAGCTGGCCGACGTCTCGATGGGGGCGCTCGCGAACTCGACGAACGACCCCTCGATGTCGACCACCTCTTCCAGCTTGGCGTCAGCTGCTGGTCCCATTGTGCCAGCCGCGGTCTCGGCGGCGACGTCGGTGACCCGCGTCTCGAGCACCACGGCCGGAGCGGAGTCCAGCCACCACACGATCCCCCCCACGGCGGGGATGGCCAGGGCTCCCACGGCCAACGCGCTCAGGTACCTGCTGTTCATTGAGGAGGTCTCGCTCGCCTTTCGCGGCGGACGAGGGATAGGAAGTGAGAGTAACCGATCCCGTCTCGGCCGGGAATCCTCGCCGCTCCGGGTCGCAAGATGGATCGCCTCGTGGTATCAAGTCACGTACGACCTGCGGATCGTATGCGCGACAGGGAACCCGAAGATGGAACCCGGGAAGATCTCTCCAGGAGGCTCGAGAGCGCCGACGCGCGACAGGAACAGAGGAACGGATGGCTGATACCCGAAAGAGCGACATCACGCGCCGCGGCTTTATCGGCACCGCCCTGGTCGGCGTCGGGGCGGGCGGGGGCTGGCTGGTGCAGAAGCTCCGGCGGCGCGGGGCCGAGCCCGGGAAGGGCACGCCTCCTCCCGCGACGCAGGGCAATCCGTGGGAGTACGATCTGAGCAAATACGAGACTGTGGACCCCGAGCTCCTGATGTTCGAGCCGGAGGGGCAGTTCGAGACCGGCTTCGATCGTGCCGGCCGGCTCGTGGCGGCGCCGGGGAATCGGCTGCTCGTCGCTGGTGACCGGGCGGTGCGCACCTTCAGCCGTGACGGCGGACTGATGATCGAGATCTCGCTCGCCGAGGAGCCCCGCTGCCTGCACGTCAGTGCCGAGGGTGAGCTCTTCATCGGTTTTGCCGAGCACTTCGACGTGTACGACCTCGAAGGCAATCGCCAGTACGGCACCGAGAACTTCGGCGAGCGCACCTACCTCACCGCCATCAGCACCTACGGCGAATCGGTCTACGCCGCCGACGCCGGGAACCGCGAGGTGATCGTCTGCGACCGCCAGGGCAACGTGCAGACGCGCTTCGGCAAGATCGGCGACGGGGAGAACCCCGGCTTCGCCGTGCCGAGTCCCTACTTCGACCTGTCGGTGACGCCCGACGGCAACCTGTGGGTCGCCAATCCCGGTCGGCTGCGGGTCGAGTCCTACACCCTCTCCGGCCAGTTCGAGTCGTCCTGGGGCGAGGCGGGCATGAAGATCGAACGGCTCAGCGGCTGCTGCAATCCAGTGTACTTCGCGATGACCCCCGACGGTGGATTCATCACCAGCGAGAAGGGGCTGGCACGGATCAAGATCTACGATCCGAAGGGCGAATTCGTCGGCGTGGTCGCCGGTCCGAACTTCCTGGTCGACGACAAGAAGCTGGCCAAGGAGGCGTGCGCCGACTGCCGCGTCGGGGCGGGCTTCGACGTGGCCGTCGACGAGCGGGGTTGGATCCACACGCTGGATCCGTTTCGCAAGACGGTGCGTTCCTTCAAGCCCCTGGCGTGAGGTTTGCCGTGAGCGAGACGGCCCGCGAATCCTCCGGCACGCGCCGCGACTTCCTGACCACCGGCGCCCGCACGCTGCTGCTCGGCGGGCTGGTGGGGTTCTTCGTGCATCAGTACCTGCGCGGCCGGCGGCTCGAAGGCGATCCGAGCTGCATCAAGGTGCACACCTGCCAGGACTGCATCGAGCTCAGCTCCGGCTGCCGCTTGCCCGAGGCGGATGACTTCCGAGCTGCCAGTCGCTCGAAGTCGACACCGAAGCAGGTCCGGTAGAGGCCTAAACCCCACAGGAGTCGCTACCGCTTCTCCAGAGCGCGCAGGACGCCCCTCACGCGCACCAGCGCGATGTTCACCTTGCGACGGCGAGATTCGATCCGTCCCTGGGCCCAGAGGTCCCCGAGAGTATCCTCGAAGAGGTCGGCGAACACCACGCCCGGCTCGAAGGGGAGCTCGGTGTCGCCGACACGATCCAGGCTGCTCTCCGCGTCATCCATGCGAAGATCGCCCAGCGCCGTGCGGAACTCCTCGAGGAGCTGTCGCGCTCGCTTGCCCTCACGTTTCGCGCGAAACAGGTGGAAGTACTTCAGCAGGTCGATTCCCGGGAAGTTGAACCAGAAGTCGACCCTGCCCACGCCGTGAGCTTGATTGAGCAACTCGACGGTCCGGCGAAGCGCTTGCTCGGTCTCCCGCCCGATCGCGAGAGCTTCGGTGACGTCAGAGGCGGTGTTCATGGCTGATTCGTGGCGCGACCTCTGGGCCATGAAGGTCGTCGAGAACACCAGACGCGATGCCTCCCCCGATAGTCAACCAAATCGCGCCGTTTCTGCCCGTCGGACCGGGCCGGTCATCGGGAGTTGCCCGACCGAGGGTCGAGCGGACGGCTCGTAGCGTCGTGCGCGAGCCTGGCTCCGACCCAGTGGGCTTCGTCCTCGAGCCCGTGCTCACGGTAGAAGGTTTCCAGCCTTCGATAGCGCGAAAGGAGGTCGAATCCCCGGTTCCAGGAGAGCTTGCGCAGGCAGCCCGGGCAGAGATGGAGCGGCTGCTGGTCGCTCTCTCGCAGGCTGTTGCTGCCGTTCATCGTGCACTCGTACTCGACGCAGTGCCGCAGGCCGAAGCAATGGCCGAGCTCGTGGACGACGAGCTTGAGGCTGCGTTGCAGGCCGAGGCGCTCGCCCGACGCGGTCGGTTCTTCTCCCCAGAATCCCTCGAAGTGCCTCACCAGCGAGTAGACCGCGACCCGGCGGGCGAAGGTGGCTTGCCCGAAGACGTAGTTCCAGTCCTCATCCGGGTAGAGGTCCGCCATGGTGACCGCGGTGAGCGCGATGGCATCCTCCGGAACGAGTCGAGGGAGGAGCGTTCTCAAGAACCAGTCGGTGTGGTACTGCCTCACCGAACCTCCCGCCCAGGAGAAGTCGCGGTCCCGGTGGTGGCCACTCTCCGGAAGGTCCTCTGCCGGCAGCGTCCGGGTCGGGAGGTCGAACCAGATACCGGCGAAGCGAATGGTCGCGTCGAGGTCCTCGCGCCGGTCGTCGTCGAACGCCCCCACGGGGATGAACGCCAGGGCCTCGCATCCCTCTTCCGCGCGGACCGGGTTCGAGCGAACGTACTCCTCGAAGCTCTGATGCTCCTCGCCGAAGAGATCCCGCCAGGATCCGGGGCGCGGAGCCCCGAGACGCCGGAAGTCCGGCTCCTCGGGCTGGGTGTCGAGATCGTCGACCGGATCACCCGTCACCCCTGGATCGGAACCCGGCCCGTAGATGATGATCAGGAGGCCGACGAGCACCAGGGTCGGCACCAGGGAGAGGGTCACACGCATCGTTCGCAGAGACATTCGCGCTGGCTAACGCGGCTCCCCACCTCCGGTTCACTCTCGCCGAGGAACCGCGTTCAGCCGTCGATGCTCCGGATTCCGCGCTCCGCGGCCTCGAGCCTCTGGAGCAACTCGTCGAGCTTCTGAGCGATCGCCTCGCGTTCATCGGCGACGTTGACCTGCTCGCCGACGTCGGAGTCGAGGTCGTAGAGCTCGCCCTTCTTCCCCTTCCTTCCCCGCACGTACTTCCAGGGGCCCCGCCTCAGGGCGAGACCGCCCGCCTCCTCGATCAGGTACGGCTGTCCCCTCGGGTCCTCCCCGAGCAGCGCCGGCAGTGCGTTTCGGCTGTCGATGGCCTGATCTTCCGTCAGGTCGATATCGAGCAAGGCCGCGAACGAAGCGATGAAGTCGATCTGACTCACCAGGGCGGCGGACTTGCCCGGTTTCACGTGTCCGGGCCAGCGCACGATGAACGGGACCCGGGTGCCTCCCTCGTAGATCTGGTACTTGCCGCCCCGGTAGGGACCGGATCCGTCGTGCCCACGGTCGACCTCTTCAGTCGAGGTCCGCACCGTCGTCCCGTCCTCGTACCCGTCGTCGTACACCGGGCCGTTGTCGCTGGAGAAGATGAGAAGAGTGTTCTCGGCGAGGCCGTGTTTCTCCAGCGCCTGCATGATCTCGCCGGTGCTCCAGTCGAGCTGCACCATGGCGTCACCGCGGTAGGTCAGCTTCGACTTGCCCTTGAAGCGGGGGTGTGGGGCGCGAGGAACGTGGATGTCCTGCGAGGAGAAGAAGAGGAAGAACGGCTCCCCCTCTGCTCGCGAGGCGAGGTACTTCTTCGCCTGCTTCACGAACTCGTCGGCCATCGTCTCGTCGTTCCACAGCGCGGACTTCCCGCCCCACTGCCTGCCGATGCGCCCGATGCCGTTGATCACCGAGTTGTTGTGACCGTGGCTGCTCTCGTAGTAGGTCATGGCCTCGCGGTTCTTCTTCCCGTCGGGGTACTCGGTGCACTCGACCCCTTCCGGCTTCTTCCCGACGAACAGCGGGTCCTTCGGATCGAGGCCCACCACGCGGTGGTTTTCGACGTAGACGCAGGGTACGCGGTCGTTGGTCGACGGCAGGAGGAAGCAGTAGTCGAAGCCCACCTCGAGCGGTCCCGGCTCGACATCGGCATTCCAGTCCACCGGCGTCTCGCCGTCGCCGATGCCGAGGTGCCACTTGCCGATCACCGCCGTCGCGTACCCCGCTTTCTTGAACAGCTGGGGCAGCGTGAACATCTCCGGCTTGATCTTCAGCGGAGCGTTCGGAGCCAGGATGCGAACACCGTGACGGAAGCCGTGGATTCCGGTCAAGAGCGAGAAGCGGGAAGGCGTGCAGGTGGCCGCCGTGCAGTGCCCGTCGGTGAAGATCAGCCCTTCGCGGGCGAGGCGGTCGATGTTCGGCGTGGGAATCAACGTCGCGCCGTACGCGCCGACGTCTCCATAGCCGACGTCGTCTCCGTAGATGATGACGACGTTGGGCTTCTCGGTCGCGGGAGCTGCGAACGTCGAGGTGACGAGGAGCGTGAAGGATAGGGCGAAGGCAGCGGTCGATCTCATGACGAGACGATACGAAACCGCCCGGGATCGCGAAACCGCCCGGCGTCTCCTGATGCGTCACTCGGAGCTACCGGAGGAGGATTCCAGCTCCTGGAAGGACACCTTTTACACCTGCTCTCCCTCGAGCACCTCGGTCATCATCTCCTCGTGCTCCACCCCCGAGATCGGATCCGGGTAGTGTTCACTCAGTGACCAGGACCAAGGGAGTGGCACACAGCACGAGCAACCAGTTCGAGGGACTCATCGGTTCGCTCCTCGGTGCTCAGCTCCGGATCGGGCGCCGGGCACCCGGACCATCATCGGGCGCCGGGCCGGCGATGGGCATCAATCTACCGAATCGAATCGATAAGGGGCGCTTGACTCGGAAGTGGGCGCGCCGTTCCCGCGATCACTCTCCCGCCCGAACGTCGTAGCAGAGCAGCACGTCCTGATCGCGCAGGTAGAGCTTGCCGCCACAGACCACCGGGTGCGGCCAGCTCTTCGCCTCGCTGCGGTCGGTCTGCTCGAAGTTCCCCTTCTCGACGTACTCCTCGGCGTTCACCTCGACCAGGGCGACACGACCTCGCTCGCCGCGCACGTACAGGTGCCCGTCGGCGCAGACCAGCGCGGCGCGCGGCAGGGTGCGCTCCCGCCAGACCAGCTCGCCCGTCCGCCAGTCCATGCAGATGAGCAGTGGTCCGCTGGTCGCGTAGACGTGATCGCCGCTGCGGATCGCGCCGCCCTGGTCGTTCTTGATGGTGCGGTTGGAGTAGGCGACTCCCGCGGCGAAGCCATCGCCCTCCGCCTTGATCTCGACCAGGCTGCAGCCGACCCCGTAGCCCGAGGTCACCCACACGTGCGAGTCGCAGTAGATCGGCGTGGGCACGACGGCGGTCTTGCCCCTGCGCTCGGCTCGCCACAGGAGATCGCCGTCCTCGGCGGCGACGCCGGCGACGCTGAGTCCCGTGAGGACCACGTACTGTTTGCGCCCGCCCAGCTCGATCGGAACCAGCGATGCGTAGGAAGCGACGTCGGTCAGCTCCTCGCTTCGCCAAGCCAGCTTCCCGGTCTTGCGATCGAACGCGGCCACGGCACCCCCGTCGCCCCCCGGCGTGCAGATCACGTGATCCCCGTCGACCAGCGGCGACTCGGAGTACCCCCAGTCCGACATCATCCTCCCGCCGAGGTCCTCGCGGATGTCGACGCTCCAGCTCACCTCTCCCGAGGCCGCGTCGAGGCAGACGAGGTTCCCGGCCGCGCCGAGCATGAAGAGCTGTCCCCCGTCGAGGGTCGGCGTGGCCCGCGGCCCCTCGTCGTACTCCATCTCGCGGTAGGCCGCGGCGACGCGCGTGCTCCAGCGCTCGGTCCCGTCCTTCTCGTCGAGCGCCCAGACCACCTCGTCCTCGCCGCGGTATCCGGCGCCGTAGATCGAACCACCACCGATCGCCGGCGCGGTGTAGCCGCCGCCGAGGCCGGTCGCCTTCCACACGAGCGGCGGCCCACTCTCCGGCCAGCTCTGGAGGAGGCCGGTCTCGGTGGAGATCCCGTCGCGCTTCGGGCCGCGCCACTGGGGCCAGTCGGCGGGGACGGAGGAGAGGAGCAGGGGGAGGGCGGCTAGGGTGAGCATGGGCGGGGACGGTCGGGGGCTTGCAGGGTCGGGGCGAGGAGTCTCGAGACCTCGCCACTGATACGTCTCCCGCCTCGATCCGGCGACAAGAATCAGGGAGAGCCGCCCTCTCCACCCCTTCCGGCGCCTCGGCCGAGCAGCTCGGCGAGGTAGAGGGCGAGGGACGCCCGGTGTGACCCGGCCCGCCCCGGTGCGCTATGTCGGTGCCCGGACTCGGTCACACGCTCGAAGGCCCGGTGCTCCCGCCCCCGCGGAAGAGAGGCTGCCATGAGACCCCTGTCGCTCGTTCTGTCCAGTCTGTCCCTCTGCCTCCTCGAGGCGCTCGCCCCCGCCCAGTGGACGACGGGGACCCTCTCCGCCCCGAGAAGGCGGTTGACGGCGACCTGCTCGGGAGGAGTGGTGCTCTTCGCCGGCGGGGAATCGGGGACCGGGGGGGGTGGTCGACTCGGACCGGGTCGACCTCTACGACCTCTCCACCGGGATCTGGAGCACGGCGACGCTCTCGCAGTCGCGGACCTCCCTCGCCTCGGCCTCGCTCCCCGGCCTCGCCTTCTTCGCCGGGGGGATGGGCGCCGCCGGCAACCCCGAGTGCGATCGGGTGGACGTCTACCACGAGTCGACGGGCACGTGGTCGACGGCGTCGCTCTCGGTGGCACGCTGGCGGCTCGCCGGGACGGCCGTGGAGAGCGCGGGGCTAGTCTTCTTCGCGGGCGGATACGAATCCGTGCCCGGCGGAGCGACCGCCTCCGACGTGGTCGACGTCCACGACGCCTCCGCCGGGAGCTGGAGCACCGCGTCCCTCTCGATCCCCCGGATCGACCTCGCCGCCGCGAGCGTCGGCTCGAAGGCGTTCTTCGCGGGGGGCATCACGCCGAGCCACGTCCCCACGGCGGTCGTGGACGTCTTCGACTCGGCGACGGGGAGCTGGAGCACGGCGACGCTGTCGGAGGCGAGGTCCGGGATCGGAGCTGTCACCGTCGGCTCGAAGGTCCTGTTCGCGGGCGGGACGGTGATGAGCAATCCCTTCACCGCGTCCGCGACCGTGGACGTCTACGACGACGTCACCGGCGACTGGAGCGTGATGACCTTGCCCGCGCCCCGCAGCCTGCACGCGGCAGCGGCGACCCCCTATCGGGCGGTCTTCGCCTGCGGCGCCGACAGCGTCAACCCCGGAGCCCTGTCGAACACCGCCGACGTCTGGGAGGCGGCGACGGGGACCTGGAGCGTCGTGACTCTCGCAGGCGGGCCGCGAGCGTTTCCGGCGGCGGCGTCGGGGTGCTTCGAGCTCCTCGTCGGCGGGGGGTGGGGGCCTGCGAACCTCGACAGCGACGCGGTCGACCACTTCCTGGACCTCCGCGACTGCAACCAGAACGGCGTGCCCGACTGCGCGGACATCGCCCAGGGAACCAGCACCGACTGCGACGGGGACGACGTCCCCGACGATTGCCAGCTCGCACTCGACCCCCGGCTCGACTGGAACCAGAACGGCGTCTTCGACGCGTGCGAGTGCCAGGTGGCGACCTTCTGCACGGCCGTGCCCCACTCCGGTGGGAGCGCGGCCTCGATCTCCTGGTGGGGCTCCCCCTCGATCTCGGTGAACAGCTTCCACCTGCGGGTCACCGGCGCCCCGCCCGACACGCCCGGGCTCTTCTTCTACGCCGCCCAGCCGGGCCAGGTTCCCTGGGGCGACGGCTTCCTCTGCCTGAAGGGACCTCACTTCCGGCTGCACCCGATGACGGCGACCGACGCGAACGGCGTCGCGGAGCTTCGCCTCGACTTCGATCTTCCACCCGCGAGCGCCGGCGCCGGCCTGATCGATCTGTTCAGCAGCTGGCGCTTCCAGTACTGGTACCCCGACCCCTCCGGAGCAGCCGGGTTCAACTCCTCGGACGGGTTGCAGGTGACGTTCTGTCCGTAGCCTCCCCGCTCCCGGAGCCTCAGCCGAGCAGCTCGGCGAGGTAGAGGGGGAGGGACCGCAAGCGGTACTCGAGAATCTCGCCTAAGCCGAGGTTCACCCGCAGGTGCTCCAGCCCGCCGGGACCCGCCCAGAGTCGAACACCGAGGTCTCCTTCGCTCGCCGCGAGGTAGCGATGCAGGGATCGCAGCGTTCCGGAGGCACCCGACTTCACCTCGACGGGCAGCACGCCCTCCAAGGTCGGCAGCAGGTAGTCCACCTCCGCCCGTGAGTTGGCCCTGCCCTCGCGGGTCCAGAAGGACAGGGCGCGAGGCTGGTCGGGTCTCGCCGCCAGGAGCTGGATTCCCACGAACGCCTCCGCGATCCGGCCCTCGCGGAGCGACTCGACCGCGCGGCCCGCGAGGTGCTCCGGAGAGATCTCGAGCTGGGACAGCGCCAACCCGATGTCCAGGGGCAGGAGCTTTCGAGCCGCTCTCTGTCGTGCACTCAGCGGCAAGCGCGTCGCCGAAGTCGGGGCGACCCGGTACAGGACCATGGCCCGCTCCAGGAGGCCCAGCGCCGTGGCCACGGGTCGATCCTTCTCTCCCGGTGCGAGGTGGCGGTTCTTGAAGCGAGCACCGTAGTGAGCCGGCGCGTTCTCGAGGATCAACTCGAGCAGCCTGGTGTTTCCGCGCGTCCCGTATTTCAGGAGGTCCTCGGAGTACGCTTGGCGAAGAGCGACGTGGACGCGCCTCACCTCGACCAGGTTCCTCGTCGTTCGCCAGACCCCCACTGCTTCCGGCAGTCCTCCGACCAGGAGAAACTCGCGGAAGCGTTCCATCGCCAGGTGGTGAAGCCCCTCGTCGACGCCGCCCGGCTCCGGGAACGCGGACGTGAGGTCTTCAGCGAGACGCCCGTCGCTCGTGGCCCTCAGGAACTCGAGGAAGGTCAGCGGCTCCACGCGCAAGAACTCGACGCGGCCGACGGGAAACGGCAGCATTTCGTCCCGCAGCCGCACTTCCAGTAGCGATCCCGCCGCGACCACCGCGATCTCCGGATGATCCTCGAGGAAGTGGCGCAGCCACCCGAGGGCCTCCGGATGCTCCTGGACCTCGTCCAGGAACAGCAGCGTGTCGCGCGGGAGCCGGGCGAGGTCGTGCTTCTGCTGCAGTCGCTCGAGCAAGGCTCTGGCCGAGTGGCAGGTGCGGACGAGGGCCAGATCTTCATGCCGTTCGAAGTTCAGCTCCAGGAACCGCGAGACCCCCTCGCCCAGGCGGCGCACGGCGGTCGTCTTTCCCGTCTGCCTGGCGCCACGGAGGACCAGCGGCTTGCGCCGGGGGTGGACGCGCCAGGCCACCAGGTGACCGTCGAGAGCTCGGGGGAAGGACATCGGCTGGTTCATCGACTCGATCGGCAGGGGGTGGACAAATAATGCCCCGTGTTTTTATCCAACAGAGCCAAATAATGCCTCTTGTTTTTGTCGATCCCGCCGGTTTCGAGGGGGGGAGCCCCCTGATCGACGGCTCCCGTTCCGGCGGGTCCCGGTTCGATCGAGCCGGGACTACCCTTCGGCGGTGACCCTCGCTCCTGCTCCCGGTAGGTAGGGTGGACCGTGCCCTGCGGCCGGTTCGCCCGAGGTCCACCCATGCGCTGCATCAGCCTGATTCCGCTGGCGCTCCTGTTCGCTGGCGTCGGTCCAGATTCTCAGGATCGGTCCGCGCGAGTGCCCGTGATTCCGCCGCCAGCTGCCCTGCAGGACGCGAGCGAGGTCCCCCACCTCCTCTCCACCCGCGACCGGTGGATGGTCCGAGTCTTCGACAAGGACACGAAAAAACCGATCGCAGGAGCGAGGATCTGGAGCTCCTACTCGTTCTTGTTGACCCTGGTGACGGAGAGCCGCCATCCCCTTCCCGCGACGACGACCAATGTCCACGGCGAGGCGGTGATCGATCTGGTCGAGATCCGGAAGCTGTCGCCGGTCGAGCAGTCTTCGGTCAGTATCCGCGCCTACGCCGCGAGCCCGGGGTATCTCACCGAGTCGATGTACCTGAGCCCCAGCAGCCACAACTGGAACGAGACCCTGGCGGACCTCGAGGCGCGGAGAACCTACGACGGCGATGCCTATCTCGAGAAGGGACGGTGCCTCATCGGTCGCGTCGTCGACTCGAACGGTGCCCCCGTGTGCAATGCCCGGGTCAGCGCCGGGCGCTGGGACGAAGAGGCGTGGGAGTGGACGTCGCCACTGGAGAGCTCCTGCTACCTTCGCTCCACGGAGCCCGGCGGACACTTCTCCTTCGATCTGAAGGGGAGCTCCTTCAGTCTGCGGAGGAGCAAGGAGCTGGACCTCATCGCGAGCCACCCCCGGGCGGGGAGCGGCCGGCTGAAGGTCGCGGCCGAATCGCGCGAGGAAGTGCTCTCGCGCGTGTGGACGATCACCCTGGAGCAGCCGGAGTACTTCCTCCGCGGCAAGGTGGTCGGTGAGAATGGGACACCTGTTCCCGGCGCCCGGCTCAGTGCCTCCAGCAAGCTCGAGGCGCCGATCGAGCGCTCGATGAGCTTCGACGTTCCGGTGGACGTGAACGGCGACTTCCTGCTCGCCTGTCCGCGGCCCGGTCCCTGGGAGCTGACGGTTGGGTGGACAACCGTCGTTCGAGCTGAGCCCGGCCCCGAGCCCATCGTCCTGACCGTGCCGGGGAAACGCGCGGTGATCCGCGTCGTCGATGAGCTCGGGAGACCCGTGCACAGCCGGTTTCCACAGGTGCACCCCGTGAGGTCGACGCCGGTGGGGCTTCGGCCCGAGTACCGGGGCCTGACCAGGATGGGGCCGAGACCGGGCTGGGGGTCGACCGTGATTCCCCGCGGCGCCGGTGACGGCGTATGGAGCTGCGAGCTTCCTCGGGAAGGTACCTATGCGCTGGACCTGCGGATGGCCGGATCGTCGGGCCAGAGATGGCTCGGCGAGGACCTCTTCGTGGTCGAGCCTGGCGATTCCGTCGTGGAGAAGACGCTGGTGCTGCGCAAGGCCGAACGGGGCGGGCCGATCGAGGTCAGCTTTCTGGACCATGAGGGCGAGCCCATTCCGACCTGGCTCGGAGCGCTGCACTCCACGGCGACCGGGATGCAACTCGATCACTTCAGCGAGGAGGGGAGCATCTGCAGGACTTGCATGGGCGCCGTCCACAGCGAGCTCACCTGGCTCGCCGGTGACTACCGGCTCGAGCTGATGGCAAGCCCCAGAGGCTTTACCCTGCCGGCCGAAGGCATGATCACCGTGCGCTGCGGGGAGCGTGCCCGATTCACCTTGCAGTCTCCGGGCGTCGGCGGCCGGCTGCTCCTCCGCCACGAGAAGCACCCCGAAAGAGATGCCGCGCACGCGTCGATCGTCTTGACCGACCGGGCCACCGGGCGTCGCGTTGGACCGCACTCGCTCTATCGCGATCCGGCATGGAGCAGAATCCGCTGGGCGCTCTCCCCGGGTGCTCGCACCGGGCCCGACTCGTGGCTCCTGCCCCCGGGCGTCTGGGAGTGGAGGATCAGCGCCAAGGGAACGCCGCTCGACTCCGGAATGGTCCGGATCGAGGCCGAACGCAGAACGGAGCTCTTCGTCGATCTGGGGGACTGACACGTAATACTCCCTTTCGCGGGAACGTTCGCGGAACCGGCGGGAGAAGGACGGGTAGGAGGTCCGAAGATGACGATCGACTCGCCCGCCGAACACCCGCTCTCGAGCCAGCTCCTGCAGCACGAGGGGTTCGTCCGCCGCCTGGCGGCCCGGCTGGTGGGGGAGGCCAGCGCCGCCGAGGACGTGGCGCAGGACGCCTTGACCCTCGCGCTGCAGCGCGAGCGGTGGGAGCCGGGCGGCCTGCGGGCGTGGCTGGCCGGGACCGTTCGCCGCCTCGCCCGGCATCGAGGTCGCGGCGAGATGCGTCGCCGGTGGCGCGAGGCCGCGGCCGCTCGATCCGAGACCGCGTCGGTCTCGGAGCCGCTCGAGGAGCAGCAGCGCGTGGTCGAGGCAGTCCTCGCCCTGGAGGAGCCGTTTCGCGAAACCGTGCTGCTGACGCACTACCACGGCCTCTCCCCGGCGGCGATCGCCCGACGCAACGGCGTGCCCGCGGCGACCGTGCGCACCCGCCTGCACCGCGCGCACGAGAAGCTGCGTGGCAAACTCATCGCTGCTCATGGAGGGGATCGACGCGCCTGGCTCTCCGCGCTCGCTCCGCTTCTCTCGACCGAGCGAACCGCGGCACCGCCCGCGACGGGTCTCGGGTCGGGGAGTGCCGTATGGGGGCTCTCGTCGATTCCGGTGCCCGTCTCCGCCTTTCTCGGAGGACTCGTCGTCGCCGCGAGCGCCGGCCTCTGCATCCTCCGGAGTGCGACGGAGGCGGATCCCGAGCCGATGACGACACCCGTCGCCGAGGGAGTCCCCGCCCGGTCGAAGAGCACTCCTCTCCAGCAAGAGCGGGAGCGCCCTCGGGAGACGGCTCGCCGACCGGTCCAGGTTGAACCGGCGACGGGGTCCGAAGCCCGGCGCCTCGCTTACTGGGAAGCAGTGCGCGACGCGCGCGCAGAGAGGAAGCACTTCGTGGACGCGTTCCCGGAGAAGGCACCGGATGCTGCCCTGCGCCGCAGCACTCACGCGACGATGATCTCCCCCGTGATCCTCTACGCGCACAAGGACCTTCGTCTCGTCGCCGATCGACTCGGTACTCGGGCGAACCTGCCGATCGGGGTGACGCCGGCCGCGCAGAAAGCGGCCTCCGAGTGCGGCCTGCACGTCGACTTCGCCTTCCACGAGCCTCACTCGCTCGCGGCAATGCTCGACCTGCTCGTCTTCCTGGCGCGCGGGGAGGTGGGCTGGGCCATCGTGGACGGCCAGATACGCCTGTGCGCCCCCGAAGAGCTCGTGGACCGCCAGATCAAGTTCACCCACTTCATCGCCGACCTCCTGCTCGATCCACGCGACTACTTCTCCGAAGAGGACGAGATCCGCCCGATCTTCGAGGAGCCGATCGATGTCGACAACCTGGCCACGATGCTCCAGGAGAACATCTCCCCGGGCCGGTGGGAGCAGACCGGAGTGTACATCGAGAACACGGCAGAGAGGCTGACCGTGCAGCACGACCGTGACGTGCACGAGAAGGTCGAGGTCTTTCTCGATCGGATGAGGAGCTTCCTCGTGCCGTTGCCCGAGGAAGGACGACCCGGCGTGCAGCAGACGCTGGACGCTTCGGCCCCGAACCGGCGTGTCTCCGGCTTCCTCGCCGAGACCCCGCTCGGTCTACTGCTCAGCGCCGACGAGCCAGACATCCGGCTCGAGGAGCTCCTCGTGAGAGCGAGCCGGGTGGGCGGGTTCGACTACCTGCTGATGTACGACGACCGAGATCCTCTTCCCACCATTCCTCAGGGTTCGTCCAGCCTGGCACAGGCGCTGGATGCCCTGCGCGAGGAAGGAACGAGCTGGGCACTGTGCCATGGGATCGTCATCCTGTTTCCCGACTTCTCGTACAACGCGCCCCGTCCGGCCGTGCTCCGGGACATTCGCGACCTCCTGACGGAGGCGACGATCCCGGCGCCTCGGTTGATCGGACACCCCGCGCTCGAGCACTACGCGGCTGAATCCGAGCTCCCGTTCACCCTCACAGACGACTGTATCGATATCACCATCCGCGCCCACATCGATCCCGAGAGCTGGGATCACGACCCGGGAAACTGCCTGATGATCATGGACGGGATCCTGATCCTGAACCAGTCCCCGGCGGTCGTCGCCGAGGTGGACCGTCTGCTGGAGGTGCTGCGGACACTCGGCGGGTAAACCGGGCACCGGGTCGCTATCCTCGTCTCCTCTGGATCCCGGAGGAGACGACGAGAGCGCCATGACCGACCCCGCCATCGATGTCCGCGAAATCAGTTACGCCTACGGCTCGCTCGAAGCGGTCAAGAGGATCAGCTTCGAGGTCCAGCCCGGTGAAATCCTCGGCTTCCTCGGCCCCAACGGGGCGGGAAAGTCGACGACGATCAAGGTCCTGACGGCGCAGCTCGAGCCGCGATCGGGATCGGCGCGAATCCTGGGGATGGACGTGACGCGCGACAGTCCCGCCATCCAGGCGCGCATCGGCGTCTGCTTCGAGGAGAAGAACCTCTACGAGAACCTCTCCGCCCGCGAGAACCTGCGGTTCTTCGCCAGTCTCTTCGGAGTTCGCAAGCTCGATCCGGACGTCCTGCTCGAGAAGGTCGGCCTGCAGGGTCGGGGAGGAGATCGCGTGAACCGCTACTCGAAGGGGATGCGCCAGCGGCTGATGATGGCGCGCGCGCTGGTCAATCGACCCGAAGTGCTCTTTCTCGACGAGCCGACCGATGGGCTGGATCCGGTCTCCAGCAAGACCGTCCGCGAGCTGATCAAGGCCGAGGCTGCGCGTGGAACGGCCGTGCTGCTCACCACCCACGACATGTACGAAGCGGACGAGCTCTCCGATCGCGTCGCCTTCATCAACGAGGGCGAGCTCGTCGCGCTCGACACTCCAGAGAACCTCAAGTTGCAGCACGGCAGGCGCTCGGTCACCGTGCGGCTGCGCGAGGGGGACGAGGTGCGCGAGGAGGAAGTCGAGCTCGGTGCCGCCGACGCGGGCGAGCGGCTCAAGTCGGCGGTCGCCTCGGAAGGGTTGATGACGATCCACACCGAAGAGGCGACGCTGGAGAACATCTTCATCCAGATGACCGGACGAGGGCTGGCGGGGTGAGCGGATCCCATTCCTGGTCCCGCGCCGCGATCGTCGGCGCGATCGTGATGAAGGACCTTCGGGAGTTCTCACGCGATCGCGTATGGGCGCTGCTGACGCCGCTCTCGATGGTGTTCTTGATCGTTTCCTACTGGTACCTGCCCGATCGGGTGGACGAGGAGTTCACCGTCGGGATCTCTCCGCCCGCGCTCGGTCAGCTCCTGGAGACCTTCGGCGCGAAGGACGGCGAGATGCGAGGCCTCGAGGTGGTCACGTTCGACGACGAGGAGCAGCTCGTCGCCGCCATCGCCGGCGAGATCGAGGTCGACGCCGAGGACGACATCCTGATCGGCATCTCGTTTCCCGAGGACTTCGTGACCTCGGTCTGGAGCGGCCAACCCACAGCGGTCTCCGTCCTGGTCGACGGCGCGGTACCATCGGAGGTCCGCTTCGCCGTGAAGAGCGGGATCCGCGAAGCCGTCTACGGCTTGCAGGCGATCGCCTCCGGCAGTGATCCGATGAGCTCACTTCCGGTCGCGATCCCCGACACGAAGACCATCGTTCTCGGCGAGGATCTCGCCGGCGAGCAGGTGCCCTTGCGCGAGAAGATGCTGCCGATGCTGCTGGTGGTGATCCTGATCATGGAGGCCCTCGCCCTCGGCGGCCTGGTGGCGATCGAGATCGAGCAGCGCACCATCACTGCGGTGCTGGTCACCCCGGCCCGCGTGGCCGACGTGCTGGCCGCCAAGGTGGTGATGGGTGCGCTGCTCGGGATGGGACAGGGCCTGCTCTTCCTCGTCGCGACCGGCTGCTTCGACGCGAACTGGCCGCAAGTGACCCTCCTGATGCTGCTCGGCGCGACCCTCGCCTCGGCGGTGGGGATGATCGCCGGTGCGGCGGGGCGCGACTTCATCGGCACGCTCTTCCTGGGAGGAGCGTTCGTCGCCCCGCTGATGGTCCCGGCCTTCGCCTCGCTCTTCCCCGGCAGCACGCCGTTCTGGGTGCAGGCGCTGCCGTCCTACGGGCTGGTCGAGGCGATGATCGGGACGGTCGGCCACGGCCACGGCTGGAGCGAGATGCTTCAGCCGATCGGGATCCAGGTCGTCTGGGTCGCCGCGCTGCTCGTGCTGGCGGTCATCGTGCTCCGGCGCAGGGCGGTGGCGCTGTGAGCCTCTCTCGAGTCTGGACCCTGGTCTTCCGGGATCTGCGCCTGGGGCCGCGCTCGCCGCTCTTCGTGTGGGCGCTCTTGATGCCGGTGCTGGTCACCTTCCTGGTGCAGGTCGTCTTCCTGACCCTGTTCGATCCGAAACCACGGCTGGCGCTCTGCGACCTCGGCAGCTCCGCGATCACCGCTTCGGTCGGGGAGATGGAAGGGATCGAGGTGACTCACGCCGCGAGTCCCGCCGAGGTGCTGAAGCTCCTCGAAGCCCATGACGCGGACGCCGGCCTGGTGCTCGAGCCGGGCTTCGACGAGGCCGTGAAGAGCGGTGAGCGTCCCGAGCTCACCTTTCAGCTCTCGGGGGAGAGCCTCCTCTCCAACCGCATCGTGCTGGGCGTCACGATGATCGACCTGGTGCGCCAGGTCGAGGCCCGCGACGCGCCGGTCGAGGTCGAGCTGCGCACCGTTGGAGAGGGCGAGGCGCTGCCGATCTTCGATCTGATGGTGCTGTTCCTGGTGCTCTTCGTGCTCTTGATCTCCGGGATCTTCGTGCCCGCGTTCCTGCTGGTGGAGGAGCGCGAGAAGGGCACGCTCAACGCCGTGCTGGTGACGCCGACGACGATGGGTGAGGTCCTTCTCGCCAAGGGGGTGCTCGGCTTCACCGTCGCCATTCCGATGGCGTTCCTGACGCTGGCGCTCAATGACGCGCTGCGCGCCGAAACCCTGCCGCTCCTCGCCGCACTGGCGGTCGGCGCGGTGATCTGCATCGAGGTCGGGCTGATCTACGGGACGCTGGCGCGCGACGCGAAGACGCTGTACACGCTGGTCAAGACCCTGAACCTGATCCTCGTCGGCCCGGTGATCTTCTATTTCTTCCCCGACTGGCCGCAGTGGATCGCCAAGCTCTTCCCGACCTGGTGGTTCATCGACCCGCTCTACCAGCTGGCGCTACGCGGCGCTGATTTCGCCGACGTGCGCGGCGAGCTGCTGGTCGCCCTCGGCGTCATCGCGCTGCTCGTCCTGCCGGTCACCCTGCTCGGACGGCGGATGGAGCGGCAGCTGGCCTGACTCCGTATCGCGATCACCAACCCACTGGTTGCCGAGCGCCCAGGCCCGGGCCGTAGATCACGGCGTTGGCGAAGAGGCGCCCGGTGGCGAGATGGTACCCGCGGTACGCCGGCATCCCCGCGAAGAGGATCAGCTGGCCGTTGCCGAAGGGCTCGCGGGTGAGGTACGCGCTGTCGGCGATGCGCTCGCGTGCCTCCGGCCAGAGCAAGCCCGCGAGGCGCAGCTCGTCCGCGGGGCGGAAGCGCACCACCGTGTCGATCGGTTCCCTGGCCAGGTAGACCGACGAACCGCCGAAGGAGATCGGCAGGCGAGTCCCCGTGCCGGCGCTGAGCCAGTGCTCGTCGTCGGTCTCGGTCAGGAGATTCACGCCGGCGGGGGAGAAGCGTCGCAGCCAGGCGTCGTGGCTCTCCACCGATTCGCCGTCCTTCGGCTTGACGGGAGGCTCCTCCGCTTCGTCGTCCTCGGCTGGCGCGTCCTTCGCGGAGGGCTTTCCGGTCCACACCAGCTCCTCATCGATCTCGATCGCGCGCGCGGCACGCTCCCGCTCCACGGCGAGCGCGTACTCGTCGAGTTCCTCCAGCGCGTTGCGGCGCAGGGTCACCCGGGAGAGCCCCAACCGGCCGGCGGTCAACGCCGCTGCCGAGCCGTCGCACGCGATCAGCGTTCCGCCGCCGCGCACCCACGTTTCCAGCCGCTCCTCGATCGGCTCGAGCACGCTGCTCAGGCCGCCGGGCGGCAAGACCAGCACGTTGTAGCGACGCAGATCCGCGCGGCCCAACGATTGCGCATCGAGGATCGAGAACGGGACGCCGAGCACGACGTCGAGGTGGTGCCAGAGGTGACCGTACGAAGAAGTCGAGACCGGTGAGTTGGAGAGCACCGCGATGCGCGGCCGCTTCAGGAGCCGGAAGTGACGGCCGCCGAGATCGTGTCCCTCACCCGGTGCACGGCCCGAGTAGATACGCTGCGCCCGGGTGCCGGACTCGCGGGCGGCGCGGTCGACCGTCGCCTCGATCTCGACGAGTGCGCCGGGATTCTCGTGCTTGCGGACCAGCAACGACCCCCGTGCCCACGAGCCCTCCACGGTCTCGAACGCCTCGTCGGCGCAGTTGACCTGCAAGCCCAGCTCCATTGCGCGGGCGGCGAACGTCACCGAGCTGTCCGCGGCGCCGTCCACGATCCAGCCGTAGAAGATCCCCGTCCTGGAGTCGTCCACCACGATCCCGCCCTCGGACAATGGCTCCGGCGCGCTTCCCTCGTCCACCGCGCCGGTTCCCCACCAGGCGTCGAGGTCGAAGGCGTGCAGCAGCGACCATGCAGTGGCGTCGTACATTCTCGAACGTCCGTCGCGCTCGATGTCCTTCCGCTCCCGCTTCAGCGTGTCCAGGTCGATCCGGTGGTCGAGATCGAGGAAGGCGCGAACCAGGAGGCGCTGCGGCTGCTTCGCCGGGATGACCCAGGTCCCCGCTGGGAACTCGAGCGTCTCCGCTCGCTCACCACGCGCGCCCTCCACGTCGCTCAGCTCGAAGGACTCGCCGGCGACGGAGTACTCGATCCCCTGACCGACGAGGACCCGCTTCAGGAAGTTCAGCCGATCGACGTTCCCATCGGGTCGCACCGCCAGTACGGCGTCGTTGCCCGGCGTGTCGTCGGCGACGTTCTTGCGGCGCTCCGCGAGGTAGGTCGACATGACCTCCTCGGAATGACGCTGTAGCGTCTCGATGTTGGCCACGCTCGCCACGACCTGATGGTGCACTGCCTCGCGGAAGGTCAGGATCTCGCCCGACCTGCGCCGTAGCTGGAAGCCCTTGGTCCCCGCCTGCTCGTAGAGGATGCCCACCGCGCCGATCAGCGAGCCGAAGGAGTCGGAGTAGAACGGCGCCCAGCCGTCGGCCCACTCGCGGGTGTAGTAGCTCCACCCGTGCTCGTCGAAGGCGAGCCCCTGCTCGTCGCCGAAGACCCTCTGCCAGTGGATCAACGTCTCGGTCAGGATCGGCAGGAACGGGTCGTTCTGCGGATAGAAGAGGAACGTGTCGAGCCCGCCCATCTCGTGCGCGTCGACGAACAGCTGCGGATTCCAGGAGAGGACCGCCCGCCAGCGCGCCCGCGTCTCCGGCTGGCTCCCCGCGCCCCAGTCGCGGTTCATGTCGAAGAGATAGTGGTTGCCGCGCCCTCGCGGCCAGCGCCCACGGTGCATCGAGGCGTAGTCGAGGTTGGGCGTGTAACCCGCCATCTGCTCGACCATGCTGATGATCCGCTCGCGTCCATCGGGGTTCTCGCAGGGATCGATCACCACGACCACGTCGCGCAGGAGCTGCTGTACCTCCTCGTCGGTGCAGGCGGCGAGGTGGTACCCGAGCGCCACAGCCGCATCGGTTCCGGAGAGCTCGTCGCCGTGGATCGAGTAGGCCATCCAGGCGACCGGCGGGATCGTGTCGAGCAGCCGCTGCCCCTCCGCTTCGCTCAGCCCGCGAGGATCGGCGAGCCTCGCATGTCCCGCCTTGATCTCGTCGATCCGCGCCTGGTTCTCGGGCGAGGTGATCGCCGCGTAGACAAGGTCGCGTCCCTCGTGCGTCATGCCGAAGGTCGTTACGCTCACCCGCTCGGAAGTCTCTGCCCAGCGGCGGAAGCACTCGAGCATTTCCTGGTGGTGCGAAAAGCGGGTCGCATGCTTCTGTCCCAGGATCGAGTCGGGGGTCGGGATCGCCGGGTCGTAGCTCGCGCCGGGGAAGAAGTCGATCGCATAGTCCAGCTCCTCCGCATCACCGAATCGAATCGGATCGAAGTCGGGAGCGTCACCGCCATCCTGGGGCGCGGCGGTGACCGCGGCGCCGGGCGCGAGCGCGCAGGAGAGGAGCAGGGGCAGGATCAGAAGCGCAATCGCCGGAGTTCGTCTCATGAGGGCCAGGATAAGACCAACAGAGCGAACTCACCAGCTCCGGTTCAGAAGTCGGCGAGCCTCGGGCACATCGGGTCCCCAGAACTTCCGCTGGTTTGGAGAACCCGTGGAAGGGTCCAGGACATGTTTCGCAGCAGCGGACGCGTGGTCCGCTCTCGCCCATCCCCTTCATTCGGACAACTACCATGAAGTGTCATACCTTGCTTCCCGTGCTTTTCATGGCGAGTCCAGCGCTCGCGCAGACATCGCTCGCTCCATTCAACTACAGTGGTTCGGTCAGCGACAACTACGGCCACTCTCTCGCGACCGGTGACTTCGACGGTGACGGACTCGTAGACGTCGCCATCGGGATCCCCGGCCAGGATGTTCCCAGCTCGACCTTTCCCGGCCAGGTCGACGTGCACATGGGTGACGGAACAGTCCGCAACATCACCTCCCCATGGCCAGTAGCACGCGGCCTGTTCGGATTCGCGCTTGCTGCCGGCGATCTCGACCTCGACGGTCTGGACGAGCTCGTCGTCGGGGCGCCCAACGAGCGGGCCGGAGGGCCGACCTCCGGCCTCGCCTACGGGGGCGCGCACTACGTCTTTGCCAACTCCGGTTACAGCGTCGGAACCGGAGTCTGGAACTTCAAGTTCTCGGCGGGCACCACGATCGGGGCCAGCAAGCTCGGGGAATCCGTCACCATCCTGCCGGATCCGGTTCAGCGGGGCGGCGGAGCCACTCCTCGCCAGATGTGGGCAGCCAGCTCACCGAAAGGGCCCGCGGGCATGGTCTCTCCGCGTCAGGGATACATCGACGTCTATGACGGACTGACCGGAGCATGGCACACCACGTTCGGGCCGACGGCCGGCCACTACTGCCCCAACTGGGGAGGAGTGCTCCACGGCCCGCAAGGATTCGGCAAGACGATCGTCGGCGGTGACTTCGACGGTGACGGCTTCGGCGATATCGCCAGCACCTACATCTTCATCGATATGGGCACCTGGGACCCGGTGAACCTGCTATGCGGTGGCTACAGAAGCGGTGGAAGAGGCTTCGCGGTCTACAACTCCGCCCCGGCGACGGGTGCTTTCAACATACTCGCACCCATGGATGGAGTGAGCTTCATCCGGTTCGATGGGAACCTGGAGCAGTTGACCCTCGCTGCACCCGGTGACGTCAACAACGACGGGATCGACGACATCGCCTATGGAGACTGGGTCGGCGATCCTGGCGGCACCTATCCGCTGCACGTCGGCGGCTATGTCGGGTTCCGCTCTCCCGTGCTCGGCAGCACCGCCCCCGACATCAACTCCTTCGAGGGCAACGGAATCGACGGCAACAACATGGGCTCCGCCCTGGCCGCCGGTGGGGACATCAACGGCGATGGCCGTGGTGACCTGGTCGCCAGGTCCACCACCGCGGTACGCTGGGTCTCGAACGGCGACACGGTGTTCGGGAATCCGACGACGGACAACTTCCTGGTGGACTTCGCGGAGCAGGATCTTCCCGCGAACACGATCGTCTCCCTGGCCATGGGCGACGTGAACAACGACGGCTGGATCGACGTCCTCGCGGGCGATCCGACCAACCGAACGGTCACGGTCACCTCTCCCGGAAACCCGGACCCGCAGGTGACCCTCTCCACGCTGAGCTCGAAGATCTCCGCTCAGACCGGCGGGAACGTCGTCCTCTACATGAATCCCTCCGGCACTATCAATCCGAACTCGTTCTACTTCATGCTTCTCAGCGACCAGTACGGTCCTGGGTACGTGTGCAGCGACTCCTCGCAGTTGATGCTCGACGAGACTCCTTTCTACGACACGAGCCTCGCCAACCCCTTCCTGTACTTCCCCCAGAACCTCGAGTTCTTCGGGAACAAGAAGACGGCAATCACTCGCATCGCCGCGAGGCCGGGAGCACTGACTCCGTGGATCTACGAGTACTTCTACGCGGGCAACGTCGTGGTGAACCCGCCGGCTCCCTTCTACACGCACTCGGCCAGTGACGTGCTGGACATCGAGGTCATTCCCTGAGTCGATTCTCACCGGTCTCAACCTCGGACCCTCGAGCCCGCCGCGCCGCCATTCGGGTGCGGCGGGCCAGCCCGACCTCGGCCGATGACCGGGCCATCTACCAGAGTTGCACACAGAACCACATACCGAATCACCCCGGCGAGGAACCACAGTGATGAAAGACCCGAAGCACTTGCTCGCGAGTATCTCCATCTTCACAACGGCACTCATCACCTTCACGGGAGGGGTTGCCGCTCCATCCTTCTCGCAGGAATCACCCGTGCCGCCGGGTACTCCGCTCCCCCCTTATGCGAAGAGGATCTCGATCGACCGCCCCATTCCGTACGTCGTCACCAACGACGTTCCCACCGCGCCGAGCCTGCCGAGGATCATGCTCACCGGCTACTGGCCTCCGACCAATGAGATGATCCGACACTTCAGCCCGGACCCGGTGCAGAACCCAGGTGGTTGGATGGGCGGCAACTGGGAAGGACGCGGGTACGACATCTACTCGTTCTTCCCGGAGTTCCCCAGCGGAACGCTCGGCCAGGGCCAGGGGGACTTCGAAGTGGACTACCAGGACACGTCCAACGACTTCTGGTTGATCGCCGACCAGATCAAGCCGGTGGCGATCATCACCTTCGGTCTGGCCCTCCCCAACTACCACTGGGAGCTGGAGTGGCGCAAGCGCAACCTCGGCCAGTCGTCCTGGCAGAGCGACTACACGATACCACTCAAGCCAACGCCATCACCCCCCGACGGCAGCGTCTCCACGGGTTTCATTCGCTACTCCTCTTTGCCCATGGAGCGGATCGTCGCCGCGGTGAATCAATCCGGTCTCGGGATCAACGCAATCGCCGATACGTGGGGAAACGCCGGCGCCTTCCTGTGTGAGTACATCGGCTATCACGCAACCTGGTACCATGATCTGCATGCTCTCCCCACCGATCCGGATCCGATCCTGGCCGGTGGGCACATCCACGTCGGCAGTCTTATCGGCCTGCCCGAGGCGATTGCCGCCACCGAGGTCACACTGCGCGAGCTGATCTCGTCGCTGGAGGAGCCACTGGTACCCTTCTCGCGCGTGGTGCCGGCGACCGGTGGGCGTATTCCCTTCGTCCTGAACGGCGGACTGGCGAACGCGGGCCGCAACTACGTCATGGCCGGGAGCGTCAGTGGCACGGCACCCGGCATCCCGCTGCCGGGAGGCGGTCTGCTGCAACTCAACTGGGACAGCTTCACGGACTTGACGCTGCAGATGGCGAATACTCCGTACTTCGAGAACTTCCAGAGCGCTCTCGATTCCTCGGGCGCGGCGACCGCCTACTTCGATACCCAGGGGCCGATTCCGTCCGGATGGCTCGGCAACCCGTTCTGGTTCGGTTACGTGGTTCCGTTCCCGGCGGGCCAGCCCTGGTTCGGCTCGAACACGGTGAAGTTGACCATCGTCCCTTGAGCCAGGCGGGTCTCGGGTGGCGCCCGGTTGATGGGCGCGCCCTCTGCCCTGGCCCTGCACCCGAGGTGCAGGGCCAGGCGTCCGCCGGGGGAAAAAGGCCAGATTTTCCGAGACGGACGACTGCCGAGCGACGTTCCGGAGGGGGCTGGTCGATTCCATCGGAATCGACCGGCACGGCCGCCCCTCCCGGCTTCGCCCCGTTCGCGCTCCCTCACTGGGGATGCGCCAGTCCAGAGGGCCTCCCATGCAGCGCGCAATCGTCTTCACCGCCGGCGTCACCGCCCTCGGCACCGCCGTCGTCGCCCAGGGAACCGGCCGGTATCTCCCCGTTCCCGGCGTGAAGGACGCCGGCACCTTGCACCTGGCCACCGGCACCTGGACTCGGGGCGAGCCTTCGATCACCAGGGGGTCGAGCGACGTGCTCTACGACAACACCTGCTCGGGTAGCTTCTACATCAGCCTCGAACAGCAAACCTTCCACGACGACGGCCGCATCCCCAGCTTCAGCTCGCCGCAGATCGACCAGGGCCCCCTCGGCAGCTTTGCCTTCATGAACACGTCGCTGGTCGGTACGGCCGGCGGGTACGACGTCCAGCGGTACGAGTTCGCGTACTGCACCGGTGTTGCGGCACCGATGACCGCGATGAACCTCTTCTACGAGTGCTACAGCGCGTGCGCGGATGCGAGCAACCTCATCCCGACCCTCGCCCTGCAGATCTCGGGCCTTCCCGGCTCCCCTACTCCTGGTGTCACCGTCGGCTGTTGGGTCGTCGACATCGACCTGCTCGGCACGACGCTCGTCTTCAACATGAAGGGGGACTGCGACGGCACCTGGGACGATTCGCTGGCGCTCGACAACTTCGGGTACGCCTACCTGCAGGTGACTCCCGACCCGGCCGCCATCTCCGGCCCCATCATCGCGGGCGACCCCGACGGCCGCACGAACAACGGCCCGGGCGGCACCGGCTGCTGCGTCGGTTGCGACACCATCTTCTGGGCCGGTACGAACGTACCCGGCGTCAACTCTCAGGGCTCGGGCCTGAACAGCCAGGGCATCGTCGAGCTCGACGACTACCTCGGCGGTTCGACCTTCGTGTACAACGGTTGCTACTGGTGGGGGCATCACTACTGGAGTGGAGGAAGCCCCTACCCGTCGATTCACATGGAGATCCTGGGGTCGGGCGATTGCTGTCCCCCTCCCCCGCACCGGCGATACTGTTTCGGGCACACCAGCCAGGGCAACGCCTGCCCCTGCTCGAACGACAATGACCAGAGCGATCCGCGGTCCGGTTGCGCGAATGGGACGTTTCCCGCGGGAGCCTCCCTGGACGGCTCCGGGATCGCCCGGCTCGCCGATGACACGGTCGTCCTGCACGGGATGCGCGGTCAGCCGAACAGCGTGGGCCTGTTCCTTCAGGCGCACAACGATCTCGACGGGATGGGGGCGTTCCTGGGTGACGGCATCCGCTGTGCGGGAGGGACCCTGAAGCGGCTGAAGGTGGCGATGAACGATGCCAATGGGAGTGCGGACACTGCGGGAACGGTGATCTCCGCACGCTCGGCGCAGCTCGGTGACGTCATCCGGCCCGGTGACATGCGTCAGTACCAGTGGTGGTTCCGCGACACGGACAACCCGCCCTGTGGGTCCGGGGTCAACGACTCCAACACCTCCAACGGCCTGGAGGTCCACTGGTTGCCGTGACGTTCCGCCGTGCAGTTCTTTCGGTCACAGGGAGCATCCACTTCCGGGGAGTTCGAATGCAGGGGCTGCCGCCGGGCCTCGTATCATCCACCGTATGCGAAGCTCCATTCCGCTGCTGACGTTGCTCACGACCTGCACCACGTTCGCCCTGAATGGCCTGGCGGCTAGCGAGGATGTTGCGCCACGGCCGAACATCATCATCGTTCTTGTCGACGACATGGGGTTCTCCGACGTCGGCTGCTACGGCGGTGAAGTCGACACGCCCAACATCGATCAGCTCGCCGCAGGTGGGCTGCGCTTCACGCAGTTCTACAACTCCGGTCGCTGCTGCCCGACGCGGGCCAGCCTGATGACTGGCTTGCACCCGCACCAGGTGGGGATCGGTCACATGACCGAACCGCCCGAGCAATCGCTCGGTTTCGAGGGTCCTTACCAGGGCTTCCTGAACGACCAGTGCACCACCATCGCGCAAGTGTTGCGTGGCGCCGGCTACCACACCCTGATGACCGGCAAGTGGCACCTGGGTATGCACCGCCGGGAGTCCTGGCCGCTGCAGCGCGGTTTCGACCGGTACTACGGATGCGTGAGCGGTGGCTGCAACTACTTCAAACCGGGCGGAAAGAGAGGCATCACCGCGGGCAACGATCCGGTCGCAACGGGCGAGGGCTTCTATACGACCGATGCGTTCACCGATCAGGCATGCAGGTTCATCACCGAGTCGATCGCGGCCGAGGACAAACCGTTCTTTCTCTACCTGTCGTACAACGCGCCACACTGGCCCCTGAACTCCAAGTGGAAGGAGTTTCAGAAGTACAAAGGGAGCTACACGGACGGCTGGGAACCGTTGATGCGTCGGCGACTGAAGAAGCAGAAGGCGATGGGAATGTTTGCCGAGGACCTCGTCGCGGCACCACACGTCGGACCTAGCTGGGATTCGTTGTCCGAAGAACAACGGGACGATCTCGATTCGATCATGGCGGCCTATGCCGGCTGCATCGACTCGATCGACCAGAACATCGGCAAGCTGGTCGATCATCTGCGAGAGCTCGGCAAGCTGGACGACACCGTGATCTTCTTCCTGTCCGACAACGGAGCCTGTCAGGAAGGTGGCCGGCTGGGCCAGGGCTCGGCCGAGATGGTGAAGAACCCACCGCTGGAGACCACGGCCGGCGTGCGGCTCGGACTCGCCTGGGCCAACGCCTGCAACACGCCGTTTCGGCTGTACAAGCACTTCGTGCACGAAGGAGGCGCCTGCACGCCGTTGATCGTTCACTGGCCCGCGGGGATCTCACCGGAGGCGAACGGATCGTTCGTCCGCCAATACGCCTACCTGCCCGACTTCATGGCGACCTGTGTGGAGCTGGCCGGCGCCCGGTACCCCGACCACATCCCGGCCTGCGAAGGTGCCTCCATGGTTCCGCTGCTCAGGGGCAGCGAGGAGCCGATCCACCAGACGCCAATCTTCTGGGAGCACGAGGGGAATGCGGCCGTACGGTTCGGGAAGTGGAAGCTGGTACGCGAGTACCGGAAGCCGTGGGAGCTGTACGACCTGGACACCGACCGCTCCGAAATGAACGACCTGGCCGAGAGGGAGCCCGTGGAATGCGACAGGTTGGTCCAGCTCTGGACCGCCTGGGCCAAGGAGAACCGGGTCGCGTTTCCGAAGCGATTCAACATGTACGAGTTCCTGAGGAACAAGCGGAAGGAGAAAGGCGAGTAGCGGGCACGGAGTCCGGCTCCTTTCCACGCCTCTCCGAGCCGGGCGTTAGACCGGTGTGGGCCCAGATCGGAGAGAAAGTCCCTACGCTGGCTTTATCTCGTCACAGCGGCGATCCCCGCTCGAACCGTGGGGCGTCTCCTCGACATGGCCGGGCTGACCCTTTTCGCCCGGTAATTCGGAGTCATTGCTCTTCCGGGCGCCCCTGCTGCCTTGGCCGTGGGGGCGCCCCTTCCGTGACGGGAGAAGCGCGCAGCCCCGCTCGACTCGGGACGACACGCGCCCCGATCAGGTCGCTCACCCCGGTCACCAGCCGGAGAGGCTCTTGCGGATCGCCGCCTCGAAGTTCCAGCGGTTGCGCGGTGCTCCCTGGAGGACGGTCTCGCCGGCGATCAAGAGCTGAGGAGGGGGAGCTCCGGGATCCGGCGCGGTGAAGGTGATCGCCGGCCGCAGGTCGAACTTGCCGAGGATCGAGGTGAGGGTCTCGACGAAGCGATCCAGCACCACGCCGGGATCGCAGCGCACGGTCACCTCGACCTCCGAGTAGAAGTCGCTCGGGTCCTCCCCGCGGTGGCGGAGGTACTCGCGCCAGAGCGCGATGCGGTACTCCTCGAGCTGGGACTCCGGTACGAAGTTCTCGCCGGAGAGCTTCTCCAGCAGAAGGTCGACGATCTCCTCCCGTTCGACCAGTCCGGAGCCTTGCGCCAGATCGAGTGCGTCCGGCAGGTTCAGGATGCCGATTCGATGCAGCCCCACCAGGACGTTCGTGACTCCGTGATCTCCTCCGCAGCGCATCGTTCGTTCAGCTCCGGCCCTCCGGGGCCGTTCCGGATGGACCGGGTCGATTATCCGGCTCGATCCCCTGCCCGGCAAGGTGTAGCGAGGCTCCCCGCGCGCCTCACAGCTTCACCACCCGGCCCGGCTCCAGGAAGAGCAGGCGCATCGGGATCGTCTCGGGGGCGAGGCCCGTCTGGGCGACGACGACGCGGCGGTAGCCTTCCAGCTGCTCGCGGTAGTGCTCGGCCTTCTCCAGGAGGTCGTCTGCGGGGCCGACGAGGTCGGTCTTGTAGTCGAGGATCTCGGCGTAGACCACTTCGCCACCGCGCCTGGCCAGGACGAGGCGGTCGATCGAGCCGTTCCACAGCTCCTCCGGGCCGGCCGTGCCCTCCTCACCGGCCCCACCCGTAAGGACGATCGAGAAGGCGTACTCGTTACGCACTTCCGGCTCGGAATCCGCCGGGGCCCCGCAATTCGCGCGGGAGAGTGCCTCGCGGATCTCCGGCTCCTCGACCGCCGCGCGGAGCAGCTCCAAGGCCGTCTCACGGACCCTCGGCTCCACCCGGCGCGCCTCGCTCAGCTCGAGCAGCCTCGCCTCGTCCAGCTCGAAGTCCTCGATCCACGTCAGCTCTTCGAGCCACCGGTGGACCAGCGTGCCGCGCCGTGCGCCGCGCTTGCCGCCGAGCAGGCTCGCCGCGGAGACGCCCCGGCCGAAATCCCCCGCGGACGGCGAGCGCCTGGGCAAGGAGCGTGGGCCGGTGGATGGCGCGAGCCCGAGCGCGGTCGCCTCGATCTCCTCCGCGGTGGCCTCCGGCTCGGCGATCCCCTCGCCCCAGGACGCGTCGGTCGCATTCTCGGGGAGACGCCAGATGACCCGCTCCTCGTCGGGCTCGCCGCACTCCGCCGGCGGCAGCGCGGCGCGCACGAACTGGGCCAGCGTCGGCGCCTTCGACTTCTTCTGGTCCGGATCGACCCAGGGCAGGAGCACCTCGATCTTGCGCGCCGCGCGGGTCAAGGCGACGTACAGCCCGCTGAGCGAGTCCTCGACCGTACGCGTCGTCGTCGCCGCGTAGAGCCGGGCGAGGGTCTCGTCGATGCCGAGCAGCTTCTTGGTGGGGGAGTGCGTCACCAGCTCGATCCGGCTCTCCGGCCGCGGCCGGTCGACGAGTGGCGGAACGCTCCGGCTGACGAACGGCTTGGTCAGCTCGGGAAGCACCACCGCGTCGAACTCCAACCCCTTGGAGGCGTGGATCGTCATCACTCGCACGCGCGCACCGCCGGGTGCCTCGACGCGTTCGCCGCGTACGTGGTGGACGAAGAGCGAAGGGCGCAAGCCCGCTTCCCCCTCGAAGGCGTACGCGAGATCGAGCAGCTGCGCGAAGCGCGCGACGTCCCAGGCCGACCAGCCCGACTCGATGGTCACGGTCGCGGCGAGATCACGCGTCACTGCACCCAGACCCTGGTGCACCAGTTTCGCGCGCAAGTCACGGGCGAGCTCACGCCGCTTCGTCGCGTCGGCATCGACGTCCAGGCCGACAGACGCTCCGAAGCGCGAGCTGGCGACATGGAAAGCCGCCGCCGAGTCCTCGGGGTGATCGGCGAGGTGCAAGATGGAGAGATAGGCGAGCACCGCTTCGGAGTCGGTCAGTGCGCCGCCCCCTTCGCCGCTGGCGTCGATGCCGCGCTGCCGCAGCCGGTGGATCAAGAGCGGGATGTTCTTGTTCTCCCGCATCAGGACCGCGATCGACGCGTGCGGGACCTCGTCGCGGATCCGCTCGACGCGTTCCAGACACAGCTCGAGCAGCGGCGCCGCCGCCGGCTCATCGTCGCGCGGCTCTCGAGCCTCGAGGACGAGCGCGCTGCCGGTGAGCTCGGGCCGGGCCGAGAGGTGCTCGGGAAAACCGACCTTCCACCGCGTCGCGGCTTCTCGATACGGCTCGAGCCCGTCGCCCTCGAACGCGTCATTCTCGGTCATGCCCTCGAAGACACGGTTCACCGCCTCGAGCACGACGCTGGAGGAACGGTAGCTACGACGCATCATCTCCGGCTCGAGACCGGGCAGGATCCGCGGCATCTCCGCCAGCAGCCGTGGCTCCGCCTGGCGGAACGCGTAGATCGACTGCTTGACGTCGCCGACGCAGAAGAAGGAGCGCTCGCCCGTGCCGTCCGCGGCGATCTCGCTGGCGATGGGCGCGAGGATGCGCCACTGGATCGGCGAGGTGTCCTGGAACTCGTCGAGGAGAAGGTGGTCGATGCGGCCGTCGAGACGGTACCACAGGTCCAGCTCGCGCGCGTCGATCGGCAGCTCGCTGGCGGTGCGCGGGGCGAGCGCGAGGGGCAGGTCCTCGAAGCGGTACGCGCCACGCCGACGCTGGTGTGCGGTGTACGCCGCCTCGAAGCTCTCGAGCAGGGCATGAGTGGCCTGGTTGCGCTCGCACAATCCGGTCAGGAAGTGATGGCGGGCGTGCGCGATCACCGGACCCAGCGCCGTGTCGAGCTCCTCGGGGAAGGGCTTCCTGCTGAACACCCTCGTGTCGGGGCAATCGCCCGCCAGGTACGCCTTGCCGAGTCCTCCAGCGAAGATCTCCGCCCAGCGTTCCTCGGCGACGGCGGTGCCCACCGCGTCGCGCGCCTTCAGCCAGGTCTTGTTCGGATCGCCCTTCGCGGTCTGCGGGACGGGCGCCGTCGCCAGGGCATCCAGCGCCTCGCGCAGCTCCGTCTCGGGGACCGCCGGCCCGGGGTCCAGCGCTTCCCATGCACCCGGCGTGCTCTCCAGGAGAATCGGCCGCCAGTTGAAGACGACATCGAGCAGCCCGGCCTGGACGCGCCGCCACGCACCGCCCTGGTGCAGGGCGCGCAGCAGCTCGAGCACCTGTTCAGGGCGGCTCTCCCCGAGAAGCTCCTGTATCGCTTCGCCGCGCAGCTCGCTCGCCTCGCGCGGGGTCACGATGCGCCAGTCGGGCGGCAGCTCCAGGTCGAGCGCGAAGAGTCGCACCAGGTGCAGGAAGAAGGAGTCGATGGTGCGCACCCGCAAGCTGTCGAGGTGTCGCGTGAGCCCGGCGAGCAGCTCGAGGCAATCACCCGCGCCGATGTCCGAGCGACCCAGCGCTTCGTTCAGCTCGTCGAGCCTGGTCGGGTTCTCTATCGCCTCGACCAGCCGCTCCAGCACACGGTCGAGGATCTCGCTGGCGGCCTTGCGGGTAAAGGTGGTGGCGAGGATCGAGGCCGGCTCCACGCCGGCGAGGAGCAGCGCGAGGAAGCGGTTGGAGAGCTGCCAGGTCTTACCGGTGCCGGCGGAGGCGAGGATCAGCTGATGCCGAGTGGAGGTGTCGCTCATGCCTCCCCCTCCTCGCTGCTGTCGTTCTCCTCGACGGCGACGAGCCCGACGCCACCGATCGCGCCGAGGATCGGGTCGTAGGGACCGAAACGATCGTCGTCGAAGAACTCACCGCGCCGGATGCAGCGAATGACCTCCTGCGCCGCCTCGATGGCGTCGCCGATGCCTTCCTCGTAGCTGTCGAAGGGGTCCGACTTCCGCCACTCCTTCGGAATCGCGTAGAAGCCGATCTTGGCGGGCTCGCGGCAGAGTGCGGCGTAACCCAGCTCCGGTGGCTGATCGCTGTCGAGAAGCTCCTGGACCAGCAGGCAGTAGAGTGGCAGCTGCAAGTCGCGCCACTTTCCATCGTGCGTGCGGTGGGCGGTCTCCGGTCGCCAGAGGCCCTCGCTCGTCTTGTAGTCCCAGATCGCCCAGCCGTGTTCGGGGTGCGCATCGATGCGGTCGATACGCCCGCGTAGCTGGACGACCGCACCGTCGACGGCGAGCTCGCCGTGCCCGGCGCTCGGTGACCACTCGACTTCGCGAATCTCCCACCCGGCGAGCCGGCGCGCTGCCTGGCGCTCGGCGAAGATCCGGAGTCGGTAGTCGAGCTGCTCGAGCTGGAGGCGCACCGCGGGGAGTGGGTGTGCGCCGTAGGTCTCGACCGCGAGGTCCTGCAGCTCGCCGCTCAGGAAGCGCTCGATCCGCTTCGCGTCGCGCTCGCCGCGCGCGCGTCGATCCTGTCCGAAGCGCTGCAGTACCTTGTGGCCGAGGTCCCCGAAGCCGCCCGCGTCGATCTCGCGAATGTCGTCGTGGAGCGACTCCAGGTCGAGGATCCTTCGCAGGTAGTACTCGTAGGGGGAGCCGAGGTAGAGCCGGAAATCGGTGACGCGCATCGCCTCGGGCGCGGGGCCGAGCTCCTTGCGGGGGAGCTCGCGCCGCCGGTCGCTCTCGGTGACGATCGGCCGCTGTGGGCGGACACCCCCGTCGAGGAAGCGCCGCACGCGAGGCAAGAGCTCATCGCGGTCGCAATGGAAGACGATCCGGCTGGGGACCTGAGGCTCACCGGCCAGGCTGCGACGTCCGGTGAGAAAGACCGCCTTGTCGCGGGAGTGGACGAGGAGCTCGGTGACGTACAGGTCGCGCGCCAGGCGCCGCTCGTCGTCGATCAGCCCGAGCCGGCGACGCAGACTGTCGGGGAGGAAGGTGTCACCGTGCTTCGACTCGGGGACGCGGCCGTTCTCGAAGCCGGTGACGACCAGCGCGGGCGCGTCGTCGAGTGCGAGCTCGAGCCAGCCGAGCAGCTCGATCGTCGCTTCACCGTCCTTCGGTGGTGCCGGGGGTACGACTTGCGCGCTCGCTTGACGCAGGACGAGGCCGATCACCTCGCTCGCCGTGCCGCCCCGGGTGAAGGAGGCGGGGAGGGTCTCGACCTCGGTCAGGCCGTCGTCGAGGAATCGCAAGGCGCCGTGGAGAACGCGGTCGGTCTCGTCGGATGGTTGCAGCTCTCTCGCGCCGTAGATGCGCACCAGGAATCCGCGCAGGTGCCCGACGCGCTCGCCCAGCGGACAGCTCTCGACCGCCGCGAGCTCACCACAGAGAGCGAGGCACGCCTCCCAGAGGGAACGCGCGACCTCGAACAGCTCACGATTCCTGCGACCACTGTCGGCACCGAGCCACTCGCCGTCGACGCGGCTGGGCAGGTGGGCATTGTGGTAGTCGTCGACGATCGCGGCGGGTTCGAGCTCGCTGACCTCTTTGCGCAGCGCAGCGTCGAAGTCGGGGTGCCGCACCAGCGCGGCGTAGTCGGAGAAGCGCCGGCCGTCGAGGAATGCGCCGACCGCTTCGAGCAGGAGCGCGGGCGCGGTCCGCGAGAAGGGCGTGCCGGCGGCATCGCGCGCCAGGCACCCCTGCTCGGCGAGGCGTCCCTTGAGGAAGGGCGTGACCTCGGGGTCGGCGATCCCGATGGTGATCTGTTCGGCGGCGAAGGCGCCGTTCCAGCCGCCGATCACCTGGGCGGTCCGGCGCGCCTGCTCGTCGGGGCCGTCGACGACGTACCAGTCCTCGAGGGGCAGGTGGCTGCCGTGCTCGATCCACTTCTCGGGGACGAGGCAGCCGAGCTCGTCGAAGGCGTCGCCCGATGACTCGGGAGCGAAGACCAGCGCGGTCTGCGGCACGTCACACAGCTCGAGCGTCCGTCGCAGCAGCGCGTTCATCTCCACGACGCCGACCAGCACGATCTCGCTCAGCTTCAGCACGCTCGGCTGGAGGCGCTGCTTCTCGATTGCTTCCAGCCGCCCGAGGTGCGGATCGATCAGCCCCGCTTCACCGAGCTCGCCGTGCATCGCTTCTTGCGCCTCGGCGAGCGCTGCCCATCGCGCTCGCTCTCCGATCATCTCGGCGAGCTCCTCGCCCTTCGCGACTCGTCCGAAGTCGAGCCCGTCCGCGGCGACTTCCCCGAAGAGCCCTCGCACTTCCTCGGCGAGCCGCAGCCACGCACCGAGGTCCTCCTCCGCCGGCGGTCGCGCGACGATCCGGCGCAGCACTGGCCCCGGGAGCTTCCGCAGCGCCCGCTCCCAGGCCAGCGTCCGCACCAGCCGCCCCGCCGGCACCCCGCCCAGCTCGAGCAACTCATCGGTGAGCAGCCCCGCGGTGACGATCGTCGGCGGCTGCAACCCTGCTCCGACCCGTCGCGCGAGGCGCTCCCTCAGAATCCGCCCGCTCCGCGCCCCGGGCAGCGCGACGATCACCCCGCTGAGGTCGCCGTCGAACCGCTCGGCCAGCCACGCCGCCGCGCTGGCCAGCGGCGGCTCGTTCCAGTCCAGGTGGGTCTTCTTCATGAGGATCGCGGTGCCCCTATCACACGGCAATCGATGCTCGCAGGGAAACGCTTCTCGATAAGATCGTCCGGAGTCCGCGTCGGTACCGTGGAGCGTTGCGAGGATTCCCGTTCGGGGTAGCAAGAACACTCCCTGGAGGTTGACTTTCATTCGACGCGAACCCTCGAATGCACTTCTCGTTCTCGACGGGGCGCGAAGACCGAGATGCGCTTGCGCCCCCTCAGAGCCAGACAAAAACGATCTCCTACCTTTCTTGTTGCCAGTCCAGCCCGGTACAGGTACCACGAAGGGCAGAGAAGCTCGAACAGGCCGTCTGGTAACAGCGCATGAAGAAAGCCCCTCTCGCGATTCGGTCGTCCGGAAGTCACTGGGGAGAGTCCCTGGATTCGACGCGCACTGCCCCCCTCCCACGAGGAGACTCGAGCATCCTCGGACGATCAGCGGCTCGAGGATCATCCCAGGGCAAGAGAGCGCTTCATGCCCTCTGCGCGGGGTTTATCGTTCTGATTGCCGCAGCCGGGTTGTCGTGCTCCGACGCCGAAGCACTCGCCGCTCGACAAGCGGCACCCCGCGCTCGTGGCTCACATGGACCGAGTGGGGGACGCGGATTTCATCTCGGTCGTCTTCCACCTCGATGAGGCCATCGGGCTGCAACCGCCCGAGCGCTTCGCGGCACTCGATGGCGCCGTCGGGGCGACGCGTCGCCATCGCCGACTGGACGGCCGGCGCAGACTGGTCGATGCGCTCCGGCTGAGGTCGCAGCGCACGCAGGACAACCTGCTGGCCGCACTCGAAGCGGGGCGTGTCGACGGCCACGTGCGCAAGGTGCGCAGGCTCTGGATGCTCAACGCCGTCGGCTGCGAGGCCCGGAAGAGCTTCCTGAACACGATCATCCGAGACGTGGTGGCCATGGAGCGCATCGCCGATGACGGGGTCCGACTCGATCTGCCCCGGAGGGTGGCGGGCGGCACGACGTCGAGCCCCGATGAGGAAGAGATCTCCTGGAGTGTCGAGAAGATCGGAGCGGAGACCTTGTCGTCGAAAGGCGTGGAGGGGGTCGGTGCCGTCGTGGCGGTGATCGATCTCGGCTTCGACATCTATCATCCCGACCTCGAGGATCGGATCTGGACCAACCTGGGCGAGGATGCCGACGGGGACGGAGCCATCACCTCGGCGGACCAGGATGGTGTCGATACCGATGGCAACGGATACGTCGACGATCTAGCAGGGTGGAACTTCGAGAACCAGAACTCCATCATCACGGGCACCAGTCTCCACGGCACGGGTGTCGCGGGAATCGTGGCGGGGACCGGAGCGGGCGGCACGAGGACCGGTGTCGCCCCCGGGGCACAGCTCATGCTCCTGCGCGTCAGCAGCGCTGTGACCGACTACGCGACCCAGCAACAGGTCTGGGAGGCGATGCAATACGCAGCGGACAAGAAAGCGGACATCGTCAATCTGAGCGTGCACTGGAGAGACGACTTCGACCCGGACCTGCCCGCCTGGCGGGAGGCGGTCGACCTCTTGACCGAGGCCGAGATACTCTGCGTGGCGATCGCCGGCAATGACGCGGATTTCATCTTCGCCCCCCCGGACAGCATCACGACTCCTGGGCGCGTACCCAATGCACTGACCGTCGGAGCGACGGACCATCTCGACGCCCTGTGGCTCGAGACGGGAAGCACGACCATCGGCAGCAACACGGGGCCGGTGACCTGGCAGTCCATCCCGGGCTACATGGACTATCCCTACCCACCCGGGTTGATGAAGCCGGATGTGGTCGCACCGGGCGTCGGAGTCACGACGACCTACAAGCCCAATCCTCCCGAGATCCGCTACCGACCTGTTTCCGGCACATCCTACGCCGTGCCCCACGTCTCGGGCCTCGCCGCGCTGCTCCTGCAGAAGGACATCGATCTCGGACCTTTCGAGCTGCGCTACCTGATCGAGGAGTCAGCCGTCGACCTGCCTGCGACGGGACTGTTCGCCGGGCCCGACGTGAACTTTGGTTGGGGGCGCGTCGATGCAGCTGCCGCATTCGCACTCCTCCCGATCGACCCGACTCCCTACGACCTCTCGATCACCCCGACCGGCGCCGAGTGGACGACGATCGACATCTGGGTCGACAATGACGACGACGGAATCGAGGACATACCGATCGCGACGAGCGTGAACCACCTGTATGCGCGAGTGCGCAACCGGGGGGGCCAGGTCGTCGGAAACGTCCAGCTCGTCTTCTACTACGCCGACGTTGCCACGACAGGAATCGGTGGCTTCGACCCGAATGGCGATGGCGATCCAAAGGATGGCAACTTCATCCCCATCGGGTCCTATACGATCCCCCTGCTCGGTCCCGCCGGCTCGAAGCACGCAGAGGCGATCGGACTGGTGAACTGGGAGATTCCCCTGCCCACGAGCGACCACTGGTGCGTCGGGGTCGCGGCCCTGGTGGATCAGCCCAACGAGCCCGCCGAGGTCGACGTCAGCAACAACAACGCGTTCCGCAACTTCTTCGAGATGCTGGTGATGACCTCGCAGAACCTCGAATTCTGGTTGGCCCCGCCACCGGGAGGGGAGAACCAGCCCTTCGACCTCGTGATTCGCAGGCCGAATATACCGGCGGAAGCCCTGTTGTTCCTGCGCGTCGACGAGGCGCTGGTGCCGGCCTTCGAGGAAGCGGCGATCGAAGTCCCGGGCGAGAAGCACGCGCTCTCCCGCGATGGTTCACGCGGCTTCACGCTCTTCCCCATCGAGGGGGAGGTCGTCCGCTTCAAACGAATCCTGGCTCCGAACGGTGAACCGATGCCTGTCAGCCTCTCGGTTCGCGTTCCTCCGGAAGTACGCCTTCCCCCAGATCCCCGCGTGGTCCTGAGCGTTCACGACGCGGATGACAGACCCGCTGGCGGTCTCACCGTAAACCTCGTTCGGGGTTCGTCTCGTCAACGAGGCGGTCCATACCATCCGATCAAACGACATTGAAACGTCCCAGACAAAAAGGTGCGCTGAACATGCCCACGATCCAATCCACGTTGACTCACACGTACCGACCGACCCCGACAACCCCAATCGGATTCGAGGTGACCTTCGAGATCTACGATGTGACCGCGGGCGGTGGTGCCGGCGAGACCTTTGTGACGAATCTACAGATCGATACGACCAACGCGTCCTACTGGAGCCTCGAGGCCGCGGTCTCCACGGGAAAGCGGGACAACGCCGGGAACTGGATCAGGGAGCCCGCGCAGTCGTACGACGCGTACGGTATCTCCGCGACGTGGACGGAACGGATCAGCGATGATCCGAACAACCCGACGCGGTACATTCTGAAGGGGAGGTTCGACTCGCCGGGAGGGATGGTCCAGGTCCTGGCTCAGTCGACGCAGCTCGCCGACCCGGACAACCGGACGCCGGAGCGAACACTCGCCATTCCCATCCCGATTCTCCCGTGAGCCTGACTGCGGTCTCACTCACAGTCCCGGAGGGCGGCCTCGACGGCGCGGACTGAGTCCTCGTCGAGAGAGCCCCGTAGCCTCTCGCCCAGCGAGTAGTTCTCGAACACCAGCTCCGCCCCTTCGCAGTCGCGCAGCTCCGGCGAGGGGCTCGTGGCCAGGAACTCGACGTAGTTGAGGAGGTCGATCGTCTCGACCTCCAGGCCGCTCTCCAGGGCCGCCTCGATGTCGTCGCGCGCGTCCAGACCGATCTCGATCGCCTCCGGCGTCGGCACCCGGCCGGCGGCGCCGAGAGTCCAGACGTGGACCTTGATCCGGAACACGTCCGGCAACGCCCGGACGACGTCTTCGTCGGCGTAGCGGGACAGAACGGACCTCGCCGCCTGGAGCTGTTCCAGGGAGGCCTCGAAGTCCTCCCGCAGGAACGCGCGCTGAGCCAGCCAGAAGCGAGGCAAGACCTGGTTCGGGTTGAGCGAGACGCTGCGCCGGTAGAGCTCCTCGACCCGATCGTTGTCGCCCATCACCTCGGCGTGCATTCCCAGGTGGAAGTCGATCTCGGCCTCCATCAGATCGAGAGACGGGTGCCGGGGATCCAGAGCGCGCAGCTTTCCGGCGACCTCCCGGGCCTCCTCGAAGAGCTCGAAGTCGGGACCCCCGGGATCGAAGGTCCGGGTGGCCATGAAGACCAGGGCGTTGAGAATGACCCGATGACCCGGAGCGAGCTGCGGATACTCGAGGATGGCGCGCCGGCCAGCCTCCAGGGCTCGCCGCAGATGATCGTCGGCTGTCTCCGCCGCTGGGTCGAGCCAGAAACGCCGGACCTCCAGCAAGCCGAGGTTCGCCCAGCTGGCCGCGTCGGAGGGAACCGATGCGACGGCAGCCTGGAGGCGTTCGTCGGCCGCGTCCAGGTTGACCGCGGAGGGCCTTCCCCCGGCCCCCTCCGAAGCCAGGGCCAGGTACAGTCGGCCGAGGATCCGGCTCAGGCGCAACTCGACGGCTCGTTCCTCCCCGACTTCCCGCTCGGTCTTCAGGAGCACGTCGACCGCATCCTGGTAGCGACCCTGGAGCTCGGCGCGAATGGCGTCGACCACGTCGTAGTAGTCGTCACCGGTAGCCAGGATCTCCTGAAACGCGGCCAGGGCCGCCTCGGCCGCCACGAGGTCACCGCTCTCCTTGTGGAGCGAGTAGAGCGGGAAGTACGCCGCGCGCACCTGGGTGTCCAGGCGGATGGCCTCGCCGAGGCAGCGGATCGCTTCGCCCCGCTCGGCCGGATCGCGCTCGATCACGAGAGCCAGCCCGCGCAGGTAGAGTCCGCGCGCATCGTTCGGGTCGGGAACATCGGCCACGTAACCCTTGTCCCTGGCCCGGTGGAGCTCCCTCTCCGCCTCCGCGGTGCGCAGGTACTGTGAGTACCCTCGGGCCAGCACGAGGTGCGGCAGAAAGTCCTCCGGGGCCAGCCCTCGGAATTCGGCCATCAGGACCTCGACCTCTTCCAGGTTCGCGTTCTCGATGGCGTAGTCCGCCTGGAGGACGAGGTTCTCCTTCTGCTGCGCGAGAGCCGCGGCCTCGGAAGCGGCCGCGGCTTCAGCGAGCTCCTTGGCCCGTTTACTGGCCGCGAGCGTCTGTGCCTGCTCGGTCTCGACTGCCCGGAGCTTGGAGCTCTGGACTCCGTAGACCGTCGCGGAGCCACCGAGCAGAAGGAGCACCGCGGCCGCCAGGGCTCCCGCCGCCAACCGGTTGCGCTCGACCCACTTCCTGAGCTCGATCGCCAGTCCCGTCCTGTGCGCCGGGACGACGCGGCCTTCGAGGTAGGCCTGCAGCTCCTCGGCCAGCTCCCTGACGCTCGAGTAGCGCTCGAGGGGATTGCGCATCATCGCCTTCTCGCAGATGGACACCAGCTCGGGTGGCGCACCCGGGGCGAGAGTGCTCAGGGAATCGAGGCTACCGGCTTTCACCCTGCGCCAGATGATGTAGTTGTCGATCCTCCTCGCCCCCCCGGCGTAGGGCATCCGACCGCTGATCAGGTGGTAGAGGATCGCGCCGATGGAGTAGATGTCCGATTGCGGGCTCAATTCGTCGACCCGTCCATCGGCCTGCTCGGGGGACATGTATGCCGGCGTTCCCACGACATCACCATCCATGGTGTACAGCGGGATCTCGGGGTCGATCTCCACCTTCTCCTGACCCTCGGGGCCCAGCTCTGTCGCTTCGGGTTCCTCTCGGATGCGGATGTCCTTCTCGTCCCGTCGACCGATGATCTTCGCGAGACCCCAGTCCATGACGTACACCTCGCCGAATCGGCCGACCATGATGTTGGCCGGCTTGAGATCACGGTGGAGCACGTTCTTGGCGTGGGCGTACGACACGGCTTCGCACACCTTGAGGACGACATTCAGCGTCCGCGCCTGCGTCCATTCTTCCTCGCCCTTCGCCAGGAGCCCGAGGATCTGTCTCAGGGTCCGCCCCTTCACGAGCTTCATCGTGAAGTACATGCGGCCCTCCGGGGTGAGTCCGAGCTCGTGCACGGGGACGATGCCCGGGTGGTCGAGTTGCCCGGTGACCTGGGCCTCCTCGAGGAAGCGCCCGAGCGCCCTGGTGTTCATCTTCGGTGTGTCGCCGGGCGCATCCGGATCGGCCTTGCCGAGCATCACCTTCATCGCCAGGTGACGTCGCAGGTCCTCGTCCCACACACGCAGGATGGCTCCCATCCCACCCCGCTCGAATTCACCCTTGATCCGGTAACGACCGAAGGAGCCGGGACGACTCGCGAGACGACGCACGACATCCGAGGAGAAGTCGGAGCCTCTGCCGCTCTCGATCTCCAGCGTGATCTCTGGGTCGACCTCCGGCCCGAAGCGGCCCTTGATCCGTTCGACCAGCGGGCCCGCGAGGTGGAGCTTGCTCAACGCGGCTGCGGCCCGCATGTGAGCTTGGTGAAGACCCTGCAGTTCCGACTCGAGCTCGGGACACCGCTGATACAGCTCCGCGATGTCAGAGCCCTCTCCGCTTTCTATGCGGGCGAGAAACTCGGCATAGATCGAAGCGGCGCGGTCTGATGAGACGTTCTCCTTCGGCTCCTCCTCATCGGGCATGCTGCAACCCTCCATCCTCACCCGACGGGTGCTCTCTCGATTCGCAGTGGTCGTTCCTTCGTCCGCGATTGGTCACGCGGTCCATTCACCGGTCCATCTCGGTCCCTGATACGGTTCTCGCACGGATCGGGCAACCGCAAAACGAAAAGGAGAGATCCGGACCGTGCACGCCATCCTCCCCCTCGAATGGGCATTCCTTGAGAGGGTCCACTCCGGATCTTAATCTCCGATGACCAGGCGGACGCCACGCATCTGTCGCGAGCCCGTCGCGACATCGAATCCCGCCACGCGCGAAGGAGGTGGAAGATGCCCGCACCGCGAAGGACTGTCCTGTTCGCTCTCGGCTGCCTTGCCTGTCTCGCGGCTCGAGCACCGGCTCAGGTCTCGACTCCCGGAAGTCTGCTCCTGTACCCCGAGTACGACTCGAGACCGGGCTCGGGGATCATAAACCTGATCACGGTGACCAATACCGAAAGAGAGGGTCCCTCCGGCGTGGATACGGAGTGGAACTACGTGAACGGGGAAGACTGCACTCGAGTCGATTTCTTCATGAGCCTCGGCCCGGGCGACACGTTCACCACCATCACTCGAAGCCACAACCCCCTTCCTGGACACGGGTACCTGTTCATCGTCGCGATCGACGACGACTTTGGACCGGCCCGGGTGCACAACCACCTGATCGGCACCTCGACGGTCCTGAACGGCATACACACGTTCGACTACACCGTTCAGCCACTGGCCTTCGAGGGCATCGGGGACGGCCAGCACACCGACCTCGACGGCGACGGGAATCAGGACCTGGACGGCCAGGAGTACACGAGAGTCGCGGACCAGGTCGTGATTCCGCGCTTCTACGGTCAGGACTTCGTCGAGAGTCGGCTGATCATGATCGACCTGACCGGAGGGGCGGGGTTCTGGACGGACCTCCTGTTCTTGATCCACAACGACAATTCGGAGAAGTTCACGGTCGAGCACACTTTCGAATGCTGGGAGCGGATCCCGGTGGTGGGGGTCAGTTCCGTGTTCTTCAACTGGTACCTGGCCACCACCAACCACGACCCGGCGGAGATCCTGGGCATCCCGCAGTGGGAGGCCGGCTGGCTCTCGATCGACGGGGTCGACGCGCTCTCGGACGATGAGACGATTCAAGATCCGGCCGTGCTCGTCTTCCTGGTGGAGCGGATCGACGAATGGGAGTCCGGCGTCGCGCCTTTCGGAAGTGGACGGCAGAACAACGGTGGGCTGCACCACCTCGGCTCAGAGCTCGACCGGGAGCCCGGGGTCGGCTACTGCTTCGGTGATCCCGGGGTGGGCACGCCTTGCCCCTGCAACAACGACAACGATGGGAGCATCCCCGGCTCGGGGTGCGACAACGGCGTGTTCGCGTCCGGCGCCAACCTGTTTGCCATCGGGCAGGCCAGCGTCAGCGTCGACACCCTGGCCCTGGTGACGAAGCACGCGGAGCCCAACAACGCCTGCCTGTTCTTCCAGGGCAACACCCGGGTCAACGGTGGCAACGGCATCACCTACGGCGACGGACTTCGCTGCGCGGGCGGCGGCGTCTCGCGCCTGCAGGTCGCTTTCTCCAACGGCGCGGGTCGAGCCCGGACGACGGTCGCCCTCGGGGCCAAGGTCGGAGCCGAGCCGGGAGACCTGAGTCGCTACCAGTGCTGGTACCGCAGCACGACGAATCCGGCCTGTGGCCCGGTGAACTTCTTCAACACGTCCAACGGCTACGAGCTTATGTGGATGCCCTAGCGGCGGCCGGATCGATCCGACTGCCGGCGTGGTTTCGATTCGGCGCTCGTCGGAGAATCGGTATCATTCACCGATGCTCCCACGGCTCGCCGGTGCCCTTCTCCTCCTGGTCCCCTTCGCCACCGCCTACCAGGACCGATCCCGGCCCCGCGTACACGTCCCGACGATTCGCGATGCACCGACCATCGACGGCGAGCTCTCCGAGCCCTCGTGGTCGGAGGCGATCGCGATCACCGAGCTGACCGAGGTGGAACCGGTCGAGGGGATCCCCGCCGATCCACCGACCCGGATCCTCTTGATGCGCGATGACCGGGCGCTCTACGTCGCCTTCGAGTGCTTCGAGCCCCACCCCGAGCGCATGGTCGTCCAGGACATGAAGCGGGACGGCTCCATGTCGGAGGACGAATCGGTCAAGGTGGTGCTCGATACCTTCAGCAGCGGCAAGAACGCGGTCTGGTTCGTGTTGAGCGCCGCCGGCGGACGGCTCGACGCGCTCCTCACCGACAACGGACAGCGCGTCAACAAGAGCTGGGATGGTGTCTGGCAGGGGCGAACCCGCATCCTGGCGGACCGCTGGATCGCGGAGATCGCCATTCCCTTCACCGGCCTCGCCTTTCCCGAGAGCGGGGTCTGGCGCGGGAACTTCGAGCGCTACCACGGGGCTCGGCGCGCGTACTACCGCTGGCAGGGAGCCCGGCGGCAGTTTCGAGTGACGACGGTGAGCGAGTTCGGCGAGCTGTCGGGTTTCGACGACATTCCGCCGACTCTGGGGCTCGAGTTGGTGCCCTACCTCAGCGCCAGCGGACGAATCGATCGAACGCCAGGCGCGGAGAGCACCGACGATCTCGGCGTGGACGCGGGTGGAGAGGTCAACTGGCAGGTGACCCCCCAGCTGGCCGCTTCCGTCAGCGTCAATACGGACTTCGCCGAGATCGAGGCGGACACCCCGCAGGTCAACTTGACGCGCTTCGGCATCACCTTTCCGGAGAAGCGCGACTTCTTCCTGAGGGACTCGGAGTTGTTCGAGTTCGGCTGGGAGAGCGGCTTTTCCGGTGGCGCCAACATCGTGCCCTTCCGCAGCCGGCGCGTCGGGCTGGCGCCCGACGGGAGCGAGGTGCCGATAGACGTGGCCGCGCGCCTCGCCGGAAGAGTGGGCCCTCTGGGGCTGGGCACGCTCGCCATGCGCACGGGCGCGGCGCCGGCGGCGGGAGTGCCGGAAGGTGATCTCGCCGTCGTCCGTCCGAGCTGGCGTTTCACCGAGGAGCTCAGCGCCGGCGCCATCGTGACCAGCGGCGACCCGACGAGCGACGGCTGGGCCCACACCGCCGGAGTCGACCTCGAGTACTCGAACAGCGAGAACTCCCTCGGCCTGTTGAACTTCAACGGCTGGGCTCTGCGCAGCGAGAACGGCGCCCGACCGCTGGGGACCGGGACCTCGGGAGGCGGGTCGACCGGCGAGGAACCGGCCGGGGCGGGCGACGCCTTCGGTCTCCGCTCGACCCTCCGGACCAGCGACTGGAGCTGGGCCCTCAGTGCCCTGCAATCCGACAAGGAGTTCTACCCCGCTCTCGGCTTCGTGCGTCGTCCAGGAGAACGCCAGCTGGCCGGGAGCGTGAGCTGGCGCCCGCGACCGAGTGAGGCGAGCAGCATCCGGAACTACAACTACGGCATCTCACCGTCGTTCTGGACGGACCTGAGCGGCAAGACGATTTCGAGTTCCATCGCGACCACCTTGTTCGGGATCAGCTGGCAGGACGGTGACAGCTTCTCCTTCTCCCACGCATTCGTCACCGACGAGCTGGAACACGGCTTCGACCCCGTGGCTGGATCGACGATCGAGCCCGGGAGCTACGGCTGGCACACTCTCGGCGCCGGGTTCGGCTTCTCCCGCACGCGTGCTCTCTCCGGCTTTCTCAGCATCAATGGCGGCAACTGGTACGACGGCCGCATGATGAGCGCCTCCACCTCCTGTCTCTGGAGGCCCAGTCCGGTCTTCGACCTCAGTGGCACCTACTCCCACAACGACGTCGACCTGCCCGACAGCCATTTCGTCACGCACGTCGAGACCCTGTCGATGGGGTACAGCGTGACGCCCGACTTGCGCTCGGAGGTCTTCGTCAGACACGACAACGTCTCGGAGGACCTCGGTTTTCAGGGTCGAGTGCGCTGGAGCCTGGAGGATGGCCGCGAGCTGCACCTGGTCACGAACCTGAACTGGTCCAGGAGAGACGTCGGCGGGGGATTCGTCCCGGCGGATCAGGAGCTCCTGATGAAGCTGGAGTACGCCTTTCGCTTCTGACGCCGTACCTCCCTCGCGGGGATGATCGGTCCGGTCAAGCTGTTCCGGGCGAGTCGGTGACGCCCGACCCATGTGGCCGCGGGGGTGGTGTCCCGTCACCATTCCTGGATAGGATGGTGTCATGTTCATCACCGCCACGCTCACGATCGTGTCCTCGCTCTCCATGGCGGCGGACTTCTCGCCGCAGGACTCCTCGCCCGTGCACCCCGACTGGCGCCAGCAGACCGCCTTCGATGCCGGCAACAAGCTCGGCGGCTGCGCGATAGGGGACTTCGACCCCAGCCGACCGGGGAACGAGATCGCGGTCGTCACCGGGGATGGGCGCGTGATCGAGGTGTTCCGCGACGGGGAGCGGGAGTCGGGTTGGGGGCACGAGGTGCTGGGCGCGCTCCCGGGGGAGCCGATCCAGTGCGCCGTCGGTGACCTCCTTCCGGACCGACCCGGGCTCGAGCTGGTCACCGCCGGCGTCGCGCGCGGCGTCGAGGACGATCCTGGGCCGGGCCTCGCCGTCCTCTGGTGGTTCACCGGAGATTCACCGCGAGCGGGGGGCTCCGAGGAGCAGCCCGGCATCAGCATGCGCTGGTCCTTCGCGAAGCTCTTCGAGGACGGGGCGCTGATCCACGCGGTCGCCATCGGTGACGTCGACCCGGAGCGTGCCGGAAACGAAGTGGTGCTCGCGGGCTTCTCGGGAGTTGTGAACGTCGTCAGCGGACTCGATCTCGCGACCGACGGGAGTCTGTCGATTCACAGCGAGGCCTACACGCTTCCCGGCGGCGACTCCGAGAGTGCAGTCGGAAACGTCAAGGGCGCCGCGGTGGGCCTGGGTGGCGCGGTGCTCGCGTGCGACGACGGAGCGCTACTCGCCCTGCGCAAGCGCGGCACCGGGTGGGCGCTGGACGAGCTCGCGCGCTGGAAGGATGCACCGCTCGCGCGGGTGATGACCGACGCCGACGGGGTGCTCGTCTGCTCGAACGACGGAGTGCTGCGCTACCGCCAGGTCCTGAGAGGGGGCGCCGTGAGCTCGACGGCCAACGCCGTGCGCCGCGAGGACCGCCTGCGGGGAGCGGTGATCGCCGACCTCGATCCGACGCGCCCCGGGAACGAGTGGGCGACGGCGGGGTACGACGGCGGCGTCTACGTGGTGAACCTGACCGAAGGCGTCCGCGACGAGCATGGCTTGCGGGTCATCGCCTCGAGCGACTTCGCCGTCGCGCGCGACGACGACAAGTTCCATCACCTCGCCGCCGGCGATCTGCCGGGGCTCGGCACCTGTCTCGTGGCGGTCGGCTACTCGGGGCGCGTGATCGTCGTCTCGCGGGTGAAGTAGCCGATCCCCCTCATTCTCCGATCAACGGCGCTCGGCCCGCCGGCGGGCGGATTCGAGGAGCTTCTCGCGCTCGTGCAGCTCGAAATCGTTCATCGGAGTATGCTCGACCAGCGACTGAGCGAGATCGACGGTGCGCGGATCGACGCTCTCGCATTCGACCAGCACAGTGACCACGCGGGTGATGACGTCCAGCGTGGCGGCGTCCGTGCTCACGAGCTTCTGCAACAAACCGGTCAGGTCGGCGGTGCAGGAGAGAACGCGCACGTACGTCGGTCGCTCGTAGCCGGCGTAGACCTCGAGCCAGCCCTCGAGAATCTCGCGGTAGAGCTGTTCCGCCCTCTTCAATCTCCCGGCCCTCGTGCAGTAGGCCGCCACGCCTTCCTTCAGTCTCAGAACCACTCGGTCGTTGCCGGACAGCAGCTTCAGCTGGTCGAGAACCTCGCCGTACAGAGCTCGGGCACGGTCGTGCAACTCGAGTTGCTCACAGGCCACGGCGAGGTCGAAGCGAGCCTGGTTGGTCCACGCCAGCTTCATGAAGCGAGTCCCGTCGGCGATCCTCAGCACCTCTTCCAGCTCCTGCTTCGCCTCCTCGACGGCGCCGCTGCGGAGGTTGACGGAAGCCCTGCCGGCGCGGCAGGCGAGCGTGCGGTACTGCTCCTCGCCCCCGCGTAGCGAGTACTCCTCCACCAGGACGGTCCACAGGTACACGGCATCCGCAGGCCTTGCGCCCGTTTCCGTCAGGAGCCGAGCTCGGTTCACCAGGTAGCCGAGCAGCTCCGCTTCCTCGTCGCCGCGGCTGGTCCGCAGGGCGTCGGCCACGAGACCTTCGGCCAGGTCGTACTCATCGATGTCGTGGAACGCGCGGATCAACTGCACGACCACGCGGGAACGAGTCTCTTCGTCGGATATCGCTCCCTCGTCGAGGCGCGCCTCAGCGGCCTGGAGGAGCTCTCTCGCCGTGACTCCGGGGCGAAGTGATGCGGTGGGATCCTGCGGCCGGAAGAGCTCGACCATGAAATCGAGCACGGCCTCGGCCTTGTCCGCCTCACGCCTGACGCGACCGGTGGCTTCCTCTGCGGCCTCGCGCAGTACCTCGAGCTGGGTGACTGCGGCACTGAGCCTCTGCTCCTTCTGCTCCAGCTCGGTCCTGGCCTTCTCGGCCTCGGTCACGGCCGCCTCGAGCTCCCTGTTCTGTGACTCCAGAGCGAACCTCGATCGCGCCTGGACGACCGACACGGCGCTCAGCCCGCCGAAGGCGACGACGATCGCCGACAGGATCCCGGCGGCCGTTCCGCGGTTGCGCAGGACCCACTTGCTGAAGTCGGCCAGCGTGCCGGTCCGATACGCCTGCACGACGCGCCCCTCGAGGTACGCGTGCAGGTCCTCGGTCATCCGCGCCATGTTGCGGTATCGGTCGCGTGGACGGCGGGCCATCGCCTTCTCGCAGATCGCCACGAGCTCGGGTGACGCCTCGGGATTGATGCGCTGGATGCGCCGAGGCCTCGTCTTGCACACGCGGGCGATCAATTCATCCGCGGTGGCGCGCGAGCCCGGTGGCATGAACGGCGGCTGGCCGGTCAGGAGGTGGTAGAGGATCGCGCCGACCGAATACACGTCCGAGTAGCGCCCGATCCTGTCGACGCGCCCCAGCGCCTGCTCGGGAGGCATGTACGCCGGCGTTCCCAGGACCGTGCCGGCAACGGTCGACAAGGGCCGAGCCCCCTCGCTTTCAGCTCCGAGGGACACGTAGGCCGTCTTGTCCAGAGTGGGCTCGGCCCCCCGAGACGGACGCCCCGACGGGTCGACCACCTTCGCGAGCCCCCAGTCCATCACGTACACCTGGCCGAACCTTCCGACCATGATGTTCGCGGGCTTGAGGTCGCGGTGGATGACGCCCTTCGAGTGAGCGTAGGCGATGGCCTCGCAGGCCTTGAGCAGCAGGCCGAGGGCGCGCGTGACGGTCCAGCTACCTCGGCCCGCGGCGACCATGTCGAAGACCCTGCTCAGGTCGCGTCCCTTGACGAGGGACATCGTGAAGTAGAGCTGGCCGTCGTCGTCCAGACCGAGCTCGTGCACGGGCACGATCCCCGGGTGTTCGAGTTGCCCGGTGATCTGCGCCTCCTCGAGAAACCGCTGGGCCTGCTCGTCTTCCGGCACCTCTTCCGCATTGCGGATGACCTTCATGGCCAGGTTGCGGCGGATGCTCCGATCCCAGACGCGCAGGATCACTCCCATGCCACCGCGAGCGACCTCACCCCGCTTTCGGTAGCGCTTGAAGGTGATGGCGTATCGACTCTGGTCATCGGGCGCCTCCTCACCCTCCTCTCCCGAGTCCTCCTGCAGCGAGATTTCCGGATCGGCGTCGGGACCGTAGCGCGTGGCGACCCGTTGTTGCAGCGAGTGGGACTCGAAGAGGTTCTCGATGAGCTCTCGCGCGCTCCCGTCGGCTTCGAGCGCCTCTCCGGCTTCGAGCTGCCTCAGGTACCTGGAGAGGTGCGAGGACGCGGGGCTGTCTGGATCGTGCGGGGTATCGGACATCTTTCCTCCCCCAAGAACTGTCTGCGAAGGGGTGTTCCCTTCTCCCTGATACCCCACTGCCCTTGACCGGGCAACGACATTTGGAGAAGGAGCGACCCTCGCGGTGTGACCCCCCAGCTCCCCGGGGCTACGGCTCGTGGCGCCCCTCTCGGGCGTGGTCCCACGGCATCGATCCCCGGCTGTCCCCGGGGTCTGGAGAGTTGACATGAGAGCAGCATCGATCCTGTCGCCCGGGCTGTTGGTCTGCGGCCTGGCGGCGAGCGCGGCAGCTCAGTGGACGACGGGAAGCCTCTCCGTGGCCAGAACCCGGTTGACGGCGACCTGCACCGGGAACGAGATCCTCTTCGCCGGCGGCTTCGGAGGGGTGCCGTGGGCTCCCTCGAGCGTCGTGGACATCCACGACCTCTCGACCGGAAGCTGGCGCACCGCGAGTCTCTCGCAGGCGAGGAGCGATCTCGCTTCCGCGTCGCTGCCGGGAATGGCCTTCTTCGCCGGTGGGGAGCCCGCCAGTGACCGGGTCGACATCTACCATCAGCCATCGAACAGCTGGTCGACCGCCACCCTGTCGGTGCCGCGCGCTCGGCTCGCCGGCATGGCGGTGGGGGGGCTGGTGCTCTTCGCCGGCGGGGAGACGACGGCGGCGGTGGACATCTACGACAGCTCGACCGGGGCGTGGACCACGGCGTCCCTCTCCGTGCCGCGCTCCCACCTCGCCGCCGCGGCGGTCGGGACGAAGGCGCTGTTCGCCGGTGGGGACACCACGGGCACGGGCACAGCGTCCGCCGCGGTGGACATCTTCGACTCCTCGACGGGGATCTGGAGCACGAGGACGCTGTCGGAAGCACGCTACGAGATAGCAGCCGTGACCATCGGCTCGAAGGTCCTCTTCGCCGGCGGGGCCACGGCGGGACCCCAGACGGCCTCGGACACCGTGGACGTCTACGACGACATCACCGGAGCCTGGAGCACGATGACCCTCCCCACGCCGCGCAGGGCGCTCGCGGGCGCGGCGACGCCGTATCGCGCGATGTTCGCCTGTGGTGGTGTTCCCGATCCCCACGCCATCGGCAACATGTACATGTCGAGTACCGCGGACATCTGGGACCCGGCGACGCAGAGCTGGAGCACCCGGTCTCTCCCCACCGGACCGAGGGTCCTGCCCGCCGCGGCCTCGGGCTGCTTCCAGCTGTTCATCGCCGGGGGTGACGGACCGGCGGGCTGGATCTACTCGAAGGTGAGCATTTTCCAGGATCTATCCGACTGCAACGGGAACGGCGTTCCGGACTGCCAGGACATCACCTCGGGGACCAGCACCGACTGCGACGAGAATGGAGTTCCCGACGACTGCCAGCTGGCGGCCGATCCCCTGCTCGACCAGAACCTGAACGGCATCTTCGACCTCTGCGAGTGCCAGTCGGCGAGCTTCTGTACCGCGGCGCCGCACTCCGGCGGAGGGACGGCGACGCTCGGGTGGTGGGGCTCGCCGTCGATCTCGACGAACAGCTTCCACCTGCGGGTCACCGGAGGCGTGCCGAACGCCCCCGGGCTCTTCTTCTACTCCACCCGGCAGAACCAGATCCCCTACGGCGATGGCTTCCTCTGTCTCCAGGGTCCGCACTACCGGCTGCTGCCGGCGGTGACGACCGACGCGGCGGGAATGGTGGAGCACCACCTCGACTTCCAGCTCCCGCCGGCCAGCATCGGCGCGGGGAAGATCGACCTGTTCACCACCTGGAGCTTCCAGTACTGGTTCGCCGATCCCCAGGGTGGACCGGCCGGGTTCAACTTCTCGGACGGGCTGCAGGTGATGTTCTGTCCCTGACTTCGTACCTCCGAATCACCGCCGCCCGTACACCTCGACCTCGGAGAACCCGAACGCCCCGTTTCCCAGCTCGCCGTAGAGGGTCTCGGTGATCGAGATCTCCAGGGAACGGATCCGGTAGGAGCTCGCGAGGTCGATGGTCGTCTTGGTCATCGGATCGGGATCCATCTCCCACGGGAAGGTCACCCGGCCGTTGACGACGAGCTCGCCGCGCAAGGGGCGCGGGGACTTGCCATAGGCGGGCATCGGCCAGCCGTGAGAAAGGACGACCTTCTGTCCCCGGACGGCGCGGCCGAGGGCGAGCTTCAGCTTCGGTGAACGGTCCTTCAGAGCGCAGTGCCAGCGGGTCTGGTGCCGGCCGTCGAAGGCTCGTTTGGCCTCCTCACCCTTGATCTCGGAGGAAGCTCGCGCGTGCACCTGGATTCCCCGCAGCAGGTTCTTCCTGGCCTGCCCGGCGTAGGCGAGCTGTTCCTCGGTGATGACGTTCCGGACGACGATCTCCATCTCGGCGGAAGGAAGCTCGACCTCCTCCTGCGAGACGCCCTCCGCCGTCAGCTCCTTCAGGCACGTCACCCGCGCGTGCACGAGCCAGGTGCCGTTCGCCGGAAAGCGGTGCTGGACCGCGTAGCGTTCGCCGCGCTTCGGCACCGATGAGTCCGCCATGACGAACCCGATTCTCTCGGTCCTGGCACCGGGGCTGTCGCGGCGCGCGAAGTACTCCACGTGCACGACGTGGGGCCCCAGCCCCGTCTGCCCCTTCCACTCCAGGTCCGGCAGGCGCCCCTCGTGCACCGACTCCACCCAGATCGTGGCGGGCGTGTCTCCGATCCCGCGCAGCGCGACGGCCGCATCGGGATCGCCTGCGGTGCTCCAGACTCGCTTCTTCCGGCTCTGCGCCGGCCCGGAGCTCCGCGCCGTCGCGCGCTTCAGGAACAGGAGCGCGAGCTCGGTCTCGACGTGGCCGCCCTTCTCGGACCAGGTTCCATTGGGGGCCTGCCCCGACAGCAGGAATCGAGAGCCCTCGAAGTACCAGTCCCGGTTCGCGACCACCGACAGGTCGAGCAGCCCCCCCACGCGCTCCATTCCGTAGATGCTGAAGAAGTTGTGGTGGCCGCTCGGATGGCCGACGTTCTTGCCCCAGGCGAAGTGCTCGTCGAGCCAGGCGAGCCCCGTCCGGATGCCCGCCTTCACCTGGTTGCGGGTCTTGCCGACGATCCGATCGCCCGCCTGCTCGTCGACGATCGCGAGCAGGCTCACCCCGGCGACGACCATCGAGCTCGTCGGAGCCCTGCCGGGTGTGTACGAGAACCCGCGCGGCTCGGCCCGTCCACCGGTCCGCGGGACACCGTCGGGGCGCTGCCAGCAACTGAGCACTCCTTTCGCCAGCTTCGTCCATCTGTTCGAGTTGATCGCGATCCCGACCTGGCTCGCCGCGCGCATCGCCAGCCCGGCGAAGAGCACGTTGGAGAGGTCGCCGCGCGCGAGGTGGGAGTTGTATCCGTCCACGGAGTAGAGGAAGAGACCGTTCTCGAGCTGATTGTCCCAGAGCTCTTCCAGCAGACCCTCGATCCGTTCCCGATCTCCCTCCAGGTTCATCTCGGCCAGGGCCATGATCACGGCCGACAGGGGATAGGTGGCATCGTCGTGGTTCGCGAGGACGAAGGCCCGCGCCCGCTGGATGGCCGGGTGGCTGAGCGGCAGGCCGCACTTGAGCAGGGTGTAGAGCCGGAACGCGGTCGGGCCGGGCTCGATGTGCCCCATGTACCCCCACGAGCCGTCGATCAGCTGATGGTCGAGGAAGTACTGAACGGCGCGCTCGATGGCCTTGTCGATCTCGATCGCGTTCGGCGTGCGCCACGGCCCAATTCGAAAGCCCCAGGCCCCCTTGCCGTTGACGACCATGACCAGCAGGTGATTCACGCCCTCGCGCATCGGGAGGATGAGCGCTTCGTCGTAGAGGTCCACGCCGCGCGAGCTCGCCCGTTCGAGGACCAGCGCGCCGTTCAACCAGACCTTCACGCCGTCGTCGCTGCCCAGGTGAACGCGGACGTCGCGGTCCGTCGCCATCACCGCTCTCCGGTAGAGATACGCCGCCGAGTCGTCCGCCCAGTTCGCCTTGCCGGGCACGGCGGGGACCTGGACGCGGAGGTCGATCCCGCCCACGTCGAACGCGGTGCTTCCCCCGGCGATCTCGCGCCAGCGCACCTCGACCCCGTTCTCGCCGCGATGGGAGTTCGCGAGGTCGGGCCCCCCGCCCCCGAGGTACATCCTGGGGAGCTCCTTCTCCGGCGCGTGCCGCTGGCTCAGGCTCTCGGGCCCCCCGCGGTGCTCGAAGGGGCCGGCGACGTGCCATGGACCCCACTGCTGGCCCTGGGAGACACCTCCGAGGAGTACGACGGCACAGAAAGCGACCGGGAGCTTCAGGCGCATCCCGGGAGTGTAGCAGATGATCCGATACCCGGCTTCGCTCCACGGGCCGCGAGCGGCCTTCACTCGAGAGGCGCCTCGGATCACCTACCGGTCACTCTTCGATCAGGGACATCACCGCCTGTTCCAGGTTTTCTCCTCCCAGCGCGACCTCGTTGCCACGGAATCGGATGACGCCCTCCTCGTCGAGCACGAAGGTCGTCGGCCACTCCCCGATCCGCCACTGCGAGGCGGCCGGGCTGCGGGTTCCACAGGGCATGAAGATGTGCGGCCAGTCCACTCCGTATCGTTCCAGCCGGGCGCGGGAGTAGTCACGGCTCCCGTCACTGATCAGCCAGAGGAAGGTGAACGGCTCGTCCTGTAGCTTCTCGGCGAGCGACCGCTCGCGCGGGACCAGGCCCCGGCAGCAGATTCACCAGAACCCGAAGAAGCTCATCACCACGACCTGACCGCGGAAATCGCTGAGCGAGACCGGATTGCCGTCCAGGTCGTAGCCGCGGATCTCCGGCGCAGTCGCACCGACTTGCAGCAGCTCCTCGGAGTGCGGGGGGAGCAGGCCCTGCTGGGCGAGCTCCCCGCAGGGCGTGTTCTGGTACAGGATGTCCGGATAGGACTCCATCAGGATCTCGGCACACCCCCGCTGCTCCTCGTGCTCGCCGGCGCGCCGGTGGAGGAGCATCTTCGCGGCGATCGCCCTGGCCTGGACCGACCGGTGCGAGCTCTTCGCGGTGAAGAGCTCCATGGTCAAGAGGAAGTCCCCGGGGTCCTCGAAGAGGTTCCCGTAGTAGCAGACCTCCCCGAGGCTCTCGAACCGGGTGTAGTGGTCGACGAGGAGCTCGTAGTACGCCGGAGACTTCTCACGGGCCAGACCCTGACTGTAGTCGAGGTAGCAGAGGTACCCGAGCGCGGCGTGGAGTGCGTCGAGCCCGACCTGCGTGCCCCGGTGCCGCGCTTCGTGCTCCTCCAGCCAGTCCACCGCCAGCGCCCGGGGATTGTGCCGCACGTCGAAGAGATGGGCGTAGTACTCGCGCCAGGTGTACCCGTTCTCCTCGCTGGGTTCCTGCGCCTTCTCGAAGACGATGTAGTCGTCCAGGACTCGCTGCTGAAAGGCGGTGAGCTCCGCTTGGGCGGCGTCGGGTTCCGGGCCGGCCGCGCAGCCGGATAGAACCAAGGCAGAAACGGCGAGGATCGCCACGCCGGACAACCGGACACGTCTTCTGTGATCCATCTTCCCTCCGGGTTCGTTCGCGGTGCGCTCATTCTGACCCGAAAGCTCGAGAGGGAGAGCGAAAAGACGTGGAACCGCGCTTCATCCCGAGGGCCTCGGACTCCGCCGCCTCGCTCCACCGGCTCTCCGGCTCAGTGAAGGTGGATCCGATCCCACAACACGCCGACCCCGTCGTAGAATCGAGGTGCGTGGCGACTTCCCCGGCTTCCAGCGTCCCGCCGCTCCCACTTCCACTGCCCGTCATGAAAACCCTCCTCCTCTCCGCGGCGATCCTCGGCCTGGCCCCCGCGGTCCGGGCCCAGAGCCTGATCCACACCTTCGAGGGAGATTCCGACTGGGACCGCCTCGGTCACGGGGTAGCCGGTCCCGGAGACCTGACCGGGGACGGCGTGCCCGAGATCCTGGTCGCATCGCCAGGGGACTCGAGCCGCCTGGTGCGCGCGTACGACGGGAACACCGGGGTCTACCTCTGGTCCCTGAACGGCCACGCGATCGGCGACGGCTTCGGCGAGGCGCTCGACGCGGTCGGCGACATCGACGGCGACTCCGTCGGCGACTTCGTGATCGGCGCTCCCGCCGGCGGCTACGCGCAGCTCTTCTCCGGTGCGAGCCACACGGTGATCCACGAGTGGACCATCCCGGTCGGGTGCGTCGCCGGGGTCGGCGACGTCGACGGCGACAACTTCGGGGACGTGGCCATCACGGGGGGTGGACATCTGCGGGTCTACTCCGGTGCGACCCACACCCTGATCCACGACATCACGGGGCCGACCCCGTGGTTCGGAGGGGCGCTGTCCGACGCGGGGGACTGCAACGGAGACGGCTACGCGGACATCATCGTCGGGGACTACTGGTCCCACACGGGCATCGAGAACGGCGACGCCTGGGTGTACTCGGGAGTCGACGGCTCGGTGATGCACCACTGGTCGGGTCCCGATTACTACCACTGGTTCGGGGACGCCGTCGCCGGCATCGGCGATGTGAACGGCGACGGAATGGACGACGTCTGCGTGACGGCACGTATCGAGTACCTGTTCAGCTACGACAATCCGTACGTGAACGTCTACTCCGGAGCCGACGGCAGTCTGATCCACCACATCGATACCATCGAGAACACCGGCCTGTGGGGGAACTCTGCCTGTGGCGTGGGCGACGTCGACGGCGACGGCGCCGGCGACTTCATGCTCGCGTACAACGGGGCGTGGGTCGGGGATTTCATCGAGCTGCACTCCGGCGCGACGGGTGAGCTCATCTACTCCTTCGACGGCGGTCAGGTGTCCGATCAGAGCCTCGAGCTGGCCGGCGACCTCGACGGCGACAGCGCCCCGGAGGTGATCTCCGGGGCCGAGTACGAGGATCCGAATGGAAGCTACTCCGGCCGTGCCCGCGTCTTCCGCGTCGTCTGCGGCCCGGCTCCCTCGAACTACTGCGTCGGCGCGCCGAACTCCGCGGGGCCGGGCGCCCTGATGTCGTTCGGCGGAACGCCGAGTCTCTCCTTCAACGAGTTCCGCCTGAAGACCACGGGCGTCGTCCCCTCCACGTTCGGCCTCTTCTACTACGGCGCGAACGCGATCCAGATTCCGTTTGGCGACGGCTACCGCTGCGTCGGCGCGGGCGGTGTCGGCATCTTCCGCCTGGGACCCCCGATCTTCTCCACCGGCGCCGGGACGGCTGAGCGAATCCTCGACTTCACCCAACCCCCTCTCTCGACGGGCGCCGGCCAGGTGACCGCCGGCTCCACCTGGTACTTCCAGCTCTGGTACCGAGATGCCGCGGCGGGGATGGCTGGCTTCAACTACAGCGATGGGCTGGCGGTGACCTTCTGTCCGTGATCGCCGAGGCGCTCGGCCTCTCCCACCACCAGTTCCGGTACTGCTGGCGCAAGCACCGGGACGGGTAGCCGCTCGGTTCCCCCCCGCGCCGATCCTCCGGAGGTCGGGCCGCCCTTTTCCTCCGATTGCCCATTCAGGGAATGGCCGATCTTGTCGATCCATCCCCATCCGGAGTCATCATGTCCCTCGCGATCTCAAGGTCTGCAGCCGCCTCCTTCCTCGTTCTCCTGGCGCTCCCCGAGGTCTCCTTCGGTGGCGGGCAATCGATCGAGGCCCTCCACTACCCTCCCGCCGAGGGACGGGTCCTGTGGCTGCGGGCAGACCGGCGGGTCGACCTGGAGCTGGGGAACACCGTCTCCCGCTGGGGCGCGTTCGACCGGGCCCCGCTGGAGCTCACCCAGCCCGAGGGGAGCCAGATGCCGCTCTGCGATCCCTTCGGAGCAGGGGGTCGCGCCGCGCTGCGCTTCGACGGCAACGATCTGCTCACGAGCGACGTCGGTATGCCCACCGGGGACTACACCAAGATCGCGGTGGTGCAACTCGACGACTACGGAGCCAACAACAACGTGCTCTCGGGCGCGAGTGAACACGCGCTCTACTACGGCAACGGGGATCGCGTGCGGATGTTCCACTCCGGTTCGTTCGTGATCAGCTCGATCCCCACCCCACTGCACGAGGCGACGATCCTGGTGGCTACCTACGACGCGACCACCGGCGAGGGGCGGCTGTACCAGAACGGCCAGCTGGCGGGCACCGGCTCCGCCGCTCCCCACGCCGATCCCGGGATTCAGGTCGGAGCCTGCGCCGGGAACAGCTTCCTCATCGGTTCGATCCCCGAGGTGTTCGTCTACGACCGGGTGCTGCCCGATGCCGAGCGGCAATTGATCGAGTTCATGCTCGACCGACGCTATCGCTCGGGCAATACGCCGGAGGTGGAGTACGATCGGATCCCGCGACACGGGCAGGTGTTCCAGCGGGACCCACTCGACCAGGCGCGGGTCGTCATCGAAGGAACCGTCAAGACCCCCGGATACGAACAGATCGAGCTGCGCATCCTCCGGGACGGGCAGCCGTGGGTGACGGAGAGCCAGCCCCTCAGCTACAGTCCCACCTGGGCCACCTTCGCCTTCGACGCGGAAGTGGTGGCCGGCCTGTACAGCTACGATGTCGTCATCACGCTCCTCGCCGGAGCCCAGCGGGACGTGGTCAGGGAGATCGACTCGATCGTCTGCGGGGATACCTTCCTGCTAGGCGGCCAGTCGAACGCGGTTGCGCACGACCTCTGGGGAGAGGGGCTCGCGAACCAGTCGCAGAGCCCCTGGATTCGTTCCTTCGGCAGCTCGATCAAGGAACCCGGCGTGGTCCTCGACCAGCACTGGGGTCTCGCCGACGGGGAGGGCAGCTACCTTCACTGCACGGTCGGGGCCTGGGCCCTGCGCGCCGCGGAGCTGCTCTTGCTGCAGGAGCAGGTTCCGATCGGGCTGATCAACGGCGCGGCCGGCGGCTCCGTCATCGCCGCCCACCAGCGCAACGACGTGGACCCCACCGATCTCTCGACGATCTACGGGCGCCTCCTCTACCGTGCGAGGCAGGCGGAGATCGACACCGGGGCTCGAGCGCTGCTGTGGTATCAGGGGGAGAGCGATGGGGGCGACGTCAACGCGTACGCGACCGGGTTCGGCCTGCTCCGCGACGCCTGGCTGCAGGACTACCCCGCGCTGGAGAAGATCTACGTGTTCCAGGTTCGCCCGGGCTGTGGACAGCTCAACGCGGACGTGCGCGAGTTCCAGCGCACGGTGCCGGACCTCTACCCGGACGTCGAAGTCATGTCGACGACCGCCGCCCCGCAGTATGACGGCTGCCACTTCCACTACGTCGGATTCCGGGAGCTCGGTGACCGGATCTCGCGCGTCATCGCCAGGGACCTCCATGGCTCGATCGACACGCAGGAGATCGACCCCCCGAACATCGCCACGGCCGAGCTCGTCGGCGCCGCGAACGACTCGATCCTCCTGACTTTCCGGGACCCCGATGACGTGTTGATCTGGGAGGCCGGCTCCGAGGTCAGCTTCACCCTGAACGACGCCGTTTCGGTGACCTCCGGCACGGTGGCGGGCAACGCGATCCTGCTCCAGCTCTCCGGGTCCACGTCGGCCACGTCGATCTCCTACGACGGCCACAGCGGTGACGGTCCCTGGATCCTCAACGCTCGGGGCGTCGGAGCCCTGACCTTTCTCGAGTTCCCCGTCGCCCCGTAATCGGATCGCGACCGAGCTCGTACCGCAGCCGCGCGAGGGCTCGGCGATGCCGCGAGCGCACGGTCTCGACGGGAATCCCGAGGCGCGCGGCGATTCTCCGGGGGGGCAGGTCGTGGTAGTAGCGCAGGTGAAGCACCACGCGATGCTTCTCGTCGAGCCTGGTCAAGGCCCGATGGACTCGCTTCTGCAGACCCAGCTTCTCGGCCGTGGTCACCGGATCCTCCAGCCCTCCCTCGACCTCATCGAGCCACCCGGACGAGCGCGAACGACTCTCTCGCCGGAACCGGTTCGTGGCCAGATTGCGGAGCACCTTCGCCAGCCAACCCCGGATGCGGTGCGTGGAGGACGGCGGGTTGCGGAGCGCGGTCAGGTACGTCTCCTGGACCAGATCCTGCGCCTCGTCGTCGGCGGAGACGTACCGCTGGGCGAGGCTCTCCAGGAATCCGCGATAGCGGACGAGCGCTCGCGAGAGCATCGGAGGCGAGTCCTCGTCGTCCCCATCACCCGCACCCTTCGCCTCGTCGCGGATCGGAATCCGCGCGGCGAGACAGCTGTTGGTGCAGAGCTGCGGCAGGCTGTTGGTGTTCATGAGTGCTCCGGGCCAGTGGTTTCTCTTCACGGCTCGGGCGGTTGGTTGTGGAGAACCCGGAAGAACCGCGCTCACGCTCTCCGCCTCGACCCGATCGCTGCGCGATCGGGCCGAGATTCCGCTATCCTGGGAGGATGGATCGCTCGCCCCCCGATCGCGCCGGAGAGTCCCCCCTCGAGGATCTGGACCTGATCCGGCGCACCCTGGCCGGAGATCCTCGGGCGGAAGAACGCTTCGTGCAGCGGATGCGGTGCGTGCCGCGGATGGTCGCGGCCAAGAACGCGCGGCTGGGGCGACCGTTGAGCGCCGAGGAGGTCGAGGACGTGGCCCAGGAGGCGATGACGGCGATCTGGCGCAAGCTCGAGAACTTCGACGGTCGCGGCCCGCTGGAGGTCTGGGTGTACCGCTTCTGCTTCTTCGAGCTCCTGCGGAAGCTGCGCACCCGGCGCGGTCTGCCGGGCTCGCTGGAGGAGGTCGGGACCGATCGCGAGCCGCTCGCGCCGGAGGTCCACCAGGCGGTCGACCACGAGCACGTTCACGAGAGCCTGGAGCGGCTCGACGATGACGTGGCCGTGATCCTGAGACTCAAGCACTTCGAGGAGCTCACCTTCGAGGTCCTCAGCAGTCGTCTCGGAATCTCTCCCAACACGGCCAAGGCTCGGTACTACCGGGGATTGCGGCAACTGAATCGGTGGTTGGCGAAGACAGAACAGCAGACGTCCGGAGAGAAGGCATGACGGAACACTCCGAGGAACACGAGACGCTTCTCCCCGAGATCCTCGCCGCGGGTGATCCACGGGAGGCCTTCGAGGGCTCGGAGCTCGCCGGCTGTGAGGCCTGCCGCCGGGAGCTCGAGGAACTCCTGGACGTCGTGTCGCACCTGGACGCGACGGGGGACGAAGTGCGCGCAACGATCGAGGACGCCGCGGCGCTCGAGGACGGGGAGGTCGGGACGCGGGCCGAGGCGGAGCTGCGCGCTCACCTGCGCCGGGCGCGCGCCGAACGGGGCGCGAGGCGCTGGCGGGGGACGGCCTTCACCCTCGCCGCGGCGGCGGCCGTCCTGCTCCTCGTCTGGATCGTCGTCCCCGGCGGCTCCTCGCGGAACGGGCCCCCCGAGAACGGCCCCACCCTGGGGAGCGGCGATTGGGAGGCCGTACGACCGGTCGGCGAGGTCGACGCCTTCGAGAGCTTCGCCTGGCGCGGCTCCGAGCTCCCGGGATCGTGGTACGACCTCACCATCCTCGCCACCGAGCCGGACGGCCGTACGCGGACGCTGGCCGGGCACAAGAACCTGACCGAGACTGAATGGACCCCTGCGGACGAGGAGTGGAGAGAGTGGCCCGATCGAATTCGCTGGCGAGTGTACGTGTACAACTCCTCCGGGCGTCACGTCGATTCGCTCGGTGCCGAGTGCTGGTTGCGCTCGCCCTGATCGCGCTCGCGGCGCCGCTCGGTGCGCAGGAGTTCCTTGACGATTGCAGGCGCGTGAACGTGCTGGACGCTGCCCTCGGATCGCTCCAGGTCGATCCTCGTGGCTCGCTCGACGAGCTGGCCGTGCTCGAGGAGAAGATCGAGACCTTGCTCCCCGAGCTCTCGGGACTGGACACGGTCCGCGCCCAGATCGCGCTGTCGAGTGCTCGGTCCGCGCGCGGTCGGTACGACGGTGAAGCGCCTTTCGAGGACCGCCTCGAATGGGCGGAGCAGGGTGTCGAGCACGCCCGCCGATCCGGCATCGCCGAGTGCGAGGCACGTGGCCGGCTCCGGATGGGCGAGGTGCTCGCTCTCGCCGGGCGGCTGACGGAGGCGCGCGAGGCGCTGCAGGACACCGTGCTCGAGGTGGAGAAGGCGGTGAAGACGATGCCGTTCGTCCACTTCGTCCTGAGCGACGTGGAGATCCAGCGGGCGGACTATCTGGCCGCGCTCGGTAGTCTGGAGGATGGGCTGCGGGCGATGCTCGACGGCAGGGACTGGGACAGCTTGCGTCGCCGAACTCCGGTCTTGCGAGGGAGGATCTTCCTGGGACTCGGCCTGTTCGATCTCGCCGCCCTGGAGAGCGAGGACGCTAGCGACATGGTGCGGCAGGGTGGAGTCCACGCGGCCGACGTCCTCGTTTCCGAGCAGCTGGAGATCAACCTGTGGCACGCGCGCGGGCGCCCCGAGAAGGTCGTCGAGCTCGTGCGCTCGCGCCTGGAGAACGAGCGATACGCGGGCGTCCCCGCCTTGCGAGCGAGCCTGCTCTCTGCCCGGGGGCAGGCGCTCACGGAGCTGTCGCGGAAAGAACCCGCGCTGGAGAGCAAGGCGATCGCCGCGTTCGACGAAGCGCGCGCGATCCCGGAGTTCGCGTCGGCCGACGCGCTCATCATGGAGATGCGTTACGCCGGTCTGAAGATCCGCCGCGGCGAGCTGGCGGGCGCACAGGAGCTCCTGGAGAGCGCCCGCAGTCGACTCGACCCGTGGAAGCAGCTGCGAGACCCCCTGGGCACCTCGGCAATGGAGGCGGAGCTCGAGACGATTGCAGCGCGGCTGGCCCTCGCCCGCGGGGGTGGTGCTGACGTGCTCGAGCCGCGCCTGCGTGCGCTGACCGACGCCGTCCACCGGCGCATCGAGCTCTGGAGCCTGACCCCCAATCGGCAGGGAGGCCTCGGCTTCCTGCACTACGGGCTCCGGCGTTCGTTTCTCGGCGCGCTCATCGATCTCTCGGTGGCGGTACACGGCCCCCGGACAGGAGCCGAAAGGGCGCTCGAGGAGCTCATGCGCGTCCAGGCGGAGAGCACGCTCGTCCGTCGTCTCGGTGGCGAGACCGGGGATCTGGACTCGGTCCGGCGCGAGCTGCTCGACGAAGAGCGCGGAATGCTGATCTACCTCCCCGCTCCCGAGGGTTCCCACGTGTTCGCTCTGGACCGCGAGGGCCTGGCGTACGCCGAGCTCGACCCCGAGAGCTCGCTGACGCAGTCGGAGCTCCTGCCTCCCGAGGTCCTCGAGCGTCTACGGGAGTGGCGAGGAGTCACCATCGTGGGCGCCGATCTCCTGGGGCACGTGGCCTTCGAGCAGCTGCCCCTCGGGAGCGACGGTCCCCTCGGGATCGCGCGGGCGGTGGACTACCTCCCGTCGCTCCCGCTGGGGCTCGCGCTGAGGCGCCGCGAGAAGCCCGAGGCCCCCGAACTCGACCTCGTGGTCGTCGGCGCTCCCGTCACTTCTCCCGCGGTCCGGGATGACTGGCCCGACCTCGCACCGCTGGACTTCGGAGCAGAGGAGGCGCGGGATCTCACCCTCGCTTACGCACCGAGTCGCACCCTCGTCCTCTCGGGCTCCGACGCCACGCGCGCCCGTCTCGTCGAAGTCGACCTCTCTCGCACTCGCTCGCTGCAGTTTCTGGCCCACGCCGTTCAGGACGGAGGCATCGAGCGACCCGCTGCCATCGTGCTCACGGGAGAGGGGGAGGACGAAGGGCTCTTGACCTGCGACGACGCGGAGGAGCTGTCCGCTCCGCCGCTCGTCCTGCTCTTCGCGTGCCGCGCCGGGCTGGGCCCCGAGCGACCGGGCGACGAGGCGAGCGGCCACCTGGGCGGCGCCTGGCTCGTCGCCGGGGCGTGCGCCGTCGTGCTCTCGGACAGCGATCTCGACCTCGGGCCTTCGCTGCGGCTCGCGGCGTGGATGCACGACCGCCTCGTCCATCACGGGGCGTCGCCGGCGGAAGCCCTGCGCTTCGCCCGCGAGCAGCTGGTCGCGGAGGGGCGAGTCCTCGGCGACACCGGGCGAGTGCGGGTCCTCGGGCTCGGCCAGGAGCCGCTCTACCCGGAGGCGCCCCCCGAGGTCGGTGTGGCTCGAGCTCCCACATCGCGCTCGTCCGACGTCTGGCTCCTCGGCGCCGCAGGATTGGCGGCCGCGGCGCTCGTCGCCGCTGCCGCAGCACGCCGCGCGCGCCGGTCCTGATCGACTGATATCAGCGCGGATCCGGAATCAGCCCCCCGTAGAAGGCCGGCACGTAGGCGTTCTCGTAGACGCCGATCATGTCGCCCTCGATGTTGTGTCCGAGCTCCACGAATTCCCCGAGGCTGTCACCGTGCACGGTTTCGACCGCCGCCTTGACTTCCTCGCTCACCAGGAACAGCCAGCAACGCGCGGGGCCCGCCGTGGTGATCACATCATCGACCGGGTTGTACACGACGGCACGGATCTCGATCGGGAACACATCGGGCGACAGGTCCTCGGTCAGCAACCTGTCGAGACTGACCGTGACGCCCGTGTTGGGGTCGTTCCCTCCTGTCGGAATCATCCCGAGCTGGCGATCGATGGGGTCGAGGTCGGTGCCGGCGTCCGCGCTGCTCTGGTGCCAGACGATGACCTCCATGTAGTTGGCCTGCGGAAGGCGATCGCCCCGGGCGATGACCAGGTCGATCCAATCGGGGGCGTTGATGCCACCGCCCTGGTTGTAGAAGCTCAGCGATCCCAACACCGTCGGATGGGGAGGCACCGGCTCTGCGGGATTGGCGTTCTTGCTCTCGAGGACCCTCACCCCTCCCATCTGCGCGATGTAGGCGTGGATGTCTCCGTCCCCGTCGTGGTCGAGGTCCGCGACGACCGGTGTGCCCTCCGTGGTCCCCGGGCCGCAGTTCGAGTCGCACTCGCCGGGCGCCACGGTCGGGAGGGGCTGGAACCTGTCCAGCCAATCGTAGGGAGACAGAGGTTGCCCCCCCCCGCTGCCTCCGTGGTTGATGTAGTCGAAGACCAGTAGATCGCTGGTGGCCGCCTGGCTGATGATCAGGTCGCCCCGGCCGTCGAAGTTGGTGTCACCGCACGTCGCCCCGACGATATCGACTCCCGCCAGACTGAGCGGAGAGTCGACCTCGCTCGAGCCCATGGCGTAGAGCAGCTGCGCGCCGGGGGCGAGGTTCAACAACGTGGCCGCGCGCTCGGGGGCCGCGGCAGGGGTCTCGATCGTCATGATCCGCTGAGCGGAGGAGTCGATCGAGAAGGAACCGGCCTCGATCAGGTTGGCCTGGAGGAAGCGGATGTGCGTCGAGTTGACGATCGCGAGCTCATCGGTCCCGACGCCGTCGTACTGCATCACGGTCAGATCCTCGATCGAGTAGGAGAGCATCTGGGCGGGTCCGGTGTCGAACTGCCACTGGCCGCCGACGCGGCGCAGATTCAGGTACTGTGACACCAGCGACAGGTCGGGACCCAGGTCGTGGACCGTCACCACGTCCAGGCGCTCGTCCGGATCCTGGTCGAAGTGCCCCACCGCGACGTGTCGGGCGTTGCCGCCGGACGCGCTCAGGAGGCTGCTGACGATGGTGTTCGTGTCATCGTTCCACCAGAGGACCCGGAGGCCGTTGGGCTTGGAGAAGGCCAGGACGTCCCGCGGCGGGTCTTCGAGGACCCCGGGAACGAACGCCATGTCCACGATGTTCTGCGGCCCCAGGAGGACGCCGGCGTCGTAGAAGCCGACACCCGAGAGGAGCACGGCCCGATTCCCCGAGAGGGTGATCGAGTCCAGGAAGAGATCTCCATTCAGGTCCCCGATCACGCTCTTGGTCACGGGGCCGCTGACCTGTGAGAAGACCTCGGTCCCGTAGACCGGGCCCAGGGTGTCGAAGCTCGACGGGAGCGGGTCGTCGGGCGTGGAGTGGGCGTTGGAGATCAGACAGGCGAGCGCAGCGGCGGCTGCGAGGGTCTTGCGGAGCATCATGGAGCAGATTCGACGGGAGACGTGATCGGAAGGCGATTCGGGCACGGTGCCCAAGGGTGAACGCCCGGCACCGCCGAATCGGTTGCCGAAAAACGCTCAAAATCGACAATTTCGTTCACCGGGATACATTCGCGACAGTCCCGCAGTCCTCGGTGGGTCACGGTTCTTCCCGAGTGAGCGGATTCCGCAACGTGACTTCCTACCTCTGCGATGGGACTACTGCGAGCTATGGGTGAGGTAGGATGGGCAGGTGAGTGATGCAGAGCGTGGAAAGCCCCGGAGCTGGAGCGTGGCCATCAACGCTCTTCCGTTCGTGATTCTGCTTCTCGGGCTGGCAACCCAGCAGGTTCTGACTGACCTGTACTACCGAGGGGTAGAACCGAAAGGTGAAAACCTGGGGGAGCTGGCGAGCCGGCTTCGAATCGAGGAGGTCACCAGATTCGAACGCGAGGGGGACGTTTGGTACATGCTGGTCGGCGAGTTTCCCCCGGTGTATACCCTCCCATCTGGATCACCAGCGTATTTGTTTGACGAAGCTGGAGTGTTGATCGAGTGGGTGGAGGACATCGGTGATCTACCTCGAGATCACAGGTGCAGGAACAACAGCTGGTGCCTGGCATCCCCCCTGGAAGGGGTACTGGAGGAGATCAACCTCCGCTCCCAGTAGAGGGAGAGCGTCGCCGATCGTCCACGTGGCAGGGGGCACGATACCCGGATGCCGTACCAGCGGCCGCCGCGAGTGTGTGAAAGTGAACCTGGTCCGGTATCCTGCATGGTCCGGTATCCTGCAGTGACTACGATGCATACAGGGGGTTGATCTGGTGACGTTGGTTCGGGCTCGTTCACATCACCACATGCGAACCGTGTTCAAATACGCCACCAGCGAATCGTACTGCCCGCCCTCGTTGGAATAGCGCGCGTAGTTTCGCGCCGTCGACAGCCACTCCAGCGCCGTGCTGTCGGAGTGCTTCAGCGCCTCGACGAAGTCGGCGTTGCCGATCTCGTGGACCTGGCCGGTGTCGAGTGAGCGCTCGAGTGCGTTCTCCGTCGCCCGCTCGCAGAGCTCGACCAGGTCCGCGCCGGTGAAGAGCGGGGTCTCGCGGGCGAGGCGGGCGAGGTCGACCCGTTCGCCGCCCGGGAGCCTCTCGATTCGACTCTGCAGGATCGCGCGGCGAGCGGGTTCGTCCGGCGGGGTGACCAGGATCACCCGGTTGAAGCGGCCGGGGCGGCGGAATGCGGCGTCGACGTTCCAGGGCGCGTTGGTCGCCGCGAAGATCAAGACGTCCCGGTTCTGCCCCTGGACGCCGTCCATCTCCTGCAGGAGGGAGTCGACCAGCGTCCGCCAGAACTGCGACTCGCCGCGGCCGCGCGCGCCGCCCAGCGCATCGAACTCGTCGAAGAAGAGTACCGTCGGGCTGTTCCGGCGAGCGTCCTCGAACAGCGCGTGCACCAGCTTCTCGCTCTCGCCCCAGTACTTGTCGATCACGTCGTGGATCGAGACCGAGACGAATCGCGCCTTCAACTCGCCCGCCGTCGCGCGAGCGATGTACGTCTTACCGCATCCCGGCGGACCGTAGAGCATGATCCCGCCGCCACCCTCGCGGCGAAACGCCTGGTAGATCTCCGGCTGCGTGAAGGGCGCGATGATGCGCAGGTGAATCTGGCGCTTGACGTCGTCGAGGCCCGCCACGTCGTCCAGCGTCACCCGCAGGTCGCCCCACTCGAACTGCGCGGCCCACTCCTCGTCCGATTGCGGTGTGGATTCACCGCCGAGCTCGATCGGTTGTGGGTCACCCCCCTCCACAGCGGGCTTGGGCTCGGGCTCGGGCTCGGGTTCCGGTGCAGGCGTCTCGACCTCCGTCGGTCCCGGCGCCACCCCGCCAGATCGGCCGCGCGCCTCCTCGATCAACTCCAGCTCCCGCCGCAGCTCGGCATCCTCTCGCTCCTTCAGGAGCGCCTCGACCCGGATCAGCGCCTCGGAGAGCAAGCCGGCGCGGCGCAACACCGGCACCATCCGACGCGCCGCCACCCGATGGCTCTCCTCGATCTCCGACGCCGCCCGCAGCGCGGCCAGCGCCTCATCCGGCCGGCCCGCGCCCTCGAGCAGCTCGGCGTAGTGCAACCACAACGCACCGTTGCGAGGGTCGGTGTCGAGAGCGGTCTTGATGGCGGCGAGAACGGACGGATCGGTCATCAGAGTCTCGGCGGAATGAGCTTGAGCCAGCCGCGAACGAGGAGTCCGGCGAACCAGGTGTAGACGCAGAAGAGGAGGTACGTGATGGCGACGGTCGCCCGCACCCCTTCGGGGATGCCCAGGCTCGGAGCGACGGTCACGAAGAGGATGAAGAGCCCCCAGATCCCGAACTGCTTGCCGGGGAGACGGTCGATCAGGAGCGACCAGTAGTAGAACGGCAGGTAGATCCACCGGCAGGACCTGTCCACCTCGAGCCACAGCTCCTCGAGCTTCGCCGAGGGATTGAGGCGCAGCGCCTCGCGCAGGTACCGGCGCGCCTTGAAAGGGCGACCCGTGGAGTAGTAGCTGATCCCCATCGCCGCGTGGGACGAGTCCTCCTCGGGCGCGTGCGTCAGCGCCTGCTGGCCGTGCATCTCGCTGCGTTCGGCCTCGCGGCGGCGCGCGTGCAGGAGCGCGAGCATCTCGTGCGGCCCTTCGCGATCGGGATCGAGCGCGAGGCCGCGTTTCAACACCCGCTCGGCCTTGTCGAGGTGCCCGGTGCGCAGGAGCAGCCGGCCGTAGATGTCGTAGCACCACGGCTCTTCCGGCTCGAGGCGCAACGCCTCCAGCACGGTACGCTCCGCGGTGCTGTGTCGCCCCAGCTCGGTGTCGATCACGGCCAGGAAGGCGAACGGCAGGTACCACTCCGGATCCAGGGCGGCGGCCTTCTCCGCGGGTTCGCGCGCCTCCTCGATCCTCCTCGCGCCGATCCGTGTGCGGGCGAGCTCGCAGAAGAGCAGTGCATTCTGCGGATCGTCGCCCAGCGCCCGGCACAGCTCGCGCTCGGCGTCAAGGTGACGGCCGACGTCGTTGTAGCGCTGCGCCTTGGTGAACGCGGCCTCCGCGGGATCGGGGCCGGCGGCTTCGGGTTGGTCCAGAGTTATCAGGTTGGCGGCGTCCCTATCAGCATCGCGGTGAACATGAGGATCACGGCCGCGGTGACGAGCATCGCCACGAGAAGGGCGATGATGCCGGGAATCCACAAGCTGGCGGGCTCTTCGTCCCCGGCCTCGAAGATCTGGAAGCGGCGCTTCTGGAAGTGCGCGAAGACCAGGGCGAGCAGGATCCAGAGCGCGCGCAGGAGGTTCTTCGCCAGATACTCATCCCCGGCCTCGTCCATTCCCACCATCCGGGAGACGAGCACTCCGTAGGCGACCAGACCCGTCCCGGCGAAGACGAGCCAGCACGGCCACACCCAGCGCGTCATGCCCAGCTTGCGGAAGTTCCAGCCCATCAGCGCGCCGCCGCCGAAGGGACCGGCGAAGAAGCACAGGAACACCAGGCTGCCCGGCCTCCAGGGCTTCTGGAAGCCGACCAGGTCGTCCTTCTCGTCGAGGACGGCGGTGAAGAGGTCGGAGTCGGGCGAGTGGTCCACCATGGCGGCGGGAGAGTATAGCGAGAGAGTGAAGATCGCCACCGCCCTGGGCGGCGCGGCGCCCGGAGGCTACCCTGTATCTCCCCTCTCGAGGAGGAACGGAGATGGACCCCGGGGTGATCGGCGGAATCGCCGGAGGCGTGATCGGAGGAGTGGGTGGTGCCATTGGCACCTACCTCGGCATCGCGAGAACGAAGAGCTCGCGCGAGCGGGGGATGATGATCCGCGCCGCGCTGGTCTGCTGGGTCGCGGTCCTCGCCTTCGTCGTGCTGCTCGTCTGGCTGCCCTCGCCCTGGCGGTACCTGCTCTGGATCCCCTACGGCATCGCTCTGCCCTTCGGCATCCGCTGGATCAACCGGGAGCAGCAGCGAATCCGATCCGAGAAAGAGGAGGCCGAGACTTGAAGGAAGGAGGCGAGTGGCGAGAGATCTTCGACGAGTGGGCGGAGGACTACGACCCCTCGCGCGACAGCCAGGGCTTTCCCTTCGCCGGATACGATGCGGTGCGGGAGACGGTCCTTCGCGAATGCGGAGCGCGGCCGGGGCTGTCGGTCCTCGACCTCGGCGTCGGCACCGGCACCCTCACCGCGCGCTTGATCGAAGCGGGGTGCCGCGTCTGCGGTGTCGACCTCTCGCCAAAGATGCTGGAGCAGGCGAGGGAGCGTTGCCCCGACGCCGAGCTCGTCTGCGCCGACCTCACCACCGAGTGGCCGCCGCAGCTCGATCGGCTCTACGATCGCATCATCTCGACCTACGTCTTCCACCACTTCGACTTGCCCCTGAAGAGAGAGTTGCTGGTGAAGCTGGTGGCGCGATCCCTGGCGCCGGGGGGGCGAATCCTCATCGGCGACATCGCGTTTCCGGATGCGGGGGAGGAGCGCCGCCGCCTCGACGGGACCGAGTACGAATACGAAGACGACGAGTGCTTCTGGAACGTCCAGGAGACCGAGGCGGAGCTCTCGCGCGCCGGACTCGAGGTTCGCTTCACCCGCGAGTCCTTCTGCGCGGGAGTCTTCCTCATCACCGCAGCGAGCTCCGAGACGACCGACGTCGGATAGCAAAGACAAAAGGAACGGCCATGGCGAATCCGTACAGCAAAGCCACTTTCGATTTCGATGCCCTTCCTCCCTTGACCAGCCCGCGCCGGCAGCTCGAGCTGCAGTCGGTCGCGCTGGGGCTGATCCACCTGCAACCGGAGACGGGCTACACCTTCACGCACAGTCACCTCGAGCAGGAAGAGGTGTACATCGTGATCGAGGGTTCCGGAGAGCTCCTGGTGAACGGGGAGCTGGTGGCAGTCGGGCGCGGGGACCTCGTGCGCGTCTCGCCTCCGGAGTCGCGCGCCCTGAAGGCCGGGCCGGAAGGGCTGCTGGCGATCTGTGCGGGCGCGGTGGGCTCGAAGTACCCGGAGGACGAGAACGCTCGCTACCTGATCGACGACGGCGTGCCCGACTACGACTTCATCCCGCCGTGGTACCGGGGCGACCCCAGCATCGAGGAGCGGAACCGCGCCCTGAAGGAGCGAATGGAGCGCTCCCGACGCCGTCGCGAGGCGGCGGCAGGAGCGGACGAGCCCCAGGCGTGAGCGGGTACGCCGCGATCAGTCGTGCGTCGGCGAAGGGCGTCGTCCGACGAGGAGCTCGAAGAACGCGACGTCGACCCAGCGTTCGAACTTGCGGCCCACTTCGTGCAGACGACCGACCTCGCGAAAGCCGAAGCGTTCGTGCAACGCGATGCTCCCCTCGCCGGGGAGCGCGATCACCGCGACGAGCGTGTGTACGCCGTGCGCCTCGGCGTCCTCGAGCAGGCGCTCGTAGAGTGCCGTGCCCAGCCCCCGGCCGCGGTGCTCCTCGTCGACGTAGACGGTGACCTCGCGCGTCGCCGCGTAGGCGGGCCGCGCGCGGAAGGGGCGGTACCAGGCGAACGCCCGGGGCCGGCCGTCGACCTCGGCGGCGAGGATCCGGTCCCGGTCACCGAACTCCTCGAACCACCGCCGGCGTCGCTCCAGATCGTCCGGCTCGAGGTCGAACGAGGCGACGCTCTCCTCCACGACCCGGTCGTAGATGCGGACCAGGTGGGGGAGGTCTTCGGCGGTCGCGGGGCGGACGTGCATGGCGGAGCGGGGAGGAGCCGCGGGCTCCTCCCCGCGGCAGCGTAGCCGATTCGACCGGCTCCGACCGCCGGGGGGTGGAACTCCGAGGGGGCGGTTGCGGTACACTGCGCGCTCATGGACCCCTCCCGAGTCGAACAGCTCGTCCGCCGCGTCGTCGGCCGGGCGATCAGCGATCACGGCCGAATGGGCCGCCCCGGCGGCGCCCAGGGCCCGAATCGGGTCGGTGGCGTGCGCGTCGAGGTCGACCCCCGTGGAAAGCGCCTGCGGCCCGAGGACGAGCGCCCCGGTGGGGCGGCGGCCCGGGACGGGGGTGGATTGCTGCTCGTCACCGCGGATGATCTCGCCGCGGTCCCCGACGGGGGGACGCTCGAGGTCGCGGCCGGCGCCCGGCTGACTCCGCTGGCGCAGGACGAGCTCTGGCGCCGCGGCATCACGGTGCGGCACGGCTCGGGGCGTAACCAGCGACCGCTGCGCGTGGCGCTGGGAGCCGACCACGGAGGTTTCGCCGTCAAGGAGCGGGCCAAGGACTGGCTCGTCGCCCTGGGGCACACCCCTGTCGACCTGGGCTGCCACGACGAGAGCGCGGTCGACTACCCCGACTTCGCGCGGCTCGTGGCCGAGGCGGTCGCCGGCGGTGACGCCGACGTGGGGGTCTGCGTCGACGGTGCGGGGATCGGCTCGGCGATGGCGGCCAACAAGGTACCGGGAGTGCGCGCGGCCCTCTGCTACGACGAGAAGAGCGCGCGGAACGCCAGGGAGCACAACTTCGCGAACGTGTTGACGCTCGGCGGGAAGATGCTCGAGGAGGAGTTGCTCCACCGCATCCTGCGGGAGTTCCTCGCCACTCCCGAGGGCGCCGCGCGCCACGAACGACGGGTGGAGAAGATCTCCGCCATCGAGACCCAGTACACCCACCGGCACTCTCCCGTGCGTCGAGTCCTGCCCGAGGACGGCCGCAGCTGAACGGATCGAGCCGAATCGAGAGAGGATTGAAGAGACGATGAGCGGAGCGAGCGGCGGAATCGATGAGGCGAGGCTGGAGAGCATCCTGACCGAGATCGCCCACCAGCTGATCGATCGCGGCCTCGACGGCGCCGATCTCGGCGCGCTGGGCTGCACCTCGATCCACGTCCAGGTCTGCCCCGACAGCGTGCGCAACGTGCTCGACGCGGGGGCGTGCCGGATCGCCGTGCGCAGCGGCAACGCCGACCACCTCTCCACCCTGGGCGCGGCGATCGACCACACGCTGCTGAAACCGGACGCGTCCACCGCGGAGATCGACAAGCTCTGCGCCGACGCGCTGCAGCACCGCTTCGCCAGCGTCTGTGTCAACGGAACCTGGGTGAAGCGCTGCGCCGAGATCCTCGCCGGGTCGGGGGTGCTCACCTGCACCGTGGTCGGTTTTCCCCTGGGAGCGAGCGCGCCCGAGGTCAAGGCCTACGAGGCGCAGCGCGCGATCGAGGACGGCGCTTGCGAGGTCGACATGGTGCTCAACATCGGAGCGCTGAAGTCGGGGGACGACGACTACGTCCGCCGCGACATCGCCGGCCTGGCCGAGGTCTGCCACCGCCTCGGGGCGCGGCTGAAGGTGATCATCGAGACCTGCCTCCTGACCGATGCCGAGAAGGTCCGCGCCTGCCGGCTGGCGCGCGAGGCGGGCGCCGATTTCGTCAAGACCTCCACCGGCTTCTCCAAGGGGGGAGCGACGGTCGAGGACGTCCGGCTGATGCGCGAGACGGTCGGGCCGACGATGGGGGTCAAGGCCTCGGGGGGCGTCCACGACTCGACCGAGGCCCGGGCGATGATCCAGGCGGGGGCGACGCGGATCGGGGCCTCCGCCTCGGTGGCGATCGTTCAGGGCGAGAGTGGGGGAGCGGGGTACTGAGCGCCCAGTAGTATACCGCTGAGTATATTACCGGGCGGTATACTCGCCGCCCCGCAGGGCTCACTCCCCGATGATGTGCACCACCAGCCGCCGCCGGTGGCCTCGCGCGCGGTGCTCGGCGAGGTAGAGCCCCTGCCACGTCCCCAGCGTCAGCCGCCCCCTGGAGATCGGGATCACCTCGCTGCTGCGGGTGACCGCGCCACGCAGGTGGGCGGGCATGTCGTCGGGCCCCTCGGCGGTGTGGGTGTAGCGCGGATCGCCCTCGGGGGCCAGCCGCTCCAGCCAGTCGAGCAGGTCCCCCTGGACCGCCGGATCGGCGTTCTCCTGGATCACCAGGCTGGCCGACGTGTGGGCACAGAGCACGGTACAAAGACCCATTTGAACCCCAGAACGCCCCACGATGGCGGCTACTTCACGGGTCACGTCGATCAGCGAACGCCCCGGCGTGGGCACTTCGAGGGTCTCCTGGTGCTGGTGCATGGGAGCACGTCTACACGAAAACAGACCCTCAGGGGAGGGCCTTCCACCAATCAGGAGCGCTATTTCGTGGTTCGGGACTCAGCTGAAGAGCCCGCCGGCGCGGAGCTCCTCGGCGATCAGCATCTCGTCCGGCGGGCGGGCGGCGTCTTCCACGGTCAGCTGAACGCGGCTGCTGTCGATGCTCTCGAAGGAGGTGGCCAGGTCGTAGAAGCGCAGGACGTCGAGCACTCGATCCTCGAGGCGGCGTCCCGGGATCTCCTGGAGGATGAACTCGGTATAGCCCTCCTGCACCCTGTCGACGTCGATGGAAGGGACCTCCCGGGAGCTGACCAGCCGGACGTGGGCGGGTTGCTCGTTGTGGAATATCGGGCACCAGCCCATGAGTCCCGAGAGTCGGGTGCCGTCATGGGCTCGAAAACGCAGCTCCTGGACCTCACAGCCGGAAATAGAGAGGTCGGGTCGGGGGACGATAAGGAGGAAAGGTCTCACCGACCGGTATTCCTGGAGCCGATCTCGCCAATAGCGGGGCTCGAGGAGGAGCGGGTGCAGGTCACGATGCGAGGGTACGGGCACAGCAGCCCGGAGCCGGGGTCCCCTACCCTCCGAACGCCCCGAATAGAAAAAAAAAGGCAAGAAGGTCGTTACCTGCGCAATAGTCCTGAGCGCCCCTCGAACCGTGCCTTTTCGGCGTCGATTCCCCAGCCGTTCTCCAGCGCATTTCACACCGCTGCGCCGGGGTATCGGAGCGAGGTAAGTGGACCGTAAGTCGCTCCACCACAGGACATAAGGGCCAAGCTCCTGGCCTGGGGCGTCGATCTTCCCCTATCATGCGCCCGCGTTCGAGTACGCGGGATGTCCCCCCGAATCCCCGCAGAATGCGAATTCCCCAATCCGGCCGGCTGGCCGGGCAAATGACGCGTCTGTGCCCCGCAGGCGGTCCCTTGAGTAGGAGTAGCGGATGAGGTCGAAGGCGCTCTGGCCGGCCCTCGCAGGGTCAGCCTGTGTTCTGTTCTTCCCTGCCCTGGGGTGGGCGTCCACCCTGCAGTACCTTGCGGAGCCCACATCGCTGGACCCCGCGGAGCCCGCTCCGGCCGCCGCCCAGGAGGACCCTCCGGAGGTCTTCGTGATCCGCGCGGCAAAGGTGGTGGTCAAGCCCGGCGAGGTGCTGGAGAACCACTCGGTGCTGGTGCGGGACGGCCGCATCGTCCGCGTCGCCCCCGACCTCCCGTTGCCCGAGGGGGCCGAGGAAATCGAGGGCGAGGTGGTCTGCGCCTCCTTCATCGATCCCTGGTCCGCGCTGGGCGTCGAGAGTGGGGTGCTCACCAACCGCAACCCCGAGCCGTCGACCCGGACCGCCGACGGCCTCGACTTCTACACGAACGATCACCTGCGGGAGGAAGCGCTGCGAGCGGGCGTGACCGCGGCGCGACTCCAGGGCAGCTACCAGGCGTCGATCTGCGGCCTGGGCACGCTGGTCCGCCTGGATCCCGCCGCGGACGACCCCGAGGAAGCGATCCTGCTCACCGATGCCGACCTGGCCATGACCATCGGCCTCTCGGTCGACATGGGCGCCAACTACCAGCAGATGCCCGACGGCTCGTTCGTCATGGTGAGTGGTGCGAGGAAGATGGACGTCTTCGACCGCGTCTCCGCCGTCGACCGCATCGCCTCCAGCATCGAGTCGGGGCGCTCCTACCGTGAATCGGAAGTCGAGTACCGCCACGAGCTCGAGGAGTGGCAGAAGGCGATCGACGAGAAGAAGAAGAAGCTCGAGAAGGACTTCAAGAAGGCCAAGAAGAAGCGGGACAAGGAGAAGAAGGAGGCCGAGGAGAAGGGGAAGGAGTTCAAGGAAGAGAAGTACAAGGAGGACAAGAAGCCCAAGGCGCCGAAGTTCGACGAGAACAAGGACGCCCTGGCGAAGATCGCCGAAGGGGAGATCCCGCTGGTGGTCGAGGTGCACCGCTCCTCCGAGATACGCAACCTCCTGAAAGCGACGAAAGGCTTCACCCGGGTGCGCATGATCATCGCCGGTGGCACCGAGGCGCTCGCCTGTGCCGAGCAGCTGGCCGAGCGCAAGATCCCCGTGATCGTCTGGCCTTCGCTGCGGGGCGCGGGAGCTTCGGACGAGTTGACCGGACACGACCTCTCCCTGGCCGCCGGGCTCTCCGAGGCAGGCGTGCAGGTCCTCCTGGGAAGCGGTGGCCGCCAGGCGGCGGTGACCCGCGACCTGCCGCTGCTCGCGGGACTGGCGGTCGGGCACGGCCTCGATCGTGACAAGGCCTTCGAAGCGCTGACCATCGGCGCGGCGCGCGCGCTCGACGTCTCGGACCGCCTGGGCAGCGTCGAGCTCGGCAAGGACGCCGACCTCCTGGTGCTCGACGGCGAGCCGCTCTCACCCGACTCACGGATCCGCTACGTCTTCTGCGGCGGACGCCTGGCCATCACCCCGGAGGACTGATCCGATGATTCCCAAGTTGAACCCCCGGACGTCCCTGCTGTTCCTGGCGGCGCTGGCGCTTCCGGTCGCCGCTTCCGCGGCGGTATTCGAAGATCCGATCGAGGAAGAGGTCCTCGAAGAGGAAACCCTCGAAGAAGAGATCCTCGAGGAGGAAGAGGTCGCCGATCCGGAAGTTGCCGACCCGGAGGCTGCGGACCCCGAGGCCGCCGAGCCGGAGGCTGCGGTCGCGGTCAAGACGGTCGTCTTCCACGCGAAGCAGGTCTTCCTCGGCGATGGCCGCGTGCTGGAGAACGGCGTGGTGATCGTCAAGGACGGCGTCATCGCGCAGGTTGGCAAGGGACTGGACACTCCCGCCGGCGCGGCGCTGATCGAGCACGACGGCGCGATCGCCCCGGGAATGATCGCGCTCCATTCCTTCGACGGAGCGGGTGGCGAGCTCAGCGACTCGACGCGCGAGCTGCTCCCCGAGGCGGAGGGGCGTTTCGCGTTCCTTCCCGAGCACAAGGACTTCCAGCGAGCTCTCGAAGCGGGAATCACCGCGATGGTGCTCGCGCCGAGCCCGACCAACCTGATCGGTGGGCAGGCCGCGGTGGTCAAGACCAGCGGCGGTGAAGTGGTCAAGGCCGGCAGTCAGCTGGCGCTCGGCCTCTCCAGCGAAGCGCTCAACAGCAACAGCTACCCGACCAGCTACGACGGCGCCATGACCGAGCTCGACCGGGTCTTCTCCGATCCGAAGGGCCCGGTCGCTCGCGCGGTCAGCGGGAACCTCCCGGTCCTGATCAGCGTCGGCGATCGCGCCGAGACCCTGCGCGGATGCGCCTTCGCGCGGCAGTACGGTCTCAAGGGTGCGCTCTACGGCTCCACCTGGGCCAAGGACGTGGTCGGTGCGATCAAGGACTCCGGCCTCTCCGTGGTCTGCACACCGTTCGACGTGGGCGACCACTCGCGCGGAGTGCAAGGAGTGAACGCGCTCGCCAAGGCGGGCGTGCGCTTCGGCTTCGGCCTCGATACTCCGTTCCGCAGCCCGCACTGCCTGCGCTTCGGCGCGGCCCTCTGCGTGCGCGGTGGACTCGACCGGGCCGCTGCCCGCCGTGCGCTGACCAGCGACGCCGCGGAGATCGCGGGAGTCGCGGCGCGCATCGGACGCATCAACCGAGGCCTGGACGCGGACCTCGTCTTCTGGAGTGGAGATCCAATCGACCTGACGAGCTCGATCGAAGCGGTCTACATCGGCGGCGAGCGCGTCTTCGGAGGTGAGAAATGATCCTGGCCACCCTGTTCCTGACTGTTTCAGGCATCACCGCGACCGAGCCACTCACGGCGCCGAAGGAGGACTTCATCATCTCCGCCGACGTCGTTTACACGGCGGACGGCAAGGCGCTGGAGAACGCGATGGTCACCGTCTCGGGCGGGAAGATCACCGCGGTCACACCCGGCAAAGTCGTCGGTGAGGACGGACTCCACGTCGCGGCGATCACCCCCGGGATGGTCGATCTCAGCGCCCAGGTCAACAGCGGCTTGCAGTCGGTCGAGGAGGTCTCGGAGATCACGCCGGGCTTCCGGGTGGCCACCACGCTCGATCCCTTCAGCGTCGGCTGGGCCCGCCACCTGCGCTCGGGGGTGACCACCGTCGTCGCTCACCCCTTCGACAACAACTGCATCGGGGGGCTGTCGGTTGCGCTCAAGACCGGCGGCGAGCTCTCGATCGAGAAGCGCACGGTCAAGGCGGACGTCAGCCTGCGCGGGGCGATGGGCGGGCAACCTAGCTCGCGCAACCACCCGATGTACGGACGACCGACCGACTTCTTCTCGCGCCGTCCCACCACCCGCATGGGGGTCGAGTGGGAGTGGCGCAAGGCGATGTTCGACGCGCTGCTCGCCGAAGGTAAGCCGGAGCGGGCGTTCGCGGGGCAGAAGGAGCTGACCGCGGTCCTCAACGGCGAGCTGCCGGTGATCGCCAAGGCCTGGGCCACGCAGGACATCCGTACGGCGATCTTCGTCAAGGAAGAGATGGCGCGCGAGGGCAAGCCGAAGATGCGCCTGATCATCGACGGTGGTTCCGAAGCGTGGCGCGAGCCCGATCTCCTGAAGCGCAGCGGCACTGGAGTGATCCTCGGACCCTACGCGCCCAACGGGCGGACCACCGACAACTCCTTCTACGCGCTGGATAGCGCCAGACGGCTGCACGAGCTCGGAGTCCCGCTCGCACTCTCCAGCCACAACACCTACGACGCGAACGGTCGACTGGCCCAGCAGGCGGCCTTCGCTCGTCGCGGCGGCCTCCCTTTCGACGCGGCGCTGGCCGCGGTCACGATCAACCCCGCCCGGATGGTCGGCATCGACGACCGGGTGGGCTCTATCGAAGTCGGCAAGGATGCTGACCTCGCCCTCTGGAACGGCACTCCCTTCGAGCTGACCTCGCGAGTGGTCGGCGTCGTCCTGGATGGAGACCTCGTGGTCGATCCTCGCTGAATGGCGAGCTGGTTTCTGGAACCCGTATAGAGAACTCAAGAGAACGAACGAGATCCCGATGAAGAAGCAAATCCTCCGGGCCCTTACCCAGACAGTCGCCGCGATCAGCATGGCATCCCTGGCCTTCGCCCTTCCGGGCGACGGCAACCTGGTCATCAAGGCCGGCAAGGTGATCACCGTCTCCGGCGAGACGATCGAGAATGGCACGATCGTCATCGAGGGCGGACGCATCACCGCGATTGGCAAGGACGTCGAGTACCCCTGGACCGCGTCGGTCAAGGAGTTCCCCAACTCGGTGGCCTTCCCCGGGTTCGTCGAGGCGATCACCAACCGCGGAATGGACCGCGCCAACGAGAACGTCGAAGTGGCGCCCTTCCTGAACGTCCGCGATTCGATCGACCCCGTGAACTTCTACTACGAGGACGCCCTGCGCGCCGGCATCACCACCATCAACGTTCAGCAGGGCGCGGACTGCGTGGTCGGCGGCATGGGCTACGTGGTCAAGCCGAAGGGGCTGACCGTCGAGGCGATGACCGTGAAGCCGAACTCCGGAGTCGCGATGTCCGCCTCGCCCAAGCGGGGCAAGTCGCGGGCGACGCAGACCCAGGCCTTGCGCGAGGCCTTCGGCGACCTGCGCCAGTACCTCGAAGGCCTCGTCCAGGAGAAGAAGGACGGGGTGGACTACGCCACGCGGGAGGCGCTCTACCAGGGTCGCGAGCCCGACGAGGAGACGGCCAAGGGCCGGCCGATGGGCGGCAACGCCTGGAAGGTCGATGGCCTCCAGATGGTGCCGCGCTGGGAGATCGACGAGAAGAAGGCTCCGCTGCTGAAGATCGTCGAGGGCAAGACCGCCGTGTACTTCCACTGCTCCACGCCCCAGGACGTTCGGATGGCGATCGACGTCGCCACCGCCAACGGCTTCCTGCACCGCATCGTGCTGGTGCTCGGTAGCTCCTGCTGGAAGGCGGCCGACCTGATCGCCGAGCGCGGAGTGCCGGTGATCCTGAGCTCGGCGCTGACTCACATCGAGCGCGACCCGGTGACCGGCGAGGAGATCGAGACCTTCGTCCCCGGCGTCTTCCAGGACAAGGGCGTTCGCTTCGCCCTGCGCTCGACCGGTGCCGCCAGCCAGTCGCTCTGGTACCAGGCCGCCCTCTGCGTCGGTCACGGAATGAGCCGCAAGGACGCGATCGCCGCGGTGACCACCACGCCGGCCGAGATGCTCGGCCTGGGCAAGCGCATCGGACACCTCTCCAAGGGCGCCGACGGCAACGTGGTGATCTTCTCCGGTGACCCGCTCAGCGTCACCTCGCTCACCGAATACGTGGTGATCGAGGGCAACGAAGCCTACGACCGCGCGACCGACACGCGGGTGCGTCACCTCGAGACTGGCGAGCAGCCCGAGAACACCGCGCCTGCCAGCGCCAGCGATCTCGAGGCTCACGACTGCGGTGACGATGAGATCGAGGAAGAGAAGAAGAAGGTCGACGAGGGCGAGAACGAGGAAGAGAAGAAGGGCGACGACCACGACCACGACGACGAAAAGGAGAATTAGAAGATGCTCTCCACGCTCCTCTTGACCGTTGCAGCCGCGGCGCCGCCGCCCGTCCACGGGCGTGATCTGGTCGCGGTTCAGGCGGGGACGATCCACGTGGTCGAAGAAGGCCGCGTGATCGAGGGAGGCGGAACGGTCCTGATCCGCGACGGCAAGATCGTCGGGGTCGGCCAGGACGTCGACATCCCCGATGACGCGCGCGTGGTCGACTACGGCCCCACCGCGGTGATCATCCCCGGCCTCGTCGCCGCCGACAGTGGCTTCGGTGGTCGATCGCCTTCCGGCCGCACCGCGGATCCGGGACTGGCGGCGATCGACCAGGTCGACACGTACGGGACCTACGCCTCGACGCTGGCCGGTGGCGTGACCACCGCCTACGTCTCGCCGGCGCGGCGAAGACTGATCGCGGGCCACGGCGCGGTGGTCAAGCTCGGCGGGACCGCCGGAAAGGGGCGTGTCCTCGACGACGCCTCCGCGATCCACGGCTCGATCAGCGCCGATGCGCGCTCGACCCCCGGCTACTGGGAGCCCCCGGTTCCCGCTACCGTGGACGTCGGCCTCGGTGTCGAGCGACCGCAGCTCCCCCGCACCACGATGGGGGCGATGATCGCCTTGCGCGAGCTCCTGGCCCTGGCCGCCGATCCGAAGGCCAGCGAGGAGTACGGCCCCGCCACCGGCGCCGATCTGTCCGCGATGATCAAGGCGGGCAAGCGCTGGCGCATGCGCGCCGAGACCGAGAACGAGATCCGCGCGCTGCTCGAGTTCTTCGACGAGAACAACCTGCCCCTGGTGCTCACCGGCGCCGGACGCGGGGGCAAGCTCGCCGAGGCGATCGCGAAGAGCGGCACTCCGGTGATCGTCCCTGCCGCGGTCCTGCCCAACGCGAAGCCGCGGGATCTGGGCAAGTCGGAAGAGGCGGTCTGGCCCGACCAGAAGCTCGCCTCGACGCTCTCCGCCGCGGGGGTCAAGGTGGTGGTCGTGCCGCCCCTCGACTACCCGATCAGCGACCTGCGCTTCTACGCGGACCTCGCGCGTCGAGGGGGCATGACCCCCGAGACCGCACTCGCCGCGATAACCCTGGACGCCGCGACGGTGCTGGGCGTGGAGAAGCGCGTGGGCAGCCTGTCGGCTGGCAAGGACGCCGACCTGGTGGTCCTCAACGGATCGCCGCTCGCCCCAACCTCGAGCGTGCTGGCCACCTGGATCGACGGGGACATCGCCTGGAAGGCGCACGAGAGCGAGTCGGTCGTGCTGGAGGTCGATCACCTCTACGTCGGCAACGGCGAGACCCTCAGTCCCGGCCAGATCCTGATGGAGAACGGCCGGATCGTCGAGGTCGGCCGTCGCGTCGCCCACCCGATCGGTTGCACGGTCGTGCGGGGCACCGGCGCCATGCCCGGAATGATCGACACCCTCGGACACCTGGGGCTGGAAGGCTCCTCGAAGGTCCCGGCGACGCGCTTCAAGTACTCGCGGATGCTCGAGACCGGCGACTTCGCGGATCGACGCGTGGCGCAGGCCGGGGTGACCACGGTCCTGATGACTCCGCGAGGCATCGGTGGTTCGGGCACGCCGGCGTTGGCCTACAAGCCCGCCAGTGAGGACCTCGAGCGGATGGTCGTCGCCGACCCGGCGGTGATGCACATGCAGTGGTCCAACTCCAACCGGCTCAAGTCGGGCTTGCAGGTCAAGTCGATCCTGCAGAAGGCGACGGAGTACAAGAAGAAGTGGGAAGACTACGAGGAAGCGATCGCCAAGTGGGTTCCCCCGCCTCCGGAGCCTCCCGAGGAGGAGAAGGAGGACGACGACGAGGAGGATGAGGAGGAGTCCGAGAACGGCGAGGACAAGGACGAGGAGAAGTCCAAGAAGAAGAAGAAGAAAAAGAAGAAGGACGACGATCCTCCGATCCCCGTCACCGGCGTCTGGCTGGCCGAGTCCGCTTCGGTCGGTGAGGATGGTGAGTGCGTACGCCTGCGGATGCAGCTGCTCGACACCGACGGGACCCTCGAGGGCTACCTGCGCTGCGACGCGGTCTCCGAGACGCTGGTCGCGGTCGAAGGCAAGCGTGACGAGCACAGCGTCGACCTCACCGGCTTCGGCTCGATGGGGGACGTGGCCGTCTCCGCGAAGACGGAGAAGGGCAAGCTCCTCGGCCAGGTCGTCGTCGGCGACGTCGAGGTCTGCTTCCAGGCGGAGCAGACCTCCAAGGAGTACGTCGTCGCGAAGCGCGGCGAGCGGCGCAAGGAGAAGAGGCCCGAGAAGGCGAAGGCCCCCAAGGGCAAGCCCAAGGTTCCCGGCATCAATGCCGATCTCGAGCCTTTCCGGGCGGCGCTGCAAGGTGAAAAGGCGGTCGTGGTGCGCGTCGAGCGCCAGGACGAGATCCTCGACTGCGTCGACGCCTTCGAGAGCTTCGGCATCCAGCCGATCCTCTTCGGCGCGAACGACGCGTGGAAGGTCTCCGACAAGATCGTCGGGCGCGTTCGCGGGGTCCTGCTCAACCATCGAGTCATCTACTCCGACTCGAAGATGGGCACCCGGAAGCGCAACCGCTACGCGGAGCTGGCCAACGCCGGGATCCCGGTGGCGTTCCACAGCTCGGCGGAGGAAGGCGCCGCGGAGCTGCCGCTGGTGGCGGCCTACGCGGTCAGCCAGGGCATGAGCCCCGCCGGCGCGGTTCACGCGCTGACGCAGGGCGCGGCGGAGATGATGGAGATCGACGGCCGCGTCGGCAGCCTGAAGCCTGGCCTCGACGCCGACGTGTTGCTGCTCGACGGCGATCCGCTCGATCTCGGTACCAGCATCCTGCGCGTCTGGGTCGACGGGCGCGAGGTTCGATTGCACTGACTCGCTCCCCACGGGAGACACCTGATCCCTCCTTTTCAATGCGATACGACAATCTGATCCTCACCGTGCTCGGTTCCGCCCTGCTGGCGGCCGGGACCGCCGTGGCCGAATCGCCGGCGGCAGTGCCGAGCTCCAACCCGACCGTCACCGTCGTGACCCAGCCGGTCGTCCCCGCGGGCGAGCCCGGGGGCCAGGGGCTGGCGATCCGCGCGGCGAAGGCTCTGACCGTGCCCTTCCGCGGGCCGCAGTTCGTCGACAACGCCGTTGTGCTGATCCAGGACGGCATGATCGTGGGCGTCGGGCCCGCCGCAGAGACTCCGATCCCCGCCGGCTTCGAGGTCCTCGACGTCGGCGACAACTGGATCATGCCCGGGTTGATCGATCTCCACACGCACATCGCGGGGACGTTCGACATCAACGACGCGGTCTACGTGACCAACCCCGGGCTGAGAGCTTCCACCGCTGTCCGCCCGGAGGATCCGAAGATGCAGCTGGCGCTCGCCGCGGGCGTCACCACGATCCTGTTCATCCCCGGCTCCGCCACCAACATCGGCGGCCAGGGGATCCTGGTCAAGACCGGCGGGCACGACTACGAAGGGGCGTGCCTGCGCGATCCCGGCTCGCTGAAGATGGCCCAGGCGGGCAACCCCGAGCGCTGGGGCTACGGCCTGGCGCGCTCGTTGATGACCTTTGGAATCCGCAACGCGCTGCAGCGGGGCATCGCCTACGCCAGGACCTGGGAACGCTACGAGAAGGGTGAAGGGCCCAAGCCGGAGAAGAACATCCAGTTCGAGCTGGTGCGCGCGGTCTACGAGAGGCGCGCCGAGATCATTGCGCACACCCAGATCTACCAGGTGGTGAACAACACCCTGACCATGGCCGCCGAGGAGCTGAACCTCCCGGTCTACATCGGCCACGGGACCTTCGACGGCTGGAAAGTCGGCGGGCGCGCCCAGAAACTGGGCGTTTCCGCCATCCTCGGACCGCGGAACGTCGAGGTGCCGATGGACGGCCTGATCCGCTGGACCGGCTCGAACCCCGAGCGCTTCCAGGGCGTCTGCGCCGGCTACCAGGAAGAGGGGCTGGAGATGATCGGCTTCAACACCGACGCTCCGGTGATCCCGGCCCAGGAACTGGTCGTGCAGGCGGCGATGGCCGTGCGCTACGGCTTCAGGTACGACAAGCTGGAGACCGTTCGCGGCCTGACCATCATCCCCGCCGTGACCGCTCACATCGATCACCTCGTCGGCAGCATCGAGGAGGGCAAGGAAGCGGACCTGCTCGTCATCACCGGCGATCCGGGGGACCCGCGGGCCTCGATCGAGGCGGTCTACGTAAAGGGCGAGAAGGTTTACGATCCGACGATCCAGCGACGCCGCTGGTAGCGATGGGTAACCGGCTCCACAGCTTCCTCTCGAGGGCTCCCCGGAATGCGGGGCGGAGAGAGGTGTGGAGCTCGGGCGCGCTCGGTCTGGCGCTGTCGCTCACCGCGCTGGCCGCGCCGGCCGCCGCTGAGGGGGGGGTCGCGATCCGCGCGAGCAAGGCGCTGATCTGCGGGGCGGACGGCCGGGGCTGCGTCGACAACGCTGTGGTGCTGGTGAAGGACGGCCTGATCGAGGCCGTCGGGCCGCAGCGCGAGCTCGAGATCCCCGAAGACTACGAGCTCGTCGACGCCGGCGACTCCTGGGTCGTCCCCGGGCTGATCGACCTGCACACCCACATGGCGGGGGGCTTCGGCTACAACGACATGGTCTACCAGCTCAACCCGGGCCTGCGGATCAGCGCGACGGTGATCCCCGGCCACTCGCGGTTGAGGCGACCTCGCGCCCAGGGCATCACGACCGTTCTGTCGATCCCCGGCTCCGGCACCAACATCGGCGGCCAGGGGATCCTGATGAAGACTCACGAGGTTCCCTACGAGGAGATGGTCGTGCGCGATCCCGGTTCGATGAAGCTCGCGCAAGGGGACAACCCCAAGCGCTGGGGCTACAACATGAACAGGGCGCTGATGAACCACCACATCCGCCACTCGCTGACCCAGGGGCGCGCCTACGCGGAGAGCTGGTTGCGCCACGAGCGCGGCGAGGGGCCGAAGCCGGAGCGGCGAATTCACCTGGACATCTACCGCGATCTGGTCAGCGAGAAGACGCAGATCTCGGTGCACACCCAGTACTTCCAGGTGGTGCTGGCGACCCTTCGCCTCCTGCGGATGGAAGCGAAGATGCCCTGCTACATCGACCACGGCTCCTTCGACTCCTACAAGCTCGGCGCGATCGCCGAGGAGATCGGCGTCGCGGCGATCCTCGGGCCGCGGGAGGTGATGTGGGCGCGCCCGCCCGCCTACGACACCGAAGGACGGGCCGAAGGAACCGCGTGGGGGTTCCAGCAGGAAGGACACACGCTGATCGGCTTCAACACCGACGCGCCGGTGGTTGCCTCCGAAGAGCTGCCGCTGCAGTCGGCGATGGGCGTGCGCTACGGCTTCGACAACTCGCAGATGGACGCCTTGCGCGGTCTGACGATCGTCCCGGCGATCGTCGGCGGCCTTGACGATCGACTGGGCAGCATCGAACCGGGCAAGGTGGCCGACCTCGTCGTCATCACCGGGGATCCCTCGGATCCGCGCAGCGTGGTCGACTTCGTCTGGATCGAGGGTGAGCTCGTCTACGAACGCGAGGAGGGGTCCCAGGTATGGTGAGCATGACCAGGACCATCGGGGCGGCCTTCGCCCTGGCGACGCTGCTCGGCGCCCCGGCCGCGGCGCAGGATCTCGTCATCCGCTGCGGCAAGGTCTTCTCGATGAGCGATGCCGGCGAGATCTTCGCGCCCGGCATGATCTGGATCGAGGAGGGCAAGGTCAGCTACGTCGGGCCGCCGAAGGCGTGTCCCGAAGAAACGCCGGTCGTCGAGTATCCCGACGGCTGGGCGACTCCGGGGCTGATCGACATCCACACCCACATCCACACCGGCGGGTGGGGTGACATCAACGACATGGTGCACCGGATCAACCCGGAGCTGCGCGCCTCGGCGGGGATGCGCCCCGACAACCGCCTGATGCGGCTCGCCTGCTCCGCCGGGGTCACCACCGTCCACGGGATTCCCGGCAGCGGCACCAACATCAGCGGCTTCGGCGTTCTCTACAAGACCAAGACCAGTCCGAGCTTCGAGGACGCGGTCGTCCGCGACCCCGGCGGGATGAAGGTCGCCCAGGACTCGAATCCGCAGGCGCGGGCGGGCGAGGAGCGCTTCGGTTGCTCGCGCGCCGGCATGGGCTGGGCGCTCGAGGACATCTGCGAGAAGGCGCTCGCCGCCGAGCGGCAAGGGCGCTTCGATCCCGCGATCGAGAACCTGAAGAAGGTCCTTCGTCGCGACCTGCCGGCGGTGATTCACACCGCGGGAGGCGATGGAGTCGGGAACACCGCCCGCATGTGGCACAACAAGTACAAGACCCAGTGCTGCGTGAGCCACGGGTCTTTCGACGGCTGGAAGGTCGCCGAGGCGATCGCTGAATGGGGGTGTCCGGTCAACCACGGGCCGCGCACCATGGACTGGTCCTCCAGCCGGAACGGGCGCATCAACGGCAGCTCCGCGGCCTACGCGGAAGCCGGCGTGCCCCTCTTCTCCCTGAACACCGACTCGCCCGTGATGCCGCAGGAAGAGCTCTTCCTGCAGGGGGCGATGAGCGCCAGATTGGGCGCCGACTCCTATTCCATGCTGAAGGCCCTGACCTCCAACACGGCCAAGACCTTCGGCATCTTCGATCGCGTCGGCAGCCTGGAATCGGGCAAGGACGCGGACATCGTGATCTTCTCCGGTGATCCCCTCGATCCCCGCTCCCGGGTGGAGCGCGTCTGGATCGATGGGCAGACGGAGTACGAGTACGAGCGCGGCAGACAACGCTTCTGAACGCTAGAGGAAGAATGATGATCCTGAACACGATTCTCTTGGCCGCGAGCCCCGTCCTGGCCCCGGCACCGACCATTCCCGTTGGGGGGCTCTTCGCTCTCAAGGTCGGCAAGGCGGAGACCGTCAGTGATGGAACGATTCCCCACGCGGTGATTCTCGTCGAGGACGGCAAGATCGTCGTAGTCGGTGAGGACCTGCCGATCGAGCGCGGAATCCCCGTGATCGATCTGGGGCCCGATTCGGTCGCCATTCCCGGTCTGGTGAACTGCTATTCCCGGCAGGGGATGGACAGCCGGGGGGGGAACGACTCCTCGCCCGAGTTGAAGGCGTCCGCCGAAGTCTTCCCCCAGTTCGAGGACTACCCCGAGCTGCTCGAGGCGGGAATCACCACGCTCGCGTGCTATCCGGCGGGGAACGGGATCCCTGGTCGGGCGGTCGCGATTCGGCCGAAAGGAGATACAGCCGAGGAGATGATCCTCGCGGACGACATCTACCTGAAGATACGGCTCCGCTCGAACTCCAGCTCCAAGAAGATGATCGGTGACGGCTTCCGGGAGGCCGACGAATACATCGAGAAGGAGAAGAAGGCCAGGGAGAAGTGGGAGAAGGCCAAGGAGAAGTACGACAAGGACAAGAAGAAGTACGACAAGGAGAAGAAGGACGGGAAGGAGCCCAAGCCGGTCAAGGAGGTCGGTCCCTACACCCCGCCCGAGCCCAACGGCAAGGCGGTGGCGTTCCAGCAGCTGCGCGACAAGGAGCTGCGCGCCCTGATCGCGATCGGAACGGCCGGTGACTACGTCCACCTGATCGATGCGATCGACGAGGAGGAATTCGACTGGGACCTGCGTGTTCCCGTCAGCCGCTCGCTCAACCTCTTCCACGTCAAGCACGAGATCGGCCTGCTGGAGTGCCGGGTGGTGATGGAGCCCACCCTGAGCACGCACCCGAACACGCTGCGGATCCGCAACCTGCCCAAGGAGCTCGCCGACGAAGGGGCCAAACTGGTCCTGATTCCGCGTTCGGACAACCTGTCCAGCCAGAAGCAGTGGCTGGCCAATACCGGCGAGCTGATCGGCGCGGGACTCTCGCGCGAGGCCGCCTTGCGGGCGATGACGCTCGAGCCCGCGGAGATGATCGGGCTGGGTGAACGGCTGGGCAGCCTGTCCGCTGGAAAGGACGCCAACATCCTCTTCTTCAAGGGCGACCCGTTCGAGCCGGGTACCAAGGTCGAAGCCGTCATGCTCGAAGGCGAGATCGTCTCCGGTGAGGTGAACTGATGAAGACCCTGAAAAAGCACACCGCTCTGATCACCACGACCACGTTGGCCGCGTTCCTCTTCGCGCTCCCCGCGTCGAGCCTTCCCTTCCTCGGTGACGAGGAGGAGAAGAAGGACGAGGAGGAAGAGGTCGAGAAGGTCCCGGAGGAGGACAAGGACGCTTGGTTCTACGTCCACAACGCCGACATCCACACCGGCACCGGCACCATCCTGCGCGGTGCCGAGCTCCTGGCCAAGAATGGCAAGATCGTCGAGATCGGCTACGACCTCGAGGTCCCGGGTCGCGACTACTACACCGACATGCCCGAGGAGAAGATCGACTTCCGGGTCGAGACCCTCGACGCTCAGGGGATGTGGGTGTACCCGGGGATCGTGGCGATCTCCTCGTCCGGCCTGACCGGTACCAGCGGCGATTTCCGCGGCTCGATCGATCCTTTCTCCCAGAACATGGTCCTGGGGCTGGGCGCGGGGATCACCTCCACCGGCTCGGGGCGTGCCGCGGTCAAGCTCAAGCGCTACGTCAGCCACGACCCGCCGCTTCCCTACGACTTCGACGGCATCGTGCTCCGCGACTCGACCTACGTCTCGATGAGCTACTCGGGGGGGAACGCCCGTCGTTCCCTGCGCGAGAAGCTGGAGAAGGCGGCGGTGTACCTGCGCAAGTACCGCCAGTGGGAGGTCGACGTCAAGCGCGACAAGGAGCTCAAGGAGCCCAGCAAGAAGAGCGTCGACAGCTCGGCGCTCCAGGTCCTGAAAGGTGAGATCTACCCGCGCTTCCGCGCCTCTGAGCGTGAGGACCTGCTGGCCATCGCACGCCTCGCGCAGGAGTTCGGCTTCCGTCCGATCATCGATGGGTGTCGTGAGGGCTGGACGGTCGCGGACGAGCTCGGAAGAGCCGGCGCGATGGCGATCCTCACCGCTCGCGATCGCCGCGACAAGAGCGAGAACCTCGTGCGCCCCGGCGGCTCGAGCATCGAGAACGCCGCCAAGCTCGCCGCGGCGGGCATCCCGGTGGCGATCATCCCCTCCTCCAAGGGGATCGGCCTGGATGGCATCGTCGGCCGCGACATCATCCACCTGCCGGTCGAGGTCGGCTTCGCCATCCGCGGCGGCCTCTCCGAGGAGCTGGCGCTGGCGTCGATCACCACCGTCCCCGCGCGGATGATGGGTATCGGCCATCGCGTCGGCACGCTCGAGGTCGGCAAGGACTGCGACTTGATCGTCACCGACGGCGACCTCCTTCACTACCAGACCTTCGTCCAGTACACCGTGGTCGATGGCCAGCTCGTCTACGACAAGGAAGCCGAGCTCTTCTACGCCCACATCCGTCCCCGCCCCGAGGTGGAAGTCGCTCCCGAGGTTGTGATCGACGCGGGCGAGAATCCCGAGGAGGAGGAGGAAGAGACGGAAGAAGAGGGCGAGGAAGAAGAAGAGGAGAAGGAAGAAGAGAAGGACGAAGACTGATCGATCGTATCGGTTCTCCTCGCCCTCGAGTGTGTGTGCTTCGGCAGAGGGCGTCAAGACGACGGTCGTGGCCATACCGCCACCACCTCACCGTCCGAGGACATCGTCTCGCGGTCACTGTCACCGGAGCCTGCAAGCTGTCCTCAGGTCAGCTCCAGAAAGCACGTACAGGCGCCTGAAGTCCTTGCGGCTCGCGAAGCATCTGAAGGCTAGTAGTACAGAGGCACAGAGACACTGAGCCTCTGTGGTTATCCGGTTTTCTGAACGCCCCCGCCCTCGGTCAGCGGAACGAGATCCCGATGACGAACTTCTTGAGCAGGTCCCTGCGCGTGCGAACGCCAGCCCACTCCTCCGTCGCGCTGTAGTCGACGCGGAAGAGGGCGCTCTCGCGCTGGAAGAAGTAGACCTGGAAGACCAGCGCGTCCCCCTGCCCCTCCTGATGGCGCCAGCGTAGAAGGGTCGCCGGCAATCCCGCGACCCGCACCTTCATCTGGCGCACCTCGCTCACGCCCGTCAGCGCCAGGACCTTCTCCTTCAACGTCTTCGCCGCGCTCTCGGCGGTGACCATCGAGCTGACATTTCGACGCGAAAGAGTGATCGAGGTGACCTTGGGAGCCTCGGTGTCCTCCGGCCGAAGGATCACGCCGGTCCTGGAGAGACGCGACAGGCTCTTCTCGTCGGGCTGGAAACCCGCCGGCCAGCTGGTGATACGCAGGCCGCTCTGGACGTCCTGCCAGGTGAAGCTCCCCTCGTCCACGGGGGGAGGCCCCGGCTCCGGAGGGGTCGGGTCGTCGCCCTTCGCCACGGTGATCTCGGGGGAGTCGATCGGCCGCGCCGAGGCGATGCTCGCGCTCACCACCTTCCATTGCCGCTCGAGGTCCTTCTTGCGGCCGAAGAGCCAGAAGGCGTGCTGCAACTTCTTCGGCTGATCGACGACTGTGAAGCGCGCGTGCCACTCCTGTACGCCCTTGCGATGAACGGCGGCCACCGTCTCGAAGCGACGGCCATTCAGCTCCCAGGCCTCCACGCTCTCGAAGAGCGCGCCGCGCTCCTCGTCGGTGAGCCCCCGGGTCATCTGAGGGAGGCGGTCACGCGCCGAGAAGTTGCCGTGGAAGGCGCGGATGCGCAGGAGCGGCAGGGTCTTGGTCTTGCCGGGATAGAGCAGGAGATCATTCGGGCTCGATCCGTTGCTGTCGAGGCGCCACCCATTGGGGGTCTCGAAGCGCAGGCCGAGGCTCTCCACCTGGACCGGCAGACCGGCGGGGGCCGAGGAGAGCGAGGCCGGCCCGAGGAGAGCGAGACAGAAGAGGATGGTGCGCATCATCGCCCCACGAAGTACTTCTTCCAAGCGGCCTCGAGGCCGTCGACGTCGAGTCCGTAGGCCTCACGGAAGATCTTGTCCCACATCGTCTCGGCGACCTCGGTCTCGCCGTCGCGCGAGCGGCGGTAGTTGCGCAGCGCGTCGAGCATCTTTCCGAAGTCCTTCTTCAGCGGCCCCACGGCGAGGAAGTGGATGATCGTCCCTGCTTGCGTGTAGCGTTGACCCGCCACGCTCTCGCGCTTGTCGTCCCCCGCGGTGTGCAAGAGGCTCTTCACCTCGAACAGCTCGCGGAAGGGGGTGTACCGATCGGATTTGATCATCCCCGAGGCCACGCTGGAGAGCCCCTTGCTCTTCTTCCACTTGTCCTCGAAGTAGACCGCCATCCCCTCCTGGAACCACGAGCCGCCGCCGTGCAGGCGCAAGCGATTCCCCACCAGCTGGTGCCCCGCTTCGTGGTAGATCGTCGCGTTGGCGCCGCCGGTGAAGTAGGTGGCGAAGTAGTCGCGAGAGGCGTGCCCCGCGGATCGGGCGGCCTGCTCGCGCGTCCAGCCGGTCGCGCGCATCGACCACTCGGTGTACTGGTCGTGGTCCTTCAGGAGGAACACCGGCAGGAGCGCTTCCCCCTGTGGCTCCTTGAACGGGTAGGTCTGGGCGAACGCCTCGTAGATCACCTCCATCGACCGGGCCACCCGGTCGGCGCCGGACGCGGTGGAGAAGATGATGTAGTGGCGAGAGCGGACGATATCGACGTCGCGGCGCTCCTCCGGCAGGAAGTACTGCTCGATCGTCTTCTGTTCCCGCTCGGGCGACCACCGCGGGTCGGCGGCGATCCGCTCCGCTTCCGACGGGAACGTGAGAGCCAGGAGTGCGATCTCGGCGTGCTTGAAGCGCTGCACCTTCGACTCGCCGCTCACCTGGAAGACGATGTGCGTGCTGGTGTCCTCGATCCAGAAGCCGTCCAGACGGGAGCCGTCGGTGAGCTCCAGCCGATCGGAGCTCGCCAGAGGTGCGCAACACAGGAGCAGGGTACAGGTGAGGAGCGGTTTCATTCGGTGCTCGAAGAGCCGGAGAAAGGGGCGATTCGCTGGAGAATAGCCGGGCCCCGTGGGGTGGCAACGCTCGAGGTCACGGGAAGCGGGGCGATCCCGTGAGTTGCACAATCCAGAGGCAAACCTCGCGGGGAATCGGGTGGTCATGCTAACCTTGGACTTACCTCCCCGCTCGAGAACATCGAGCCCCGAGCGGCTCCCCATCCGCCCCGGGCCGGTGATCTCGTGTCGCCGCCGCCCATCGAGTCCGAGGCAGCCCATGAGTCTCCGCGACCTCCTGCGTTCCATCACCCCGGGGCGCAAGGACATCCGCAACCTATCTCAGCGCGAGGCGTATCGCGCCTTCGAGGCGATCCTCTCGGGTTCGGAGAGCGAGGTCACCATCGCCTCCTTCTTCGTCGCCCTTCGCTCCAAGGGTGTGACCGTCGACGAGTTGATGGGCTTCGCCTCCGCCGCCCGGGACAGGGCGACGCTGCCCTGTACGGACGTCTCCGGACTCGTCTGTCTCTGTTCACCGAACGACGGAACCGAAGGGGTGCCGCCACTCGACGTCGCCGCAGGGCTGATCGCCGCGGGGGCGGGTGCGCGAGTCATGATCATGTCCGATCGCGAGGTGCCTCCACGGCGCGGCCTGACCGCGGCGAACGTGCTAGAGGTGCTCGGCGCCTCGATGACCTGGGATCCGGCGGCGGCTGGCGAGTCCGTGAAGCGCACGGGTTTCGCCGCCTGCGCGGTCACCGGCGTGCTGCCCGATCTGATGAGATTGCGATCGGTCCGACAGAACGTGGTGATGCGAATTCCCCTGGCCACGGTCGAGAAGTTGATCTGTCCCTCCAACGCCGCCGTCGTGGTCGGCGCCCAGAGTGGCCCGGTGCTGGGCCGGGCGGTCGAGGTGATGCAGGGGCTCGGCCACAATCGCGCCTCCGCGGTGCAGGGAGTCGAGGGCGGGATGATCCCCTCGGTCCGCCGGCGCACGCGGGGGATCGAGCTGCTCGGCGAGCACCTGGTCTCGCTGACGATCGAGCCCGAGGACTTCGGGCTCACCTGTCCCCACGAGCCCGACCTGCCGCTCTTCAGCTTCCCCCCCGAGGGTCAGGGACCGGGAGACAACCCGGCGCTGGTCAAGGCGGCCGGGGAGATGACCTCGCTGGTGCTCGACGGCGAGGTGGGGCCGGCGCGCTGCGCGGCGCTGCTGGGAGCGGCGTTGACCCTCAAGGCCGCGGGGCGTTGTCTGACCCTCGCCGAGGGAGTCGATGCGGCGACCGCCTCCGTCGACTCGGGTCAGGCGCGGAGAGTGCTACAGAAGCTGCGGGATTCGAGAGGGTAGGTCCTCTGGTCGACCGCTAGCGGGCGCGGCGAGATTCGGACTCCTCGACCTTGCCGGGGAGGCGCCGACCCTCGGACACCTCTTCCAGGCTCACGACCACCACCACGTCGTGGACCTCGTCGTTGGCCGGAGTGGCGAAAGCGGCCCACGATCCCTGGTCGAGGATCAGACTCGTCTCGAGCGAGACCCGGGTCACCTCCGGCAGCGAGATCGAGACCTCCTGAACCGGTTCCGTGGAGATGGTGATCTTCTTGGTGGGGATCGGTCGGGCGATGAAGGCCCGCTTGAACTCCAGCTCCAGCCCGTAGCGATCGCCGGGTAGCGGAACCGCCAGCGAGTACAGCTCGTAGCCCTCGAATACGGTGTCGACCACCGGATCGGCGATCCGTTTTCCTTCAGGCGCGATCAGCTTGACCTCCCACTCCTTGACATAGGAGGTCGATTGCCCCACGCAGGCCACGGCCCTCCGGAATGCATTGTTGAGTAGCTTGGGAAAACCGATCACCTCGGCGTCGGGGACTGCCATCAGCTTCTCCCGCGCGGCTTCGAATGCGGACCGATCCGCGAGCATGGCGATCGGAGGATCGAGCCCCACGGACTTCAGTGTCCCGCGAGGCACCACGAATAACATCGTCTTGATCAGGACCTGGCTGACTCCTTCGCTACGGAGGTTCGCCAGGAAGGCCTCTATCCACCGGTGCTGGCTCTTCATCGCCGAGACGGCCAACACCTTCTCCCCGACCGGCTGGGCGACGTTTCGGTCGCGGTCCCACGCCGGCAACAGGTGCTGGAGAACAGCGGCATGGAGGGCCTTCATGGTCGCCGCGCGCGTCGCCCTCTCTCCCTCGCGCAGCTTCTCCGCGGCCTCTCCTTCGTACTCCTCGTTCAGCGTGATTCCCGGCGGCTGGATCAGGTCGAGGATGTCCGCCACGTCGTACATCACCAGACTCAGAGTCGTGTCTCCGGTCTGCGGCTCAGTAGCCTGAACACTCGGCTCGGGTACCACATCCGGGAGTCGGATCCTCTCCTGCGCCTGAGAACCGGGATCGGAAGCGGTCGCCGCCAGGGTCAACAGCACGGGAACGATCGTGAGGAAGGTCATCTCGGGAGGCTCCGTGAAGAAGAAGTCGAAATCGTGGTGTTGGCGAGCCGCGGGGCTTCGCCGCTGCCCTGGGGGGCGAAGAGGTCGATGCGACGAGAGTAGGTCTCGCCGTCGAAGTGGGTGGTGATCCGTCGCGAGCGGTCCTCGGTCACGACGTTCATCTGGAACCGCTGGATGCCCAGCGGGGTCGTGGTGTGCACCGCCGTCTCTGATGCGGAGGCGGGCTCGAGAACCGGAGCGCTACCACGTGAGGCGAAATCTCCGAGCAGGAGCAGCCCGAGCACGCTCGCGGCGACGGGCATGCCGATCGTGCGCCAGAGCGGAAGCGGGCGGGGCTCCCGCTCGATGGCGATGAGCGCCGCGCGCAGCCGCGTCACCTCCTCGAGCGCGGCCGGGTCCTCCAGCAGCGCTTCGTTCACCTCGGGGTCCTCGAACGGATCGCGCCACTCGTCGAGCAACTCGTCGATCCGCTCCCACAGCTGGTCATGGTCTTTCATTCGCTCACCTCCTCGTCCCCGCGCGCGGCCAGGCGACGGCGCGCGCGGTGCAGGTGGGATTTCACTGTTCCTTCGGGGAGCCCCAGCTCGCCCGAGATCGCCGCGACCGAGAGGCCGTCGCGGTGGAAGCGCAGCAGCACGTCGCGCTCGAGCGGGGCGAGCGCGTCGAGCAGCCGGTGGACCTGCTCGCGCTGCGCGGCCCGATCGACGTCCCACGCCGGGAGCTCTTCGACCAGCTCCTCCCCCGAGCTCGGGTGTACCCGGTCGCGGTCGCGCTGGTCGAGGAACACCCGGAAGGCGGTGCGCTTGAGCCAGGGCCAGATCGCCCGCCGGGCGTCGAAGGTCTCCCGGTAGCGCAGGGCGCGGGTCAGGCTCTCCTGGACCAGGTCGTCCACGTCGGGGGCCGGCCGCCCCTCGAGTCGCCTCAAGAAGCCGCGCAGCCGGGGGATCTCCGCCGTCAGCTGCTCCTCGAGAGTCAGCAGGCGCTTCCCCTCCTCGCTCCAGGTCGCACCGGGGTCCACGGGAGGCTTGTACCGGCTCTGCCGGCCCGTGGTTGCACCGAGCCCCGAGAAATCGGTCCGGCGCCGATTCCCGCCGCGGTTCAGCCCCCTACGGAGGGCACGAGATCGATGATGACCACCTGCGGTCGGCAGAAGAAACGCAGTTGAGGGGCATATGCCCGCTCCAGGCCGATCCCGCGGGAGACCACCAGGGTGGTTCCGGGGCGCACCTCGTGGGCTCCCGTAGCCCAGGAGCGGGGGATGCGCGAGAGCAGGACGAACGGCCCCAGCCCGGGAATGGTGACCTGCCCGCCGTGGCAGTGCCCGGCCACGAGCAGGTCGGCGTCGACCTCCTCCAGCGCGAAGTCCGGGGCGTGCCCGAGCACGATGTGGAAGCGCTCCTCCGCCGGCACCACCAGCCCGCGGCGGACCGAGTCCCTGAAGTCGAGTCCGGTGACGACCACCTCGCCGGTCTCCACCCGCCCGCCCGATTCGAAGACGTGCACGTCGAGCCCTTCGAAGATCCGCGGCCAGCCGGGGGGGTCGCAGTTGCCCTCGACGGCGAAGCTCCCCAGCGGGGCCTCCAGGCCGATCTCGTGGAGGGTGTCGCGCAGCTTCTGGCGCTCCACGTCCAGCCGCTCCCGCCGGTCGGGATGGACCTGGACGTAATCGCCGGCGAAGAGGACCAGGTCCGGCGCCTCCGCCATCGCGAGCTCCAGCGCCCGCCGTTCGTGCTCCCCGACCGAGTCCGTCTGCACGTCGGCGATCAGCGCGATCCGCAGCGGCTCGTTCAATTTGGCGGTGTGGATCTCGAAATGGCTGACCTCCAGCCGGTACGGTTCGACCCAGAAAGCGTCTATCGCGATGAGCACGACCAGAGCCGCGAGGATCCGCCCGGCGAGACGCCAGCGAGGGGCCTCGCCGAGGAGCTGCGCCATCGCGACCAGGACCAACGGGCCGTGCGCGAAGATCGCCCAGGCGTGGAAGCGCAGCGTGCCGAACTCCCTCTCGCCGAAGATCTTGGCGAAGACCGCGCCCAGGAGCGCCGCGCTGCAGCCGAGTCCCACCAGCCCCGAGATCGCCCGGCGAGGGCCGGGCTCGCGGCGCAGCCACCGGAGCACCACGGCGTCGAGAACGAACAAGCAGGCATTGAAGAGGAGGCTGGTCATCACGCCGGGAAACCCATCACCCGGAAGGAGGTTTCTACCAGACGCGAGGGAAGCTCACGAAGTGCCGAATGAGCCATCCTTCTGGCTCATCAGCCTCCGGAGACGCGTGACGGCTCGACTGTGCCGCTTCTGCGTCGACGACACCGACAGCCCGAGGTGCTCCGCGGCCTCCGCGTAGCTGAGCTCCTCGAAGTCGATCAGCCTCAGGATCGCGCGATCGGCCTCGATCAGCTCCTCGAGGCAAGCTTGCAGGCGATCGACCGACTCCTGCTGATTGACCTCCCTCGAGGGAGTGTGCGTGTCGACCATCCCTGGCGGACTCGGGCCGGAGTCGTCGGCGGGGCGCGTGGTCGTCCGCCGCTCCCGGTGCGGAGTGCGCTTCTGCGCGTGTTCCCGATCCACCGCCTTGGAGAGGGCGTGGTCGGCGATCGTCGCCACCAGCTCCCGGAAGGCGCCGACTCCCTGGTTGTCGAAGCGCTCGCGGATGCGGATCAGCTCGAGCGCGGTGAGCTGCATGATGTCGCTCCCCCCCAACCGGGCCCGCACGTCGCGCGGCAGCCGCGCACGCATGCGCCCGACGATCCGCGGCGCCTCGCGGTCGAGGAGCTCTCCCAACGCCGCATCATCCCCCCCGGCAAAGCGGGAGAGCAGCTCAAAGGACTCGTCGGCGGGACGGCTCGACACGGAGCGGGGCTGGGGGCGGGGGAACCGGGGAACACGGCGATTCTGGCACGGCCCCGGGACTTCCGGAAGGTGGGCCTGGCGCGAAGTCGGAAAAACCCGGTGCGACGATCGGCGGAATCGACCGCGACCCCCCGATCGACCCGCAATGTAAACTCACGACGTTCTTACTGGATTGACGGCAACTCTCCCATCCCGGTCACGTACCACTCAACTGGCAGGGATGAGCCGCTCTCCAGTCGTTCGTCCCGTGCTCCGAACGGGCTCGTCACCATCGAGCTCGAACGATCACCTCCTCCCGGCTGAAACCGGCTGACGGGGTGGTGAGCGCTCCCTCGCGGGAGCGTCTATGGCAGGAAAGGAGCGTTCGTCGAGAGTGCTTGGTCTAGGGTGGAAACCCTGGGGGGATCAACCGATCGCTTTCGGCGACGCCCTGCCTCCCGGTGAGGAGGCGCATATCTCAAGGGCCGTGCCTTCGGGCGCGGCCCTTACTTCATGCTCTCGCGGGTTCGCACGAGCAGCGACAGGCAAGTCGTCGCCCCCTCGGCTTTCTGGAATTCCGAGAGGTCCACGGTGGTGACGCGCAGCCCCCGCTCCTCGAGCCGACCGGTGGTGCGGGGATAGCTCGCCGGCATGAGGATCGCATCCCCCGTCCACACCGTATTGGCACCGGATGGCTCGGACGGATCGACCTCGACCAGCTCGAGGCCCGCGAGAGGTTCGGTATCGATCCAGGCCGGATTGACGAGGAGGGTGCGCGATCCGATCCGCGTCACGGCGCTCTTCAGGTGCAGGCAACCGGGGGTCGACACTCCGCGAACTTCATAGCCGAAGGGTTCCAGAAGGGTCGCCAGCGCCTCTCGACCCTCGCGGTTGCTGCGCGAGGTGCGACCGACGAACAGGGTCTTCTCCACCAGGAGGATATCGCCCCCTTCGATCGTCGCCGGAGCTTCGACGCGGAGCAGCTCGCGCTCCCGCCGGAGCGCCTCGGCGACCGACTCCACCTCCCCCCGGCGCACCTCCAGCGCGGGCCGCGTGATCACCGCGACCTCGTCGAGCACCAGCGCGGTGTCCTCGACGAAGCAGGAGTCGGGGTGCTCGTCCAGGACGCCGAGCTCACGGACTTCCGCGCCGAGCCCGGTCAGCGCCTCCCGGTAGCCTCGGTGCTGCCAGCGAGCCAGCTCCACGTCGATCGGCTGGCGCTCGAGGTGGGTGAGGGCGCAGTCGGGGAGGCTGGCGGCGGGGGGGCGGACGTAGGCGGTCAGCATCGGCTCCGCTCACACGTCGACGCGCTGGAAGTCGACCAGCACGTCGGACTTCAGGTAGGCGACGCCGACGTCCCCCTTGGTGACGGTACCGGCGGTCCGGCCGTCCACCGCGTACTCGTCTCGCTCGCCGTTCGGGAACTGGAGAGTGGCGAAGTACGAGGTCCTGGCCGAGCGGTTCTCCCCACCGCCGGAGACCTGGGTCCGCTCGTCGAGGATCACCGAGGGTTCTCGCAGCATCAGGGCCGAGCTGTAGCGAGTGGCCTTGTTCAGCGACTTGACCAGCAGCACCAGCCCGAAGACGACGAAGGCGGCCGGGACGAGGGCCATCGGCCCGGCGAAGCCGGCCATGAAGATCATCATGAAGAAGGAGACGGCGGTGAAGAGCCCCGCGCCGATCGCGCCGCCGTACAGACCGACGGCCGGCCCGGCGGTTCCGGGCGTGTGTCGCATCAGCCTCTCGTACGAGGGGTGCTCCGCCAGCCGCTCGAATCTCCTCTCGAGATCACCGAGCGGCCCGACGACCTCGACGCGAATCGGCTGCTCGCCCCGTGGCCGGGGGAGCTCCGTCCCGCAGTACGCGCAGAACCGTTCTTCGGTGCGCTTGACGACAGCACCGCAGTGACCGCACTCCCTCGCCCCGGCCATGAACTCAGCCGTCGCGCTTGCGCCCGCACTGGCCGCAGAAGCCGGCGCCCGGAGTCAGCGGGCTGCCGCAGCCGGTGCAGAACCCCGCGCCGGTCTCCTCGGGCTTCTCCTCGGCCTTGAGCGGCTTGCCGCAGGAAGAGCAGAAGGCTCCGGCGGGGACGTTGGTCAGGCAGTGGCCGCAGACGATGCCCGCCGCCGCGGGCGCGAGGACCTCGCCGCCCTTGTGGTCGTTGACCAGCATCTGCGCCATGCCGAAGCCCACTCCCAGGCCGGCGCCGCCGAGCAGGCCACCGGCCGCTCCGCCGCCTTCGCCGCCGCCGCCACCCTGGGCCATTCCCTCGCCGGCGCCCATCATCGCCTTGCCGGCGGCGAAGCGCTGGTAGCCCTCGA